>JAJZDW010000011.1 GCA_021851405.1 Pseudomonadota bacterium
GCCGTGGGTAAGGCGTTGCGGCCCCTGATGGCCTTCGTGATGGTGCTGTCGTACTCACGCTATCTGTTCCTGCGCTTCTACCAGGGCGCTGCGATGAGCGCCTTCCTCGATGGCCATGTGCGCGCCTCTCGATACGCATCGTCCGTTGCGCCGTAGGCACGCCGGGTGTCTTCATCGCTCACCCGGCCCAGCGCGATGATCTTGCTCTCGACGTGGAACCTGAAGTACAACCGATACTGCATGAAAAACTTAGCCCGAAACCAGTGCTTATATTTCGGACCCAGTGTGTCACCCTGTCGGAATTCGGCAGCGGTCGGATCGCGCGGGATGTTCTGGAACGCGAGTTTGGCGATCGCCGCAAGTCGTTGCGTTGCATTCCTTTTTAGGAAAGTTATGCGGATCCTTTTTCTTCGGGGCCTCGACCTGGAGGATCAATGCCTCGATCCGCTCGAGAAACAGCGGACCCGCGAAGATCGACCAGCCGTTGATGACGAGCGGCGCCGCAGGGATCTGCGGCGCCATTCATCGTCCGGCGACAGCGGCTTGTCTAGATCGACGTCGACGTGCCCGACGAGCGCCTGGATGCGTTCGCGCAGGCTCCCATCAAAGGCTTTCAGCCGATCGGGATTTGCTTCCATGTCCCGGGACCGAAAGGCCCGAAAATCCCCGAGGACAGGGTCCTGCACGTCCTCCGGCGATACTCGCTCGAGGATGACCGCACCATCGGGCTGGACGGAGGACCGCAGTCTGTCGCGCTTACCGAGCTTCAGTACACCGCGGATGGGGTCGGGCACCGTCGTCTGATAACGATCGGTGACGGTTGATTCAGCGACAAGAGTCGCACCTGCGGCGGTCACGGCAACTCTCCAAAAGACACAGAAGCATGGTAATGCAATTGCATTACCACGGAAATGCCCTTTATTTCCATAACTTATGAGACCCCAGGCGCCACAATCCTTCAGGTTGCGCACGGCGGCGATCATCGGCTCTTGAATGTCTGGGCCCGCTTCGGCGCCCCTGAGCGTCCGCACGTGGCTGAGGGTGACCACTCCGCCATCCGACTACCCTTCAGCTTCAAGCGCTCGTGGTACTCAAAAGCAGCTGGCAGCTGAACCCCTGACAGAACATCGCTTCCGTTGCCCAGAGCAGTAGGCGTCGCCTGCGGATCTTGGCGAATCCTGCCCCGCCACCCACCCTAGGCTTCTCGGCGAGCGCAGCTTGGCGAGCGGTGGACATCCGCAACCGCGCGATCCACCGTCCTAGCCCCTGCAGCGTGGTCATCACACCCCTGCGGTCCGGTGTGTCACTCGCCGAACCAACCGCAAATCCGCTCGTAGACCTGATCGGAGCTCAGTAAGCCCAGATGGCTCGTGCCCCTGGCTGTCCACTGGTGCGATCGAGGAAACGCCAGCCTGCGCCGAGAATCTGAGTGATGCCCGAGAGCGCTTGCGATCGGAACGAGTCCGTCGCCAATCCACTGATCTCCGTGACGTGACGGCGCAATCCCGATCGTTGCGGCGATGGTGTAACACTGCACGTCCCTCGGAAGCGGCAGGGAGCCGCACGGGTTGCTGCGCTTCGCAGAGCGCTCGCGCCCGTTCCAGTCCTCCTCGAGCACGCAGCCGTGACGCAGATCCATGATACCGGCACTGCGTACCCTCCCCAGCGCCGTCAACGGCGCGGTGTAGGGCGTCTTATCCAAGAGAAGCTCGAACCAATGGCCGGCACGCTCAAGTGGAACGCCGTGATGCGGTGTGCCGAGAAAGACGAGCTTGCGCAGCTTGCGGGGCCAGGCGTGACCCGCCTCCGAGGCGTGATGGTGGGCGCTACGCGCCACAAGCCCGCCCATGCTGTGCGCAAGAATCGACACTTCACTCAGTGGAACCGGCCAGGCGGAAACCAACGCCTCGAGCATCTGCGCGAAGGCCCGTCCGTTCGCCGAGATATGCAGGCCCGTGTTGTACTGTAAATGAACCACGGTGTAGGAGAGATCGCGCGCGAGTTCTGCACCGTGGTTATGCCCGTGGCGCTCCCAGAGGCGATCGTTGCGGCACAGTCCGTGCACCAATATGAGCACTTTGGCGCTCGGCGTTCGAATGCCCGCCGCAAGGCCGTCGCGCGTAAGCTCCAGCGCTTTCCCGTCGCGGCGCATGTGCATCGTCACGGCGAGCGGATTACCGGTTTCAGCAAGATAATCGCCCAGCACACCGTTCAGCGCCGCAATGATGGCTTCGCGCGCGGGGGAAGGTTCGACATGCCCCAGCGCGGGCGCGACGGCGTTCAGCGCCAGGTCGATGCCTCCGCCGACTGCACGCGTGATGCCGCGAATGCTCGTGTAGACCATCGCGGTAGCGCTGCGCAACGTGCCGCCGCCGATCCTGCCCGCAAGCCGCGTCGGTCTCCTCGCAATGTGCGTATGCACCGCCTCCACCAGCCGCGTACTGCCGGAGATCGCATCGACAACCATGCGAGACACGCCGCGGAGATCATTCAAGCTGTTGCGAACCGCCTCGGTCATAGATTTACCTCGAGCGCACCGCTTTCAATGCACACTCCAAGCCCTCGGCAACCCTGCGAATGATGCCAACTTGGTGTCGGCACATCCGTATGAACCCGGGAGAGTGACCTCACCTGCGTCGCAACTCGCGCACGCCGCCAGTCTGGCGGTGATCGTCGCGCTGCAGATCCGCCAAGTCTCGCCCCCTCTGCGATCGGATCGCCGCGGAACGGGTAGTCAACGCCCTGCGCAACGCCTGCCAATCCGAGGTGCTGGCTCCGGGGACGGCTCTCCTTCCGACCGTGGCCACCCCTACGCCCGCGATGACCTTCGTGATGCGATCGCCGCGCTCGGCATGACCACCACCATGAACCGAAAGAGGGAAATTACTCGGATCCCGCTCGCATTTCTGGGCAGAGGATCGACAGTGCAGTCATACAGCGCTTCTTTTCGACACAGAGCACCGGGGAGGCGACATCCCCTCATATGTCGAAGCCGGAAGCGTCCGTGCAAGCTCGCGGCATATCGCTGCATTGTGCAAGCCGGTCCGCCTGCATTCATCACCTGGACACGGGATCGCGCGCCGAATGCAACACTCGATCAAAACGATGCCCGAGAGATTCGCGGCGTAGGGATCAATTCACCGGCGCCCATCGCGCCAACCCGCCATCCGTCAGGCGGCAGCTCCGAGTTGCGCTCGCTGCCGGATTTTTTGAGGAACCCGAGTTGGCGTCGCGATCGCCCACGGAATCGATCAATTACGGAGACCGGGCCGACTCCGACCGCCGCTGCTGCTCCTCACGGACCTGCTCGAGCGTCAGGCGCGTGGCCTTCGCAACGACATCGAGCACCGCGTGCGCCGGTCCACGCGGCAGTGTCAGACGATGCAGTCTTTCCCACGCGCGAATTCGCATCGCGGGACTATTGAGTTCGGACGACTGCTCGATCCGCTCGCGCTGCGCGCGCTCCGCCTCCTCGTTCTGTTCGCGAATAATCCGCGCGGGATAGCCCGCCGACGCATCGCCATGATCAGCCGCGGGTGACAGATGCGAGCTGAGATTCCGAGGATTCGAAGACATATGATTTACCTGAGGTGAATACCCCGTCCGCACAGACACAGGAGACGTCTCACGCTCGTTTGCGGCCGCTTTTTGCGCGGTCAGACCTCACTGGCGGAAAGCCGGCGGGGGTGGCGCTGCGCGAGACCGGACGAGCTGAGGGACCCTGAATGGGGTCCACTCTACACCGACGATGAAGGGTTCGCGTGCCTTTCGGAATATTCCGGCATCAAGGCGTCTGTCGACGTCCGAAGGACCGGTGGCGTTCGCCGAAGCGGCGCGCACACGCCGAGCGTCGCCGTGGAACGGCGCTTGGCGGGCATAGGATACGTAAGCGGAGGCATAGCCCACTCGCTGGCGCGTGCAATCGGAACCGACCTCCTCTCGGCGATCACCGCAAACGACTATCGATACAAATGGGGGTGTGGCCCATTCAGATCACGCCCCGCCATCCATTCTCACGCTCACACTTCAGCTGGTCGTCGTAGGCTCCGCGCACGCTGCAACTCAGGACATGAATGCTCCGATCCTGCGCCACCGCCCCACGTTGTCGCCCCGGCTGGCGTCGTAACGGTGCTCCCCCGTAAGCCGTTCTGACGATTGACCAGAGCCCGCCGCCCTCGATCTCCACGGTTCCTCGCAAGTCGCTACCTGATGCGCTGACACACCGGACTCCATCTCTTTAGGACATTCGACGGCTTCCACTGTCGCCTGGCGGACGCGCACAAAGCGGCCATTCACTGAAGTTCGGTATCGGCGCATCACGAGTGCGCTCTGCACGCGGTAGTGAGTCGCAACCGCGCGCTTCAATGAACAGATGACACGCCACCTCAGATGGATAGGACCCGCAGAGAACGCCCGGGCGCTCATCAGGCCTGCGCTCTCGGCCCCAATTCCTTATTGACCTTCGATCGGGTCTAAAATACGCACCTGACGGGGCATCCGATGCCCCTCTTCTTTTGGTTCTACACCCAATTCCGGGGAACGCCGCACGGATTTTGAGGAAGAAGTACTGGTCATCACGGAACCCGTAGGCCATGCGCTTGATGACCTTGATCTTGTTGTTGATGTCCTCGAGCACGCTGGCGTGCAGAGGAGAGCGGCAGTGCGCCAGCAGCCCCCGGCAGGTAGGCGCGTAATTTTCGTGCGAAGGCCTTCAGCGGCTCGATGCGGCTGCGCATCGCGCGACGATACCAGCCCTTCCAGAAACGCCGGGCATAGCCCTCGTGACGGTAGTTCCACAGCACCTTCAGATCGTCCTTGAGTACGTAAGTGATCATCAGCGCGCGATGGGCGGTGAGCCGCTCCCTGAGCCGCACCTGATCGGCTTCGCGCGTCACATTCTCCCGATTGCGCACCAGCAGCCAGCGGCTGCCTTTGACCAAGCGCCGTGCATGGGGATCGGTGCGCAGCCGATTGGCCTCATCGACGCGGACGCGGTCGATCACCTGTTGGCGGGGATGAGGAACTGCGTAATTCCGGGGGTGACAGGCGGGTTCTGAAGGAGCGCCAGGAGCCGGCCGTGACGTCGGCCCTGTGGGCCCACGACCGCAGCCAGACCCGGCGGCAGTGGAATCAAGAAGTTGTGTGGCGAATGCAAGAGGCAGATCCGCGGAACGAGCAAGTGCCATGCCCGGAAATCTCGAAAACGCGTCGATCACCAGAAAGCGGCGGATTTCGATCCCCATCAACACCAGGGCCCTGCAGAGCTCACCGAGACGCTTTCGCACGCGCTCCTCGAGCACGGGCAGGCGCTGCTCGTACCACCTCTCATTGCGCTCCCGAATGCGCGCAAGGCTGAGCTCCATGACCGGGGGCTCGATCGTATTGAGCGCGGCAAACATCCAGGTGATTGCGCGGGCCCGCGCAGACGCATCGCGTGGCCGCAGACCCTGATACCGCTCGGGGAGATGAAGCACGATCGCGCCCTCTTCATACGTCGGAATCTGCCCGAACGGATGTCGGGCAAGATGGGCGGGTTCCTTCATCGCCTGAAACGACAGCAGACGGACCTCGTAGGGCTGCCCCACCTCTTCGAGCGCTCAGCGAACGCGCATATCGCGCGCCAGCCCCGTGCCGCGATCGGGCGAGTGCTCAAAGGCCGTGATGGTCGGGGTCATTGCGGGTCTCCGGAGCGTTGATGACATGATCGCCGCGGCGCCCTGCGCATCAGGGGACACCACGGATCCCGGAGCGCATCGCGAATCCGCCTGCGACCGCGGATACACATTCAGCCCTCCGGAATCGACCAACGACCGGCGGTTCCATCGACAGGGCCGTTCGGACATGGGCACGGCGGCTCCGGCACGGGGCGGGCCACGCACCGATCCGTCACTGCGAGGGGTCACTGACCGGCATTCCGACCCGGCCAGTGTCAGGGCGAGCAGCGCATCCTCTATACTTGAAACGTTCGACGCCGCCGAGTCAATTGAGGCTAAGCTATTGAAAATGCTAATGCCAGCACTGCTGGACACGCTCTCTGACGCAGCGCGCGCCAGCCCGCGCCATCGAAGCCACCACAATCTGCACCCCTCGCTGGAAGCCTCCATCCAGCGCCTTGCGATTGCCATGGAGCCCGACACCTATGTGCGGCCTCATCGTCACCCGCAGACCTGGGAGCTGCTGATTCCCCTGCGGGGGCGTTTTCTGTTCACGGCTTTCGATGAGCATGGCACCGTGCGCTCGCGCCATCTGCTCGGCGGCGCCGAAGGGCTCGCCGCGTTCGAATTCGAAGCCGGAACCTGGCACACGGTCACCGCGTTGGAGCCGGGCAGCGTCATCTTCGAGGTCAAAGAGGGTCCGTACGTGCCCGTGCCGGCCTCGGACCTGGCGGCGTGGTCACCGCCGGAAGGCACTGCGCAGGCGGCGCAATTCGTAGCCGAACAACGCACCGCGGCGGGAGCGCTGTCAGGAGCCTCGAGCCGAACCGCGTAACGCGGAAGCCGGGTTGCGTGCCCGCCGATCTGGCAGAATTCCGCTGGGCATCCGCGTGCGAAATCGGGACGTGCCCCAGGGGAGACCATGAGCAAGACGAGCAAGATCCTCGCAGTGCTGGCGGTACTGGGGTGCGCGTCGGCACTGGCAGCAGCGGCCCAAGCGACCCCGTCGGCGGCGCAGATTCTGGCCGAGTCTCCCCCCTCGCAATGGCGTCAGCCGAATCCCCATGATCTTCTGGTGATGCAGCTGCCCGCCGGGCGGGTCGTCATGGAGCTCGATCCGGCCTACGCCCCGTTGCATGTCGCCAATATCAAAACGCTGGTCCGCGAACATTACTTCGACGGCTTGGCGATCGTCAGAGTGCAGGATAACTTCGTCGCGCAGTGGGATGATCCGGCGGGCGATGAGGGCGGCGATGCGCACCAGATCCGCTCCCTGGGGCGCGCAAAACAAACGCTGCCGCCAGAGTTCACCCGTGCGATCGCGCGCTCGCTGCCCTGGGTCCGGCTCCCGGACGGCGACGTGTACGCCCCCGAGGTTGGATTCACGCGCGACTTCCCCGCCGCCCGCGATCCGGCCGACCATCAGACCTGGCTGGTGCACTGCTACGGGACACTGGCCGTCGCCCGGGACGACGCGCCGGACTCGGGCAACGGGAGTGCGCTGTACGTCGTCATCGGCCAGGCTCCGCGATGGCTCGACCGGAATCTCACCGTGGTCGGCCGGGTCATCGAAGGCATGGACAGACTCTCCGCGCTCCCGCGCGGACACGGTCCGCTCGGCTTTTACGCTCACCCGGCGCATCGCGTCCCGATCGTGAGCATCCGGGTGGCGGCCGACCTGCCGCCGGCACAGCGGCCGGACGTGGAAGTTCTGCGCACGCGCAGCCGCACCTTCCAACGACTGCTCGAAGCCCAGCGAGACCGCCATGACGCGTTCTTCGTCACGCCGCCGGGCAAGATCGACGTCTGCGGCCTCTCGGTGCCGGTCCGAAGGCGGCCCCAGCCCTGAAGGGTCGCGGGCGGACGCAGGCCCGCGCCGCCGCGCAACGCCTCTCGTAGGCCTTCCGATCCATCCTGTCGCCCCCCTAAGCCTCCCCCGGCACGGGGGAGCGCGCCGCGGCCTCGGAGTGCCTCATGCGTCGCGGTTGCGCAACATTCTCACCCGGACGCCGCGCATTCTTCGGACACCACGGCAGCGCGAGGCACCGCACTGCGGGTCCGGGGAAGGCTGACCGTGTGGGCCGGCACCGCGATCGTCGCAACGATCGCCGGAGTCGTCTTCAGAGCCGGAGCATTACGAAACGCGCCCACCGCGCGCCATCCATGCGATGCCTTCGTCCCCATAGGTGACGGAAAATTCCAACGCATTGAATGGGGGCGCCCGCATCGATGATGTTGGCGCTCTGCGGTGAACAACCGCAGCTGTTGACCACATCGTCGGACCTGGGCCCGCACGGCGCGGCAGACCGTCCTCAGCTGAAACCGGACGACCTCGACGGGCGCGCCTGAATCGGCGTCTCAGCCTTCATCGGCCGCAACAGCTTCGACGGCGAGCGCGAGTTCCTCACAGAGAATCTCCCGCAGCAATTGGGCACCTAGTGCAAACCCCGGCCGCGCACGACGCTCATCGACGGCCAGCCACACTGCGATGACTTCATCGAGGTTGAGCCCGACGACCGTCAGGCACAGCGCGTTCACACCGTCACTCGTGATCCAGTAACTGTGCTGCGCCGCACCCTGCCAGCGCCACGTGAAGCACGGCTGGGCCAGTTCGGTGCAAATCTCTTGCGCATCGGGAACGTTCTGCAGGAGACGGGTCATGCCCGCCTGATCTGCAATGAGCGCGCGGAAAGACGAGATCCTGACGTCGTTCATTCGACGAGGTTTCCGGCGACTCTGGCAGCTCGGCTCCTAGGCCGATGCGCGTGCGCCGAGCTCGAGCGGCTCGGTCGCCATACAGTCGAAGACGCGCCGCCCCCGACCGTACAGGCCAGGGGCGGCGCGCATTCAAGGCTGCGTATCAGTAGCGACGCGAACCGCCGCCGCCGCCGCCGCGGTAGCCGCCGCCGCCGCCGCCGCCACCCGAGCGCTCACGCTCCTGGGCTTCGTTGACCTTCAGCGCACGCCCGTCGAAGTCCTTGCCATTCAGCGCCTGCATGGCGCGCGAGGCATCGGCGCTCGACATCTCCACGAAGCCGAACCCGCGCGGACGACCCGTGTCGCGATCCGAGATCAGAGAGATCTTCTCGACGGTCCCGTGCTGCGAGAACAGCTCACGGACAGACTCTTCGGTCGCCGTGAAGGGGAGATTTCCAACATAAAGCTTAGTCACTAGAGAATACTCACGATAGAAACGAAGGGAGAGGCAGAAACGACTGCCCCTTGGTTCGCGAAACTTTGCGAGGGTGGCAGACAAGGCCAGGGTCGCGCCGGGCGGCGCTGGAGGCCGAGACAGTCAAGCCGAAAAGATACGAGCCGGATGGCAGCGTACACGAGATCACGCGGCGGCGCCAACCTTTCGGTATGTGCGGCCCTGAGCATCCCTGTGGCGCCCTGACGACCGGGCGGCGTCCCCCTCCCGAAGCCGCACGCGCCCCGCCGCAGGATTGTCCGTATTGCCCGGTGGCCCGCAGCGACACTGCTCGCTCGAGGACGGAACCGGAGGTCCCTGATGGGCCCCTCCCTGCACTCGGAGATCCTATCGCGGCTCGATCAACATCGCACCCTGAGCCTTGCGAGGCTGCGCCCCGGTGGTTGGCCGCAACCGACGACGGTCGGCTTCGCGCATGAGAACCTGACGCTCTATCTCCTGTGCAGCCCGAACAGCCACAAGGCCGCGAATACCGGGCGCGAGGGGCGGGTCTCGCTGGCGATCGATCACGACGTCCCGCAGGTGATGGACATCACCGGGCTGTCGATGGCGGCACGCGCACGGCGCGTCTCATATTCGCATGGCGGGAACGCTCATGGCCGCAGGCCCATTATTTCCGCGCGGAAAGCGCCGCCGCAGCGGCGCTCATCACCACGGGTCGCGGACATCCTCGAGGCGGCCTTTCGCGTTCTGGTGCGCGCGGGGTGTGCGCCCGACCCGAGCACGCCGCCCGGCGGTGCTCGCCGGCGGCCAGGCGCGGAGCTCTCGCGCGGTGCGGTACACTCGGATGCACCGCGCGACAGTCTTCCCCGGCAGGACCGCCACCGCAGCACGGCCGTCCGGTCCGCTGAAGAGCGCGCACCGCGCGCCAGCGCGGGGCACCGCACCACACGTATCCGATCTGGGGCGCCATGGCGATCGACAACGGCTTCGACTACAGCTTCACCTTGAATGCCGGCAAGCGAGAGACCGCCGCGCCACCGCCCGTGCGCCGCATTGTCATCGTCGGCGGCGGAACGGCCGGGTGGATGACGGCGCTGATCTTTGCGCAATCGTTGATCCCCAAGGGCGTGCAGATCACCGTGCTTGAGTCCCCGTCGGTGCCCACCGTCGGGGTCGGCGAGGGCTCCACGCCCCTGCTGCGCGGGTTCTTCGATCTGCTGAAGATCGAGGAAGCCGAATGGATGCCGGCCTGCCATGCGACCTACAAGTGCGGCATCAGTTTCGAGGGCTGGTCGAGCAAGCCGGGCTTCGAGCGCTACTTCCATCCGTTCCCGTCCATGGTCGACATCATGACCCTGACGCAGTTCATCCATAACGCCGAGGCGCGCGTCAGGGGCGCGAACCTCTACGCGCACCCCGACCGGTTCTTCCTGGCGGCACGGCTCGTGGCCGAGGAGCGCTCGCCGAAGGCTCAGGCGCACTTCCCGTTCGACGTTCTGCACGCGTATCACTTCGATGCCACACTGCTCGGGCAGTTCCTGCACAAAAAGGCGCTCGAACGCGGCGTGCGCTACCAGAGCTGCCACGTGACCCATGCGCAAGTGAATGCCGAGGGCAACATTGCGGCGGTGCATACGCGCGAGGGGGAGACGATCAGCGCGGATCTGTACGTGGACTGCACAGGTTTCGCCGGATTGCTGCTGCAGAAGGCCCTGAACGTTCCGTTCATCAGCTTCCAGAACAACCTGTTCAACGACGCGGCCGTGGCCCTGCCCTCCCCGCTCGGGGAGCGCCTGCCGAGCGAAACCCGCTCCACCGCTTTGAAGCACGGCTGGGCCTGGAAGATTCCACTCACCGAACGCTACGGCAACGGGTACGTGTACAGCTCGAAGTTCTGCAGCGCCGATGCGGCCGAAACCGAACTGCGCGCTCACTTAGGACTGCTGGAGGCGGATCTGCAGGCGCGTCACCTGACGATGAGAGTCGGCCGGGTCGTATCGCCCTGGCAGGCCAACTGTCTGGCCATCGGGCTCGCCCAGGGATTCGTCGAGCCGCTGGAAGCCACGGCGCTGATGGTGATCCAGTACATGGCGATGAATTTCCTCGCGCTGCTCGAGCGCGGCGAACTGAACGAGGCGGCGCGCCAGCGCTTCAATGCGCTCGTGAACCGCAACTTCGAGGGCATCCGCGATTACATCTGCGCTCACTACAAGACCAATTCGCGCACCGATACCGAGTACTGGCGGGCGAATGCGGCCAACCGGGATCTGTCGGACAACCTGAAGACGATTCTCTCGCGCTGGGTGAGCGGTCAGAGCATCGTAGCGGGCCTGCGCGCGCAGGAATTCGGCCAGGGCTATCCGGTGATGTCGTGGTTCGCGATCCTCGCCGGCATGGGGCTGTTCCCGCAGCCGCAGGCGCTGCGTCCGCCGAGCGCGCAGGAGGCGCGCTACGAGCTGTCCGAGGTCGATGCGCTGCTGCAGCGCTGCGCGGTGAATTACCTCGATCACCGCGCGGCACTGGCGCAGATTCCCCCGGCCCGCACGCCCCTGACGCTGCAGCTGTATTTCTGGTGAGCCGCTGCGCGGCTCGGCGCACTCAGGCCTTGGCGCGAATGTGCGCGACCGCCGCGTTCAGGATCACGACGATGCGCGGCTTCTCCTCCGTCGAGCGGTGGCGCTTCTCGCGCAGCGCCTGCGCGAGTGTCTCGCGCTCTGCCCAGAGCTCGCGCCAGCGGTCCTGTTCGTCCTCCTCCAGAGCACCCAGCGCCTGACGGACCCGACCCATCTTGCGGCCCGCCTGCGCGATCTGGTTCAGCATCGCATCGGCTGGCGCGCGGTTCTCCGTCAGATACGCATCACCGGCCTCGGTGATGCCGTAGCGCTTCTTCGTTCCCTCGGGCGTGACGCTCGCATAGCCCATGTCCTCCAGCCCGGTGAGCGCGGGGTACACCATGCCGGGACTCGGGCGGTAGAAACCCTCGGAACGCGACGCCCGTGCCTTGATCAGTTCGTCGCCGTGACGGGCCCGCTCAGCGAGCAGCGCAAGCAGGACCCGTTGCAAGTCCCCGGAGGCTCAGCGCCGGCCGGCGCGAAACGCGCCCCCGCCCATTCCCATCCCACCCCTGAAGCCGGCGAAATACCCGCATCTCCCACCGTGCCGAAGGCCCATCAGGTGGAGGGGTGTCCTGAATGCCTCGCGGTGACCCGCGGGATTATGAAGTTCACCTGTTCAGTTGACCTTTTCAGATACCCTTCTGATCTGCTAGGGTGCGTCCATGCCGACCGCACTGCCTCTCGCCGCTGAGCCCGCCGTCGCCACCTTGGCCGCCACGCTGCGGATCGTGAGTGGCCAGCTCGCACGGCGGCTGCGCGACCAGGGGCATTTCGGGGACTTCACCTGGACCCAGATGAAGGTCCTCGGCCGACTGGAGCGGGAGGGTCCGGCCACGGTGAGCGCGCTGGCGCACGCCGAGGGCATCCGGCCCCAGTCCATGGGGGCGACGGTCGCAGCGCTGAAATCCGCCGGTCTGATCCGCGGGGCCGCCGACCCGCACGACGGACGCCAGACTCTGCTCTCGCTGACCTCCGCCTGCCGCGAGTCGATCCAGGCGGCCCGCACCGCCCGCGAAGACTGGCTGATGCGTGCCATCGGCACCCGACTCGATCCCGAAGAGCGCGCCGCACTCGCCAGCGCCGTCGGTTTGCTCGAGCGACTGCTCGAACCGTGACCGGCCGGTCCCGGCCCGTACCGACCGGCACGCCTCCTCCGCCCCCCACCGACTCGACGAGCGAACCATGGACTCCCGCACTGCGACCTCGCGCTACAAATGGATCGCGCTCTCGAACACCACCATCGCCGTTCTGCTCGCGACCATTGACTCCTCGATCATGCTGATCGCGATGCCGGAGATCTTCCACGGGATCCGGCTCAATCCCCTCGAACCGCACAACACGCTGTATCTGCTGTGGATGATTCTCGGCTATCAGGTCGTCACCAGCGTACTGGTGGTGAGCCTTGGGCGCCTCGGCGATATGTTCGGGCGCGTGCGGATGTACACCCTCGGGTTCACCATCTATACGGTCGCCTCGCTCGCACTGACCCTCGACCCCTACACCGCCGAGCGTGGCGCACTGTGGCTGGTCATCGGCCGGATCGTTCAGGGCCTCGGCGCCGCCTTCCTGGTGGCCAACTCCGGGGCGATCCTCACCGACGCGTTCCCGCCCGAGCAACGGGGTCTCGCCCTCGGCATCAATAACGTCGCCGGCATCAGCGGCAATTTCCTCGGACTGATCCTCGGCGGCGTGCTCGCCGCCATCCACTGGCGGCTGATCTTCCTGATATCGGTGCCGTTCGGACTGTTCGGCACGCTGTGGTCTTACTTCAAACTGCGCGAGATCGGCCAGCGAACGCCCACTCCGGTCGACTGGGGCGGCAACCTCACCTTCGCGAGCGGACTGACGCTGATCATGATCGGCATCACCTGGGGCATCCAGCCGGCCGGCGCTCATGCCATGGGCTGGATGAGCCCGCGGGTCCTCGGGCTGCTCGGTGCAGGCGTCGCCGCGATGGTCGCCTTCGGCCTCATCGAGGCGCGCGCACGTGCACCGATGTTCCGCCTGCCGTTGTTTCGCATCCGGGCGTTCTCCTTCGGCACGCTCTCGACGTTCCTCTCGGCGATCGGCCGCGGCGGACTGATGTTCATGCTGATCATCTGGCTGCAGGGCATCTGGCTGCCGCTGCACGGCTACAGCTTCGCGCAGACCCCGCTCTGGGCCGGCATCTTCATGCTGCCGCTCAGCGCCGGGTTCCTCATCGCCGGCCCGCTCGCCGGGATACTCTCCGACCGGCTCGGGGCACGCTACTTCGCCACCGGCGGCATGATCGGCGCGGCGCTCAGCCTGATGCTGCTGATGCTGCTGCCGATCGACTTCGGGTACGGCGGCTTCGCCGCAATCCTGCTGCTCTCGGGCATCTCCATGGGCGCCTTCGCCGCACCGAACCGCGCCGCGGTGATGAACAGTCTGCCGGCGAGCGACCGCGGCGTCGGCGGGGCGATGAACGCCACGTTCCAGAACGCCGCCCAGGTGCTGTCCATCGGGATTTTCTTCTCACTGATGATCGCGGGCCTGTCCGGCACGCTCTCGAGTACGCTGCAGCGCGGGCTGCTCGATCACGGCGTCCCTGCTGGCGTCGCTGCGCACATTGCCTCGCTGCCGCCCGTCAGCGTGCTGTTCGCGGCATTCCTTGGCTACAACCCGGTGCGTGCCCTGCTCGGTCCTGCGGTCCTCGCACGCCTGCCGAGCATCGATCGCGCCGCACTGACCGGACACGCCTTCTTTCCGCGGCTGATTGCCACCCCCTTTCACGCCGGACTGACCGCGGCGTTCTCGTTCGCCATCGTGGCGTGCCTGATTGCCGCCGCGGCATCCTGGTCACGAGGGTCCCGGTACGTCCACCGCGACGAGGATGGCGCTCGGCCGAGTGCGCGCACACGACACCCGCCGGCCGCCGAGCTCCCCCTGCACCCCCCTCATGACGCGCCGGGCCGCCCCGCGCTGCCGGCCGATACAGGAGAGTGACCATGATCGAGCGAAACGAACGAGTCGAGACCGCACCGGGCGCCATGGAGGTGTTCATCACGCGACCCGAGGGGCCGGGCCCCTTCCCGGTCGTCGTGGAACTGATGGATGCCCTCGGCATGCGCGAGGAGCTGTACGAGCACGCACGCCGCGTCGCGCGCTGGGGCTACTGCGTGCTCGTCCCGGATCTGTTCCACCGCGCCGGACTCAAGGGCCCGCTCGATCTGACCCGACCCGACACCCTGACGCAGATCCGCGCGGCCATGGCCGCACTCACCGACGCGCGGGTCACGCTCGACCTCGAGGCAACCCTGGCACTCGCCGCGGCGGATCCGGCCGCCGACCTCACGAACATCGGCCTGTACGGATTCTGCATGGGCGGGCGGCTCGCACTGATGCTCGCACAGCACCTCGGTGCACGCGTTGCCGCGGCCGCCTCGGTCCATCCGGGCGGGCTGGTCACCGAGGAGCCCGGCTCACCGCACCGGCATCTCGATCAGATCGCCGCCGAGTTGTATTTCGGCATTGCCGATCAGGATGCACATGCGACGCCCGCACAGATGGCGGCGCTCGAACATGCGCTGCAGGCGCGGGGCATCGCCTATCAGCTCGAGTGTCATCCCGGTGCCCTGCACGGCTTCATGATGCCGAGTCGCACCGACGTGTATCACGACGCGGCCGCGCAGAAAGTCTGGGGCCGCATTGAAGCGCTGTTGACGCGCACGCTTGCGCCGCGCCACGCCTGAGTCCCGCCGTCAATACGCCCGTGCTGCGGGGGCCCGCCCCCCCGCAGCGGCATCCGCCGCTGCATCCACGGCCCGTGAGGACCGATCCGACCGCACTGTGGATACGCGCTCGACAGCACCGGATGGCAGCGGTATAAACACCCCACCGCATCCCCAGGGTCCCTCATGAGATCCGCAGCACGTTCGCCGGACGCCGAAGCGGCACATCTGCTGCGGGCCGGGCACCCCGCGCAAGCCTTGCCGCTCGCCGAGCGCGCCGTGGCCACTCAACGAATCTGTTCCGCCGCACATGGCCTCCTCGCCATGATCCTGTTGCGGCTCGGGCGCACTCCCGACGCCGAGGCGGTGATCGACTCCGCCCTGCAGCTGCCGGCGGGCCCGGCCGAGGCGTATGGGGCGCTCGCGCAGACCGCGCGCGCCCTCGGCCAGTATCAACGCGCCCGCGACCTGTATCGGCGCGCGACCGAACTCGATGCGGCGATGCCGCTCTACTGGCACCAGCTGGCCACCTGTGAACGCACCCTCGGCAGACTCGAGGCGGCCGAAGAGGCCTGTGATCGCGCCCTCGCGCTCGACCCGAGGCAGTACCCGTGTTACCTCCTTCGTGCGGAACTGCGGGTGCAGACTGAGGCGAACCATCATTGCGAGCAGCTGCGCGGCGAACTGACGCGGCCGGGGCTCCCGGATGCGGCACGGGTCCTGCTGGGCTATGCGCTCGGCAAAGAGCTCGATGACCTGGGACGGTTCGATGAGGCGTTTGAGAACTTCGCCCGCGCGGCGAGCACTCACCGCCGGCACCTCAGCTACGATGCCGCGATCGATGAGCATAAACTCAGGCGCATCACGGAAGTTTTCCGCGACACGCACCGACCATCCGAGGCGCCCGAGGTGGATTCGAGCCGCTTCGTCTTCATCGTCGGGTTGCCCCGCTCGGGCACGACGCTCCTGGAGCGCATCCTGACCGGCCTGCCAGGCACGCGCTCGAACGGCGAGACGGATCATTTCGCGCGCACCCTGCTCAGCGCCCCGTCCTCCGGTGGCGCCGATGTCTTCGCGCGCGCCGCGGCAGTCGACTGGCGCGAGATCGCCGCAGGCTACGCCCGCTGCGCCGGGGCCGACGGCAGCGGCGCTCTGATCATCGAGAAGCAGCCGATGAACTACCTGTACCTCGGCGCAATCCGCCGCGCCTTGCCGCAGGCCCGCATCCTCCTGGTCAGCCGCTCCCCGCTCGACAGCTGCTTTGCGATGTACCGCACCCTGTTTGGCGAGGCGTATCAGTTCAGCTACGACTTCCAGGACCTCGCCCGCTATTACGCGGCCTACGCGCGACTGATCGAGCACTGGCGCGGCACACTCGGGGAGTCGCTGCACGAGATTCAGTACGAGCAGCTGGTGAGCGCACCGCAACAGGTCGCGGCGGCGGCCGCTCGCGCGTGCGGCCTGCCGTGGGACGACTCGGCGCTGGCCGTCGATCAGAACACCGAAATCTGCCTCACACAGAGTGCGGCACAGGTCCGTCGCCCCATCTACCGCTCCTCGGTGGACCGCTGGCGACACTATCGGGCCCATCTCGGCCCGTTGGCGCACGCGCTGCGGCGCTGTGGCGTGCCGACGCCGGAGTTCGAGTAAGCCGCCCGCGCACCGTCGGGTGCCCGGCGGGCGATTCACGCTAAAATCCTCCCGACCCGCCGGATGAGACCTGCAGCGCTTCGCTCGCCGAGTGCGCGCCGGCCGACATCGCCCCCCCGGACCGGTCCGAGCGGTCCCTGGCATTCCCGAAGGAGACTCCCCATGGCCGAGCTCGACTACACCCCGCCGAAAGTCTGGACGTGGAATAAGCCCAGCGGCGGCCAGTTCGCGAACATCAACCGCCCGGTGGCCGGTCCAACGCACGAGAAGACGCTGCCCGTCTGGCGCCATCCGCTGCAGCTGTATTCCCTCGGTACGCCGAATGGCGTCAAGGTCACCATCCTGCTGGAGGAATTGCTCGCCCTCGGTCACCCCGGTGCCGAGTACGATGCGTGGCTGATCCGCATCGCCGAAGGCGAGCAGTTCGGAAGCGGATTCGTGGCCGTCAACCCCAATTCCAAGATCCCGGCGCTCCTGGATCGCAGCGGACCGGAGCCGATCCGGGTGTTCGAATCCGGCTCGATCCTGGTGTATCTGGCGGAGAAGTTCGGCGCGTTCCTGCCGAGCGCGACGGCCGCGCGCACCGAGTGCCTCTCCTGGTTGTTCTGGCAGGTCGGCAGCGCGCCGTATCTCGGCGGCGGGTTCGGGCATTTTTACGCCTATGCGCCGCTGAAGATCGAGTACGCCATCGACCGGTTCGCCATGGAAACCAAGCGTCAACTGAGCGTGCTGGAGCGCCGCCTGAGCGAGCACCGCTACATCGCCGGCGCCGAATACAGCATTGCGGACATGGCGATCTTTCCCTGGTATGGCGGCCTGGTGATGGGCTGGTTGTACGGCGCCGCGGAATTCCTCAGCGTGCACGAGTACCCCCAGGTGCAGCGCTGGGCGCAGGAGCTGCTCGAGCGGCCGGCCGTGCGCCGCGGACGGATGGTCAATCGGACCAGCGGGGAGCTCTCGAGTCAATTGCACGAGCGTCACGACGCGCAGGACTTCGAGACCCGCACGCAGGACAAGCTCACGGCCGGCCGCTGATCAGCGGGCACGCGCGATCACGCCCGGCGCGAGGCGGCGCCAGAGCAGGAACAGTCCGGTCTCCACACTCGTCCCGAGCAGCACCGCCACCGCGTAGTGCGCACTCGGATGGGGCATCACGAACGGCAGCAACCCCACGGCGAGCGCCGGCGGCACGTGCAGATCGAGCGCCCGCAGAACGATCCCCCCGGCGAGCAGCGTGCACATCGCTCCAAGCGGCCCGGCACCCAGCACCGCCATCGAGGCTAAGCCGGCCGTCGCCGTGAGCGTGCAGGCGAGCATCAGCGCCAGGGGGCGTCGCGCCCAGGGACACACCTCGGCATGCGCGAAGGCCTCGAAGCCAATGACCACGAGCGGCGGGAACAGCACCAAGCGCCACCCGGTGACCTGACTCAGCAGCGCCGTGACCCCGAGGAATAGCCCGAAGGCCGGCAGCCAGGCGAGCTTGCCCGGCGCGGACTCCACCTCATCGTCGACGCGGTCCTCGGGGGTCAGGGCCACCGCCGGGGGCGCGAACCGGGTGCGCAGCGCCGCGATCCCCGCGAGCAGGCCTGTGCCGATCAAGAGCGAGGGCGGATACCACCAGCTGCGCACCCCGAGAACCAGCGGCAGCAGTCCGGCCGAGATCGCCGGCGCGATCGGGGATTTCAACAGCGCGATCACCAACACCGCGAACCCCACATCGAGCATCACGGCGAGCAACCCATAGGGTAAGTGTCGCGCCAGCAGCGTTCCAATCACCGCCGTCAGCAGCGGTGTCGTCACGAGCATCAGCGGTGCCCTCGCCCAGCTCCCCGCGGGCCGCTTCAACACGTCATGCCCCAGCGCCGCGAGCTCCGGGAACAGCACGTAGGCATGACCGCTCGCCTTGGCCACCGCCGCGATCAGTCCGATGTAGAGTACGGCCACACCCTCGGCCCACCACGCCGACATGACACGTGGTGCGCCTCTCATGACATGACCTCGCGGGTCGCACACAGGCCATTCGGTCCGCACTCGGCGCCACGCTGCACGGCGGACGTCATGGCGTGCCGCCGGGGCGGTTGAACACAGGACACACACCACGCCATGGGCAAGCACTCAAGGGGCGTCGGGCCGCAACCACCGCATGCCCGCGCCGTCCCCACCGAGCGCCCGCGGTCCACTGCGGCCCCAGGGGACGGATCAGCGCCCACGGTCGGGACGGCAGAGCGGCTGCACGGCGCGCGCAGAGTGCGCATCGTTCATGAACCGCAACAGAATGCGGTAGGTATCCAGGTCAAACGCCGGGCGGTTCTGGCGCAACAACTCCTCGAGGTCCTGCGGGTCGCGCGCAGCCCCGAGATAGATCCACTGATCAATGACGTGCTGGACACCGTGCGCATCGGAGCCCTCTGGCAGCCCGATCGGACCGGCATACGGCCAACGCGCGATGCGAATCGCCTGCAGCGCCTCGGCGAGACGCAGATCGTGCTGCAGGGGACTTTCCGCGCCCACACACGCGCCGCGACAGCGCTCGAGTTGATGCCCGAAGCACGGCCCCGGTCCGCTCTGCAGACCGAGCCGGATGTCGCACAGTCCCCGCTCGGCCGCAAAGCGTTGCAGCGCCTGACGTGCATCGCGCGCCGTGCGGAACGCCCCGTAACTCTCCCCCGGCACCACCCTACCGGCGCAGAGCACCTCTGGCGGCTGCCCGGCCCCGAACGTCCAGGCCAGGGTGCACAACGAGCGCGTGCGACGCAGTCTGCGGTTCAGCACCGGTTGGCGCTCTTTGATCAGACGGGACTCGAGCAGCAGCGCCGCGAGCTCCCCGGCGGTCTCGATGCTCTCGATCCGCCGCGCCTGCTGTGCCAGGCGCATCTCGCGCGCGGCACGATGATCGCTGGAAAAATGTTCGAGCACTCGACGGCGCACGTGCACGCTCTTGCCGACGTAGAGCAGCAGGTCGCCCTCACCGTAGATCAGATAGACCCCCGGCCCCTCGGGCAGCGCCTCGATGGCCTCGGCCGGCAGATGCGCAGGCAGGCTCGGGATCCGCGCCTGCGCGCGGCAGGCGGCGAGGAGTTCATCGAGGCGCGTCTCGGCCATTTGGGCCAGGAACTGCGCCACCCCGCGCGCATCGCCCAAGGCCCGGTGCCGATCGGCACCGCTCAGCCCGAGACGCGCCATGAGCGCATCGAGCCCGTGACCGCGCGCCCCTCGGAACAGTGCCCGAGAGAGCTTCACGCTGCACAGCACCGCGGGTTGAAAGCGCACCCCTTCGCGCTGGAAGGCCTGCTTCAGAAAGCCGACGTCGAATCGTGCGTTGTGCGCCACCACGATGTGCCCCTCGAGCCGCGCCGAGAGCGCCTCGCGCACCTCGCGGAACGTGGGTGCGCCCTCGAGCAACGCCGCGTCGATCCCGGTGAGCGCCGTGATCTGCGCGGGGATCCAGCGTTGCGGATCGATCAGCGAGGACCACTCCTCGAGCGCGCCCTCGGCGTCGATCCGCACCACGCCCACCTCGGTGATCCGGTCGTACCCGGTGTGCCCGCCGGTGGTCTCCAGATCCACACAGGCGAGCGGCGCACCGAGTGCGGCCACCACTGCGCCAAGCGGCGTGCTCACCTCTGCGTCCGGCAGTCTCTGCGGTCCCACCGCCTCACAAGGCGCGCCCGTCATACGTCTGGCGGCGCAGCGCGGCGAGGAAGGCTCGCAACTGGGCCACGCGCCGCCGCCCGATCCGGCGCGCGCTCGGCGTGATCAGCCGCGGCGGGATGACCGTCAGGAACTTGCGCAGCGTCCTGACCGCCGGGGCGAAACTCGCCGCCTTCGCGCCCGTGAGCGCGATCATGCGTGCCGCGCCGATGTCACCGAGAAAATCGAGGGAATCGGCATCGTGCAGCACGATGGCGGTCGGATTGCGGCCGGGATCGCTGTAATACATGTGGCCGCGCTCGGCCTGCTGCACGATCGCGATTTTTTGCATCGGAAAGCCGATCCGTTTCAGGATCGCCGGACTCTGCAGCGCCGCGCAGGCGCCGTGTTCCATCTTGCGATCCGCGCACGGCTCGAAGGCCGCCATGTCGTGCAGGAAGGCCGCGGCGAACAGCGCATCTTTGTCGACCCTCAAGTGATCCTCACGCGCAATCCGCAGTGCCAGGCGGTAGTCGCGCTCGGAATGCTGCCAGCCCCAAGCCGGGTGATGGAACTGTGCGTGGGCGAGCGCATAGAGCTTGACCTTCCACGGCGCATCGAGCGGGATGCCCGTCGCGCTACGCGCCGGGGCGTGGCTCGCCGGCGCCGCCGCCGCCGTGGCGACCCCGAGGGCCACGGCCATCAACACCCCTGGAATCCTCATTCGAATCGCACTGCCCATCGAAGCCCCCTGCACGCCTGCCGCGGATCGCGCTCACGGTTGCGGCGCGCCTCGCCGGACGCGGCGCACCCAGACTGGCGAACATAGACGAAGCCACTGCGGAACGCCAACGGCGGGCGCGACCGCTCACCTGGGCGTCGCGGCCCGGCGCATGGCGATCCCATGCGAACGCTCAGCCTTCGGTGCGGAGCACTCTAGTGTAGTGCTTCATTCTGTTTGGAACTTAAGCGGCCATTGGCACGGATGACCTTTTGCAGGATGTCGCGTGCGCTCTTGGTCCAAATGAATGGCTTGGGATTGGTGTTGTGATGCGCAATGTACTCGTCGATTGCCGCGACCAATTCGGGCACGCTGGTGAAGACACCGCGACGCAAGCGCTCGGTGGTGATGTCGCGGAAGAAGCGCTCCACCCTGTTCAGCCACGAGGCCGAGGTCGGCGTGAAGTGCACCTGAAAGCGCGGGTGTTTGGCGAGCCAGCGCTGCACGGCCGGATGCTTGTGGGTGGCGTAGTTGTCGACGATCAGATGCAATGTCTTGTCTTTGGGCGTCTCACGGTCGATCTGGCGCAGGAACTTCAGCCACTCACCGTGGCGGTGACGTTGCTGGCGCTGAGCAATGACCTGCCCGTCGAGCACATTGAGAGCCGCGAACAGCGTGGTCGTACCATCGCGCTTGTCGTCGTGGGTCATGGTCGCGGCACGGCCCTTCTTCATCGGTGATCCCGGTTGCGTCCGATCGAGTGCCTGCACCTGGCTCTTCTCATCGCAGCACAGCACCAAGGCGTGTTCAGGCGGGGAGAGGTACAAGCCGACGATATCTTCGAGTTTCTCGATGAACTGCGGGTCGCGCGAGACTTTGAAACCGCGCACACGATGCGGCTTCAGGCCGTGGGCGCGCCAATGCCGCGAAACACTCGCCGCGCTCACCCCAAGTTCGGCGGCCATGCTACGCGTGCTCCAGTGCGTGGCCGCCTTCGGCTCGCTCTGCGTGGTCAGCTGCACCAGACGCGCCACATCCACCTTCACCGGCGGGGCCCCGCGGGGCAAATCGCGCTCAATACCCGCCAGGCGCATCCGAGCATAACGCTCCCGCCAGCGCGCTACCTGCACCCGGCCCGCCCCCACCTGCGCCCCAATGACCTTGTTCTGCAGCCCATCGGCTGCCAGCAGCACCATGCGCGCTCGCTGCGCCAATCGCACGCTCGTCAATCTCGAGTGCACCAGCCGCATCAATTCGGCTCGCTCCTCATCGCTCAACACAATCTCGGGGGCTACGCGCACTCTCGCTCTCCAATGCCGTCGCTGATAGCACATTGGACCCCGGAGAGTCATTTAAGTTCCCGTAAGAACGCAACACTACACTAGGTACTCGCCCCTGGAAGCGCGCCGGCGGCGCTGCGCACAGTGCGCGCCCACTACGCGCATCCGACGGCATGCCGGCAATGGGTGCTCGCCGTCGCGCACCGCCTGGGCGCGGACATTGCGGTCATCGGGCAGGTCCACACGCTGAGCGATCTGATCACCTATTTCGACATCCCGGTCGACGATGCGCGCACCGGCCGCGTGCTCCAGGTGATCAGCATGAGGGCCGATGGCGCCGACTCCAACACTCTGTGGCAGTACATTGCGCAGAGCATCGCCCGGCGAGTCGAGTCCGCCGCCGCGCGAGCCCCCTGATTCGCCGCGCACGCGCAGATCCGGGCGCACCGGACCGCGCGGACGCTCAGCCCGTCGGTACGCGTCCCACGGGCGCGTAGCCACGCGCAATCATTTTGCGTCGCGAGCGCGCCGCACAGCGCGGCACCTCGGCGTGCGGCAGGTACCCCAACACGAATTCGCAGTCGGCTCGCTTAATGAAGTAGGCATCGTCGATCCGCCGCCGGCACTGCGAGTGCCCATGGGCGCAAACTAAAATGGTGATCACCCAGACCGACATGGCACGAGTATACGCCCGATTGCGCAGACCGATCTGAGGGCGGGCCGATCGACGTGCCACGCATGTCAGGACTGAGCTTGTGCTCGCGGCGGACCGACGGGGACGCATTCGTCGGTGAGCATCGGATCGGTGCACCCACGCCCGCGCTGTCGCTCAGGCCGCAAACCGAGCGCATCCTGCCGACATCCGCTCATCGCCCGCATCGCCACGCCATCGCGCCGCGGATCAGTCGGCAGGGGAATCCTCCGCGGCGGCAGACGGGATCGAAAGCGTCACCGTCGTGCCGCCGCCGGGCGTCGAGTGGATATCGAGCGCACCGTCCACCGTCCGCGCCCTTTCGCGCATCCCGAGCACTCCGAGCGCATCGGCACGGCGCGGCACTGTGGGATCGAACCCGCGTCCATCATCGCGCACGCGCAACTCGAGTTGCTCTGCGCTCTGGAGGATCTCGATAGTGACCTGCGTGGCGTGCGCGTGTCGCGCGATGTTGGTCAGTGCCTCCTGCAAGACCCGAAACACGACCGTGGCGCGCGGCTCGGCGACCTGCAGCTGCTCCGGCTCGATCCGCAACCGCACGTCGAACGAATGCAGCTGCCGGAAGCCGTTCACCAGCCACTCGGCGGCCGCCGACAGACCGAGGACATCGAGCGCCGCCGGGCGCAGATCGGCCGCGACGCGTCGTGCCGAGTCGATCGTCTGGTCGATCAGCCCGAGCATGCTGTGCGCCTCTTCGGGCATCGGCGTGCCGCGCTCGCGGCAATAGGTCTCGAGATCGGCGACCTTGTATTTCAACGTCACGAGCGCCTGGCCGAGCTCATCGTGCAGTTCGCGCGCGAGCCGCGCACGCTCCGATTCGCGGGCCGCGCTGCCGAGGGTCGCTGCGGCGCGCAACTCATCGTGCGCTCGGCACAGAGCCTCATTGGCGCTGTGCAATTCTCCGGTGCGCGTACTGACGCGCGCCTCGAGCGAGGCGGCCAGACGATTCAACTGCGCGCTGCGCTGCTCGGCGAGTCGACGCTGCTCGCACTCGGCGGCGTGCGACTCGGTGAGGCGCCGATACAGCCGGCCGTTCTCAAGAATCATCACCGCGAGCAGAAGGCAGGCAGCCACCAGACCGAAGGCCCGTCCGGTGTACCAGCCGAAGGAAAACCGCCCGGCGTTGAACACTGCCGCTTGCGCCAGATCGCAGGCCCACACGACGGTCACCACCAGCACCCACAGGTGCAGACCAGAGAAACGGATGCGCCGCCACAGGATCGGCAGCACGGCGAGAATCGTGAGCCAGGTCACCCAGGCGATCGCGTACTTCGCCGGCCGGTCCTGGTTTCCGTGCATGAGTTTCGGCAGCAGGTGCGCTCCTGCGGTCGCCACGAGCAGCGCGAGCGCCGCAGCGCCGAGCGCACCGAGCACCGCCGCGGCCGCCACCCGGCGTGTCGCGCCCACCGAGGCGACCCGCAACGGCCGCTCGGCGCTGAGGGCGAAGCCGAACACGGCGAGCGGGAAGCCGAGATGCCAGAGGAAGTAGAGCCAGGCGGTGGTCTGTCCGTTGGCCCAGAGCAGTCCGGCCGGCGCGAACAGGCCGGGGAAGCTCAGCTCGTGCAGCAGCGCCATCGCGGCGCTGAACAGATACCCGGCGGCGAGGATCAGCACGCCGGTCGAGCGCGTCAGCGCAAATTGTCCGAACAGGAACACGCACGTCAGCAGGTCGCAGATGACCAGCGAGGACTCATAGATCGGCAGATAGAGCTCGCTGCGGCCAACGGGCAGGTTCGCAAACGGCGCGAGCGCAAGGAAGATCAGCAGCGAGAGCGCGATGCTCGCCGCCGCGATGCGCCGTTGGTGCTCACTCGGCGGCTCAGTGGTGAGCGCAATCATGCGCCGCACCGGCGGTGCCGCGACGGCACGCGGCCGGGTCTCATTTGAGCCGGGTTCCTGCGCCGTCGAACACGGCAACGTCGGTCGCGATCCCGGCGCGCACACTCGCCCCCACCGTGCAGAACTCCTCGAACTGTCCGAGGACCCTCTCCAGGTGCTGCAGGCTCGCGGCCGGCGCACCGAAGTGGATCTCGACATCGATGTGCACGACCCGCAGCCGTCCCGCCTCATTGCGCCCGAGGGTGCCGCTGGCGGTGGTGCGGATGCCGCCGGGATCGTTCTTGAATTTACTGAGCGCGAAATACAGGCTCGAGCTCATGCAACTGCCCACGGCAGCAAGCAGCAGCATCACCGGCGAGGGTCCGGCGCCGGCCCCGAGCGGCGGAGACTCATCGGACCTCAGGTGCGCCATGCCCGGCGCGAAGTCGATGTCGAACTGGTAGTCCTGGTTCTGACGGAGCGTGACGCTGGCAGAGTGCTGTTCGGTCATGGCCGACTCCTTGATCGACGCGCCGCCACCGGTGGCGCGGGCGCGGTGGCATTCGATGATACCACCGCGCCGGCCATGCCCCTGCCCTCGCTCAGTCGGGAAGGGTGACCTCCCCGTCAATGCGGAAGTGTCCGGCCACACCTGCAGCGCCCGTCCCGGGCTGTCCGCCGCCCACCGAGAGCGTGTATCGACCCGGCGCGACGATGATCCGGCCCCGCTCGCTCACCATGCTCAGATCCCGCCGCGACAGCTTGAAATGCACCACGCGGCTCGCTCCGCTTTTGAGATAGATGCGCGTGAAGCCCCGCAGCGCCCGCAGCGGCGCGCCGGCCACGTGCGGGAACTGCAGATAGAGCTGTACGACCTCCGCGCCGGCCCGCGGCCCGGTATTGGTCACCTCGGCGGACACCGCCAGGGGCTCCCCGGCGCGAAGCCGTGTGCGGGCCAGGTGCAGATGGCTGTAGCCGAAATGCGTGTAACTCAGACCAAAGCCGAACGGCCAGAGCGGCTTGCCCCGGAAGTACCGGTAGGTACGCCCGCGCATCGAGTAGTTCTCGAAGTTCGGCAGCTGATGCACGCTGCGGTAGAACGTGAGCGGCAACCGGCCGGCCGGATCATTGCGCCCGCTCAGCGTCGCGGCGATCGCCGCCCCGCCCTCCTCGCCGCTGTACCACGCCTCGAGAATCGCATCGGCGTGGTGCTTCTCCCAGGGCACCGCAAGGGCGCTGCCGTTCATCAGCACCACCACCAGCGGCTTGCCGGCCTTGGCCACCTCGCGCACCAGCGCCTCTTCGGGGCGCGGCAGCGCAAGACTCGTGCGATCCCCGCCGTCGAAGCCCGGTTCGTGCACGGGCATCTGTTCACCCTCGAGCCGACTGGTGAGCCCGACCACCGCGATGACGACGTCGGCACGGCGTGCCGCCGCGAGCGCGGCCGGATCGGGACGATTGTTGAGCGGCTCCCAAATGAGCGCCGCCTGCGGTGCGTGTTCACCGCGGTGGCCATAGGTCATGCGCACGAGAATCCGCCGCCCCTTGTGCAGATAGATGCGCCCGACGTCGGTGCCAGGGCTGTAGGACTGGATCATGTGCTCGGCGCCGAGCATCAGGCTGGCCGCCCCGTTGGTGCGCACGCCGACCTGGTAATACCCGGAGCGCGGCGGAGTGAAGTAACCACGCCACTCGGCGCGGCGCAGCACACCGGGCGGCGCCGCTGTGCCGTGCCCACCACCGAGGTCGATCGCCGGCACGACGGCCGTGATCGCGCGCGCCGGCTGCCCGGCGAACTGATACCGCACCTGCACACCGGGTGCGCCGCCCGCGGTGCTGAACAGGCCGGCCGGCACCACCGTGCCCGTGTGCGCGAGAAACTGCGTTCCGGGGACATAGGAGATGTGCGCGTGCGGGAACTGCGCGCGCAGCCCCTGCAGCACCGTCACGACGCGGCTCGGCATGCCGCTGTAGTTGCCGAGCAGCACGCCGGTCTGATCGGCGAGCGGTCCGACGACCGCGATCCGCCGCACGGTGCGCTGCAGCGGCAGCACGCCGTCGTTCTTCAGCAGCACCATCGACTCCTCGGCGAGGCGCAGCGCAAGGCGGCGGTGGGCCGGGCTGTTCAGCTCATCGGGGTTGATGTGGTCATACGGCACCAGGGCCGGCGGATCGAACATCCCGAGGCGAAACCGCGCCGTAAACAGCCGCACGAGCGCGCGGTTCACCGCGTTCACCGACAGATAGCCCGCCTGCACCGCCTGCAGAAATGGCTTGTAATCGGCATCGCCATGCGGGGTGCCGAAATCCGCGCATTCGTTGTCCATGCCCCGCTCGAGTGCGATCGCCGAGGCTTCGGGCTGCGACGCACGGTAATGATGGCCGCTGAAGATGTCGCGCACCGCATCGCAGTCCGACACGACGTAGCCGCGGAAATGCCACTGCCCGCGCAGCGTCTTCTGCAGCAAGAACTGATTGGCGCAGGCCGGCTGGCCGTTGATCGCGATGTAGGCGCACATCACCGAGCCGGCATGGCCCTGCACGATCGCGGCACGGAAGGAGGGCAGATACGTATCCTCGAGCGCATGGCGACTGATGTCCTGATCGGCGAAGTGCCGGATCGGCTCAGGTCCGCTGTACGCATCGAAGTGCTTCGGTGTCGCAATCGCGCGGTAATAGTGCGGATTGGAGCCCTGCAGGCCGCGCACGTAGGCCACGGCCAACTGCCCGGTGAGAAACGGATCCTCCCCGTACGTCTCCTGGCAGCGGCCCCAGCGTGGATCGCGACAGATGTTGATGTTGGGCGCCCAGAAATCCAGTCCGTGGAACATCCCGGTGCCCTGCCCGCGGGCGGCCGCCTCGGCATAGCGGATGCGCCCCTCGATGCTGATCGCCTTGGCCATGGCGCGCACCCCGGGCGCATCGAACGTCGCCGCCAGACCCATCGGCTCGGGATATTCCGTCGTGCCGTGACCGATCACCCCGTGCAGCGCCTCGCTCCACCAGTTGTAGGCCGGCACGCCGAGACTCGGGATGGCGCGCGCTCCGTTGACCAGCTGCGAGACCTTCTCGCGCAACGTCATGCGTCCGACCAGATCGAGGGCGCGCTGGCGCGCCGGGAGGTTCGGATTGAGCCAGGGCGCCGCCGGCCCGCTCACCGCCGCGCTCGCAGCCGTCCCCACGATGATTGCCGAAAGCAGCGCCGCTGCGGCGCGCCACGTGACTCTGATTGGCATGATCGATCCTGACCCCTCGTTGGTTGTCGCCGGGCCGGCGCCGTGCCCCGCCCGCCAGTATGGTAGCGCTATCTTATGATTGCTGGTATTGTCCGAGTTAATCTCGAACTGTCAAGCGCGGCGCGTCCACGCGCACCCACGGGTGACGCACCGCCAGAGAGGAGCGCATGCGTATCCGACTGCCGATCCTGTTCTGCGCGGCCGTGCTGTCCTTGGGCGCGACCGGTTGGTCGGCGGCGGCCAACGCGCCGTCCGCGGCGAGACCGATCCTCGCGCAGATCGAGATCACCCATCCGGCCCGTGCGGTGAGCCGTTACGAATACGGCATGTTCATCGAGAATCTCGGTCAGCTCGTCTACCGCAGCCTCTGGGCGCAGATGCTCGATGACCGCAAGTTCTTCGCGCCGATTCGGCCCGCGCACGCGGGGCCTGTGCAGCCCGCCACCGGGTTCGCACGCGTGTTCGTGCTGCGCCGCTGGCGCCCGATCGGCGCGCCGGCGGCGGTGACGATGGACCCGCACCGGCCGTTCGTCGGCGCGCACAGTCCGCGGATCGCGCTCGCCGGTGACGCGGTGCGCGGCATCCGCCAGCACGGGCTTGCCGTCCTCGCCGGCAAGCGCTACACCGGCTACATCGAATTGCGCGGCTCGCCCGCGGCGCACGTGCAGGTCAGATTGCGCTGGGGTGCGGGTCTGCACGCGGCCAGCAGCGTGCGCATCGGAGCGCTCGCACGACACTATCACCGCTACCCGTTCGCCTTCACCGCTGGGGCGAACAGCCGCGCGGCGAGCTTCTCGGTCCGCGCCACGGGACACGGCAGCGTGCACATCGGCATCGTCTCGCTCATGCCCGCCGACAACATCGATGGCTTTCGACGCGACAGCATCACTGCGCTGCGCCAGCTGCATTCCGGTTTCTGGCGTCTGCCCGGCGGCAATTTCGTCTCCGACTTCAACTGGTACGCCTCGGTCGGCGCTCGCGACAAACGCGCCCCGTACCTCGATCATGCCTGGAACTCGGTACAGTCGAACGACGTCGGCCTCGATGAGTTCATGACCCTGTGCCATCTGCTTCATGTCGCCCCGTACGTCACCGTCAACGCCGGCTTCGGCGATGCGCACTCGGCCGCCGCCGAAGTGCGCTATCTGAACGCACCGACCAGTACCCGGCTCGGCGCTCTGCGCGCGCGCAACGGACATCCGCGTCCGTACCACGTGAAGTTCTGGAACATCGGTAACGAGCCCTACGGTCCCTGGGAACTCGGCCACACCTCCCTTCAGGACTACGTGTGGAAGAACAACGAGTTCGCCCGCGCGATGCGCCGAGCCGACCCGCACATCGTGCTGCTCGCCTCCGGTGCCATGCCCGATGAGATGACCATCGAGGGCATCGCCCGTCAGCTCGGTCACCGCAGCGACCAGATCGCACTGTGCTCGAACGGGGACTGGACGTGCGCGTACCTGAAACACTCATGGGGTGACTTCCAGGGCATCACCGAGCATTGGTACGCTCGCGCCGGCATGCGCTTCGATCTGGCCCGGGCGCGGGCCGGCCTGCGGGTGAATCACATGGAGCCCGGTTACGTCCCGGTGCACGAATCGGTCCAGCAGTGGGTGCGCGCTCCGGCGCAGCGCGTACGGCTGAAGGCCGAGGAATGGCAGGCCTACGAGCGGCGTTTTCCGGCCATGCGCACGGCCGGTATCTTCATGTCGATCGACGAGTACGCATACACGGGTGCGCCGGCGAATCTGAAGCTCGCGCTCGCCTACGCCATGGTCCTCAACGAGATGCTCAGGCACACCGACTTCCTGCGCATGGCCGCCTTCACCATGGGCGTCTCGACGATGGACTTCACCCGCACGCACGCGATGCTGAATACCACGGGGCTGTTGTTCAAACTCTACGGTGAGCACTTCGGCGCAGGCCTGCTGCCGGTACCGGTCGGCGGCGATGCCCCGCCGCCGCCGCCGCGCCAGTCGCTGGTGCCCGGCATTGCGCCGCACAGCGCCGGCAGCCCGACCTATCCGCTTGACGTCGAGGCGGCACTGACACCCGATCACCGGCATCTGGTGGTTGCCGTGGTCAACGCCACCGCGCGCACCCAGCGGCTGGCGCTGCGCCTGCACGGGGGGACATTGAACGCCAACGGGCGCTATTGGGAGATGACCGGTCCGGGACTGGCGGCCGCGAACCGCATCGGGCACGCCCCTGAGGTCCAGGTCCGCGAGCATCGGCTCACCGAGGGAACCGGTGCGCTGCGCATCGCCCCGATCAGCATCGATATTTACCGCCTGAGGCTCGCCGGGTCGACGCCATGAGCCGATCGCGCCCGAGGGCAGGTCTGCGCTGGTGCGCAACCGCGCTCGGTGCTCTCGCGCTCGGATCCGGCGTGCGCTGCGGGGCCGCCACGCCGAACGGCGCCCCGCAGGTCCGCGTCGCGCAGGGCATGCTCGCCGGCGTGCGCGAGGGGCGCACCGTGGCATTCCTCGGCGTGCCGTACGCCGCGGCGCCGGTGGGCGCGAACCGCTGGCGTGCGCCGCAGCCGCTGCGCCCCTGGAGGGGGGTGCGGCGTGCACGGCACTTCGCACCGAGCTGCCTGCAGACGCTCTCACCGCAGGGCTTCGGCCCGTGGTCGAGCGAATACGGCGTGCACGGCAGGCTCAGCGAGAACTGCCTGTATCTGAATGTATGGGCACCGGCGCACCCCCCGCACGCGCTGCCCGTGATGGTGTGGATCCCCGGCGGGGCGTTCATCTCCGGCTCCGGCTCGGTGCCGATCTACGCGGGGCAACACCTCGCCGCGCACGGCATCATCGTGGTCACCCTCAATTACCGGCTGGGCGTGTTCGGCTTCCTGACCGACCCGGCGCTCGCCGCCGAAGCACTGCGGCGGCATGAGCCGCCCGGCAACTGGGGCCTGCAGGACATTCTTGCCGCCCTCCAGTGGGTGCGCACCAATATTGGCGCCTTCGGCGGCAATCCGCACGAGGTCACGCTCGCCGGACAATCCGCCGGCGCCATCGCCGTGCAGGATCTGCTCGCCTCACCGCTCGCGCACGGATTGTTCGAGCGCGCGATCGCCGAGAGCGGCCTGCCGAACTCCCGTCTGCCCGACTCCCCGATGCACATGCCGACGCTCGCGGCCGCCGAGCGTGCCGGGACGCGCTTTGCGCGTGCCAAAGGTGCGCGTACGAGTGCGGCGCTGCGCGCGCTGCCGGCGGCGGCACTGAGCACCCGCGCAGCCCCGATGAGCAGTCCGCTGATCATGCCGAGCATCGACGGCCGGCTCCTGCCGGCCTCGCCCGAGCAGCGCCTCGCGGCCGGCCGGTTCCTGCACGTCCCGGTGCTGATCGGGATGACGGCCGATGAGAACACCGGCTTTCGCGACACGCCCGAGAGACTCACCCGCGCCGCCTGGAGCGCCCGCCTGCACCGGCGTTTCGGTGCGCTCGCGGCGCGCTTTGCGCGCCTGTTCCCGGCGCACGGCCCTCGGGCCCGAGCCCGTGCGCTGCGCGCCCTGCGGCGCGCCGTCGGGCTCGCCGCGCTCTACCACTGGAGTCGTCTGCACCAGGCGCACTCACGCGCCCCGGTGTATGCCTACCTCTGGACTCACCGCGAGCCCGGGCCGCACTCCCACCGCTGGCGGGTGTTTCACTCCTCGGAGATTCCCTACGTCTTCGGCACGCTCGCTGCGGCCCCGCAGCGGCACTTCACGCCGCTCGACCAGGCGATCTCGCGGCAGATGCTGCACTACTGGGTGAATTTCATCGCCACCGGTAATCCGAACGGTGCGGGACTTGCACACTGGCCGGCACTCACCCCCGGACCGATGCGCATCATGCGCCTCGGAGCCCACCCGGCGCCGCAGCCGATCCTGCCACCGCGCCCGTTGCGCGCCCTGCGGGCCTACCTCGCCGCGGGCGGCATCCCGCAGCTCTACTGACGCGACGATGCGCCGGCCGCGGGCCGATCGGTGCCCGCAGCCGGCGCCTTCGGTTTACTTGATGAGCCCCTCGGCGCGCATCGCGGCTTGCACGCCCGGACGGGCGGCCACACGCGCCTGGAACGCCAGCAGGTTCGGGAACGCCCCGAGATCGACCTTGACCATGCGCGCCCAGTTCGTGACCGTGAACAGGTACGCATCGGCGACCGTGAACGTGTCCCCGAACAGATACTGACGCCCGGTGAGCTGCTTCTCGATGAACGCGTAGCGGCGGCGCAGATACGCCTCGCGCTCGGCGCGGGTGTCCGCCGGCGTCGCCGGATTGAACAGCGGCGAGTAGCTCTTGTGCAGCTCGGAGTTGATGAACGTGAGCATCTCCTGCAGCCGGTAGCGCTCGAAGGACGCCGGCGGCGGCGCGAGGCGCGTCTCGGGCTTCAGATCGGCCAGGTACTGCACGATCGCCGCCCCTTCGGTGAGCAGCTCACCATTGTCGAGCTGCAACACCGGGACATACCCCTTGGGGTTGATCGCCAGGAAGTCGCCCTCGACCTTCATCGTCTTGCTCTTCAGATCGACGCTCTGCAGCTCGAGTGCGATGCCGGCCTCCTGGGCCACGATGTGCGGCGAGAGCGAGCAGGCGCCGCTGGAATAAAACAATTTCATGCCAATCTCCCGTTGAAAATCGAAACCCGCCGGAACACCCCGGCCAAGAGGTTACTATTGTATATCACATTACTTTCAGTAACTAGACGGAAGCAGTATGATGCGCCGAGGAACATCAATGTGACTGACCCCGCCGACACCGTACCGGCCGACCCGACGCGCTGCCCGATGGAGGCGTGCATGCGGCTGCTCGGGGGGGCCTGGACGCCGAATCTGATCTGGCAGTTGAGCGGCGGCCCCCGCCGTTTCACCGCGCTGCACAAGGACATCGCCGGAATCTCGGCGAAGATGCTGAGCGCGCGGCTGCGTGAGCTCGAGACCAAGCGGGTCATCGTGCGCGAAGTCTCCCCGACCTCCCCGCCCTCGGTCGCCTATGCGCTGACGCCGCTCGGGCGGGAGCTCGTTCCGGTGATCGACGCGATGGTGCGGGTCGGCACGCGGCTCGCATGCTCGGCGCCCCGGGCGCCGAGCATGCGCGCTCGCTGAGCGCTCAACGTGGCGCGGTGCGATCCCCGGGGCCGAGGGCGCGCGGCATCCGCACCGAATCGACCCCTCGGCCGAATGTGTAGCCGACCGACTTCAGCGTGCCGATCGGCTCGACGCGGCAGCGCCGATGCAGTGCCATCGACGCGACGGTGTCCGTATCCCCGATCACGGCCGCCCTCTGCCGCCACGGGCCGGCCTCGCAGCGCTCGATCAGCGACGGCCGCAACGCCCCGCCGATGCCACGGCCGCGCCAGGCCCGATCGAGAGACCCGGAGTTCTCGACCGAGTCGCCATACGCCGGCCGCGACCGGGTGGCGCCCGCATACGCATAGCCCACCGCCTGCGCGTCGATGAGCGCGACCCGAGAGGGCCGCCCGGCGGCGCGCAGCGTCGCGAAACGCGCCTGCATTTCCCCAACCTCGGGCGCCGTTAATTCGAAACTGGCCGTACTGTCGAGGACATCGCGGGCGTCGATCCGCGCCACGGCCGGGAGGTCACCCGCAGTGGCCGCACGGATGATCAGACCGTCGGGCACGCTCGCCCTGGACGCCTGTCGCGCTGTGCGGGGACGGGCCCGGAGGATTGAGCGACGGGCGCAACGACAGCCGCGCCGGACGATAGCCGTCGGTGAGGGTCTTCAGGAAGGCGATGACCTCGCCGATCTGCCGGCCGGTGAGTGCCGCTCGCTCGCCCGCTTGGCGGTTGAACGGCGCGTCCGTGGTGTCGACGTTGTGGCGATAGCGCTGCGGCAGGTCGTTGAACTTGACCACCTGCCCGGCGGCATTGCGCGGATAGAAGCGCCCCGGATGCAGGTCGCGATTGACGTACCAATCGAGGACCTGACGCAGTGTATGAAACACGCCGTTGTGAAAGAACACGTGACGGGTCGCCACGTTGCGCAGCGAGGGGGTGAGGAACATCCCGCAGTACTGGTGCTCGGTGCGCAGGTTCGCGCGGTACGGGCCGCACAGCCCGAGGTCGTAGTAGCGCGGGTTGCGGTTCGCCGGAATGGCCGGGTTGCGCGGCACACCGAGCGCCTCGTACTGAAAATCCGTCAGCAGCGGCGGCAGCCGATCCGGTCCCGGCCGATCGAGGTGGCAGGCCGCGCAGTTGCCCTTGTTCGGGTCGTTGAACAGCTCATAGCCGCGCAGCTCGGCCGGCGTGAAGCGCGCCTTGCCCTCGAGCCATGCATCGAACTTGCTCGAGAACGGATGGAAGCTCGGATCCTCAATCTCGAACCGCGCGATGGCGAACATCGCCTCGGCGACCGCCAGGTGCGCGTTGTCGAACACCGCCGGTCCGAACAGCCGCAGGAAGGTCTGCGCGTAGGGTCCGCGGCGCAGTTTGGCCGCCACCACTCGCGCGCTACCGCCGTCCATCTCCGCCGGGTTGTAGAGCGGTCCGTTCGCCTGCTGCTCGAGCGTGTTGACCCGCCCGTCCCAGAACAGACCGCCCTGCGGCACGAGGTTGACGGCTGCGGCAAACGGCTGGCCCGCACTCTTTCGCACCCGGCGGTGGGTGGCCGCAGCGCGCACCTGGCGCCCCAGAGGCACCGGGATGTCGGTGCCGTTCTGCAGGTCCGGACCGATCGTGAACGGCGGCTGGCGGTACAGATAGCGCAGGGAGGGCACGGCGCGAACGCCCGGGGTGTGCAGAGTCGGTCCGCCGAGGGCCACCGAGGCGACGCCCGGCGGGCCGTAGGCCTGCGCGGGGCTGTGACAGGTGGCACACGAGAGCCGCCCGGAGCCCGACAGGCGCGGATCGAAGAACAGGTGCCGCCCGAGCCGCGCCACCGCCGAGAGCGGACGCACCGGCGGTAAGCGCAGTGTCACCGGGTCGGGATTGAACCCCGCGGCGAGCAGGCGCTGGGCACGGATCGCGGCGCGCTCGATCCGCACCCCACGGGCGGCGCCCAGAGTCGGCAGCAGCGCCCCGAGCAGCGCCGCGGCCGCGAGCCGCCTCGGCGCAGGGCGCATCCGCTCAGGCGCCAGTCCCGCGGCGCGGCGCGAGGGGCTCGCCGGTGCGGCCGTTGAGCGGCAGCGGCGCGGCCGGCTGACGCCGCCTGAAGTCGAACAGGTTCATGATGCTGCCGGCGGTCGCATCGAATGACCCGTCGCCGAGCCGCTCGCCGCCGAGCCAGTTGTCCTCGATGAAGCGCACCACGGAGGCCTGCGAGATGCGCGTGTGGCTCACGTAGTTGACCTTGGCATACGGGGAGATCACGAAGAACGGTATCCGGGTGCCCGGACCGCAGCGGCCATTGACGGGCTTGCCCCGCACCCCCGCGAGCGGGACGCCGTGGCCGCACACGCCCGGCCCGTCGAGCCGATCCGCGCTCTTGTCGTAGGAAGGGTTGGTGGGCGTGGCGAAGGCGTGATCGTACCAGCCGTCGGAATCGTCCCAGGTAATGATCACCGCGGTGCTGCGCCAGGCCGCGCTGCGCTCCAGGCGGTTCACCACCCGCACGATCCAGGCCTGCTCATCGAGCGGGTCGGAGTACCCGGCATGCCCATCTTCGTAGCCCGGCGCCTTCAGATAGGAGACTGCCGGGAGATTGCCGGCGTGCAGCGCGGCGAAGAAATCCCCCAGACCGTACTCGTGATTGGCCGGATCGCGCCGGCCATCGGCATCGTAGGTGTACCCGACTGCGCGGACCGAGGCGGGCAGCGCATGCGTCGGATTGGCGGTCGCTTTGAAGTACTGGAACCAGTTGTGGTGCGGGATGTAGTCGCGCACCTTCTGCCCGACCACCGTCGAGTAGGTGCTGCGCCGACAGCCGCGCGTGCCGTTGGGGTTGGTGCGCGCCAGGTCGAACCCTCCCATGAATCCGCCCCAGCTCACCCCGTGCGCCGTGAGCAACTCGCCAATGTTCCGGCCGAGCATGCGGACCTGGTTGGCGTGGCTCGAGCACACGTCGTAGGCCGGATCGACGTCGCTCACCAGGCCGTAGCCGCCCGCCCCATCGGCGATGTAGTAGCGGTGCGTGGTGCTCGCCACCAGCCGAACCCCGTCGGTCTGCCCCGAGACCACCTCGAGCGCCCCGGGGGTCGAAGGTCCGTACGTGTCGGTGTAGGCGTCATCGCTCATCGCGAAGTGCTGCGCATAGTTCCACAGCGCCGTGACGGTGTTGCCGTCGAAGTAGCCCATGACCTGGCCCGGCGTGCCAAACGCACCGGCGCCACCCGGTGTGCCCCGCCCGGTGTGCAGCGGGAACAGGTCCGCCGCCCCGCCGTCATAGGCGAGCTGCTCGGCGGTGTAGCCGTGATTCTGGTCGGCGGTCGCCGCCTGCGCGCGATCGAGCCGAAAGGGATTGGTGGCGCCGCGGCCGTTGCGCCGGTTCAGGTTCGGGTTGTGGGTGAGCAGCCGCCCGCCCAGCAGGTTGTTCACCGCGGGGGTGCCCGGCGCGGCCGTGAAGCGCGGCTCACCGGGCGGATTGGCCGCGTGCGGGTAGGTCGCAAAATAGTGATCGAACGAGACGTTCTCATCGAAGATCACCACCAGGTGCTTGATCGGCGTGCGGGTCGCCTCACGCCCCGCCGGCACCTCGCGCCCGTGTGCCGAGACGCCCGGTGCGGCGGCGAGTAGGGCGAGTCCGAGCAGCGCCGGGAGACCGTTCAAGGGAGAACGCATGCGGATGTTCCTCGGTGAAGGTGAAGGATCCCGGTGAAGCCAGCGCCGCTTCTGCCCGGACTCCTGCGGGCGCGCCGAGGCTACCGGCGCAGTGTGACCGATCGATGACAGGTCGCCTACCCCGGGGGGCGGGGTGACCCCCGGCGCGCAAGCGCCTATGATCCTCGACCCCGTCTCCAGCGATTCGGCGTGTCCTTCACGATGCCCAGCGCACTCCTCGCAGCGCACCCGGCGGCCGTCCGCCTCGGCGGCTTCCTTGGCGTTTTCGTGCTCATGGCGCTGTGGGAGCGGCTCGCGCCGCGCCGCCGACTGGATCAGCCGAAGGCGGTACGCTGGCTGAATAACCTCAGTCTCATCGCCACCGATACGCTGGTGGTGCGCCTGGTGCTGCCCGGCGCGGCGCTCGCCACCGCCCTGTTCGCCGCCGAGCACGGCTGGGGAGTGCTGCGGCTGCTCGCGCTGCCGGCGCCGATGCGCCTGCTGCTGACGCTCGCGGCGCTGGATCTGACCATTTACCTGCAGCACGTGCTGCTGCATGCCGTTCCGGCGCTGTGGCGACTGCACCGCGTGCATCACGCGGACCTCGACTTCGATGTCACCACGGGGGTGCGCTTCCATCCGCTGGAGATCCTCCTGTCTCTGTGGATCAAATGCGCCGCGATCGCACTCCTCGGCGCCAGCCTCAGCGCGGTGCTACTGTTCGAGGTGGTGCTCAATGCCAGCTCGATGTTCACGCACGGCAACGTCAAGCTGCCGGCGCGCCTCGAGGCGATGCTGCGCTGGCTGCTGGTCACGCCCGAGATGCACCGCGTGCATCACTCCATCGAAACCGATGAGATGAACCGCAATTTCGGCTTCAACCTGTCCTGGTGGGACCGCCTGCTCGGCACCTATCGTGCCGCCACGCGCACGCCCCAGGATCGGATGGCGATCGGACTGACCGGCTGGCGCGATGCACGCCGGTGCGATCGGCTGGCCGGGATGTTGATGATGCCCTTTGCCGCTGACGCCCCCGTGGCCCCCCGCCGCACCAGGACTGAACACCCATGACTCGAGCCACCCTCATTCGCTCGGCGATCGCCGTGCTGCTCGTGGCGGGAGCCGCCTGGGCCTTGACGCACCGCGGGGACTTCGACACCCAGTCCCTCAGCGCCGCCATCCACCGCGCCGGTCCCTGGGGGCCGATCGCCTTCATCGTCCTCTACGCGGCGGCCACCGTCGCGCTGCTGCCCGGAACGATTCTGACGCTCGCCGGCGGTGCGCTGTTCGGACCGCTCGCCGGTACGCTCTACAACCTCACCGGCGCGACGCTCGGCGCCACGGGAGCGTTTCTCGTCTCGCGCTATCTTGCCGCCGAGTGGGTTCGCCGGCGGCTCGGGCCGCGCACCGAGCAGATCATCGCCGGGGTCGAGCGCGAGGACTGGCGATTCGTGGCCTTCGTGCGCCTCGTGCCGCTGGTTCCCTTCAACTTGCTCAACTACGCCCTCGGTTTGACGCGAATCCGCCTCTCCCGATATGTGCTGGCGTCCTATCTGGCGATGTTGCCCGGGACGCTCGCCTATACGTATCTTGGCTACGCAGGCCGCAGCGCGCTGTCGGGACACAGAGACTGGATCCGTACCGGACTGATCACCCTGGCCTTACTCGCGTGCGTCGCGTTCTTGCCGCGCATTCTGCGCAAGACTCGAGGATTCATGAGCTCGAACGCTCAGAAATAATTTCACGGAACGCACCGCGCGCCGGGAGCGCACCGGATGATCGGGCGGGAACTCCCCCTGGAGCGCAGGCCCGGTTGCGGGTGCTAGACGCTGCGCTGCGCGCGCTGAGATTGCGCGTCTGATCGGACGCGCCGCGCCGCTACGGCGCACCGCACATCAGACTGCCCGTGACCTCAGATCGCAGCGAGCGGCACCGCGGTGACTTGAGGCACCTGTCCGCCCGAGGCCACGGCACTCAACCGGCCAGAGTGCGCGCGCGCCGATGAGGGCGCATTCGCTGGCCTCGTGACCGGCCCGCGGAAACGCCGCAACCCCGTCACTCGGCAGTTCTCATACGCACCGGCTCCGGCTGCTGAAGTCGCAGCCGGAGCCGGGCCGATTCATCAGACCGAATGGTCCTGAATCAATCGAAGTTGGCCGTGAAACCCACGAAATACTGCCGACCGAAGATGTCGTAGGTGGCCGCATCCGTCAGCAACGGCGCGCCTGCCACGAACGGCTCCATCTTGTCGAACAGGTTCGTGATTCCAGCCCTCACCTGCAGTTGCGAAGTGACCTGATAATGGGCATTCAGGTCGAAGTAGCTGTACGCCGGAACACCCGCATCACCGCTATTCACACCGTCCATCAGATCGGTCATCGAGGAGATGAACCGCCAGTGCAGGGCCACCCCGAGCGGACCATTGGCATATCCGAGCATCGTATTGGCCTTCCAGCTCGGATGCGAGAGGTCGGAAATACTCGCTCCGTCCGCCGCGATCGCCGAATAGGTATCCGCGATCGAACCGGCCAGATTCACACTCGGCGTACCCAACCCCGCCACTCGCAGCGAGCGCAGGTACGACACGTACGTCTGCAACATCACCCGTCCCGACCGGTTCGACAATCCGAGCGCGCGCAGCGGGAAGCCCCAGTGCGCCTGGATATCCACCCCATCGGTGGTAAACGAACCGATGTTCTCCTCGAACGTCTTCAGAGTCGCCAGCGTTCCGGTGGTCTGATCACGCGAGATCTGCTGGCAGAAGTAGTTGCTGTTCGAATAGGTGGGATTGGCACCATTCGCATTGAAGCAGCTCTGCAGCACCAGGTCGCCGGTCACGGCACCGACCGCACCATTGATCTTGATGTGGTAGTAATCCACCGACCCACCCAGATCACGATCCAGGCTCCCGTGGAAATGCGGCGTCAGAACGAAGCCGAACGTATAGGTGTCCGCCACCTCCGGCTTCAACTGGGTGTTGCCGGTATAGACACCATTTGCAGACGCCTCGCCGTACGAATATGACGAGAGCAGACCGCTCGGCACCCCCTGCGCCTGACACAGTGCCGCGACCTGGGCCGCATTGGCTCCAGTTCGGTAGGAACTGTTGTAATCGCACGGATCACCGGAAATCGGCACCTGCGCCTGAATCGACGGATTGTAGAGATCCTGCAGGCTCGGCGCCCGGAAGGCCCGCTGGAAGCCACCGCGGAAGGTCACGGCGTTGTTCACCTCCCAATGCAGATCCGCCATGAAGGTGTTTGCGCCGCCGAACAGGTCATACTGCGAATGCCGGCCCGCGATGTCCATCGACACATCTTTCGCGAAGGGCATATTTTGCAGCAGCGGCACGCGCACCTCGGCGTACACCTCGCGAACGTTCTGGGTGCCGCTCGTCGAGGAGGCCAGATCGTAAGAGGGCGAGATGATCTGCTGCGGCAGGTTCGGCGCGAACGCCGGCAGGGTGTTCACCGCCGGATTGATCAGCGGAGAGGCCTGATAGTTGAAGGCATCGCCGCGGTAGTCCGCGCCGAGGGCGAACTTCAGCTTGCCTTCGGGCAACGTCCAGAGCGTGCCACTGATGTCGCCCTCGAAGTATTTCTGCGTCAACACCGAGACGTTCTTCGCCGTCCCGTTGACGTACTCGAGGCACCCCTTGCTCAGCGGATGATTTCCGAGCGGATCCCACGCATAGCCGACGCACGAATTGCCACTGCCGCCCAGATAGTTCGCCGTGCCATACATGATGGTCTCGAGCGCCGGGAGATTGATGGTATTCGTCTCGTAATTGTTGAAATTCGTCTGGCCGTACGATCCGAATACATTCCACCTGACGCTGGTCGTGCCGACCGCACCCTTCAGGCCCGCCGTCAACTGGTAGTCGTTGTAGTCGAATTGCTCGACGCGAGGACCGAACTGAGTCGCCCACTGCTCGACCACCAGCGGCCCGTTGCTCGGGGTCGTCTGGGCCCCAATCAGCGTCTGCAGCGACGGATTGTTCTGCACGAACGGATTGTTCAGCGGAACCAGAAGGGGCTTCGGGTTTCCGTTGAAGAACGCCCCGCCCTGCAGATCCTGTGCAGTCGAGTGCATGAAGTTGATCTGCCCGTACGCCTGAACGTCGTGATTGAGCTGGTACGTCACGTGTGCGAACAGGTTGTAGCGCCGCGACGGCACCTGCGCTGCGAAATACGGCCCAAGCTCAGCGACGATCTGCTGGCAGTTCGGGCTGATGGCGAGGCCCGCGGTCTGACCGGTCGGCCGATAGTTCTGCACGCAGTTGGGGGCATCCCCCGTCGTGAAGATCGACCCGTCGTTGTTCACGCCGAGGAAGCCCGGATACGTCCCGGTGCCGCTCAACGGCGTGGTCCCCGGGTATTGTCCGAGCACGGCATTGACGGCCGAGACCGGCACGCCGCCCAGGGCGAAGCGCCCCTCCGGCGGGAACGGAACGGTACGTGCGAATTGCGGGCTGTTGAAGAACGAGAGCTGTTGACCCGTGACCGAGCCGCGCTCGTTGTATTCCATGTCGACGACGGCATTACCCTTGCGATGCGCGAAGTTCCCCCCCATCAGCACGCTGAAGGAGTCTTCCTGGCCGTAGCCATGCGTCGAGGCGCCGTGCTGATAGGACAGCTGGATGCCGCTGAAATGCTGACGCAGGCGGAAATTGACCACACCGGCGATTGCATCGGAGCCGTAGACCGCCGATGCACCACCGGTAATGACGTCGACGTTCTTGATCAACGCCATCGGGATCGTGTTCAGGTCCACGGTTCCGGCCGGACTCGTCGGCACCATCCGTTGGCCATCGAGCAGCACCAGCGTGCGCTCCGCACCGAGACCGCGCAGGTCGGCATACGATTGCCCGCCCTGGAACCCGGTCGCACCCTGAACGTCGCCGACTTCGGTCTGACCCTGGCCGGCGGCAAACTGCGGCATCTGACCGAGCGCGGTGTCGAGGGAGACCTGTCCGGCGGAGTCGATTTGCCCGGCGCCCACGGTCACCAGCGGGCTCGAGGAGGTGTCGCTGCGACTGGCGATCAAGCTGCCGGTCACCAGAACTTCAGCGAGCGAACCTTGCTGCGCGCCCGGGGACGACGCGGCGGGCTGCGGCAGGGCCTGCGGTGGCGGATCGTTGCTGGCCGACGGATCGCCCGCCGGAGGATCGCCCGCGGCCGTTGTGGCCGAGGCGCTCGGGGGGTCACTGCCGAGGTCCGCGGGGGTCACGCCGCGCTTGAGGATCATCAGCGCGCCCGTGGGCGAGCGCTTCACCGTCAGGTGCGTGCCGGAGAGCAGGTGGGCCAGTGCGTCCTGGGCGGTGTAGTCCCCGACCAGAGAAGCCGCCGGGGACCCGGCGACCATGGACTGGGTGAAAATCACGTCCTTGCCGCACACCTGCGCATAGGTCTGCAGGGCGTCGGACAGCGACTGGTGATTGATTTCAAAGTGAAACAGCCGGCCGTGCGCGGCGGCGGCGGTGGCCATGAGACCGGCCACGGTCGTAAAGACCGCGCGGGCCAGCGGCCGCTGCACGCGGCCCACGACCGGACCGCGCTTGCCGCGCGAGGCGGCCGACGATGAATCGGACTTGAACATGGGTTCCCCCCCAAAAATGGATTGCAAATCGCAACACCGGCCCGCTCAGACTTTTCGGGCCGTTAGAGGAGAAGACGCCGCAATGAGACAGATCCTCCTGGCGCGTGTCGTTTTTTGTAAAAAAACAACGGCGGACGGTGCCGCCCGCCGGCCGACCTAGAACATCGGGGACCGCGTCCCGCCCGTTCGGGGGGCAACGGGCGGGGGCGCCCGGTAGGTCAGGATCACCGTGCCGTCGGAGCGCTCATGCGCCTGAACCGGCAGGTAATGGGTGATCGTGCCGACGAAGCCGTCGACGTCCCCTTCCTGATAGACCCCGCTGATGCGCAGGTTCGCCGCACGCGGATCCCCGGCCACGATCGGCTCGGGGATGTAGCGGTCGATGCGCGTCAGCACCTGATGCAGCGGTTCGTTCTTGAACACCAGCTGCCCGCGCTGCCAGGCCGTCACGCGGCGGACGTTCACGCGGGCGACGTGCGGCGGGACATGCTCGGCGAGCACCAGCTGCTCGCCCGGATCGAGCGCGATGCGCCGCCAGTTCGGCGGAATGCCGGTCACCGCCACGTCGGCCATGCGCGGGGTGACCCCAGGCTCCCCGACCGGCACGAACGGCTTGACCGACGCGTCAGCCGGCAGGATCACCACATGTCCCTTCAGCAGCGTCACCTGCAGTTCCGAGCCAATCAGGTTGACGTCGAAGGCCGTCCCGGTGGCCACCACCTTGCGGCCGCCGGCGGTGACGGTGAAGGGGCGCAGCGGGTTATGCGCCACATCGAAGCGCGCCTGCCCGCGAACCAGCGCCAGCGTGCGCGCATCGGCGGTGTAGCGCACCGTCACTTCGCTGCTCGCATCGAGCACGATTCTCGAGCCGTCCACCAGGCGCACCGAGCGCTGCTCGCCCGGGCCGGTGGCGTAGACGAGCGGGCGCTGCTGCCACCAGAGGATTCCGCCGATGAGCGCGATCAGCACGCTCGCCGCCGCCGCGAGGCGCACCGGCGGGCGGCGCAGCTTGGCGCGCAGCCAATTGGTGCGCAGCGCGTTGTACGCGTGGACCAGCGCGGTACGGCGCAGGCGCACCACGCTCGGGGAGGTCGACTGCTCGCCGAGGAACATCCACGGCGTCTGCACGGTCCGCCACGCCAGCTCATTGACCGGGTCGGCGGCGAGCCAGGCGGAAAATCCGGCGCGGAAGAGCTCCGGGGATTCCGTCAGGCGGATGCGCCAGGCGACCGCCTGCTCGAGGCTGCTCGCGACGCTGGATTCGGAGTGCGCGTTCACTGCCCGCCGCACCGGGTGGCCAGATGGAGCATGGCGCGCATCACGTGCTTCTCGACCGTGCTCTGCGCGATTCCGTACAGCGCCGCAATGTCCTTTTGCTTCATGTTCTCCAGGCGAAAGAGAATGAACACGTTGCGGGTCAGCTCGGTGAGCTCCCCGAGCGCCTCGAGCACCTGCGCAAGACTCGCCTCCCCGAGCATGACCCGCTCCGGGGAGCGCTCGTCGATCAACGCCTCTGGCGCGCCCTCCTCGCCGTCCTCCGGGGGCGAGCTGACCTCCCCGGGACGGCGCGCGGCGCGTCGGCGCAAGTCCTTCAGCAGGTTGGCCGCCACCTTGAACACATAGCTCTCGGGGCGCTCGATCGCCTCGATCTCCCCGGCGCGAAACACCCGCAGCAGCACCTCCTGGGTCAGATCCTCTGCGTTGTCACGGTCGCGAACCCGTCGCAGAAAGTAGCTGCGCAGGGGCGCGGAAAACCGCTCCGCCAGCTGATTGCCGGCGATGAGTTCGATTTTCTCGGGAGGTAGGCTCATGGTGCGGGCTGCGACCGATCGATTTTTTTACGCTAACACAATCGGGCGGTTCAACCAAAACGGGTGAAGGCGAGCAGCGCGAGGGTCACCACGATCGCCCCGCCGATGCGGATCGCGATCTGCGCGAAGGGCATCAGCTCCATCCGTTCGGCTGCGGTGAGGATGGCCACCCCGCCGGTGCCGCCCTGGCCGGCGTGCGTCGCGTTCACGATCGCCGCCTCGATCGGATACAGGTTCACCTTGAGGCCGACCCAAAACCCGACCCCGACCAGCGTCACGACCGTCGCGGCGATGGTGACGAGATTCGCCGGCGCCAGCGCCGACAGCAGGCTCTGCCACGGCGTCCAGGCGACCCCGACCATGAACAGCAGCGGATACGTGCCGACTTTGGCGAACATCTGAAAGACCGCATCGGCGCCGAGCTGCAGCCGGCGGGTCACCGCCCACCCGAGCTTCATGGCCACCGCGACGACCAGCATCACCACCGGCGCGGGCAGCTTCCACAGCTGGAAGGCCATCTCGCCGACCAGATACAGCGTCACGGCGGTGATCAGACCGGAGGCGATGCTCATCACATCGAGATGCGGTGGCGGCTCGTCGCGGCGCAGGAACTCATCGTCCGCCGCCCCCGGCTGCAGCCGTCCACCGCCGCTCAGCGCCGGACGGCGCTTGCCGAGCCAGTTCAGGCCGCCGGCGAGCAGAATCGCGAACAGACTGCCGATCATCACCGCCGGCAGGATCAGCGCGAACTGGCTGCCGAAGTTCTGGTGCAGCACGCTCGCGTAACCGATCGACAGCGGCGCGGCGCCGTCACCGACGCCCCCGGCCATCACCGGCAGCACCACGTAGAACAGCGCGTGCCCGGCACCGAGCCCGAGTGCCGTACCGACCGCGGTCCCGACGATCACCGCCGCCACGGTGCCGACCGCGAGCGGCGCGAAAATGCGCACGAACCCACGGATCAGGATGGTGCGGTCCATGGCGAACACGCTGCCGACGATCACCGCGGCGATGTAGAGGAAGAGGTAATCGGACTGCTTGGTGAACCGCGAGACCACACTGACCATGTCGGGCGGCAGGATGTGGTAGTAGACCAGCACCGAGGGCAGGAAGGTCGCCAGGATCACCGCGCCGCCCACGGTACGCAGACCCGGGATGCTCTGGCCGACCTGAGCGCACAGGAATGACAGCAGCACCGTGACGCCGATCATCATCGGCAGGCCCATCGTGACCTTGTCGCCGGCCACGAAATACCACAGCACGAGCGAGAGAATCACCGCGATCGGCACCGGCACGACGCCGAGCCGCCAGTCCATCATCCGCTGCAGGGCCTGGGCCCATCGTGGCGGCGTATCACGCATGTCATCTACCCCCTCATTCTGTCGACAAGCGCCGGCGCGTGCAGCACACCGGCCCGGGCACCTTTCGTGTGCCCTACTGGAGTACAGACGTCCGTGCGCGGCAAATCCTCCTGCCCGGCCGGCACGAGCTCAGGCGCCGGTGGCGCCGAACAGCCGGTCGGCCACGAACGGATTGGTGCGCCGCTCGGCCCCGAAGCTCGACATCGGGCCGTGACCCGGGACGAAGCGCACGTCATCCCCGAGCGGAAAGAGCCGCTCGCGGATGGAACGAATCAGTGCCTGCGTGTCCCCGCGGGGGAAGTCGGTGCGCCCCACCGATCCGGCGAACAGCACATCGCCGACCCAGGCGATGCGCGTCGGACGATGAAAGAACACGACGTGACCGGGCGTGTGCCCCGGGCAGTGCAGGACCTCCAAGGTCTCCTCCCCCACGCTCACGGTATCACCACCTTCGAGCCAGCGGTCCGGCTCGAACGGCTCGGCCGGCGGGAATCCGTACTGCGCCGCCGCAGCCGGCAGCGCCTCGATCCAAAACTGGTCCTCGCGCCCCGGCCCCTCCACCGAAAGCTGCCGTTCCCGGGCCAGCTGCGCCGTGGCGGCGCAATGGTCGAGGTGCGCATGCGTGAGCAGGATCTTCGTCAGCGTCAGTCCGCGCCGGTTCACCTCGGCGAGCAGGCGCGGCACGTCCCCGCCCGGATCGATCAGCGCAGCGCGGCCGTGCGCATCCCACACGAGCGAGCAGTTCTGCTGAAACGCCGTCACGGGCACGATCAAAAACTGCAGCGCGCCGCTCATCGGAGCATCTGCGCGAGCCGCGCGGCGGTCGCTTCCGGGGCCGCATCGCTCGCCACGAGCGCGCAACTGCGGCCGCGGCGCGGTGCATACAGCTCCGGCAGGGTGACTTTGAACAGTCCGGCCGTCAGCGTATCGGTGCCGGCCCCGAGATGCATCAGACCGGAATCGGCACACACGAAACACTGCACGGCATTGATCACCGCGGCCACCTCCCGGGTGCGGCGCGAGGAAAATCCGGGCAGCCCCCCGAGCGAGGCGCGTCCCGAGGGCGGGCGGATCTCGATGAACCGCGCCGCCGGCAGGCGCGTGTGCAGCTCTTCGATCAGCCGCTGCCACCACTCGAGCGCGAAGCGCTTCGACCCCGTGGCATGCGTGGCCAGGGCGATCACCGGGGCAGTCGCCTCGCCGCCGAGCAGCCGGCGCACCTCAGCGCGGCCGTAATCTCGCTCCGCGTCGGTCAGCCGGACGTTGAGCGTCACCTCATCGGCGCGCGCGGACTTCGGGTCCAGGGCGAACAGCGTGCGGCGCGCCAAGTAGACCGGATAGGCCCCCATGTGTCGCGGGGCATCCTGAAACGGCACGCTGACATCGACGCCCTGCTCGCGGCGCGCAGCGGTGAATCCGACCTTCAGTCGACCGGTGAGGTGGCGCGTGAGAAAGCGCGCCGTCCAGGAGTTCGGGCACGGATCGATGATGACGTCGTAGTGTTTGCGCCGCACCGCGAGCAGCGTCCGCAGGTAATTCAGCGGATGGCGCACACCCCGAAACGGCAGTGCGTGCACGCGGCGCACCGCGGGGAATTCCTGAAAGATCTCCGCCGCGACCGGACAGGCCGTGAGGATCTCGATCTGCGCCTCGGGAAGCGAGTGCTGCAACTCCTCGACCAACGGGGTCAGCAGCACGGTGTTGCCCAGGCGGGTATTGGGGCGACAGATCAGAATGGAGGCGCCCGCGCCGAGCGCGGGGCGAACGGCGGGCGCCGTGACGGGGGAGATTTCAGCCGGGGACATCCGCGCATTGTCGCCGATGTCCCCGGCCGAAAACAGATCGCAGCGCCGGGGCGCTACTGCACGCTATAGCCGCGCGCGTGCAAGCAAGCGGCGAACGCCCGGCGATAACCGGCGCGCGCGCCCGCCGGAGCCTGAGCATCCTGGCGCGCGTTCAACGGATCGAAGCCGCTCTGCGCCACGGCCCACGTGTTGCACGCATAGCGATCGTTCGCGCTCTGCTGCGCATCCTGGCCCTTCAGCGGCGTGACGCGCAGGCTGAGCACTCCACCCGCGCCGGCGCCGGCGTACGGCGGTGCGGCGGGCGGCGCAGATGCCGGCGATGGCGTCTGGGCTCCCACCGGCGGCGGATCGGTCACCACGTACCCGTTGTAATAGGGATTCCAGGCGTAGTAGACGCTATTGACGTAGTAATACGGTACCCCGCCGAACGTGAGGGTCACGGCGCCGAACGGAACGCTGGCCATGAACCACGGGTAGCTCCAGCCGTAATTGACCGGCGGCCAGTAGTACCCGCCCCAATACCCGCCGAGCCAGGCGGTTCCGTGCCAATCGCGGTGATCCCAATCGTCTCCACCCCAGCCCGCATGCCAGCGATTGTCGCGCCAGCCGCCGCCATGCCCGTCCCAGTGATCTGGGCCGTACCCGCGACGGTCTGCCCCCCCATGCCACTGAGGGCCCCCACCGCCATGCCACTGAGGGCCCCCGCCGCCGTGCCACTGAGGGCCCCCGCCGCCGTGCCACTGAGGACCCCCACCGCCGTGCCACTGAGGACCCCCACCGCCGCCGTGCCACGGGCCGCGCCCGCCGGCGTGCCAGTCGGCCTGCGGCGCAGGTCCCGCCCAATGCGGGCCTTGCGGCCGCGGTCCGCCGCCCCGCGGCCCTTGGAAATGTCCCCCGCGCGGACCGTGATCCGCCGCGAAGTGCGCGTTGAACGCAGGTCCCCGCGGAGGGTCCGCATGGGCCACACCGGATGCGAACAGCAGCGTCAGCACGGCGGCAATGCCCACCGCACCGTGCGCAAGGCGTCCGGCCGGCGCCCCTGTCTTGACCGGGCTTGAAGTGAACATGGCGTCCTCCTGCCGTGCGCCGTCGCCCGGGTGACGATCCGGGGCACGGCGATACTGATGATTAGACCACCCTCGGCACGGGCCGTTCAAACCGAGGGGCGCAAGCTAAGTCCCGGCCGGCTCCGCCGCCGGGGCCTCCCCGAGCGAGGCGGCCACGCCTTCGGGCGCTTCGGGCTCGAGCGGCGCGAACGGCTCCTCGGCACTGTCGAGGCCCTCGGCCGGAGCCTCGTCGATGGGTGCCGGCGCGTCGTCCCGCGCGGCCGAGATGACCTTGACCGGTGGCGCCTCGAGATGGCGGCGCTGCAGCATCAGCGTGTTCTCCAACAGCAGCGCGATGCCTTCGGGCAGGAACTGGATCGTCTTGCTGGAGCTGCGCGGCATGGGCACGCGCATCGTCAGGCAGTAATTGACGATGGCAGCGGCGATGAGCGGCAGCGTATAGGTGCGCTCCACCACCGCCGGCTGGTTGGGCACACGGACCGAAAGCACCACACTGCGTGCGCGGTCGTCCTCGCCGTCGTGGACGGTCACTTCCGCCAGCGCGGCGCTGGTCGGCCAGCGGCCGTGCTTGATCTCCAGATCGATGAGCGCATCGACGACGGTATCGAAGGGCAACAACAGACGCCGCGACTCGTGAATGAGTGTGTTGGCCATGATAGTCCTGCAGCGAGATCCGCAATGCCCGGGCGTGTCGTGCCCCGGTCGAGCGGGCGAAAGTATAGTGAATTCCTCACCCAGGCACCATGGACGCACACCGGCGGCCGGCGGCTGCGCTGACACGCGACGGGGCACACGAGGTCGCGGCGCAGGTTCGCTGCGCTCGCGGGGGTGTCATCTTCGGACCCGTCGCGGCGCCGGGTCGAGTGCTCACCGCCGAGCGCTGCGGCGCTCGCTCACCGCGCCGGACAGACGGTGCCCGCGGCCTCGCCGAAGCCGATGCGCCGGAACCCTGCCCGCTCACACCAGGCCCGCAGGATGACGCTATCGCCGTCGGCGAGAAACGTGCGGGTCTCGCCGTCCGGCAGCGTCACGGGCTGCTTGCCCCCGCCGGTCAGCTCCAGGAGTGACCCGGCCTCCTGCGGCTGTGGCCCGGACTGCGTGCCGGTGCCGAGCAAATCGCCCGGCGCGAGGTTGCAGCCGTTGACGGTGTGGTGCGCGACCATCTGCGCGAGCGACCAGTAGCAGTCGCGGAAGTTCGAGCGCGACAGCGGCACCGGCGGCACGCCTCGCTCACGCATCCGCGCCGTCTCGAGCGCCACCCCGAGCGAGATGTCGAGTGCGCCGCTCGCGCGCAGCGTCTGACCGTCCAGATACGCCAGCGGCGCCGGATCGGCGGCGGGCCTCTGCCACGGCGCGCGAAACGGCGCGAGCGCCTCGAGCGTCACCACCCAGGGCGAGACGGTGGTGGCGAAGTTCTTGGCGAGGAACGGCCCGAGCGGCTGGTACTCCCAGGCCTGCACGTCGCGGGCCGACCAGTCGTTGAGCAGACACAGTCCGAACACATGCTGCTCGGCACGCTCGAGCGGGATCGGGTCGCCGAGCGTGTTGCCGGCCCCGATGAACACGCCGAGCTCGAGTTCGTAATCCAGCCGCTCGCTCGGCGCGAGGTGCGGCCGCTCGGCCCCGCGCGGCATCAGCTGCCCCTGGGGCCGACGCACCTGCTGCCCGCTGACCCCGATCGACGAGGCCCGCCCGTGATAGGCGATCGGCACCCACTGGTAGTTCGGCAGCAGCGGCTGATCGGGTCTGAACAGCCGTCCCACCGCGGTGGCGTGATGGATCGAGGTGTAAAAATCCGTGTAATCGCCGATCCGCGCCGGCACGGCGAACTGCGCTTGTGCCTGCGGCACCAGCGCCGAGGCGAGTGCGGCGGCGTGCGCCGAACCGGTGCGCAGCAGCTGCGAGAGCGTCTGGCGCAGCGCCAGCGCGGCGGCCGGACCGAGCGCCATCAGACCGTTCAGCGCGGGAGCTGCGCACGCGCCGAGCGCCTCGGCGGCCGGACCCGAGCGCGGCGCGGCCGCCCCGAGCGCAGTCAGATCGAGGACGGCATCGCCGATCCCCACCCCGCAGCGCAGCGGCTCGCGGCTGCCGCTGCGGCGGAATACCGCAAAGGGCAAGTTCTGCAGCGGAAAATCACACTGCGGCAGATTGGCCGAGTCCACCCAGCTGGTGAGACTCGGGTCGTGTGTTGCATCGATGCTACGCATGAGTCACTCAGCGCGGCTCGCGCGCCTGCGGGTCGAAGCGCTTGCCGAGCCCCTGCCAGCAGCGGGCGTAGTCGCGCTGACGCTGTGGCAGTGCGAGCGCCTGGGACGTCGGGCGGATCAGCGTGCGCGTCTCGAACATGAACGCCAGGGTCGCCTCGATGTGCTGCGGCACGGAAGTATCGGCGCGACTGGCGCGCTCGAAGGTCTCGGCATCCGGGCCGTGTCCGCTCATGCAGTTGTGCAGCGACGCCCCGCCCGGCTCGAAGCCGCTCGCCTTGGCGTCGTAACGGCCGTGCACGAGCCCCATGAACTCGCTGGCAATGTTGCGGTGGAACCAGGGCGGACGGAACGTGTCCTGCATCACCAGCCAGCGCGGCGGGAAGATCACGAAGTCGACTGCATCGACCCCGGGGGTATCGCTCACCGAGTGCAGCACGAGGAAGATCGAGGGATCCGGATGGTCGTAGCTCACCGACCCGACGGTGTTGAAGCGACGCAGATCGTACTTGTACGGTGCGTGATTGCCGTGCCAGGCGACCACATCGAGCGGCGAGTGATCGAGCTCGGCGCGAAACAGCGCACCGCCGAACTTCGCCACCAGCTCCATCGGTCCGTCACGGTCCTCGTACCAGGCGACCGGCGTGAGAAAGTCGCGCGGATTGGCGAGGCCATTGGCCCCGATCGGCCCCAGATCCGGCAGTTTGAACGGTGCCCCGTAGTTCTCGCACAGATAGCCGCGCGCCTCGGCATCGAGCAGCTCGACCCGAAAGCGCACGCCGCGGGGCACCACCGCGATGTCCTGGGGCTGAAGCTCGAGCCGCCCGAGTTCACTCGCCAGGCGCAGCCGCCCCCGTTCCGGCACGATCAGCAGCTCACCGTCGGCGTCGTAGAAGAACCGATCGCGCATCGAGCGGTTGGCGCGGTACCAGTGGATGGCGCAGCCGCTGTGCGCATCGCTCGAGCCGCTGCCACCGACGCTGAGCAGCCCATCGATGAAATCGGTCGGTTCATGAGGCACCGGCAGCGCGCTCCAGCGCAGCGGATCGGGCACCGCGGCACAGTCCCAGAAGTGACCGACGAGCCCCGGATGCGCGAGCGGTTCGAACGGCCCCTGCAGCGCCGCCGGCCGGATGCGGTACAGCCAGCTGCGCCGGTTGGAGTGGCGCGGAGCGGTGAAGGCCGTCCCGGAGAGCTGCTCGGCATACAGGCCGTAGGGACAGCGCTGCGGGGAATTTCGCCCTTCGGGCAACGCGCCCGGCAACGCCTCGGTGGCGAAGTGATTGCCGAAGCCGCTGAGGTACTCCAGCGGTGCGGCCCGAGCGGCGGCCGGGCCGGTGGCGGATGCGGAGCACATGGCAAACTCCCGGTATGCTTTGCGCTATGATGACACAAATGGTTGCGCGCGCAACCGTATGGGGAGAGCTCCCGGTGACCGTCCGTCCGCCCTCCGAGCAGACGCTCGAACTTGCCGCATTCGTGCCCTTTCGCCTGAACCGCCTCGCGACCGGCGTCAGCGAACACTTGGCGGTCGTCTACCAGCGGCGCTTCGGTCTGGACATTCCGCAGTGGCGCGTCATGGCCACCGTGGGGCCGCAGCAGGCCTGTACCGCCCAATCCATCGCGGCCAGCACCCGCATGCACAAGACCCGCGTCAGCCGCGCGATCGCCGAGCTCGAAGCGCGCGAGCTCGTCGAGCGCGCCTCGAGCGCCGAGGACCGGCGTGAACGCGAGATCCGCCTGACCAAGGCCGGCCGGCGCGTGTACGGCGAACTCGTGCCGCTCGCCCTGGCGCGCGAGGCGGCTCTCCTGGAGTGTCTCTCGCCGGAGCAGCTGTGCGGCTTTCTCGGCGCGCTCGAGTCCCTCGAGCGCTATCTGCACCTGGAGAACTGATGCGAACCGTGCGAACCCTTCGCGCCGCGGCCCTTGCCGCGGCCCTGCTGAGCGCGCTGACCGTCGCCGCCGCCGCCCCCCCTCCTGCGGCCGAGGTGCAGCTGGCGAGTTCGGCCCAGTTGGTGCTCGAGGGCCGTGTCGAGCGACGCGAGATCGTCCTGCACGTCACCCGCGCCCGCGGCGGCGCTCCGATCGAGGGCGCCGGCAATCTCACCGCGCAGCTCGGCGGCCGCACGGTGCCCGTGACGGCCCGCGGTTCGGCCTACGTGCTCTCGACTCAGGCGTTCAAAGGTGGCGCGCACACTCTGCAGGTGGTGGTGGCCCACGACGGCATCCACGAGCTGCTCAGCGCCACGGTACGTCTGTCGAAGCGCCCCGACCGGTTGGCCGTGCTGGAGAAGCACGGCTACGCGGCGTGGTGGGTTCTGAACATCGTGGTGCTGCTGCTGGCGGCGCGGCTGATCATGCGCCGCAAGAAGCCGACGCCGCGCGCCCCCTAGGGGCGCGCGGTGCGGCTCAGTGGATGAGGCGGGCGCACAGATCGAGCAGCGGCGCGGGCAGGATGCCGAGCACCAGCACCGCTGCGGCATTGACGCCGAGCGCGAAGCGCACCCCGAATGAACGGACCGTCTCGGGCAGCGACTCCGGCGGCTCATCGAAGTACATCAGCTTCACCACCCGCAGGTAGTAGAAGGCCCCGACCACCGAGGTCAGCACGGCGATCACCACCAGCCAGAGGTGCTGGGTCTCCCACAGCGCCTGGATGATGCGCAGCTTCGCCCAGAACCCGACGAAGGGCGGCACCCCGGCGGTGGAGAACATCAGCATGGCCATGGCGAGCGCCAGCAGCGGATCGCGCCGGTACAGGCCCTTGTAGTGCTCGAGCTTTTCGGCCTCGAAGCCCTTGCGGCTCGCCAGAATGACCACGCCGAAGAATCCGAGCGCCATCAGCACGTACACCAGCGTGTAGTACAGCGCCGCGCTGTAGCCATCTGCCGTGCCGGAGGCGAACCCGAGCACGATGAATCCCACGTGCGCGATCGTCGAGTAGGCCAGCATGCGCTTGATGTTCGTCTGCGCGATGGCGACGACATTGCCGACGATAAGCGTCAGCACCGCCAGCGGGACGAGCATCCCCGCCCAGTCGACCGTCACCCCGGCGAGTCCGTGCGCCAGCAGGCGCAGCGCGAGTGCGAAGTAGCCAATCTTCGGCGCCGTGCCGACGAACAGTGTGACGCTGGTGGGCGCACCGTCGTACACGTCCGGCAGCCACATGTGAAACGGAACGGCGCCCATCTTGAAGGCGACCGCCACCACGATGAAGGTCAGCCCCAGGATCACCCCGAGGTTGTGCGGGGCGTTGAGCGCAACGGCGATCCCGTCGAGACTCAGTGTGCCGGTGAGCCCGTACACGATGGACATGCCGTACAGCAGCATCCCCGAGGCGATCGAACCGAGCACGAAGTACTTCATGGCCGCCTCGGCGGCGCGCGCGGACTCGCGGTCGAAGGCCACCATGGCGTACACCGAGAGCGCCAGCAGCTCAACGCCGAGGTACACCGTCAACAGGCTGTTGGCGGAGATCAGCACGAAGATGCCGAGCAACGCCGAGAGCGACAGCGCGTAGTACTCGCCCTTGAGGATGTCGCGGTCCTGCAGATAGGCGCGTGAGTACAGCAGCCCCACCGCCACGGTGAGGAAGCCGGCAAGCTTCAGCACGTAGGCGAGCGGATCGGCGACGTAGCTGCCATCGAACAGCACCATGCGCTGCGTCACGTCGGCGAACTGGACCGTGAGCCCCGCGCCGATCACCAGCAGCAGCAGCGTCAGGGTGCCGGTGGCCCCGGGGCGTCGCTCGCCGACGAATGCCTCGAACAGCAGGACGACGCAGAAGGCCGCGGCCAGATACATCTCCGGCAGCGCAGCGGCGAGGGTGTGCAGGTTCATCATGGAGTCGGGCATCGGGTCTACACCGGAATCTTGGTGGCAGCGGCCTGGGTGACCAGGTGCTGGATCGAGGGCTCCATGACCTTCAGCAGCGGCTCGGGCCACACGCCCAGCAGCAGCACCGCCACGGCGAGCACGCCGAGGATCAGGAATTCCCGCCCGTTGAGATCGGTCAGTTGGGCCACGTGATCATTGCCGATCGGACCGAACACCACCCGCTTGACCAGCCAGAGCGTATAGCCAGCCGCGAGGATGAGCGTCAGCGCCGCGAGCGCCGCGTACCAGAAGCTCGCCTTGAAGCTGGCGAGGATCACGAGGAACTCCCCGACGAAACCTGAGGTGCCGGGCAGCCCGGTGTTCGCCAGCGCAAACAGGACCATGAAGCCGGCGAAGATCGGCATGGTGTTGACCACGCCGCCGTAGTCGGCGATCTGCCGGCTGTGCATGCGGTCGTAGAGCACCCCGACGCACAGGAACAGCGCCCCGGAGATCAGACCGTGCGAGACCATCTGCACCATCGCCCCGTCGAGGCCCATGCCGGCATCGAGCGTCGTGCCCGAGCTCGCCACGATCGCATACACGAGGAACACCCCGAGCGTGACGATACCCATGTGGGCGATCGAGGAATACGCGATCAGCTTCTTCATGTCCTGCTGCACGAGCGCGACGAAGCCGATGTAGATGATGGCGATGAGCGAGAGCGTGATCATGAGCCCGTCGAGCTGTCGGCAGGCGTCAGGCACGATCGGCAGACTGAAGCGCAGAAACCCGTATCCGCCCATCTTCAGCATGATGGCCGCCAGGATCACCGAGCCGCCGGTCGGCGCCTCGACGTGCGCATCGGGCAACCAGGTGTGCACCGGCCACATCGGCACCTTGACCGCGAAGGCGAGCAGGAAGGCGGCGAAGATCCAGCGCTGTTCGACGAGCGTCAGCGGCAGCGCCTGGAAGGCGGCGATCGAGTAGCTGCCCGCCTTCAGATACAGGTAGATCAGCGCCGCCAGCATGAACACCGAGCCGAGGAAGGTGTACAGGAAGAACTTGATGGTCGCGTACACGCGCCGCGGGCCGCCCCAGATGCCGATGATGAGGAACATCGGGATCAGCATCGCTTCCCAGAAGAAGTAGAAGAGCAGCGCGTCGGTGGCCGAGAACACCCCGTTCATCAGTCCTTCCATGATCAGGAAGGCGGCGAAGTACTGCGCCGGACGATTGGTGATCACCTGCCAGCCGGCGATGATCACCGGCACGGTCATGAACGCGGTCAGCACCACGAGCGGCATCGAGATGCCGTCGACGCCGAGACCGTAGTGGGCATGGAAGCGCGGGATCCAGGCGGCCTTCTGCACGAACTGCATGGCCGCAGTATGGGAGCTGAACCCGAGGACGAGCGGCACGCACAGCGCAAGCGTCGCGAGCGAAGCGGCGAGCGCGAACCAACGGCCCGCGACGATGTTCCGATCCCCGAGCAGCAGCACCACGACGCCGGAGGCGATGGGCAGCCAGATCAGCAGGGACAGCAGGTGGTCGTGCATTCTTGTGCGTTCTCCGAAATGCTCTGCGTGGGCTTAAGCGTGGACCAGGAACCAGCCGAGCAGCGTCGCCAGGCCGATCACGATCCAAAAGGCGTACGAGTAGAGATAGCCGCTCTGTACGCGCCGCACCACGCTGCCAAACCAGCCGACCGTCGCGGCCGTGCCGTTGACCAGGGCTCCATCGATGATCGCCTGGTCGCCCGCCTTCCACAGCCCGAGACCCAGAGCCCGGCTGAAGCGCGCGATGACCTGCTCGTTGAACCAGTCGAAGTAGTACTTCTGATCGAGGATGCGCTTCAACCAGCCGAACTTCACGGCGGCCGCGTCGGCCAGATCCGGACGCTTCAGCACGAACAGCCACGCGGTGACGAACCCGGCCACGGCCAGCCAGAACGGCGCAGTGACGAACGAGTGCAGCGCGAGGGCGAGCGGCCCGTGGTAGTGCGCCGCCAGGCGCCCGATGACGTTGTGCGCCGGCAGCACCTTGATCGCACTGCCGAAGTAATTGCCGTAGAGCACCGTGCCGACCGTGAAATACCCGATCAGCAAGGACGGGATGGCGAGCGCGATCAGCGGCACCGTGACCACCCACGGACTCTCATGCGGCTCGTGCACGCCGCCGTGCGCCTCATGGCCATGATCGTCACCGTGCTCGGCGTGCACCTTGCGGAAGCGCTCCTCGCCGTGGAAGGTCATGAACAGCAGACGGAACGTGTACAGCGAGGTCACGAACGCTCCGAGCAGCACGCACCAGTACGCGTACGTCGAGCCCCAGCGGTGGCTGAGCCCGATCGCCTCGATGATGGCGTCCTTGGAATAAAAGCCGGAGAAGAACGGCGCGGCCACGAGCGCGAGTCCGCCGATCCAGCAGGTCACGGCGGTGATCGGCATGTATTTGCCGAGCCCGCCCATCTTGCGCATGTCCTGCTCGTGGTGCATGCCGATGATGACCGAACCGGCCGCGAGGAACAGCAGCGCCTTGAAGAACGCGTGCGTCATCAGGTGGAAGATCGCCGCGTTGTAGGCCGACGCGCCGAGCGCGGCGGTCATGTACCCGAGCTGCGAGAGCGTCGAGTAGGCGATGACGCGCTTGATGTCGTTGTTGATGACGCCGAGGATGCCCATGAAGAACGCGGTGGTCGCGCCGATCACCAGCACGAACGACAGCGCCGCGCTCGAGTACTCGAACAGCGGGGACATGCGCGCCACCATGAAGATGCCCGCCGTCACCATCGTGGCGGCGTGGATCAGCGCCGAGATCGGGGTCGGACCTTCCATCGAGTCCGGCAGCCACACGTGCAACGGCACCTGCGCGCTCTTGCCCATCGCGCCGATGAACAGACACACGCAGATCAGCGTGAGCGCATTGACGCCGCCGAACACCGGCAGCTGCAGCTGCGCCAGATGCGGCGCGGCCGCGAACGCCGTGGTGTAGGAGAGCGAATGGGTGAACGAGAACAGCGCCGCGATGCCGATCACGAAGCCGAAGTCACCGACGCGGTTGACGATGAACGCCTTGAGATTGGCGAAGATCGCGCTCGGGCGGGTGTACCAGAAGCCGATCAGCAGGTACGAGACCATGCCCACCGCTTCCCAGCCGAAGAACAGCTGCATGAAGTTGTTCGCCATCACGAGCATGAGCATCGAGAAGGTGAACAGCGAGATGTAGCTGAAGAAGCGGGTGTAGCCCGGATCATCGCTCATGTAGCCGATGGTGTAGACGTGCACGCACAGCGACACGAACGTCACCACTGACATCATCAGCACGGTGAGCCGGTCGATCAGGAAGCCGACCTGGATGTGCACCCCGTCGCTCACCGCCCAGGTGTACACCGGGCCGTTGAACGAGCTCACCCCGCCCCAGTACAGCTGCTTCAGCACGTACAGCGACAGAGCGCAGGCGATGGCGACGCCGGCGATGGTGAGCGTGTGCGAGGCGGCGCGGCCGATGCGTTTGCCGAAAAGGCCCGCAATCACGGCCGCAATCAGCGGCGCGAGGGGGATGGCGATCAGCAGATGCGGATTCATGCGGCCTCAGCCCTTGAGAGTATTCAGATCTTCGACATTGATGCTGCGCCGGCCACGGAACAGCACCACGAGGATCGCCAGTCCGATGGCCGACTCGGCCGCCGCCACGGTGAGCACGAAAAACACGAACACCTGGCCGGTCAGGTCACCGAACATGCGCGAGAAGGCGATGAAATTGAAATTGGCCGCGAGCAGCAGCAATTCCACGCACATCAGCAGCAGGATGACGTTCTTGCGGTTGAGGAAGATACCCGCCACCGCCAGCGAGAACAGAATCCCGGAGAGAGTCAGCAGATCGGCCAGCGTGATCATGAGCGTTTCTCCGCGGAGATTTTCACGATGCGCAGCCGGTCCTCGGCACGCACCGCGACCTGGCGCGAGACGTCCTGCACTTTCACTCCCGGCCGGCGGCGCAGCGTGAGGGCAATGGCCGCCACGATCGCCACCACCAGCACCACGGAGGCGAGCTCGAAGGGGTACAGGTACTTCGTGTACAGCACCTGTCCGATCGCCATCGTATTGCTGTAGTTCGCCGGCTCGCTGACGAACCCGCGGTTGACGTCGATGCCGCCGAGTCCGTGCCCCCAGATCACCGCGGTGATCTCCCCGATCAGCGCGAGCGCGGTGCTCCAGCCGAGCCAGGCGAAGCGGGTGAAGCCCTGCTTGAGTTCAGCGACGTTGATGTCGAGCATCATCACCACGAACAGAAACAGCACCATCACCGCCCCGACGTACACCAGCACCAGCACGAGGGCGAGGAACTCCGCCTCGACCAGCAGCCAGATCGCCGCCGAACTGATGAAGGAGAAGACCAGAAACAGCACCGAGTAGACCGGGTTGCGCGCGGTGATCACACCGAGCGCGCCGGCCACCAGCAGTGTCGCGAAGACGTAGAAGAGAATTTCGGCTAACACGGCCTCGACCTCACCGGTAGGGTGCATCGGCCGCTTTGTCGGCGGCGATCAGGGTCTCGTAACGCTCACCCACGGCCAGCAGCTTGTCCTTGCTCATGATGTTCTCGCCACGGTTCTCCATGTGGTACTCGTGGATGCGCGTCAGCACGATGGCATCGACCGGGCAGGCCTCCTCGCAGAAACCGCAATAGATGCACTTGAACAGGTCGATGTCGTAGCGGCTCGTACGCCGAGTGCCGTCCTCGGCCACGTCCGAGTCGATCGTGATGCAGACCGCCGGGCAGACCGTCTCGCACAGCTTGCAGGCGATGCAGCGCTCTTCGCCGTTTGCATAGCGGCGCAGCGCGTGCAGACCGCGGAAGCGCGGGGACTGTGGGGCCTTCTCTTCCGGATAGTTCAGCGTGTACTTGCGCGTAAAGAAGGTACGCGCGGTGACGGACATCCCCTTCAGGAGCTCCGGCAGCAGGAAAGTTTTCAGCGGATTGGCCATTGCCTTCACCTTCAATGGAACCAGGGCTTGGCCCACGGTCCGATGTGGACTACCGACATCAGCATCTCCACGCAGATCCACACCAGCGTCACGGGAATGAGCGTCTTCCAGCCAAGCCGCATGATCTGGTCGTAGCGATAGCGCGGGAACGTGGCGCGGAACCACAGGAACAGGAACAGGAACACGAACACCTTCAGGCCCAGCCAGAAGAAGCTCGGATCCGCAAGGAACGTCGTGCCGATGACCGGGTAGCCGGCAAACGGCGAGAGCCAGCCGCCGAAGAAGAACACCGCGGTCAGCGCCGAGATGAGGATCATGTTGGCGTATTCGGCGAGGAAGAACAGCGCAAACGCGATGCCCGAGTACTCGACGTGGAAGCCCGCCACGATCTCCGACTCGCCCTCGGCGACGTCAAACGGGGCGCGATTGGTCTCGGCGACCCCGGCGATGAGGTACACGACGAACAGCGGGAACAGCCAGAACCAGTTCCAGGCGAGCATCCCGCCCTGCTGGTGGCCGACGATCTGACCGAGATTCATGCTGCCGGAGGCCATCAGTACTCCGACCAGCGCGAAGCCCATGGCGATCTCGTAGGCGACCATCTGCGCCGCCGAGCGCATCGCCCCGAGGAACGCGTACTTGGAGTTCGAGGACCAGCCGGCGAGGATGATGCCGTACACGCCCATCGAGGAGAGCGCGAGCAGATACAGCAGCCCGGCGTTGGCCTTGGAGACCACCAGCGCCGGGGAGAGCGGGATGACCGCCCAGGCCGCCAGCGCCGGCACGAGCGCGAGCGCCGGGGCGAGACGGAAGAGGAACTTGTTCGCGCTCGAAGGGACGATCACTTCCTTCGTCAGCAGCTTGAACACATCGGCGAACGGCTGCCCGAAGCCCGGCAGCAGTCCGAAGATGCGCACGCGGTTCGGGCCGCGCCGCAGCTGCATCCAGCCGATGACCTTGCGCTCCCAGAGCGTGAGGAAGGCCACACACAGGATGACCGCGATGGAGATGATCAGGATCCACACGACCGTGCGGATGATGTCCGGAAGCGTGCCCCAGAGTGCGAGCAGATGGGTGATTGGCGTGTGCATCGTCAGTAGGTCACCGCTGTGGTACGGCCCTCGAGCGTTTTCTGCAGCGAGGGGGCGCGGCGCACGAGCGCGTCGATCTGATACATCGGCAGATCCAGCACCTGACCCGCCTCCCCGCCCGGCACGACGGCATGCGTGCCGCGATAGGCGGGAGCCGCATACGCGGTCTCGGCGCCGCACAGTGCCGCCAGCTCGAGGCGAATCTGTTCGCTCGAGACGTAGTCGAACTTCTCCAGGTCGAGCAGGTTGCCGAGCACGCGCAGCACCTTCCAGCCGGGACGGGCCTCCCCGACCGGCTGCGCGGCGCCCGTCTGGCTCTGCCACAGCCCCTCGAGGTTGACGTAGGTACCGGACGTCTCAGCGAACGTTCCAGCCGGGAGCAGCACATGGGCCACGCGGCGCAACGTCTCGCTCGCAAACGGCGTGACCGCTACGACGAACTGAGCGGCCCCGAGCGTGCGTTCCGCGGCGCTGCCCGGAACATCCAGCCACGGCTCGGTCCCCACCAGCAGGTAGGCCGACAGCGGCTGGGCCAGCATCTGCGCGGCACTGAGACCGATCGTGGTGGCCGCCGTACCGCCGGCCGCCCGGTGCGGCACCGCGCCGGCGAGATGGGCGCCGGCCGCATTCGCGCCCTCGGCGAGCACGCCCAAGGACGCCCCGGTGGTCTGGGCGATCGCGGCAGCGAGTGCGCGCAGGTCCGCGAAGCGGGGATGGCGCAGGGCCAAAGCTCCGAGCCACAGCGCGCGCCTCTCGCCGTGCGCCAATGCACCGGCGGCCGCGCGATGGGTCGCCGCGACCGACGCGCCAGCCACGGTCTGCGCCAGGTGCGCCGGTGCGGACGTGCCGGCCGCCTCGAGCGCCGCGGCCAGAACGGCCGCCAGGTCGCTCACCAGCGTCTCCGGTGCCGACTCGAGCTCGGCCGCCAGCGGGAAGAAATACGGGAAGCGCACCGGGTTGATCAGCGCCACCTGGGCGCCGCGCTCAGCGGCCTTGCGCACGCGGTGCGCCAGGATCGGCACCTCGCGGCGCAGATTCGAACCGACGACGAGCAGCGCATCGAGCGAATCGACGTCGGCGATGCGCAGGCCGAGGTTCGGATACAGCGGATCGCTCGCCTGGTCGCGCACGTCGCTCTGGCGCAGCCGGCTGTCGATGTTGGCACTGCCGAGCCCGCGGGCGATGCGCCCGGCGAGATAGAGTTCCTCGAGGGTGCTCGAGGGGCTCGCCAGCACCCCGAGCGAGCCGCCCTGCGGTCGCAGACCTTCGGCGGCCTTCGCGAGCGCATTCTCCCAGTCCGTCTCCACCCACTCGCCGTTCTCGCGCACCATGGGGCGCTGCAGGCGCTCGGGGCTGTAGACGCCCTCGTAGCTGAAGCGGTCGCGGTCGGCGAGCCAGATCTCGTTGATCGCCTCGTTCTGGCGCGGCACGACGCGCATCAGCCGGCCGCGCAGCACGTGCCCGTAGAGGTTGCTGCCGACACCGTCATGCGGCGAGACCAGCGGCACGGCGGTCATCTCCCAGGCGCGCGCGCTGAAGCGATACGGCTTGGAGACGAGCGCGCCGACCGGGCACAGGTCGATGACGTTGCCCGACAGCTCGTGATTGACGGTGCTCTCGATGTAGCGGCGCACCTTCATGTTCTCCCCGCGCCCGACCATGCCGAGCTCCTGCTCACCGCCGATCTGCTCGGTGAAGCGGATGCAGCGCGTGCAGTGGATGCACCGGGTCATGTCGGTGGCGATCAGGGGACCTAAGTCCTCGTCCGCCACCGAGCGCTTGCGCTCGGTGTACCGCGAGTAGTCGCGCCCGAAACCGACCGCCAGGTCCTGCAGCTCGCACTCCCCGCCCTGATCGCAGATCGGACAGTCGAGCGGGTGATTGATGAGCAGGAACTCCATCACCGCGCGCTGCGCGGCGATCGCCTTCGGCGAGCGGGTGAAGACCTTCATGCCCTCCATCACGGGCGTGGCGCATGCCGGCAGCGGCTTCGGAGCCTTCTCGACTTCCACCAGGCACATGCGGCAATTGGCCGCCACCGCGAGCTTCTCGTGGTAGCAGAAGCGCGGCACGTACGCCCCGTTGGCGTCGGTGGCCTGGATGATCATCGCGCCCTTGCGGGCCTTGACGGGCTGTCCGTTGATCTCGATGTTGACGAATTCTTCTGCCATGTTATGCCGCCCGTGCCCCGAGCTGATCCGCGACCATGCTGCGTCCGCCGTGATCGATCATGTACTCGAACTCGTGGCGATAGTGCTTCATGAAGCTCTGCACCGGCCAGGCCGCCGCATCGCCAAGTGCACAGATGGTGTGCCCCTCGATGCGGTTGGCCACATCGACGAGCAGGTCGAGTTCCTCGCGGCGCGCCTGGCCCGCGAGGATGCGTTTGACGATCCGGTTCATCCAGCCGGTGCCCTCGCGGCACGGCGTGCACTGACCACAGGACTCGGCCATGTAGAAGCGCGAGATGCGCTCGAGCACGCGCACCATGCAGGTCGTCTCGTCCATGACGATGACCGCCGCGGAGCCGACCGCCGAACCCGCCGCGCGCAGCGAGTCGTAATCCATGTTCGTCTTGAGCATCACATCCCCAGGCACCACCGGTACCGAGGAGCCGCCCGGAATGACGGCCTTGAGCTTGCGCCCGCCGCGCACGCCGCCGGCGAGCGCCAGCAGGTCCGCAAACGGCACACCGAGCGGCACCTCGAAGTTGCCCGCGCGCTCGACGTGGCCGGAGACCGAGAAGATCACCGTGCCGCCGGAGTTCGCCGGGCCGAGGTCCGCGAACCACTTCGCGCCGTTGCGCAAAATGGTGGGCACCGAGGCGTAGCTCTGTGTGTTGTTGATGGTGGTCGGCTTGCCGTAGAGACCAAAGTTGGCTGGGAACGGCGGCTTGAAGCGCGGCCGACCGGGCTTGCCCTCGAGCGACTCGAGCAGCGCCGTCTCCTCGCCGCAGATGTAGGCGCCGGCGCCGACGAAGGTATGAATGTCGCAGTCGATGCCGCTGCCGCGCACGTTCCGGCCGAGCAGCCCCGCCGCGTACGCCTCCTGCAGCGCCGCCTCGAACCGCGGCACGGGCTCGCCGAGGAACTCCCCGCGGATGTAGTTGTAGCCGACCGTGGAGTTGGTCGCGTAACAGCCGATCGCCATGCCCTCGATGAGCGCATGTGGGTTGTAGCGCAGGATGTCGCGGTCGTGGCAGGTTCCCGGTTCGCTCTCATCGGAGTTGCAGACCATGTACTTCTGCACGTCCGAGTTGCGGGGCATGAAGCTCCACTTCGTGCCGGTCGGGAAGCCCGCGCCGCCGCGGCCGCGCAGCCCCGAGGCCTTCAACTCATCGATGATCTGCTCGCGCGGGGGCTTCTCGGCGAGGATCTTCTCCCACACCGAGTACCCGCCGATCTTGCGGTAGGTCTGCAGTGTCCACGAACGCTCGAGCTTCAGCGGCTCGAACACCACCAGATTCATCTTGTCGGGGCTGATGGGCATGGGACTACTTCAACTCATCGAGGATCTGATCGAGCTTCTCGGGCGTGAGATGCTCGTGGAAGACGTGATCCACCATCATCATGGGCGCACCGGTGCAGGCCGCCAGGCACTCATGCTCATCCTTCAGGAAGATCCGCCCGTCGGGGGTGCTCTCATCGAGTTTGATGCCGAGCTTGCGCTCGGCGTGCGCGACCAGCGCATCGGCCCCGTTCAGCATGCACGAGACGTTCGTGCAGATGCTCACGTGGTGACGGCCGCACGGGTGGGTCTCGAGCATCGAGTAGAAGCTCGCCACCTCGTACACCTGGATCGCGGGCAGCTTCAGGTACGCGGCCACCGCGTCCATCAGCGCCTTGGTGAGGTGGCCGTGGTTCTGCTCCTGCGCGGCGCGCAGCGCCGCGATGCACGCCGAGCGCTGGCGGCCCGGCGGGAACTTCGCCACCCAGTGATCGATTTCGCGGCGGGTCTGCTCCGAGAGCAGTCCGATGTCGCCGTCTGCCGGCGTCGTGTGCTTATCGTTGCTCAACGGTCGACTTCCCCGAAGACGATGTCCTGCGTTCCGATCACCGCCACCACGTCGGCCAGCATGTGGCCGCGCACCATTTCCTCGAGCGCCGCCAGATGCGCAAAGCCCGGCGCACGGCACTTGAGGCGGTACGGCTTGTTGGCGCCGTCAGAGACCAGATAGATACCGAATTCACCCTTCGGCGCCTCGATGGCGGCGTAGGTCTCCCCGGCCGGCACGTCGTAGCCTTCGGTGAAGAACTTGAAGTGGTGGATGAGCGATTCCATGTCGCCCTTCATGTGCTCGCGGCTCGGCGGACGCACCTTGCGGTCGTCGATCATCACCGGGCCGGCATTGGTGCGCAGCCACTCGACGCACTGGCGGATGATGCGCGTCGACTGGCGCAGCTCCTCGATGCGCACCAGGTAGCGGTCGTAGCAGTCGCCATTGGTCCCGACGGGGATGTCGAAATCCATCCGATCGTACACTTCGTACGGCTGCTTCTTGCGCAGATCCCACACCACGCCCGAGCCGCGCAGCATCGGGCCGGAGAAGCCGAGCTGCAGCGCCCGCTCCGGCGGCACCACGCCGATGTTGACCGTGCGCTGCTTCCAGATCCGGTTATCGGTGAGCAGCGTCTCGTAATCGGCGATCGCAGCGGGGAAACGTGCCGCGAACGCATCGATGAAATCGAGCATCGAGCCGGAGCGCGTCTCGTTCAGGCGCTCGACTTCCTTGCGCGTGCGCCACTTGGACGGCTGGTACTTCGGCATGCTCTGCGGCAGGTCGCGGTATACCCCGCCCGGACGGTAGTACGTGGCGTGCATGCGCGTGCCGGAGACCGCCTCGTACACGTCCATCAGTTCCTCGCGCTCCTTGAAGCACAGCAGGAACACCGTCATCGCGCCGATATCGAGCGCATGGGCGCCGAGCCACATCAGGTGGTTCAGCACGCGCGTGATCTCATCGAACAGCACGCGGATGTACTGCGCGCGCTCGGGCGGCGTGATGCCGAGGAGCTTCTCGATGGCGAGCACGTAGGCGTGCTCGTTGCACATCATGGACACGTAGTCGAGACGGTCCATGTAGCCGATCGACTGGTTGAACGGCTTCGACTCGGCGAGCTTCTCCGTCGCCCGGTGCAGCAGGCCGATGTGCGGATCGGCCTTCTGAATCACCTCGCCGTCCATCTCAAGCACCAATCGCAGCACCCCGTGTGCGGAGGGGTGCTGGGGCCCGAAATTCATCGTGTAGTTGCGGATCTCCGCGAGCGGATGATCGTTCGTCGACTGAGCCATCAGCGGGGCAACTCCGGAGCCTTCAGCGCCGGCTCGTAGCGGTTGTCGTGCCGGATCACCTTCGGCGCGAGCACGCGCGGCACGATGCTCACCGGCTCGTACACCACGCGCTTCTTCTCAGGGTCGTAGCGCGTCTCGACGTTGCCGATCAGCGGGAAGTCCTTGCGGAACGGATGGCCGATGAAGCCATAGTCGGTCAGGAGGCGGCGCAGGTCCGGATGACCGCGGAACACGATGCCGAACAGATCGAAGGTCTCGCGCTCGAACCAGTTCGCGCTCGACCACACGTCGACCAGGGAGTCGACCACCGGTTCGCGCGTATCCGGGCAGACCACGCGCAGCCGCAGACGCGCGTTGTGCGTGATCGACAGCAGCTGATAGACGACCGCGAAGCGCCCCGGCATGTCCGGATCCGGCGGCGCATTGAGTTCGCGACCGCGGCTGAAGCCCGTGCGGGTCGCCCCCGAGGTCAGCCACTCCTCGCGACCGTGGTGCAGGTAATCGACCCCGGCGACGTCCATCAGCTCCTCGAAGCGCAGCTCCGGGGTGTCGCGCAGCGCCCGGCACACCTCGAGCAGCCGGTCCGCTTCGGCCTCGAAGGCCAGATCCTGCGCGAGCGAGGGCAGGCGGCGCACGCCGCTCACCCGCGCCTCTATCGTACGCGCCAGCGCCTCGATGCCGTTGCCGGCGCCAGCCTGTTCGGTGGATGGTTCCATAGGTGTGCGCTCTACCTGGCGATCGTGCTGGTGCGGGCGATCTTCTTCTGCAGCTGGATGATGCCGTACACCAGCGCCTCGGCGGTCGGGGGACAGCCCGGAACATACACATCGACCGGCACGATCCGGTCGCAGCCGCGCACCACCGCGTAGGAATAGTGGTAGTAGCCGCCGCCGTTGGCGCACGAGCCCATGGAGATGACCCAGCGCGGCTCGGCCATCTGGTCGTACACCTTACGCAGTGCCGGGGCCATCTTGTTCACCAGCGTGCCGGCCACGATCATCACGTCGGACTGGCGCGGACTGGGGCGAAAGACCACACCGAACCGATCGAGGTCATAGCGCGACGCACCGGCGTGCATCATCTCGACCGCACAGCAGGCGAGACCGAACGTCATCGGCCACAGCGATCCGGTGCGGGCCCAGTTGAGCAGGCTGTCGACCTGGGTGGTGAGGAATCCGCGTTGTGCGAAACCCTCTTGCTCTTGCGTCAATCCCACTCGAGCGCCCCTTTCTTCCACTCGTAGATGAAACCCACGGTGAGGATGCCGAGGAACACCACCATGGCGATCAGACCGGCGATCCCGTTCTTTCCGAGCGCCACGGCCCAGGGGAAGAAGAAGACGGTCTCGAGGTCAAAGACGATGAACAGAATTGCGACGAGGTAGTAGCGCACATCGAACTTGATGCGGCTGTTTTCGAATGCCTCGAAGCCGCACTCGTACGCGGAGAGCTTGTCGCGGTCGGCCGGGTTGCGGGCAAAGAGGCGCCCGATGGTGGAACCCAGCGCCAGCAGCACGAGCGCTATGGCGGTCGCCAGGGCGAGAAAAATGAGAATTGGCAAGTAATTGTTCAGCATGCTTCCATCGCCTGAGCAAAACCGCGGAAAAAGAAGGCCCTCTCGGCACCTCCCCCTCCGAAGCTGCACATTGTAGCAGCGCACGAAAACAATTTGGTGCCGACGGTCGGACTCGAACCGACACGCCTCGCGGCGCTAGCCCCTCAAGCTAGTGTGTCTACCAATTCCACCACGTCGGCAACATCAACAATCATCGCTGCGATGCAAGCCTCACGGCTTCGGCGGTACGCCAGCCGGCTTGCCGGCCGTCCCCGCATTCTGCGGCGCACTCGCAGCCGGCGCCGGCGCCTTGGCGCCCGCGGCATGCGTCTGCCCCGCAAGATCCAGAATCGTCTTCTGCTGCTCGTGCGTGCGGGTGCTGAGATACGTCAGCGCCAGGCTGTTGAGCATGAAGATGGCGGCGAAAATCGCCGTCGCGCGCGACAACGCCGTCGTGGCGCCGCGCGCACCGAAAACCGTGCCGGAAGCGCCTGCGCCGAATCCGGCGCCCGCATCCGCACCCTGCCCGTGCTGCAGCATCACCAGAATGATGATGCACACCCCGGCAATCAGCTGAATCACCAATAAAACATCATGCAGCATAATTACAACCGCTCAGCGCAACCCGCACGCAGCGAGAATCGCCAAAAATTCCTCCGCATTGAGCGACGCGCCGCCGATCAGGCCGCCGTCGACATCCGGCTGTTCGAACAGCTCGGCCGCGTTGCTCGCCTTGACACTGCCGCCATACAGCACGCGGGTCGCTTCAGCCATTTTAGCATCCCGTTTTGCAATCCGCTCACGAATGAACGCGTGCACCGCCTGCGCCTGCTCGGGCGTCGCGGTGCGACCGGTGCCGATGGCCCACATCGGCTCGTAGGCGATGACGCCCGATTCCAACGCACCCACCCCGCACAGCTCGAGCACGACGTCCAGCTGCCGCGCGACGACCTCTTCGGTCCGTCCATTCTCCCGGTCCCACAGATGCTCCCCGACGCACAGAATCGGCACCAGCGACTTGGCCTGGGCGGCAGCGAACTTGCGCGCCACCAGCTGGTCGTCCTCGTGGTAGATCCAGCGCCGCTCGGAATGCCCCACCAGCACGTACCGGCAGCCCACGTCCTGCAGCATCGCCGCGGAGACTTCCCCGGTGAAGGCGCCGCGCGCCTCGGCGCACACATTCTGCGCACCGAGCTGGATCGGGGTATCGCGCACCAGGCGCGCCACATCCTGCAGGTACACGAACGGCGGGAAAACCAGGCATTCGGCCCCCGCGCGGTCGGGATGCCCGGCGAGCAATTCCTCGATCAGACGCGCGTTGTCGGCGCGCGTCCCGTGCATCTTCCAGTTTCCAGCAACGATGGGGCGACGCATGGGCGAGTCCCGACTTCGAACGGGGGCGCGATGATAACGGCGCGCTCAGCGCAGCGCAACGCAGAGCGCGCATCACCCCGTCAGCGCGTGGCGCTCCGTACGGCCTCGGCGAGTTCGGCGGCCGCCGCCTGGGCGCTGGCGTCCTCGCGGCTCTCGACCATGACCCGGATGACCGGCTCGGTCCCCGAGGCGCGCAACACCACCCGTCCGGCGCTCCCGAGCCGCGCCTCGACACGCGCCACCGCCGCGCAGACGCTCGGGACCTCACTCGGATTGAAGCGCTCGGCGACCTGCACGTTGAGCAGCACCTGCGGGAACTTGCGCATCGGGGCGGCCAGTTCGGCGAGCGAGCGGCCGCAGTGCTGCATCACCTCGAGGACCTGCAGCGCACTCACCAGGCCGTCGCCGGTGGTGGTGCGATCGAGGCACAGAATATGTCCAGAAGTCTCCCCACCGAGCATGCCGCCGCTCTCGCGCAGCATCGACAGCACGTAGCGGTCGCCCACGGCGGCGCGGCGGAATTCGATGCCCCGCTCGCGCAGCGCGACTTCCAGTCCGAGATTGCTCATCACGGTGCCGACCACCGGTCCGCTGAGCGTGCCGGCCTCCTGGCGGGCGCGCGCGAGGATATAGAGGATCTGGTCCCCGTCGAGGATTCGTCCCAGGTGATCGACCAGGACCACCCGGTCCCCATCCCCATCGAGCGCCACGCCGACCTGGGCACGCACCCCGGTGACCGTGAGCTGCAGCAGCTCCGGGTGCAGCGATCCGCACCCGTCATTGATGTTCCGCCCGTTCGGCGAGCAGCCGATCGGGACGATCTCCGCGCCGAGATCGGCGAGCACTCGCGGAGCGACCTTGTAGGCCGCACCGTTGGCGCAGTCGATCACGATCTTCACGCCCGCGAGGTCCGTCCCCTCCGGCAGCGTCGAGGCGCAGAATTCCTGGTAGTGAGTGCGGGACCGGTCGACGCGCATCGCGCGCCCGAGACCGCGCGAGGCACGGGTGAGCACCGGCTGGTCGAGCTCCGCCTCGATGCGCGCCTCGAGCTCATCGGAGAGCTTGCTGCCCTCGCCGTCGAAGAACTTGATGCCGTTGTCATCGTACGGGTTGTGCGAGGCGCTGATCACCACGCCGAAATCGCACTCGAAGCGGCGCGTCATGTACGCAATGCCCGGGGTGGGCAGCGGTCCGATCAGCATGACGTTCACGCCCGAGGCGACGAAGCCCGCCTCGAGCGCCGACTCGAACATGTAGCCCGAGAGGCGCGTGTCTTTGCCGATCAGCACCGTGCCGCCCTCCGGGGCGAGCACCCGGCCGGCCGCACTCGCCAGGCGCAGCGCGAAATCCACCGTCATGGGATCCTCGCCCACCCGGCCCCTGACGCCATCGGTTCCGAAGTATTTCCTGCTCACGCGCTCCGCCTCGTCGTTGCCGGTTCACCGCGGCGCGCATTATCGACCATCGCGCCACCGACGGGCCAGCATGAACCAAACGGCCTGCGACTGCGCTCGCAAGCCGCCGCCGCCCGGGTCGTCTCGCGCCCGGCCGGCATTGACCGAGCGCCTAGCGCGCCGAGCGATTCCCGCCCCCAACGCCGGGTCGGCACGCACACCATGTCATCAGGACGTGACCGGTGGACCGGCAGACCCTGCGCTTGCCCGACCGCGACGCCCGGGCGCCTCTGGATGTTATGAATCTCGCCGCGCCGGATGCGACTCGCGCGCGCCAGAGGATCGCGATTCCGGGCGGTCCATCGCGCACCGATCATGCGTCTGCGGAACCCTACGGCCGTTCGACGCCGCCAGGTGCCGCCGTCGATCCGCGCGATACCGCTCGCCGCGATGCCGTTTCAGCCGGTGGATCGCCGGTGTGCGGACTGAAGGATCCGCGCTCGGCACCCGAACGAGCCGACCCGACTCCTGCAGGCCGCGCACCGAGTGAGGGAGGGGGGCTTGGGCGAGACTCGTGCCCGGCGAGCGAGAATCGCTGCACAGCGTGTGAACATTGAGCAGAGATGCAGGCGGCGCGAGACCGTATTGGAGCCCATGACGCAGCGCCTGTGGATTGCTCAACCGGTCGCGCTCGAGCCACTCCTTGTTTCCTGAGTCCACAGAGTCAGGAATACGCCCCGTCTCTCCTGAGCGGACCCGGAACGCAGTCCACCGGCCGCACACCCGCGCCCGCTGTAGCCGCGTCTATCCGGGCGCATCCTCGCCCGAGACGGCGGCCAGGACCTTCAGTGCATCGAGCGTCGCGGCCACGTCGTGAACCCTGAGGATCTGCGCACCGTTCTGCGCCGCAATGAGCGCCGCGGCAACGCTGCCGTGTACGCGCTCCTCGGCCCGCTGGCCGGTGAGCGCACCGATCATCGATTTGCGCGACAGGCCGGCGAGGATGGGCAGCCCCTCGATGCGCAGCGCCTCGAGGCGGCGCAGCAGCGTGAGATTGTGTGCAAGCGTCTTGCCGAACCCGAAGCCGGGATCGAGCACGATGCGCTCCTCGGCAATGCCGGCGGCAAGGCAGGCCCGCACGCGCGCCTGCAGGAACGCGCGCACCTCGCCCACCACGTCATCGTAGTGCGGCGCGTGCTGCATGGTGCGCGGCTCGCCCTGCATGTGCATGACACAGATCGCGCAGCCGGATTCGGCGGCCGCCTCGAGTGCCCCCGGGGCGCGCAGCGCATAGACGTCGTTGATCAGATCGGCGCCCGCCGCGGCGCAGGCGCGCATCACGGCGGGCTTGCTCGTGTCGATGGAGAGGACGGCAGGGGTTCGGGGGCGCAGTCGCTCGAGCACCGGCAGCACTCGGCGCAACTCCTCCTGCACCGTCACGGGCGCGGCGCCCGGGCGGGTCGATTCCCCGCCCAGATCGATGATCGCGGCGCCCTCGGCCGCGAGCGCAAGCGCCCGTTCGAGTGCCTGCGCCGGTTCGAGATAGCGACCGCCGTCGGAAAAGGAGTCGGGGGTGAGATTCACCACCCCCATCACGAGCGGGCGCTCCAGGAGGAGCGTCCGTTCGCCGCAGCGCAGCTGCGTGCTCACCCAGGGCCTTCGTGCCGGGCGCGGGCCGCCCGGATTCGCGTCAACCGGCCGGCGAGCCGAGCGGTGCGCCCGGCAACGGTCCGGGCGGCATCGGCGGATGATGCGAGAGCGAATCGTCCCAGCCGCTCGGCGGCTTCGGCGTGCGTCCGGCCATGACGTCCTTCAGCTGCTCGTCCTCGATGGTCTCGTACTTGATCAGCGTTTCGGCCATGGCATGCAGCTTGTCGAGCGCCGCGGTCAGGATCTCCCGCGCCCGCTTGTAGTTGCCCTCGATCACGCGTCGCACTTCCTCGTCGATGGCGTGCGCCGTGACGTCGGAGACCTGTTTGTGCTGCGTGACGCTGCGGCCGAGGAACACCTCTCCGGTCTCCTCGGTGTAGGTCAGCGGCCCGAGCTTGTCCGACAGACCCCATTTGGTGACCATGTTGCGCGCCAGTTCGGTGGCCCGCTCGATGTCGTTCGAGGCACCGGTGGTGACCGCCTCGGGCCCGAAAATCAGCTCCTCGGCCACACGGCCGCCGAACAGCGTCGCGATCGTGCTCTCCAGGCGCCGTTTGGACATGCTGTAGCGGTCCTGCTCGGGCAGGAACTGGGTGAGCCCGAGTGCCCGGCCGCGCGGAATGATCGTGACCTTGTAGACCGGATCGTGCTCCGGGACCGTCATGGCGACGATGGCGTGACCGGCCTCATGGTAGGCGGTCATGCGCTTCTCTTCCTCGGTCATGACCATCGAGCGCCGCTCCGCGCCCATCATGATCTTGTCCTTGGCGCGCTCGAACTCGTCCATGCCGACGACGCGCTTGTTGGCGCGCGCGGCGAACAGCGCCGCCTCGTTGACGAGGTTCGCAAGATCCGCGCCCGAGAACCCCGGGGTGCCGCGGGCGATGAGCGCCGGCTTGACGTCCTCCCCGAGCGGTACGCGACGCATGTGCACGCGCAGGATCTGCTCGCGGCCGCGCACGTCCGGCAGCGGCACCACGACCTGGCGGTCGAAGCGGCCCGGACGCAGCAGCGCCGGGTCGAGCACATCGGGACGGTTCGTCGCGGCGATGACGATGATGCCCTCGTTGCCCTCGAAGCCATCCATCTCGACCAGCAGCTGATTGAGCGTCTGCTCGCGCTCATCGTGACCGCCGCCGAGGCCGGCGCCGCGGTGGCGGCCGACCGCATCGATCTCATCGATGAAGATGATGCACGGGGCGTGTTTCTTCGCCTGCTCGAACATGTCGCGCACGCGCGAGGCGCCGACGCCGACGAACATCTCGACGAAGTCCGACCCCGAAATGGTGAAGAACGGCACCTTGGCCTCGCCCGCGATGGCGCGCGCGAGCAGCGTCTTGCCGGTTCCCGGGGAGCCGACCATCAGCACGCCCTTGGGAATCTTGCCGCCGAGCTTCTGGAACTTCCCCGGGTCTTTCAGAAAATCGACGATCTCCCCGACTTCCTGTTTGGCCTCATCGACCCCGGCCACGTCCGCGAAGGTCACGCTGACCTGGTCCTCCCCGAGCAGCCGCGCGCGGCTCTTGCCGAAGGACATCGCCCCGCGTCCGCCGGAGGCGCCCTGCATCTGGCGCAGCATGTAGGCGAACACGACGATCAGCAGCAGCACCGGCAGCAGCTGAATCAGGATCTGCTCGAGAATCCCCTCGCCCTTGGGCGGCTTGCCGGAGATGTCGACGCTGTGCTGCTCGAGCGCCCCGATCAGGGCCGTGTAGTCGGTCTCGGGATTGAAGGTCTTGAACGGCTTGTGATCCTTCAAGACCCCATCGAGCATGGTGCCCTGGAAGGTCACCGAGGAGACTTGGTTGGACTCGACGTCCTTCAGGAAGGTCGAGTACGTCAGGGCCTGGGGCGCATTGGTGTTCGGCATGTAGCGGCTGAACACCGCCAGCAGGATCACCACGATGATCGCCCAGAGAATGATGTTCTTGGTCAGATCGTTCATTGCTTTAGCACGCTACACCAAGCGGAAGTCCTTCGCCAGCAGATACATCTCGGCGCTGCGGGCACGCGAGGCAGAGGGTTTGACCAGCCGCACTTTGCCGAACCGGCCACGGGCGTCGCGCACCAGCGCTTCGAAACCCGCACCCTGAAACACCTTGATCAGGGCGCCACCGTCACTCTTCAAGACCCTGCCGGCCATATCGAGCGCAAGTTCCGCCAGATACATCGAGCGGGGTTGATCGACCGAGTCGATCCCGCTCATGGACGGGGCCATGTCGGAGAGCACCCAGTCGACCTCACGCGCGGGCACCAGGGAGAGAATACGCTCGAAAACCTCGTTTTCGCGGAAATCGCCCTGTACGAACTCCACGCCCGCGAGCGGATCCATGGGCAGGATGTCCGTGGCCACCACCCGACCGCTGCGCCCCAGGCGCCGTTGCAGATACTGGCTCCAGGCGCCGGGTGCCGCACCAAGATCGAGGCAGATGGCCCCGGATCGAATCATTTTCTCGCTCTTATCGAGCTCTTCGAGCTTGAAGACCGCGCGCGACCGCCAGCCTTCCGCCTGTGCCCGTTTCACGTACGGGTCGGAAAAATGCTCCTGCAACCACCGACTGCTGCTTTTGGACCGCTTCGCCATGTGAGTCTGTACAATCCGCCGGATGTCCCCTGCACCGAATCTGACCGAGCGACAACGCCGGCACCTCCGCGGCTTGGCGCACGCGCTCAAACCCGTCATTCTCCTCGGCCACGCCGGCCTGACCGAGGCCGTTGCGCTCGAGACGGACCGGGCGCTCACCGACCACGAGCTGATCAAGGTCAAGGCGCCGGGCGGCGACCGCGACGCGCGCGATGCGCTGTTCACGCAACTCGCCGCACGCACCGGGAGTGCGCTGATTCAGCGCATCGGTAATGTCGCGGCGCTCTACCGGCCGCGACGCGACGTGCCGCGCATCGTCATTCCGGGCGAGTAGCCCTCAGTCGAGGCGGACCTCGACGATCTCGAGGGAGCGCAAGCCCCCCGGGGCCGCCACGTCCACCGCGTCGCCCTCGGACTTCCCGACCATCGCTCGCGCGATCGGCGAGGTGACCGAGATCAGTCCGGCACCGATGTTCGCCTCGTCCTCCCCGACGATCCGGTAGACGAGACGGTTGCCCTCCTCGTCCTGCAGTTCGACCACCGAGCCGAAGACCACTTTGCCGGTCTTCGGCAGCGCACTGGGGTCGATGACCTCGGCGCTCGAGAGCTTCGCCTCGATCTCGCGGATCCGTCCCTCGATGAAGCCCTGCTGCTCACGGGCGGCGTGATACTCGGCGTTCTCCGACAGATCGCCGTGACTGCGCGCCTCGGCAATCGCCTTGATCACCGCCGGGCGCGCCTCGCTCTTCAGGCGCTTCAGCTCCGCACGCAGCGCCTCGGCACCGCGCAGTGTCATGGGGGTACGTTTCATGCGCTCAGCGCTCCCTGATGCAGATCCTGCAGGCGGTTCACCTCCACCTCATCGAGATGGTCGAGCGCCTCGCAGGTCGCAAGGCCCGCTGCGAGCGTCGTGTAATACGTCACGCGCCGGTGTACCGCCTCGCGGCGGATCGAATTGGACTCGAGAATGGCGAGCTTGCCCTCGGTCGTATTGACGATGAGATCGATCTCATCATTCTTGATCATATCGACGATGTGCGGGCGTCCCTCGCGCACCTTGTTGACGCGCCGGCATTCGAGCCCCGCGGCGCTCAGCTCCCGGGCGGTGCCCTCGGTGGCCACCAGCGAGAAGCCGCGCTCGATCAGCCGTCGACCGAGCTGTACCGCGCCCGGTTTGTCCCGGTCGCGCACGCTGATGAAGCACACGCCTTGGCGCGGCAGCGTGACGCCCGAGGCGCTCTGCGCCTTGGCGTAGGCTTCCCCGAAGGTGCGCCCGGTGCCCATCACCTCGCCGGTCGATTTCATCTCCGGGCCGAGGATCGGGTCGGCCTCGGGGAACTTCACGAACGGGAAGACCGCTTCCTTGACCGAATAATATTTCGGCGCCGGACGCTCGCTCACCCCGAGATCGGCGAGGCGCCGCCCGCTCATCACCCGCGCGGCGATCTTCGCCAGCGGCACTCCGGTGGCCTTGGAGACGAACGGCACGGTCCGCGAGGCGCGCGGGTTGACCTCCAGGACGTAGATGACGCCGTTCTGGATCGCGAACTGGATGTTCATCAGCCCGATCACGTTCAGCGCCGTGGCGAGCTTGCGCGTCTGTTCGCGCAGTTGCTCCTGCAGCTGCGCGCTCAGGCTGTTCGGCGGCAGACAGCAGCCGGAATCCCCCGAGTGCACCCCGGCCTGCTCGACGTGCTCCATGATGCCGCCGATGAGCACCTGTTCGCCGTCACAGACGGCATCCACGTCGACCTCGATGGCGACATCGAGGAACCGATCGAGCAGCACGGGACTGTCGTTGGAGACCTGCACGGCGCGATTCATGTATCCGCGCAGGTCCTCCTCATTGAACACGATCTCCATGGCGCGCCCGCCGAGCACGTACGAGGGACGCACCACGAGCGGAAAGCCCACCTCGCGCGCGAGCTTCACGGCCTGATCCTCGGTGCGCGCCGTCGCGTTGGCCGGCTGGCGCAGCCCGAGCTGGTGCACCAGCGCCTGGAATCGCTCGCGGTCCTCGGCGACGTCGATGGATTCCGGCGAGGTGCCGATGATCGGCGCGCCGGCCTGCTCGAGTGCGCGCGAGAGCTTCAGCGGGGTCTGCCCGCCGAACTGCACGATCACCCCCTCGGGCTTTTCCTTCTCCAGGATCTCGAGCACATCCTCGAGCGTGAGCGGCTCGAAATACAGCCGATCGGAGGTGTCGTAATCGGTCGAGACGGTCTCGGGGTTGCAGTTGACCATGATGGTCTCGAACCCGTCCTCGCGCAGGCTGAGAGCCGCGTGCACGCAGCAGTAGTCGAACTCGATGCCCTGACCGATGCGATTCGGCCCGCCGCCGAGAATCATGATCTTGCGCCGCGTGCTCGGCTCGGCCTCGCACTCCTCCTCGTAGGTGGAGTACAGGTAGGCGGTCGAGGTGGAGAACTCCGCCGCGCAGGTGTCGACCCGCTTGTACACCGGGCGTACGCCGAGGTCGTGGCGCTTGTGGCGCACGGCCTGCTCGGGCATGTCGATGAGCTTCGCGAGCCGCGCATCGGCGAAGCCCTTGCGCTTCAGCACCCGCAGCCGCGCGGCCGTGAGGCCGGCGAGACCCTCGGCGCTCACCGTGCGCTCCTCGTCGATCAGATCCTCGATCTGCGCGAGGAACCACGGATCGATGTGGGTGAGTTCGGCGATGCGCTCGAACGTCCAACCGGCGCGGAAGGCATCGGCGACATACAGCAGCCGGTTCGGTCCCGGCGCACGCAGCTCGTGCGTCAGTTTGCCCTCGGACTCCTCCGCCGAGGGCGGCAGCGCCTGCGGCGTCAGGCCGTCGAGCCCGGTCTCGAGCCCGCGCAGCGCCTTGTGCAAGGACTCCTGGAAGGTGCGCCCGATCGCCATCACCTCGCCCACGGACTTCATCTGCGTGGTCAGGCGATCGTTGGCCGCGGGGAATTTCTCGAACGTGAAGCGCGGGATCTTGGTCACCACGTAGTCGATCGCCGGCTCGAAGGACGCCGGGGTCGCCCCGCCGGTGATGTCGTTCTTCAGCTCATCGAGCGTGTAACCGACGGCAAGCTTCGCGGCGATCTTGGCGATCGGAAAGCCGGTGGCCTTCGAGGCGAGCGCCGAGGAGCGCGACACCCGCGGGTTCATCTCGATCACCAGCAGCCGCCCGTCGCGCGGATTGACTGCGAACTGCACATTCGACCCACCGGTGTCCACGCCGATCTTGCGCAGCACGGCGATCGAGGCGTCGCGCATGCGCTGGTATTCCTTGTCGGTGAGCGTCAACGCCGGGGCGACCGTGATCGAGTCGCCGGTGTGCACGCCCATCGGATCGAGGTTCTCGATCGAGCAGATGATGATGCAGTTGTCCTTGTGGTCGCGCACCACCTCCATCTCGAACTCTTTCCAGCCGATCACCGACTCCTCGAGCAGCACCTCGGAAGTCGGCGAGGCATCCAGGCCCCCGGCGACGATCGACTCGAGCTCCTCGCGGTTGTAGGCGATGCCCCCGCCGGAGCCCCCGAGGGTGAAGGACGGGCGAATCACGATCGGAAAGCCGATCTCCCCCACGATCCGCAGCGCGTCCTCGAGGTTGCGGGCGATCTGCGAGTGCGGGGACTCCAGGCCGATCTCGCTCATCGCGTTGCGGAAGCGCTCGCGGTCCTCGGCCATGTCGATGGCCTCGCGCTTCGCGCCGATCAGCTCCACCGAGAACTTCTCGAGCACCCCTTCGCGCACCAGATCGAGCGCGGTGTTGAGTGCGGTCTGACCGCCCATGGTGGGCAGCAGCGCATCGGGGCGCTCCTTCTCGATGATGCGCGCCACGGTGCGCCAGTTGACCGGCTCGATGTAGACGGCATCGGCCATCTCCGGGTCGGTCATGATGGTGGCCGGATTGGAGTTGACCAGGATGACCCGGTACCCCTCGCTGCGCAGCGCCTTGCAGGCCTGCGCGCCGGAGTAGTCGAATTCACATGCCTGGCCGATGACGATCGGACCGGCGCCGATGATCAGAATGCTCTTCAGGTCGCTGCGCTTGGGCACTGAGTCAGTCTCGCATCAACGGGAAAGGGCCGGCTGGCGCGGCGGGTTCTGGGCAGAGCCGGTGCCGCCCGGCGGGGTCTGGCGCAGCTGCGCCTGCAGCCGGCGCACCATCAGCTGCACGAAGCGCTCGAACAGCGGCTTCACATCGTGCGGTCCGGGGCTCGCCTCGGGGTGGCCCTGGAAGCCGAACACCGCACGGTCGGTGAACGCGAGCCCCTGCAGCGAGCCATCGAACAGCGAGCGGTGCGTGGCGCGCACGCTCGCGGGCAGCGTCGTCTCATCGACGGCGAAGCCGTGATTCTGGCTGGTGATGAGCACCCGCCCACTCTCGAGGTCCTGCACCGGGTGGTTCGCCCCGTGGTGACCGAATTTCATCTTCAGCGTGCGCGCGCCGCTGGCGAGCCCGAGAATCTGGTGTCCCAAGCAGATGCCGAACACCGGCAAGTCGGTGGCGAGGAACGCGCGCGCCGCCTCGATCGCGTAGGTGCACGGCTCCGGATCGCCCGGGCCGTTGGAGAGAAAGATGCCATCGGGGGCGAGCGCCAGCGCCTCCTCGGCGCTCGTCTCGGCCGGCACCACCGTCATGCGGCAGCCGTAGTCGGCGAGCAGCCTGAGGATGTTGCGCTTGATCCCGAAGTCGTACGCCACGACGTGCAGCCGCTGATGCGCCCGCAGCGTGCGCGTGCCCTCCGGCCAGACGCTCCCGTCATTCCACTGGAAGGAGCGCCGGGTGCTGACCACCTTGGCGAGGTCCATGCCCTTCAGGCCCGGGAACTTGCGCGCCGCGATCACCGCGGCGTTCGCGTCGGCCTGCTCTCCGGTCATGATGCAACCGGACTGCGCGCCGCGCTCGCGCAGGATGCGCGTCAGGCGGCGGGTGTCGATCCCGGCGATGGCGACGATGCGGCCGCGCTCGAGAAACGCCCCGAGCGATTCGCTGCCGCGCCAGTTGCTCCAGCGCACCGGCAGATCACGCACCACGAGGCCGGCGGCGTAGATCTGCGCCGACTCCAGATCCTCCGGCGTCGCCCCGGTGTTGCCGATGTGCGGGCAGGTGAGCGTGACGATCTGCCGGGCGTATGACGGGTCGGTCAGGATTTCCTGATAGCCCGTCATGGCGGTGTTGAAGACAACTTCGCCCGTGGTGTTGCCTTTGGCACCAATCGACTGGCCACGGAAGACGGTCCCATCCGCAAGTGCCAGTACTGCCGGTACGCTCACTTCGATGAATCCTCTCTTGTGCGATGGGCTCTCGGGTCGGCCGGCCGGCGAGTAGATCACTCCGCGCTGCGGAGCTCTCGGCCCAAAGACCTGCAGATATACAAAGCGGGAGGAGTTCGTAGTGAACATCCTCCCGCCTTGCGTGGACTAACCCGCCGAGAATTCGAAAAATCTGCAGCGGATCGGGCGAAATTCTACGGTCGGAGGCTGCGGGTGTCCATGGAAAATTCGCCCGCGACAAGGAGTGAAGACGCCGTGGAAAATTTCGCAACCTATTGATTTTGAAATAAAATATCACGCATGAAATAGCGGCCCGCCGGACGCTGCGCGAGCCAGAGCGCAGCGGTCAGAGCGCCGCGCGCGAACAGGCTCCGATCCCCCGCCCGATGGCCCAGTACGAGCGTCTCGCCGGTGCCGAGAAAGCGCACCTCATGCTCCCCGGCGACGTCCCCGCCGCGCAGCACGGCGAAGCCGATCTGGCCCGCGGGCCGCGCGCCGGCGCGCCCCGCGCCGGCGGCGGCGAGCGCCCCCTCGGGCGAGAGGCCGCGACCTTCACCGGCGGCCCGGCCGAGCGCGAGCGCGGTCCCCGAGGGGGCATCGCGCTTCATGCGGTGGTGGGTCTCGAGGATCTCGATGTCGAACGCCGCCGGCAGCGCCTGTGCCGCGGTGCGCACCAGCTCGAGCAGCAAGGTCACCCCGAGACTGGTATTGGGCGCCACCAGCAGCGCGACGTCGCGGGCCGCGGCGGCAAACTGAGCCTCGAGCGCCTCCGGATAGCCGGTGGTGCCGAGCAGCAGCGCAACCCCGGCGGCCCGGCAGGCCGCCAGGTGCGCCGCCGTCGCCTGCGGGGCGGAGAAATCGATCGCGACGTCGGCGCCCTGCAGCGCCGTCCCCAGGTCCGCGCTCACCCGGACCCCGAGCGGTGCGACGCCGGCAAGTTCCCCGGCATCCCGTCCCAGCGCACCGCTCGTGGCCGAGGCCACCGCTGCGCTCAGGACGAGCCCGTCGAACTGCGCCGCCGCGTGCACCAGCGCGCGGCCCATCCGGCCGCCCGCCCCGAGGATGACGATGCGGGTGCTCATGATCGCCGCTCAGGCGCCGAAGAAGCGCCGCACGCCATCGAAGAACCCCTTCTCTCGCGGCGAGTGGCGCGGGCCCTCCTCCTTCAGGGACGCCTCGAGCGTGCGGATCAGCTCGCGCTGCTCGGCCGACAGATGCACCGGAGTCTCGACGACCACCCGGCAGAACAGATCCCCACGTGAGCCACCGCGCACCGGCTTGACCCCCTTGTCGCGCAGCCGAAAGACCCGGCCCGACTGGGTTTCCGCCGGGATCTTCAGCGCCACATTGCCGTCGAGCGTCGGCACCTCCACGGTGCCGCCGAGCGCGGCGGTCGCAAAACTCACCGGGACTTCGCAGGAGAGGTGCTCCCCGTCCCGCTCGAAGATCGCGTGCTCGCGCACGTGCACCTCGACGTAGAGGTCCCCCGGCGGCCCGCCGTTGCGGCCCGCTTCTCCCTCGCCGCCGAGACGGATGCGATCCCCGGTATCCACGCCCGCGGGGATCTTCACCGACAGCTGGCGCGTGCGGCGCACCCGGCCCTGCCCGAGGCAGGTATCGCACGGGTTGCGCACGATCGTGCCGGCACCGCGGCACTTCGGGCAGGTCTGCTGCAACTGGAAGAAGCCCTGGGAGATGCGCACCTGGCCGTTGCCGCCGCAGGCATCACAGGTCTGAGGGGTACTGCCCTTGGCCGCGCCGCTGCCGTGGCAGGTCTCGCACTCGGAGAGTTTCGGCACCTCGATCTCCACCGAGTGACCGAACACCGCCTCGTGCAGATCGAGCTCGAGGTCATAGCGCAGATCGGCGCCGCGGAACACCTGGGCGTGTCCACCGCGGCGAGCCGCGCCGAAGATGTCCCCGAACACATCCCCGAAGATGTCACTGAAGGCATCCGCGGTGTTGCCGTGGCCACGAGCGCCGCCCGCCGCGGCCTCAAGGCCCGCATGGCCGTACTGATCGTAGGCGGCCCGCTTGGGCGCGTCGGTGAGGATCTCGTAGGCCTCCTTGGCCTCCTTGAAGCGCCCCTCGGCCTCCGCGTCATCCGGATTGCGATCCGGGTGATATTTCATCGCCAGGCGCCGGTACGCCTTTTTGATTTCCGCCTCGGTCGCCGTCTTGGGGACGTCGAGGACTTTGTAGAAGTCTTTTTTCATGCGCCTCGCACAGCGGCAGCGGGGTTCGCGCCGCGAACCCCGCCCACTATACCGACTGGCTCAACGGAGCGGTCAGGATGCCTTGCGGCCCTTGTCGTTGACCTCTTCGAACTCCGCGTCGACGACATTCTCCTTGCCGCCGGCGGCCCCTTCGCCCGTGGCACCGGGTTCGGCCCCGGCCGGCGCGCCACCCGCGGCGGCTTCCCCGGCGTACGCCTTCTGCGCGATGCCGGCGGAGACCTGGGCCAGCGCCTCGCTCTTCTTCTCGATCACCGCGCGGTCATCGCCCTTCAGCGCCGTGCGCAGATCGGCAATCGCCGACTCGACGCTCGCGCGCTCGCCCGGCTCGACCTTCTCGCCGAGATCCTTCACGCTGCGCTCGACCGCGTGGATCATCGCGTCGGCCTTGTTGCGCGTCTCGATGAGCTCACGGAACCGCTTGTCGTCCGCGGCGTGCGCCTCAGCGTCGCGCACCATCCGCTTGATCTCGTCCTCGTTCAGACCGCTCGAGGCCTTGATGACGATCTTCTGCTCCCGTCCGCTCGCCTTGTCCTTGGCCGACACGTTGAGAATGCCGTTGGCGTCGATGTCGAAGGACACCTCGACCTGCGGCATGCCGCGCGGGGCGGGCGGGATGTCCGACAGGTCGAACTTGCCGAGCGACTTGTTGTCCGCCGCCCGGTCGCGCTCGCCCTGCAGCACGTGAATGGTCACCGCCGTCTGGTTGTCATCGGCGGTGGAGAACACCTGCGCGGCCTTGGTCGGGATCGTGGTGTTCTTCTCGATCAGTTTGGTCATCACCCCACCGAGCGTCTCGATGCCGAGCGACAGCGGCGTGACATCCAGCAGCAGCACGTCCTTGACCTCACCGGCGAGCACGCCCGCCTGGATCGCCGCGCCCACCGCCACCGCCTCATCGGGGTTGACGTCCTTGCGCGGCTCGCGGCCGAAGAAATCCTTCACGTACTTCTGCACCAGCGGCATACGCGTCTGACCGCCGACCAGGATGACCTCGGCGACCTCGCTCGCCGCGAGCCCCGCATCCTTCAGCGCGGTGCGGCACGGCGCGATGGTCTTTTGCACCAGTTCCTCGACCAGCGCCTCGAGTTTGGCACGGGTGAGCTTGATGTTCAGATGCTTCGGCCCCGAGGCGTCCGCGGTGATGTACGGCAGGTTGATGTCGGTCTGCTGCGTGGAGGAAAGCTCGATCTTCGCCTTCTCGCCCGCCTCCTTCAGACGCTGCATGGCGAGCGGGTCCTTGCGCACGTCGACGCCGGACTCCTTCAGGAACTCCTCGGCGAGGAAATTAATGATGCGCAGATCGAAATCCTCGCCCCCGAGGAACGTATCGCCGTTGGTCGAGAGCACCTCGAACTGATGCTCCCCGTCGATCTCGGCGATCTCGATGATCGAGATGTCGAAGGTGCCACCGCCAAGATCGTACACGGCGATCTTGCGGTCCCCGCTCTGCTTGTCGAGCCCGTAGGCGAGCGAGGCGGCGGTCGGCTCATTGATGATGCGCTTGACCTCGAGGCCGGCGATGCGCCCGGCATCCTTGGTCGCCTGGCGCTGCGAATCGTTGAAGTAGGCCGGCACCGTGATCACCGCCTCGGTGACCGGCTCGCCGAGGTAGTCCTCGGCAGTCTTCTTCATCTTCATCAGCACGCGCGCACTGACCTCGGGCGGGGCCATCTTCTTGCCCTGCGCATCGACCCACGCATCGCCGTTGTCGGCGCGGGCGATCTTGTACGGAACCATCTTCGAGTCGCGCTGCACCACCTCGTCCTCGAACTTCCGTCCGATGAGGCGTTTGATCGCGAACAGGGTGTTCTGCGGGTTGGTGACCGCCTGACGCTTGGCCGGCTGGCCCACCAGCACCTCGTTGTCCTTGGTGAAGGCGACGATGGACGGAGTCGTGCGGTCGCCCTCGCTGTTCTCGATGACCCGGGGCTTGCCGCCCTCCATGATGGCGACGCACGAGTTCGTGGTCCCGAGGTCGATGCCGATTACCTTTGCCATGATCTGCTCCGCCGAAATCAGTTGCTTATGGAGAGTCCGCTGGAGGACTTTCTGGGGGTATGTCCCGCCGATTCAAGGGTCGCGGGGGCATTCGCTGAACCTACGTCTTGGCTTTCGCCACGATCACCCGCGCCGGGCGCAGCAGCCGCCCATTGAGCTCGTAGCCCGCCTGCACCACCTGCAGCACGGTGTCCGGGGCGGCCTCGGCCGCCTCCTGCGCCAGCATCGCCTCGTGCCGTGCCGGGTCGAACGGCTCCCCGAGCGGCAGGATGGCGCGGACGCCGAGCTTCTCGAGCGCCTTGGCGAGCAGCTGCAACGTCGCCTCCTGACCCTGCTTGAGGCTCGCCGCGTCCACCTCCGGGCGTGCGAAGCTCTGGATCGCCAGCTCCAGGCTGTCCTGCACGGGCAGCAGCTCGGCGGCGAATTTCTCCAGCCCGTAGCGGTTGGCCGCCTCGATGTCGCGCTGGGCGCGCTTGCGCACGTTGTCGAGTTCCGCCAGCGCCCGCAGCATCTGCTCCTGGCTCTCTTGGGCGCGCTGCTCGGCCTGCGCCAGCGCCTGCTCGAGCCGCAACGTCTCGTCCGAGGCGATCGACCCGTCGCTCCCGCGCTCGCCTGAGGGGCTCGCGCCCGCCTGATCAGTGCTCATCGGCAATCCTCTCTCCGCTCTTGCGCCGTGAAAAAAAACCACACCCCACCCGGCGGCCTGCGCCGCCGCGGCGTACAGCGCCCGGTGTGGGGATCAGCGCCGCGAATTCAAGGCGGCGCCAAGGAGTTTAGCCGTCATGTCGACGATGGGAATGACCCGCTCATAGGCCATGCGGGTCGGGCCGATGACCCCGAGCACGCCGAACGCGGAGGCCGGCGTGCCGTACGGCGCGGTCACCAGACTGCAGTCATCGAGCACGCGGTAGCCGGACTCGTGGCCGATGAAGATCTGCACCCCCTCGGCACGCAGGCTGTGATCGAGCAGGTGCAGAAAGTCGCGCTTCTCGTTGAACGCCTCGAACAGGCGCCGCAGCCGCTCGACGCTCGAGAGCTCCGCGACGCTCATCAGATTGGTCTCGCCCTTGATGACGTACTCGAGCTCCCCGTTCTGCGCACTGCTGGCGAACACGTGCTGCGCCATCGAAATCGCATCGAGCATCACCTGATTCAGATGCGCGCGCGTCTCGCTCAGCTGGCGCAGGATCTCCTGGCGCACCTCCTCGAGGGAGCGGCCGCGCAGCTGCTCGTTGAGGAAGTTCGAGGCGCGGCGCAGCTCATCGTGGGAGAAGTAGCGCTCGAGCTGCACGATGCGGTTCTGCACCTCGCGCTCCCCATACACCAGCACGACGAGCACGCGGTTCTCGGACAGACCGACGAACTCGATCTGGGTGATGGTGGCCTCCCTGGGGCGCGGCAGCGTCACCACGCCGGCGAGGCGGGTCAGGCTCGAGAGCAGCTGCGAGACGCTGCTCACCAGGTCCTTGCCGCTCTCGCGCACCGACTCGAGCTCGCGCTCGATCTCGGCCACCGCGGCCGCCTCGAGCGGCTGGACCTGCAGCAGCGAGTCGACGAAGAACCGGTAGCCCTTGTCGGTCGGCACGCGCCCGGCGGAGGTATGCGGCGAGGCGACGAAGCCGAGCTCCTCCAGATCGGCCATCACGTTGCGGATGGTCGCGGAGGACAGCTGCAGTCCGGACTCGCGCGACAGCGCGCGCGAGCCGACCGGCTGGCCGTCGCGGATGTAGCTCTCGACGAGCTTGCGCAGCAGATGCTGCGCACGTTCGCTCAACTGTTCTTCCGGGGATTCTGTGGTCATACACGTCGTCGCTGCGCACGCGGGCCGCTCTGGCGCAGCGGACTGTCTGAAAAGCTATAGACGCAGCGCCCAAGCGTCAAGCAACCATTGCGTCGTCCTGCTAGGATCCTCGCCGATGACCCCTCCCCGTATCTGCGCTCTGGTCGGCCGCTTCACGGACCCGCGGGTGGCCGAGTCCGCCCGGGTGGCGCTTGGGCATCTGGTTGAGCGGGGGGTGGCGGTGCGGATCGATTGCGCCGCACCGCTCGCGGCCAGCTCGGCGGCGAGCGCGGTCGCCACGGCCGAGCTCAGTCCCGGGGCGGACCTGATGATCGCGGTCGGGGGCGACGGCACGCTGCTCTACGCCGCGGGGCTCGTGGCCCGCCACGGCGTGCCGCTGCTCGGCATCAACCGCGGCCGACTCGGCTTTCTCACCGACGTGATGCCGCAGGACATCGCCGCCTGCCTCGATGCGGCCCTCGCCGGCCAGCTCGATGCCGACGAGCGGCCGCTGCTCGCGGCGCGACTGGAGCACGCCGACGGCTCGTGCCACGAGACGCTGGCGCTGAACGACGTGGTGCTGCAGAAGCTCGCCACGGGCCGGATGCTGGATTTCGAGACCCGGGTCGCCGGCCGCTACGTCAACACCCACGCCGGCGACGGCATCGTCGTGGCGAGCGCCACCGGCTCGACGGCGTACGCCCTGTCCTGCGGCGGGCCGATCATCGAGCCGCAGCTCGACATCGTGGTCCTGGCGCCGATCTGTCCGCACACCCTCTCGGACCGGCCCATCGTGGTGTCCGGCCGCTCGGTGATCGAGGTCCGCCTGCTCGAGCGGCTCGATGCGCGCGCCCAGGTGACCTGCGATGGCAGCATCCTCGGGACGCTGGTGCCGGGGGAGCGTCTGCAGATCCGCCGCGCCGCCGAGCGCGTCACGCTGCTGCATCCGCACGGGCACGACTATTTCCGCCTGCTGCGCTCGAAACTGCACTGGGGTCGCGGCGACAGCGAGCGCTGAGCGCCCTCTTCACACCTCCACCCTTTCGCGATCCGCCATGCTCATCGCCCTTAAGATCCGCGACTTCGCCATCATCGATGAACTCGAACTCACGCTGCGCTCGGGCCTGACGGTGCTCACGGGGGAGACCGGCGCGGGTAAATCCATCCTGGTCGATGCGCTGCAACTGCTCGGCGGCGGCCGCGGCGGGGCGGAAATGATCCGCCACGGGGCCGAGCGGGCCGATCTCACCGCCACGTTCGATCTGCGCGGCGCGCCCGGGGATTTGACGGCCTGGCTCGAGGGCCAGGCGCTCGAGGGCGATGAGCTCATCGTGCGCCGCGTGCTCGGCACCGACGGACGCTCGCGAGCCTGGCTCAACGGCCAGCCGGTACCGGTGCAGCTGCTGCGCGAGGCGGCCGATCTGCTCATCGACATCCACGGTCAGCACGAATTCCAGTCGCTCACCCGCGCAGCGCGCCAGCGCGAGCTGCTCGATGAATTCGGCGCGCTCACCGCTGAGCTCAGCGCGGTCGAGGCGGCCTACCGGCGCTGGCGCGAGTTGCACACCCGCGCCCGTGCGCTCGCCGCGGCGGCCGAGGAGCGCGACGCGCGGCTCGATCTGCTGCGCCACCAAGTCGGCGAGCTCGGTGCACTCGAACTCGAGGCCGGCGAACTCGAGCGCCTCACCGAGGAGCGCACCCGCCTGGCGCACCGCGGCCGGTTGGCCGAGGCCGCCCAGGGGGCGCTCGGTCAGCTCTATCAGGATGAGCCGCACAATGCCCACGGGGCGATCGGGCGCGCGCTGCAGGCGCTGCGCGCCGCGGCGGCGATCGATGCGCAGCTCGGCCCGATCGTCACACTGACGCAGGACGCCCAGGTCAACGTGCGCGAGGCGGCCCGCGAACTCGAGCGCTATGCGCAGAGCCTCGAGCTCGACACCACGCGCCAGAACAGCGTCGAGAGCCGGCTCGCGGCGATCGAGGATCTGGCCCGCAAACATCGGGTCAGCGCCGCGCAGCTGCCGGCGCGCGCCGTGGAGCTCGCCGCGGAGCTCGAGCAGCTCGAGCGCGCCGAGGTCGACCTGAAGGCGCTGCGCGGGGAACTCGAGACGGCGCTCGCGCACTACCACCGGCAGGCCGCGGCGCTCACCCAGGCGCGCACCGCAGCCGGCGCCGCACTCGGCACAGCGGTGACGGTGCACATGCAGACACTCGGCATGGCCGGGGGCCGCTTCGAAGTCGCCCTGACGGTGCGCGAGGACGAGCCGGCACCGCATGGCTCCGATGACGTCGAATTCCGCGTCAGTGCCAATCCCGGCCAGCCGGTACGCGCCCTCGCGAAGGTCGCCTCCGGCGGGGAGCTCTCACGGCTGTCGCTCGCGGTAGAGGTCGCCAGCAGCGCGCGCGAAACGCGCTGCATGGTGTTCGATGAGGTCGACTCCGGGATCGGCGGGGCGGTCGCGGAGATCGTCGGTCGGGAGCTGCGTGCGCTCGGGGAGCGCGGCCAGGTGCTGTGCGTGACGCACCTGCCTCAGGTGGCCTCACAGGGCCATCAGCATCTGCGCGTCGCCAAGCACAGCGACGGGCGTGCCACGCAGACTCGCCTGACGGAACTGCCCGAGACCGAGCGCATCGAGGAGCTCGCGCGCATGCTCGGCGGGGTCGATGTCACGGTCACGGCGCGCGAGCACGCCCGCGAGATGCTCAAGGGCGCAGCGCCGTCCCGCGCCGCGGCCCGTGCGCCGGTACGGCGGCCGAAGCGCGGCGCCGAGCGCCGCTGAGCGCCCGCTCACGGGCGCGGCGCGCGCCGGTGCGGACAGGCCTCGCGCCGGCAGTGCCCGTAGAGAATCAGGGAATGGTCACGGATCGCGAACTGCAGCCGCTCGGCCACCGCGTCCTGACGGGCCTCGATGCCCTCATCGACGAACTCTTCGACCTGGCCGCAGTCCAGACACACGATATGATCGTGGTGCGCACCCTGATTCAGTTCGAAGACGGCCATGCCGTCCTCGAAGTGATGGCGGGTCACAAGTCCGGCGGCCTCGAACTGGGTGAGAACCCGGTAGACGGTCGCGAGCCCGATGTCCTCGTGCGAGTCGAGCAGGCTGCGGTAGATGTCCTCGGCGGACAGATGCCGCGTCTCGCTGCCGGCGAGGATCTCGAGGATCTTCACGCGCGGCAACGTGACTTTCAGGCCGGCTTTACGCAGGTCCTTGCTTTCCACGCGTTGCGATCCTCCGGATGTGACCGCCGCAGGGAATCGCGGCGGTGCTGGCCCGATCAGGTATGATCGACCCAATTATTGCCCATCGGACCTCCATGCGACCAGTTCAATTGACCTCTGCTGTGCGTCTCGCCGCCCTGCTCGCGGCGCTCTCGGTCCTGCTCGCCGGCTGCGTCTACCGCATGTCGATTCAGCAGGGCAACTATCTCGACGGCCACACCGTGCGGCAGCTGAAGGTGGGTATGACTCGGGTGCAGGTGCGCTATCTGCTCGGCACCCCGATGATCCAGGACGTCTTCGACTCCGACCGCTGGGACTACCTCTACTACTTCAAGCGCGGCTACGTGCAGCGGCCGATCGAGAGTCGCGTGACCGTGTTCTTCCACGACGGCAAGGTCAGCCGCTTCACGCTGCGCAACGTACCGAAGGGTCAGCCGATCGCCCCGGGGCTGCTGCCCTCGGCGAAGAAATTCCCGGTCCAGTAACCTCAGCGGCGCGCAGAGCCGAGGCGCGCGCGCCGGCGCGCGCGCGGGTCCTGCACGAGCGGCCGATACAGCTCGATCCGATCCCCGTCGGCCGGCCGTGCGTCACGCGCGCAGAGTTCACCGAAGATTCCGACCGGCGCACTGTCCCAGGGGACCGGGACATCGGGCGCCGAGCGCCGTGCCGCCTCGAGTGCCGCGGCGACATCCGCGTCCTGCTCGAGCTCCACCGGCCACAGGAACTGGCCCTGCTCGGTGGCGTAGGCCACCAGGCAGCGCTTGCGCCCGCCGCTCACGGCACGACCGCGCCCTCGGCCGGCGGCAGCGCGCGACTGCGGGCCACGAAGGCATCGACCAGGGACCCGACCGTCTCGGCGAAGATGCGCTCAAAGAGCACCGCGGAGAGGGCGTTCTTGAACTGGAAGCGCAGCATCAGCTCGACCTGCGTGCCTTCCCCGGCGGGCGCCAGGTGCCACTCCCCCTCGAGCGCGCTGAACGGGCCGTCGACCAGGCGCATGTGCACGCGCCGGTACGGCTCGAGCGCGTTGCGGGTGGTGAATTCCCCGGTGAACGGCCCGCGACGCACGCCGATGGTGGCGACGATCTCACGGTCGCTTCGCGATAGCACCTGCGCGTGGGTGCACCACGGCAGGAACTGCGGATAGCTGTCGATGTCGTTGATCAGCGCGAACAGTCTGTTCGGCGGCATCTTGATGAGCGCCGAGCGCTTGACCTCTCGCATGGGCGACATTGTCCCAGGATCCCCCCGGCATCGACAAGAGCCGCAGCCGCGCCCGAGGGGCGCGCGCACGCTACAATGCGCGCCCCCGACCGACCCGAAGAGCCGATGCCCCCCAAGCCCGCAGCCCCCGCCCGGCTGATCGCCGAGAACCGCAGAGCGCGCTTCGAGTACTTCATCGAGGAGCGCTACGAGGCGGGCCTGGTGCTGCAGGGCTGGGAGGTCAAATCGATGCGTGCCGGCCGGGCGCAGCTGACCGAGTCCTACGTCTATCTGCGCAACGGCGAGGCGTTCCTCTTCGGCGCGCACTTCTCGCCCCTGGCGGCAACCTCCACGCACGTGCTCGCCGATCCGGCGCGCACACGCAAGCTGCTGCTCAATCGCAGCGAGCTCAACGGCCTGATCGGCGCGGTCGAGCGGCGCGGCTACACCCTGATCCCGCTCGAGCTGCACTGGAAGAGCGGCCGCGCCAAACTCACCTTCGGACTCGCCAAGGGCAAGAAGCAGCACGACAAACGCGCCACGGAGAAGAACCGCGACTGGGAGCGCGACAAGGCACGTCTGCTGCGCCGCGGCTGACGTGGCGCGGCGGCGGCTCGGCTCAAGACTGTACATCATTACAGCCTCACCGGCGGACGCCGAGCGTGGCGGGGCGCCGGGCCGCGCCGCAGGATGGTGCGCGGCGCTGTGCAGAACGCGCGCCGACGGGTATGCTTGCAGGTGACAGATCTCTCTTGGGGGCGACCGGTTTCGACGTGGGTTGCGAACCTTCAGAGGCGTACCGAGGCGCAGTGTCCTCGTAAATCTCGCTGCAAAACTATAGTTGCCAACGACGACAACTTCGCTCTCGCCGCCTAACCGCGGCTGACCTTCGACCGGTCCGTGCCTGTGCGGCCGACTCGGGGGACGCGTTCACAGGCTCGCGATACGGTGTGCGACGGGCCGGATCGTTAAGAGTCACCGTGTGCTGGCGCTTCGTCTTCCCTGCCCCTCGGGTAGCGCGGCGCGAGAAACAAAGAGTGGGCTACGTACGTAGAGCCTGAAGTCTAGGACTTGCGGACGGGGGTTCGATTCCCCCCGCCTCCACCACTTCCCCGCCCCGCCGCATCCGGCGGGGCCGCGCTGCGGCGCGCACGCAGGCGAATCCGCTTCGCGACTCCAACAAACATCAACTCGCGCACAATGCACGGGGCTGTGCGTTTCTCGCGCGCGACAAAATGCGTTAAGCTTCACGCTGATCAGCGTGTTAGATGGAGTGCGCGATCTGTCGCCACACGGCGACAATGGGCCGGTGTTATGCCGCAGACGAAGCACCCGACTGCCGCTGTGGCGTCGAACGACAGGCCCCGCGAGAAACTGGTGACAATAAAGAATCGGATATCCCTCGTCGCGTTTCTGACGCTTGCCCCCTTCGCCTGCGCCCTCGGCCGAGCCGCCGCGCCGGCCCGACACGCCCCGCCACCCCGGCGACCGTTCACGTTCGCCACCGTCGAGCACCTGGCGGCACTGCGCGCCGAGCACCCCTACCACGTGCACTCCACGCCGCTGCCGAACGTGCTGCGCCGGTTGAGCTACGCGCAGTATCACCAGATCCACTTTCGCCCCGCCGATGCGCTCTGGCGCGGCCACTCACGGTTCGAGGTGCAGTTCTATCACCGTGGCTTCGCGTTCACGCGCCAGGTGAAGATCTTCACGGTGAGCGCCAGGGGCGTGCAGGCGGTGCGCTACAGCCCCTCGATGTTCGAGTTCCCGCGCGCGCTCGGCGGGTTGCGCCTGTCCGATCAGCTGGGCTTCGCCGGCCTCTCGGTGCGCTTCCCGCTCGAGCGCCCCGGGCACCCGCGCAGCGTGCTCGCCTTCCTCGGCGCGACCTACTTTCGCGTCCTCGGCCGCAACCAGACCCAGGGGATCACGGCCCGCGGACTGGCCGTCGACACCGCCACCACCGGCGGGGAGGAGATCCCCTACTTCACGCACTTCTGGCTGCGTGAGCCGATGCCCGAGGCGCGCACCCTGACGATCTACGCGCTGCTCGACAGTCCGAGCGTCGCCGGGGCGTACCGGTTCGTGGTGCGACCGGGGAACATCACCCAGGTCACCGTCAGCGCGCTGCTCTACCCGCGCCACCACATCGCCAAGCTCGGCATCGCCCCGCTCACCTCGATGTTCCTCTACGGCCGCAACTCCGCGCGGCGGCGCTTCGCGAACTGGCGTCCGCAGGTGCACGACAGCGATGGCTTGATGATGCACACCGGCGGCGGGGAGTGGCTGTGGCGCCCGCTGCGCAATCCGCTGCGCCTGCAGGTCAATCGCTTCATGGACGAGAACCCCGGGGGCTTCGGGCTCATCCAGCGCGACCGTCGCTTCGCGGACTACGAGGACCCCGCGGCGCGCTACGAGAGCCGCCCGAGCTACTGGGTGCAGCCGCTCGGACACTGGGGGCGCGGCGGAGTCGAGCTGGTCGAGATCCCCGGCGAGGCGGACATCGATTACAACATCGACGCGTACTGGGTGCCGAGCGCGCCGGTGCGGGCCGGCCAGCCGCTCGCCTTCTCCTACGTCCTCTCGGCCTACCTGCACTCCGGGCTGCGCTGGCCGCCGGGGGGCCGCGTGGTCGCAACGCGGGTCGCGCCGGTGCTGCGCGCCGGCCACCCGGTGAGCGGCCAGCGCCAGATGCTGATCGATTTCGCCGGCGAGGGCCTGCATAGCCTGCGCGCCAGTCAGCCCGTGCGCGCCGTGGTGAGCGGACTCGGGGCGCGCGTCTTTGACATCAAGACCCAGCGACTGCCCGAGAACGGGCACTGGCGGGTGCGCTTCCGGGTCCAGCCGACGGGCGGACAGCCGGTCGACCTGCGCTGCTACCTCGAGCTCTACGGGGCGCCGCTCAGTGAGACCTGGACCTATCAGTGGACGCCCGGATCGTGAACCCCCGCGGCGACTGGCTGCGGTCACTGGCGCGGCGGCGACGGAGCGTCTTTTTCAGCCTGACGGTACTGACGGCGATCGCCGCGACCACCATGATGTGGGACATCCTGGCGGCGAACGGGCTGAACGCGCTCGATCGCGCCGGGCTCGTGCTCTTTTTCATCCTGTTCCTGTGGCTCGCCAGCTCGTTCTGGACCGCGGTGGCGGGCTTCGCAGTGCGTTGGCGCGGCGGCGACAGCGCGCAGATCACCGAGCGCTGGCGCGCCGTGGCGCCGCTGCGCGGGCGGACTGCGGTGATCATGCCCATCTACAACGAGGACACCACGCGGGTGGCCGCCGGGCTGGAGGTGATCTGGTCCTCGCTCCAGACGCTGACGGAGCGGTCCGCATTCGACCTGTTCATTCTCTCCGACACGCGCAAGCGCGACATCGGCATCGCCGAGGAGGCCGCCTGGCGCGATCTGGTGACGCGCCACTGCGCCCGCGGGCGCATCTTCTATCGGCGCCGGCCGGAGAACATCGCCCGCAAGGCCGGCAATATCGCCGACTTCGTCAACAACTGGGGCGGCGCCTACGATTACGCCGTCATCCTCGATGCCGACAGCATCATGTCGGGTGCGACCATCGTGGAGATGGCGCGGCTGATGGACGCCAACCCGCGCACCGGCATCCTCCAGGCGCTGCCGCTGCCGGCGGGCCGCGACACACTGTTCGCGCGCCTGATCCAGTTCGCCGCGCGCCTGAGCAGCCCGATGCTCTCGAGCGGACTCGCCTACTGGCAGCTCGGGGAAAGCAATTACTGGGGCCACAACGCGATCATCCGGCTCAAAGCCTTCGCCGCCCACTGCGGCCTGCCGCACCTGCCCGGCTCGGCACCCCTCGGCGGGGAGATCCTCAGTCACGATTTCGTCGAGGCGGCCTTCATGCGTCGCGCCGGCTACGAGGTCTGGCTGCTGCCGATCGAGCACGGCAGCTGGGAGGAGATTCCCTCGAACGTGATCGATTACGCGGCCCGCGACCGGCGCTGGGCGCAGGGCAACATCCAGCACCTCGGGCTGCTGCCGGCACGCGGATTGTATTGGCTGAATCGCATTCACCTGATCGGCGGGGTGCTCTCCTATCTGGCCTCGCCTCTGTGGCTGCTGATGCTCCTGCTCAGCTCCACCGTGGTGATCCTGCAGGCGATCCACGGCCACCAGTACTTCCTGCCCGGCCAGCACGGTCTGTTCCCGAACTGGCCGCACTACCGCGACGGGGAAATCGCCGCGCTGCTGTCGCTCACGGCCGTGGCGCTGTTCGGACCGAAGATCCTCGCCGTCGTGCTGACGGTTCGCGACCCGAAGCTGCGCCGAGGTTTCGGCGGCGCCTCGCAGGTGTGCTGGAGCCTGCTCATCGAGCAGCTCTTCAGCGTCCTGCTCGCCCCGGCGATGATGTTGTTTCACACCGCCTTCGTGGTCAGCACGCTCGCCGGCAAACCCGTCTCCTGGCACGCCCAGGAGCGCGGGGATCGCGGCATCGGATTTCCCGAGGCGCTGCGTCGCCACACCTGGCATGTGTTGATCGGACTCACCTGGGGCGCGCTGATTCTGCAATTCGCCCCGCACTACATCGGCTGGTTGCTGCCGGTGATCATCGGCATGGTGCTCTCGGTGCCGATCACCATGTTCACCAGCCGCATCGCCCCGGCCGTCTGGCTGCGCCGGCATCGACTGCTGCTGACGCCGGAGGAGACCGAACCGCCGGCGGAACTGCGGGCGCTGCAGGCGTGTCTCACCCGTGATGCGCTGCCGGCACGCCCAGCACTCGGCGAAGCCGCAGCGGCGCGCGAGCTGCTGCGCGATCTGGAACATCGCGTTCCGGCGCATGTGCCGCTCGCCATGAAGGCACAGCCTCTGCATTACCTCGCCGGTGTGCACGGCTCGGATGATGCGCACCGGCGACGCTGGCTGACCCCCTGGCGCAAGAGCTGAGAGGACCCACTGATGCATCGACGTGGATTTCTGCGCGGCAGTGCGGCGAGTCTCGCCGCGATCACCCCCTGGCCGATGGAATTCAAACACAAGAAGCGCCCGCAGGGACCGGCGCGCGGCGTGGCGCACTTCGGCACGCCGCGGCCGTTCTCATTCGCCTGGCTGAAGGCGCTGGCGCACTCGATGTCGCTCACCGTCTACAGCGAACCGGTCGCGCCGCTGCCAGCGGCGATCCAGAAGCTCTCCTGGGACCAGTGGGAGTCGATCACCTATCGTCCCGAGCGGACGCTGTGGTACGAGGATGACCTCTTCTTCCGCATCCGCTTCGATCACCTCGGCTTCACCATGACGCGCCCGGTGCGCATGTACGCCCTCGAGCAGAACATCGCGCGCCAGATCCTGTTCGATCCGAACCTGTTCGACTACAGCCACTCGGGCCTGAAGCCGAAGGAGATTCCAACCCACCTCGGCTTCTCCGGATTCAACGTGCTGTTTCACACCAACTGGGCCGATGACCGGGCGGTGTTCCAGGGCGCCTCTTACTTCCGCGCCGTCGACGGCAGCGGCCAGTACGGCATGTCACAGCGCGGCCTGGCGATCAACACCGGGATGTCGGCGCCGGAGGAATTCCCCGACTTCGTCGCCTTCTACCTGCAAAAGCCCGCACCGCAATCGACCCTGCTCACCGTGTACGCGCTGCTCGATTCCCCGAGCGTCGCCGGCGCCTATCGATTCATCATCGACGTGGCGACCACGCTCGTGATGGACGTGGACTTCACGCTCTACCCGCGCCGCCAGATCGAGCGGCTCGGCATCGCGCCGGGCACCAGCATGTACCTGGTCGGGGAGAACGACCACAGAGTCGCCGACGACTGGCGACCGCAGATCCACGACTCCGACGGCCTGCAGATGCACACCGGGGTCGGGGAGTGGATCTGGCGCCCGCTCACCAACCCGGCGGAGCTGCGCGTCAATTCCTACCTCGATGACAATCCGCGCGGCTTCGGTCTGATGCAGCGCGACCACAACTTCGCCGATTACCAGGACGATGGCGCCTGGTACAACCGCCGGCCGAGCTGCTGGGTGGCCCCAAAGGGCGCCTGGGGCAAAGGCGCGGTCATGCTCGTGGAGATCCCGACCATCGATGAGACGATGGACAACATGGTGGCGTTCTGGAATCCGGCCGAGGAAATCGTTCCCGGCCGCGACTACCCCTACGGCTACCGCCTGTACTGGTGCCGCGATAATCCCTTCACGTCCCACCTCGGGCACGTGCACGCGACCCGCGACGGCATCGGCGGGGTGGTCGGCCAGAAGCGCACCGAGTTCTCCTGGCGCTTCGTGGTCGATTTCCTCGGCGGTGACCTGCCGATGCTCACCCCCGGGGACACGGTCGTGGCGGTGATCAGCACCTCACACGGTCACGTGCAGCTCGTCTCGGCGCGCCCGCTGCTGCCGCTGAAGGGCTGGCGCGCGATGTTCGATCTGGTGCCCGAGGAGGCCGGCACGCCGATTGACCTCAGACTGTTCCTGCAGCTGAACGGCCAGGCGCTCACCGAGACCTGGATGTATCAGTACACACCGCCGTCGCTCGCCGTGCAGCGCAGCTACGTCCAGACCTGAACCGTGCGCCGTGCGTGCGCGGCGCACCCCTCCCCCACCGCCGATGACCGTGATGGACGAGCACACCCTGCCTGAGCGCGATGTCTGGTCCGAATGGCTGCTGCACGGGCGCGACGGCGGCGATCCTGACTACGCTCACGCCCTGCGTGCGCTGGTCGAGCGGTACGTAGAGCGGGTCCTCGCCGGCGCCGCCCTGCAGCCGGGGGAGACGGTGGCCGACGTCGGCGCCGGGGAAGGACTGCTTGCGCTGCGCGCCCTGGAGCTCACCGGCGGGGATCTTCACGTCTGGCTCACGGACCTCTCCGAGCCCATGCTGCGTCACGCACGGCAGCTCATCGAGGCGCGCCGCTTCACGCCGCGCTGCCGCTTCCTCTGCGCTCCGGCCGAGCGGCTCGTGGGCATCGCGGCCGGTTCGCTCGATGCGGTCACGACCCGCTCGGTGCTCGCCTACGTCACCGACAAGACCGCGGCGCTGCGCGAGTTCCACCGAGTGCTGCGCCCGGGCGGGCGCATCTCGCTCGGCGAGCCGGTCTTTCAGGACGAAGCGGTCGCCGCGCAGGCGATGCGCACGGTCATCGAATCGAGCGCACCCGAGGCGGTCAGTCCCCTGCTGCGCCTGATGCACCGCTGGAAGGCGTCGCAGTTTCCGGACACCGACGCGGCGATCCGCGCCAGCGCGATCGTGAATTACTCCGAACGCGACCTGGTGCGCTTTGCGCAAGACGCGGGCTTCGTCGATGTGCATCTGGAGCTGCACATCGACACGCTGCCATCGATCGTGCGCAGCTGGGAGGTCTTCATCAACACCTCGCCGCACCCGCTCGCTCCGCCGCTGAGGGCGATCATGGCGGAGCAATTCAACCCCAGCGAGCGCGACCTGTTCGAGCGCAGCATGCGCCCGGTGATCGAGGATCCGCGCGCCGTCAACATCGAACGGATGGCGTACCTGACTGCGCGTACGCCGCGGGCGTAACACTCCAGTCCGCCCGACACCGACCCGCGTGGTGTTGGTTCACACGTATGTTTCATCGGCGTTACGCCGCCGCGCGGCAGGGCGCACAAAGAAAGGGTGGAAAGATCCGCCCGACTCAAACATAATGACAGGCCCTGCACTGCACAGGACGGTCCCGGGGCCGGCGCGATGGAATGCGCAGGGCCCATGTGCCACCGCCAATCCGCCTGCACCACATGCCATTGGCCCGCGACAACTCGGCACCCGCAGACTCACTGGATGGTTTGAGCCAGTGGTACGCGCGCGTGCGCGCACGCACGCTTCAGCTGTGCGCGCCGCTCGCACCGGAGGACACCGTGGTGCAGTCGATGCCGGAGACGAGCCCCACCAAGTGGCACCTGGCGCACACCAGCTGGTTCTTCGAGCGTTTCGTGCTCGGGCGCGGCAGCGGGGGACCCGAGCCGCTGCACCCCGAGTGGCACTTCCTCTTCAACTCCTATTATCAGAGCGCCGGGCCGATGCATGCCCGCGATGCGCGCGGCCTGCTCACACGCCCCACCTTCGGTGAGATCTGCGCGTACCGGGCGCGGATCGACGCGGCCGTCCTCGAGCTGCTCGCGCACGGCATTCCCGAGGCACTGGCCGCAACCCTCGCCCTCGGCCTGCACCACGAACAGCAGCATCAGGAGTTGATGCTGACGGACCTGAAGCATCTGTTCGCATGCAACCCGCTGCAGCCGGTGTACGCCACCGAGCATGCCGCACCCGGCCCCAGTGCCGCGCCGCTGCGCTTCCTGCCCGGCCGCACCGGCATCGTCGAGACCGGCTATGCCGGCACGCAGTTCGCGTACGACAACGAGCTGCCCCGCCACCGCGAACTGTTGCATCCGCACGCCATCGCGCACCGCCCGGTCAGCAACCGCGAGTATGCCGAGTTCATCCGCAGCGGCGGCTACCGCACCGCGCTCTTGTGGATGTCCGAGGGCTGGGCCTGCGTGCAGCGCGAGGGGTGGACCCGTCCGCTCTATTGGGCCGAGGATCTGGCGAGCGCGTTCACCCTCGGCGGTGTGCGCGAGCTCGATCCGAACGCGCCGGTCTGTCACGTCAGCTATTTCGAGGCGGATGCGTTCGCCCGCTGGGCAGGGGCACGCCTGCCGCTTGAGGCCGAGTGGGAGACTCTGGCCGGGCCGCTCGACCCGACGCACGGGCGCTTCGCCGAAGACGGCCGGTTCGAGCCGCAAGCCGATCCGCATCCGCACCGTGACGGCCCGCGGCAGCTGTTCGGCGATGTGTGGGAATGGACGAGCAGCCCGTACGTCGGTTATCCCGGCTTCAAACCGCTGCCTGGCGCCCTAGGGGAATACAATGGCAAGTTCATGTGCGGCCAATGGGTGCTGCGCGGCGGATCGTGCGCCACGCCGCGCGGACATGTGCGCGCCAGTTACCGCAATTTCTTCTCTCCGCGCGATCGCTGGCAGTTCAGCGGCATCCGCCTGGCCCGGGATCTGCCATGAGCACGCTGCCGAGCGAGATCTTGCTGTACGACCTGCACCCGAGCGCGGCGGACATCCGCAGCGACGTGCTGGACGGCCTGGCACGCCGGCCGAAGCAGCTGCCCTCGAAGTATTTCTACGATGCGCGCGGCTCGGAGCTGTTCGAGCGCATCTGCCAGCTGCCCGAGTACTACCTGACCCGCGCGGAACTGGCGTTGATGCACACCCATGCCCCCGCCATGGGCGCTGCGCTCGGCCGGCGCGCGCTGCTGCTCGAGTACGGCAGCGGCAGCGGCGCGAAGACCGACCTGCTGCTTCAGCACCTTCCCGAGGTCGCCGCGTACGTGCCGGTGGAGATCTCGCGCAGCGCGCTCACCGCGAGCGTGGCGCATCTGAGTGAGCGGTTTGCGGACATCCCGATGCTGCCGGTGTGCGCGGATTTCACCCAGCCGATCACGCTGCCCGAGCCCGCCCGGCGAGCGGCGCGCACGATCATCTACTTTCCCGGCTCGACGATCGGCAACTTCAACACCGATCAGGCCGTGCGGCTGCTGACCCAGATGCGCCGCACGATGGGCCGCAACGGCGCGGCGCTGATCGGGGTGGATCTGGTCAAGTCCCCGCAGAGGATCGAGGCGGCGTACAACGATGCCGCGGGTGTCACGGCCGAGTTCACATTGAACCTGCTGGCGCGGCTGAACCGGGAACTCGAGGCCGACTTCGACCTCGGCGCATTCCGCCACCGCGCGCGATATCACCCAGAGCGGGAACGGATCGAGACCTGCATCGTCAGCCGCTGCGCGCAAGACGTGAGAGTCTGCGGGCACCGCGTCCATTTCGCCGCCGGCGAGGCGATGCGCGTCGAGCTCAGCTGCAAGTACTCCTCTGAATCCTTCGCGCACATCGCCGAGCGCGCCGGCCTCACCGTCAGTCACGTCTGGATGGATGCCGAAGGACTCTTCAGCGTGCAGTGCCTGCGGCCGGCCGGCACGCCGGGCTGAGGGCCACGCGCGGCGCTCAAGCGAGCTCGAACAGCAGCAGCTCGCTGTCGGTATCGGCCTCGAGGGTGACGGACGCCTGCGCCTCCACCGCCGCACCGTCCCCGGCACGCATCTCGATCCCATTCAGAGCGGCGATGCCCCGCGCCACCTGCACCCACAGCCCGCGCCCGGGCGCAATCGCGTGCTCGATCTTCTCCCCGGGCGCCACGTCGGCCAGGAACACCCGCGCGTCCTGATGGACGGTGAGGGCGCCGTCGGCACCGTCGGGAGCCGCCACGAGCTGCAGCCGCCCGCGCCGACCCTCCGGCGCAAAGGCGCGCTGCTCGTATCCGGGGACGAGTCCGGTCTGGGCCGGGATGATCCACAGCTGCAGGAAGTGCACCGGCTCACTCGCCGAGGGGTTCAATTCGCTGTGCCGGATGCCGGTGCCGGCGCTCATGCGCTGCACCTCCCCGGGGCGGATCTGCGTGCCGTGCCCGAGGCTGTCGCGGTGCTCGAGGGTGCCCTCGAGCACGTAGGACAAGATCTCCATGTCGCGGTGGGCATGGGTCGGGAAGCCCGCCCCGGGGACCACGCGATCCTCGTTGATCACGCGCAGGCTGCGAAAGCCCATGTGATCCGGATCGCGATAGTCGGCAAAGGAGAACGTGTGCCGGCTCTCGAGGCACCCCGTGCGGCTCACCCCGCGCGCCAGCCGATCGCGAAAGGTGATCATGCGCAGCCTCCGTCTAAACCCCAAATACCGCGACCGCCTGCGCCTCGGCGCGGGCAGAGGAGGAAAGTCGAGCACCGTCCCCGGCGCTGACGCGCTCGTCGGACCCGACACGCCGATGCACTCGCCCCGCTCCGACCCGCGAACTGCCTCGCAGTGGCCGCAGCCGGCGATGATGCTCGGGAGTATCGCACGCTCGGTGCGCCCGAGGGCCCCGCACGCGGCTATCATGCACCGGCATGTCCGATCCGAAGCCCTACTCCGAGGCCTGCGCACGCAACCGCGAGCCCATCCTCGAGGTGCTGCAACGGCACTTCGCCGACCGGCGGCGGGTGCTCGAAATCGGCAGCGGCACCGGGCAGCACGCGGTGCACTTCGCCGCGGCGATGGCGCATCTGAGCTGGCAGACCTCAGAGCGCCCCGCCCATCTGGCCGACCTGCGGCCGTGGCTCGAGGAGGCCGCGCTCGCGAACCTCCCGCCACCGCTCGCACTCGATGTGGCCGGCCCGTGGCCCGCGGCTCGATTCGATGCGGTGTTTACGGCCAATACGCTGCACATCATGAGCTGGACTCACGTGTGCGCGCTGTTCGCGGCGCTGCCCGGCGTGCTGGCGCCCGGGGCGCTGCTCGCCGTCTACGGCCCCTTCAACTATGGCGGGACCTTCACCAGCCCGAGCAATGCCGCGTTCGACCTGTGGCTGAAGAGGCGCTCGAGCGAGAGCGGGGTGCGCGACTTCGAGGCGGTCGATGCGCTCGCGGAGTCCGCGGGACTTGCGCTCATCGAGGACTGCGCCATGCCGGCGCACAACCGGACCCTCCTCTGGCGGCGGACCGGTCCGCGCTGAGCGGCCGGTGCGCCGCGTCAGCCCCGGCGCACCGCCGCGGCGATCTGCTGCGCGAAGCGCTCGGCCGCCCCGGCGGCGAACCCGAGGAACAGCGACGGCTCGGCGAGCTCCAACTCGAGCACGAACGGCGCCCCGGCGGCATCGCGCAGCAGGTCCACCCGGGCGTAGAGCAACGCCTCGGGCGTACGCCCCGTCTCGCGCAGCACCGCCAGCACCCGCTCGCCCACCGCGCGCTCTTGCGGTTGCGGCCTGCGCGCCGTGATGTGCTCTGCGGCGAACAGCGCCCGTGTCGGATCGGCATTCGGGCGCAGCAGCGGACCTTTGCGGATGGCGTGACTGAACTCGCCGCCGAAGAACAGCAAGGCCGTCTCGCCGTCGCGGTCCACCGCCTCCAGGTACGGCTGCAGCAGCACGCTGCGCCCGGCCGCCTGCAGCGCCTGCGCATGCGCACTCGCCTCCTGCAGCTGTGCGCGGCCGAGTCGGCGCGCGCCGCGTGAACCGGCACCCACCGTCGGCTTGATGACGAACTCGGCGCAAGGCTGCTCGGCGAGAAAACGCTCGATCGCCGGGCGCACCGGCTCGTCAGGCTCGATGAAGGCGCTCACCACTGCCGGCAGGCCGAGCGCGGCGAGCTCGCGCAGGTAGTGCTTGTCGGTATTCCAGGCGACGAGCGGTTCGGGATTGTGCAGGCGTGTCTCGCCCGACACGTGCGCGAGCCAGCCGCGGAACTCCTCGAGCCGATCGGTGTAGTCCCAGGTGGAGCGCAGCAGCGCGAGGTCATAGGCGGACCAGCGCACCGCCGGATCGTCCCAATCGAGCACCTCGGCGGTGAGCCCCGCGGCGGCCAGCGCCGCCTCGAGCGCCGGCATGTCCTCATCGAGTCCGCGCGCGGCACGTGCGCCGACCAGCGCGACGCGGCCGGCGCCACGCCGGGAAACGACCGGCGCGCTCACCGCCGCTGCCCGTCGTACGTGACGAGCGCCCCGTAGAGTTCCGGCCGCCGATCACGGAACACGAACCAGTTGTCGCGCAGGCGCCGGGTCTGATCGAGATCGAAGTCCGCCGTCAGCACCGCATCGCCCGACTCGCCGGCCTCGGCGATCTTCGCCCCGAGCGCATCGGTGATGAACGAGGAGCCGTAGAAGCGGATGTAGAGCCCCTCGGGATCCTGCAGCGAGCGCTCCAGACCGTAGCGGTTCGCGGCGAGCAGCGGCGTGAGGTTCGCCGCGGCGTGTCCTTGCTGGGTTCTCTGCCAGTGTGCCCGCGAGTCGATCGGCAGCGCCGGCGGCGGCTCGGTGCCGATCGCCGTCGGATACAGGAGCAGCTCTGCTCCGCCGAGCACCATGGCGCGGGCGGCTTCGGGGAACCACTGATCCCAGCAGATCCCAATGCCGATGCGCGCAAAGCGCGTGTTCCACACTTTGAAACCGGTGTCCCCGGGGCTGAAGTAGTTCTTCTCCTGATACCCCGGGCCGTTCGGGATGTGTGCTTTGCGGTACACGCCAAGGCGCGTGCCATCGGCATCGAGCACCGCGATCGAGTTGAAATACGCCGGTCCCGCGCGCTCGAAGAAACTGATCGGCAGCACGACCCCGAGCTCGTGCGCCACGGCGGCGAAGTGGCGCACCACGCGGCTCTCCTCCACGGGGCTCGCCAGGCGCAGGTGGCGCACGTCCTGCTCGATGCAGAAGTACGGCGTCTCGAACAGCTCCGGCAGCAGGATGATCTGCGCGCCGCGGCCGGCCGCGGCGCGCACCAGGGCTTCCGCGGCGGCGATGTTCACCGCCGCGTCCCAACCGCAGGCCATCTGTATCGCCGCGACGCGCACGGGCCGAGGCGTCGCCGTGAGGTGTGCGGGCTGCTCAGCCATGCTGCGGCCCTCGCCCCATCAGCTGACGCGTCGCGAGCGACTCGTTCACCTGCTCGGTGATGCGCATCGCGGTCTCGAGCGCCATCAGCCCGTCCTCCCCGCTCACCACCGGCGGCTTGCCGGTGCGGATCGATTCGAGAAAGGCCTCGATTTCCGCCTTCAGCGCATCGCCCTGCTCGAGACTGCGCTCCTCGATGCTCACCGGCAGTGCCCCGATCTCCCCGTGCGGATCGCGCTTGCGGATCACGGTGAGGATCTTCTGTTGCAGGTCGAGCGAGAGATACGCGTCGTCCTCGAACAGGCGCAACTTGCGCTCGGTCTTCAGACTCACGCGGCTCGCCGTGGCATTGACCACGCAGCCGTTGGCGAAGCGGATGCGCGCATTGGCGATGTCGATGGCCTCTGAGAACACCGGCGTGCCGACCGCATCGATGGTCGCGACCGGCGCCCCGACGATGGTCTGGACCAGATCGATGTCGTGGATCATCAGGTCGAGGACGACGTTCACATCGGTGCCGCGCTCCTTGTACGGGGCGAGCCGGTGGCACTCGACGAAGCGCGGGGAGCGCAGATACGGTTCGGCGGCGAGGATCGCCGAATTGAACCGCTCGAGGTGCCCGACCTGCAGCACCCGGCCGCAGCGGGCCGCCAAGTCGATCAGTTCGCGCGCTTCGCGCGGGGTCTCGGTGATCGGCTTCTCCACCAGCACGTGCGCCCCGGCGAGCAGGAAGTCCCGTGCGATCGCGAAATGGGCCGGGGTCGGGGTCACGACGCTCACCGCATCGACCTGGCCGAGCAGCTCCCGGTAATCGGCCAGCGGCCGCGTGCCGAGCTCTGCGGCGACCTGCTCGCGGGCCTCCGCGCGCGCATCGACCACCGCCTCGAGGCGGCAGCGGGGGGACTGGGCGTATTTCTGGGCATGGAATCGGCCCAGATAGCCGACGCCAATCACGGCTGCTTTGATCTGCTCCATGCGCACCATTATGACCTGCCGGGGCGCGCCGCGGGCCGTCGATCATGCCCACCGAGGCGCATTCGGGCCTCCCCGCCGCCCGGATCGGCTACACTGCCGATCTATGGTGAATTCGCGCCCCGAACCCTCGGCAGCCCCGGCGGCTGGACCGCTGCGCCTGCGGCGCGAAGCGGCGCTGCTCGGCGGTGCGCTCGCGCTCGGCGTACTGGTCATGCCGCTGCTGATCTGGCTGGCCGGACACGCCACGCTCGGCCCGTACACGCATGGCGACAGCGGCCCCGGCTACGGCCCGCTCACGCTCTACGGGGACTACTTCTCGGGGCTCGGGCACGGCTGGCGGCTCTACTGGGCGGTGGCGCTCGGTCCACTGCTGGTCCTGCTGGCCGTGCGGCTCTGGCTTGCGCTCCTGCGGCGCCTGTCGCAGGAATGACCGACTTGCCGCTGCGCCGAGCGCCCCTCGCCATTCATTTGCCCCGTATCTGACTCCGTGTCCGAAGGACTGCAGCGAGCGTTCTCACGATGACTCAATCTCTGCGTTTTCGTCTTGGCTGGCTTAGCGCCATCGCGGCTGCCGCCGCGCTCGTCGGCTCAGCGGTACTGCTGCTGCGCGCCCCGGCGCGCGCCTCGATCCTCCCGCCCGGGGCGCTCGCCCCGTCGGTCAACCAGCGCGCCATCGCGCGCAAGGTTGCCGGGATCCTGAATGAGTACCAGTACAGCCATCCGGACATCGATGCGCATTTCTCGCACCTGGTGTTCGACCGCTACCTGCACTTCCTCGACCCCGAACACGACTACCTGCTCGCCGGGGACGTCCAGGGGTTCTCGGCGGCCTACCGCAACGACTTCGCCGAGCTGATCGAGCACGGCCATCTCTCCCCGGCGTTCCTCATCTTCCAGCGCTTCAAGGAGCGCAGTCAGGAGCACCTGAAATACGCCATCAGCCTGCTGGCCAAGGAGCCGAACTGGACGGGTCATGAAACCTATCAGTTCGACCGCAAACACGCGCCCTGGCCGGCCGATACGGCGCAGATGAACACCCTGTGGCGCCAGCGCGTCATGAACGAGGAGCTCTCGCTGCTGCTGGCGCACAAGACCTGGCCGCAAACCGCGACTCTGCTGCGCAAACGCTACCAGGCCGAGCTGCACCGGATCACCCAGATCAGCGCCGAGGATGTGTTCGAGGACGTCATGAACGCGTATGCGCTCACGTACGACCCGCACACCAGCTATTTCTCGCCCATGAGTTCCGAGGAATACCGCATCGAGATGAGCCTGAACTATCAGGGCATCGGCGCCTCGCTGCAGATGAACGGCAATTACGTCACCGTGGTCAACGTCATCCCGGGCGGACCGGCGGCGGTGGCCGGAACGCTCAAGCCGAAGGACCGCATCACCGGCGTCGGCGAAGGCAAGGCCGGGGCGATCACCGATGTGGTCGGCTGGCGGCTGAGCG
>JAJZDW010000045.1 GCA_021851405.1 Pseudomonadota bacterium
GCTAGGGGCTAGTGCTGCGCTGCGATGTGGATGTCCCCGCCGGCAGAGCGCAGGGAGATGTGCGGGCCGCCACCGCCGATGGTGCCCTGGAGCTCATCGCCCGCGGACTTCTGGGTCGCGCTCAGCGGGAAGTCGCAGTCCACGCTGCCGCCGGCCGCCTCGGCCGTCAACGCCGCATGCGCATTCTGCGGCAGCTGCAGGGTGATGTCCCCGCCCGCGGTGTTCAGATTGATGCGGTGCGCTGCGGCCAACTCGGCGTGGATATCCCCACCAGCACTCGAGGCTCGCACCCGTCCATTGGCGTTACGGATGGCGATGTCGCCGCCCGCCGTGTGCAGCGTGAGAGGGCCGCTCGAATGGCTGATGGTCAGGTCTCCGCCGGAAGAATTCAGATGAATCGTGCCCTGGACGTTGCGCGCGTCTATGTCACCGCCGGCCGTTTGCACGTCCAGCGCACCCGTGACGTCCTGGACGTCCGCATCGCCGCCGAAACTGGTGGCCCGGACCGCCGCACCGATGTTGCGGACGCTGATCGAGCCGCCGGCGGTGCGCAGTTCGAGCCGATAGGCGCTCGGCACGGCGACGCTGAGTCGGACATGGTCATGCGACAGTCCGAACCAGTGCAGCCAATTGAACCAGCCGTGAAAGAAGAGCGAGCGGCGCGTGACCGAGATGCGCACGCCCTCGGGCGTCGTGCGCGACACGATGTGAAAAGCGTTCCGGTTCGGCCCCAGGCCCTCGGCGTGCATTTTGAACGTCACGTGTGAGGTCGTGCCGCCGACGACGGAGACCGACCCAACGTCCGTGGACAGTGTCAGAGTGCCACCTGCGGGTGCGTTCAGGCGCGTCTGGTAGAGCGATTGCGCTGCGAAGGCCGGCGCGGCGAGCAGCAAGGCGGTGAGCATCGCGATCGGTCCGGCGAACTTGGAGGGCATGGTCAACTCCTCAGAGGGGCTGTCGCGATGAGAGAGAAGGGCACACCGGCGGCAGATGCGCACCGCCGCGGCGTGGGTTCGAGCCTGCGCCGAGCGGCATTCTGATCATCCCCTATCTCCTCTTCTTGAGCCAATGGACGGTGCGCGGGCCTCGGGCCGCCCGGCGTCCCCGAGAGAACACGGATCGGTGCCCAAGGTTGCAGCCTGCCACGACCGGCTGCGTCTGGGGGGGTCGAGCACGCTCTCTGACGCTTCATTCGGGAGACGATAATAAGTTTTGATTTCAATCACATGCGCGCAATTCCTGCGGTCCCGAGAGTCGCCCGTCGCGTCATTGCCGACCGCGAGGCTCTCGGTTCCTCAGGGTGAGCCTTTCCAGCGCAGCGCATCGACCACGAGTGAGAAGGCCTGGGACTGTTGGCGCCGGCTAGGGTAGTACAGGTGATACCCGGGAAACGGCGGGCACCACTCCTCGAGCACCCGAACCAGCCGGCCGCTGCGCAGTTCGCTCTCGACCAGGTGTTCCGGCAGCATCGACAGCCCGAAGCCCGCCGCGGCCGCCTCGATGACCAGGGGCACGGAGTTGAACACCAGCCTGCCCTCGGTGCGCGCCTTGAGCGGGCGGCCGTTGCGCTCGAATTCCCAGGCATAGAAATCCCCACGGCTCGCGCGGCGAATGCGGATGCACTCGTGATCACCGAGCTCGCGTGGGCTCTTCGGCGGCGGCCGCTTCGCGAAATAGGTCGGTGAGCCGAACACCGCCAGGCGCATATCCGGGCCGATGCGCACCGCGATCATGTCGCGGGCGACCTGCTCGCCGATGCGCACGCCGGCATCGAGCCGCTCGGCCACGATATCGATCAGGCGTTGCTCAACGAGCACCTCGACGTGGATATCCGGATACTGCACGAGCAAGCGCTCGAAGGCCGGCCAGAGCAGGGTACGGGCCGCATCTTCCGTTGCCGTGATGCGGATGGTGCCGGCAGGTTTCCCGCGCAGTTCGCTCAGCGCGGCGAGCTTCGCCTTGATGTCCTCGAACGAGGGTCGCAGCTCCGCCAGGAGCCGCTCGCCCGCTTCGGTCGGCGCGACGCTGCGTGTCGTACGCGTCAATAGACGCACGCCGAGGCGCGCCTCGAGCCGTCGAATGATGTGGCTCAGAGCCGATTGTGACGTCGCAAGTTTGGCCGCCGCCTTCGTGAAGCTGCGCTCATCGGCCACGGCCAGAAACGCGATCAGATCTCCGAGGTCGCTGCGTCGCATTCATGAAATCTCGACATAAGGGCATTCACGTTCCGGGCGCTAGTGGCCGTACGCGCGCTCGCATATTCTCTCGTCGTCCCGCCGGTGGGCCTCCCTCGTAACATGTTGCCTCCTGGCCGATCCAATCGCGCGTAGGTTCCGTCACAGTCTAGGGCGGGACTACGATAATTTCCATCTGACACGGCGGGCGCCGAATGGCGCGCACGCGCCTTGGGCGGCGTGTGAGCGCTGTGTGGGCCATGAAGCGGTGGCGTCCGATTCCCGGTGCGCCCGACGGCGCCCGTTCGAAACCCCCGGTGTCCCACACGGCGACGGGCAACACAGGTCGGAGACGACCCCGACACTGTATGAGTCGAGACCGCCGCGGTCGACGTCAATCGGCGCGCGGGCCGCGGCGGTCATCCCGAGGGCGGCTGAATCTGCCGATTTCGAGAGAGGGCGCCATAGGACTGTAGGAGTAGTGATGTTCATCCGAATGATCCATGGGGTTACCCGTGGTGCGCACATAGATACTGCCGACGCGCGGCTCGATGAGCACGGGCGTGTCGATCCAACGAAAACCCAGGAAGGCCCCATGCTCTTTAAGCCAAAACACGCCCTCACTCTGTCCGCTGCGCTCGCCGTGACCGGCTTGCTCGCCGGATGCGGCCAGAATCAGGCGGCCGTGAGTGCCATGGCGCCACCGTCGGTCCAAGTCGCGCAGGTCATTTCGCGGCAGGTCACCGACTCCCAGACATTCACCGGGCACTTCGATGCCGTTCACCATGTGAATGTGCGACCGCGCGTCAATGGATACATCTCGGCGGTCGACTTCGTTGACGGCAGCACCGTGCGCAAAGGACAGCTGCTGTTCGTGATTGATCCGCGTCCATATCGCGCACAGTATCTGCGCGCCAGAGCGCAGCTCGATCAGGCGAAAGCCGCGAACGTCCTAGCCCACGAGGAAGCGCAGCGCGCGATCACGCTGTACGCGGCGCGGGCCATCTCGCAGGACGAATTCGATCAGCGCACGGCAGCGGCCCGCCAGGCCCACGCGGACGTCGAGGCCGCCGCAGCGGCGCTCGATACGGCGGCGCTGAACCTGCGCTTCACGCAGGTGCGTGCGCCGATTTCCGGTCGCGTCAGCCGCGCCATCGTCACCGTCGGCAACCTGGTGCGCAGCGGTCAGACGCTGCTCACGACGATCGTGTCGCTGAACCCGATCTACGTGACCTTCAATGCCGACGAGCAGGCGTATCTGAAATTCGAAAAATATGCCCGACGGGACGGACACGGTGGCACGGCCGAGCAGCGTGCGCAGGTCCTCGGAAATCCGGTCTTCGTCGGACTCGAGGACGAGCACGGGTATCCACACCAGGGTCACCTCGTGTTCATGAACAATGCGCTGAATGCCGACACGGGCACCATCCGGGCCAGAGCGCTGCTCGCCAATCCCGGCGATCGGTTCGTGCCCGGGCTGTTCGCGCGCGTGAAGCTCATCGGCAATGAGCACTATCAGGCCACGCTGATCCGCGACAGCGCGGTGGGCACCCATCAAACCGCGCAGTTCGTTCTCGTGGTCGGACCGCACGATCAGCTGCACTATCGCTCGGTCCACCTCGGCCCGCTGGTTGACGGTCTGCGCGTGGTACGCGCGGGACTGAAGCCGGGTGACGTCATCGTGGTCAACGGATTGATGCGGGTACAGCCGGGGATGCACATCACCCCGCAGCGAGTCGCCATGCGTCTTGGCCACGCTCGACCGCACACCCTGGTCGCGCGCAGCGTCGAGCGGCCCTCGCACCACGGCGTGGCGGGTCAGGCGGGGGAGGGACGGTGAAGCTTTCGCATTATTTCATCGACCGACCGATCTTTGCGGCGGTTCTCTCGACGTTCATTTTGATCGCCGGCATCATCGCGCTGTTCGAGCTGCCGATCAGCGAGTATCCGCAGGTGGTACCGCCGTCGGTCATCGTGCGCGCCTCCTACCCCGGCGCCAATCCCAAGGTGATTGCCCAGACCGTCGCCGAGCCGCTCGAGCAGGCCATCGTCGGCGTCAAGAACATGCTGTACATGTCCTCGACGTCCGCGATGGACGGCTCGCTCACACTCACCGTGACGTTCCGGGTCGGAACCGACATCGACCGAGCGCAGGTGCTGGTCCAGAACCGCGTCTCCCAGGCGCTGCCGAGGCTGCCGTCCGAGGTCCGGGCACTGGGGGTCACCACCACCAAGAGTTCCCCGAACCTGACGATGGTGGTCCACCTGTATTCCCCGAACAACCGCTACAACACGCTGTTCTTGCGCAACTACGCGGTGCGTAACGTGCGCGACGTGTTGAAGCGCCTGCCCGGAATGGGTGACGTGCAGATCTTCGGAGGCGGCAATTACGCCATGCGCATCTGGCTCGATCCGCAGAAACTCGCGGCACTCGGGCTCACCGCCAGCGATGTGGTCAATGCGGTGCGGGCGCAGAACATCCAGGTGGCTGCCGGTCAGATCGGCGCACCGCCGGACCCGCGCTCAGCCTTCCAGCTGGCGCTGAATGCCGTCGGGCGCCTGAAGACGCCCGCGCAGTTCCGCAATATCGTGCTGAAAGCCGGGGCGGACGGGCAGGTGGTCCGACTGGGGGACGTCGCACGCATCGACATGGGCGCCCAGTCCTACGGGATCCGCAGTTACCTCGACAACCAGAGTGCGGTGGCCATTCCGATCTTCCAGGCACCCGGTTCGAATGCGCTGCAGCTGTCCACCGAAGTACGCACCACGATGGCGCACCTCGCGAAGGACTTCCCACGCGGCATGCGCTACGCGATCGTCTACGACCCGACCGTATTCGTCCGCCAGTCGATCGACGCGGTCGTGCACACGCTGCTCGAGGCGGTGCTGCTCGTGGTGCTGGTCGTCATTCTCTTCCTGCAGACCTGGCGGGCCTCACTGATTCCGCTGATTGCCGTGCCCGTCTCGATCATCGGCACCTTCGCGGTGCTGCTCGCTTGCGGCTTCTCGATCAACACGCTGTCGCTGTTCGGGCTGGTGCTGGCGATCGGGATCGTGGTGGATGATGCGATCGTGGTCGTGGAGAACGTCGAGCGGCACATCGCGAACGGGCAGAGTCCTCGTCAGGCGGCCAAGGCGGCCATGAGCGAGGTCAGCCGACCGATCATCGCCATCACGCTGGTGCTGTGCGCGGTGTTCGTACCGGTCGCCTTCGTCAGCGGCCTCACGGGCGAGTTCTACCGGCAGTTCGCGCTCACCATCGCGATCTCGACGGTGATCTCGGCGTTCAATTCCCTGACGCTCTCCCCGGCGCTCGCCGCGGTGCTCTTGAAGCCGCACGGCGCACCGCCGGACCGCCTCTCGCGGCGGATGGACCGGCTGCTCGGCGGGTTCTTCCGGCGCTTCAACCAGGGCTTCACCCGCGCCGGTCAGCGCTACCAGTGGGTGATCAACGGCTCGGTCCGGCGGATTGGACTGGCGCTTGCACTCTATGCCGGGCTGATTGTGCTGACGGTGGTGGGTTTTCGCGCCGTGCCGAATGGCTTCATCCCGCAGCAGGACAAGCAGTACCTGGTCGCGGTGGCCCAGCTGCCGCCGGCCTCGTCGCTGCGGCGCACCGCGCGCGTGATCAAGGAGATCGGCGCGATCGGTCTGCGTCAGCCGGGCGTGGCCCATGCCGTGCAGTTTGCCGGCATGTCGGTGAACGGCTTCGTGCCGAGCTCGAGCGCCGGTCTGGTGTTCTTCCCGTTGAAGCCCTTCAGCCAACGGAACTCGCCGGCGTTGTCCGCCCCGGCGATCGCCGCGGCGCTGAACCGCAAGCTCGCCGCGATCCAGGGCGGTATGGTGGTGGTGTTCCCGCCGCCGCCGATCCTCGGACTCGGCACGCTCGGCGGCTTTCAGCTGAACGTCGAGGACCGTGGCGATCTGGGCTCGACCGCGCTCTACGACGCGGTGCAGAAGGCGCTGCAGCAGGGCTATCGGAATCCGGCGCTCGCCGGGCTGTTCAGCACCTACCAGATCAACGTGCCGCAGCTGAAGGTGAACGTCGACCGCACCAAAGTGATGCAGGAGCACGTGAACCTCGAGGATGTCTTCCGCACCCTGCAGGTCTATTTGGGCTCGGATTACATCAACGATTTCAACAGGTTCGGCAGAACTTACGAGGTGCTGGCGCAAGCTGATGCGCCGTATCGCTCGCACATCAGCGATATTTCGATGTTGCAGACGCGAAATGCCGCCGGTCAGATGGTGCCGCTCGGATCGGTCCTCACCGTGCAGCGCACGTTCGGCCCGGACATCGTGCAGCGCTACAACGGCTACCGATCCGCCGACATCAACGGCGGGCCGGCGCCCGGATACAGCTCCGGACAGGCGCAGGCGGCGATGACGCAGATTCTCCACCGGACGCTGCCGCGCGGCATGCATTTCGAGTGGACGGGTCTGTCCTACCAGCAGCTGATCTCCGGCCATACCGGGGAGATCGTCTTCCCGTTGTGCGCGCTGTTCGTGTTTCTGGTGCTCGCCGCGCAGTATGAGAGTCTGAGTCTGCCGCTGGCGATCATCCTGATCGTGCCGATGTGTCTGCTCGCAGCCATCACCGGCGTGTGGCTCGATCACGGCACGAACAACATCTTCACGCAGGTGGGGTTGGTGGTGCTGGTGGGGCTCGCTTGCAAGAACGCCATCCTGATCGTGGAGTTCGCCAAACACCTGCAAGAGGAGCATGGACGCGATACGGTCACCGCGGTGCTCGAGGCGGCGCACCTGCGGCTGCGCCCGATACTCATGACCTCGTTTGCCTTCATCATGGGCGTCGTACCGCTGGTGCTGGCGAGCGGTGCGGGCGCTGAAATTCGCCATGCGCTCGGCATCGTGGTGTTTTCCGGCATGCTCGGCGTGACTTTCTTCGGGCTGCTGCTGACGCCGGTGTTTTATGTGCTGGTGCGACGAATCACCGATAGAGGAAGAGCAGGCGCGAAGCTGCTCGCCCAGGAGCCCCATCATGCGTGATCATGTTCTACGGACTTCGGTCGGGCGCAGCGTGAGGATGTTGCTGCCGTTCGGCCTTGCACTGGCGCTGCTGTCGGGCTGCATGGTGGGACCGAACTACGTGCGCCCGAAGACGGCGCTCGCCGCTCGGTTCACGGCGGCGGCGTCCGGCCCGTATTCGAACCAGCACATCGAGGTTGCGTTCTGGAGGCAGTTCCAGGACCCGACTCTCGATCGGCTGGTCCGGACCTCGCTGCGTACCAACTACAGCTTGCGCATCGCGCTCGGCCGGCTGATGCAGTCGCGCGCGTTGCGCGACGAGTCGCTCTTTCAGCTGGCGCCGACCGTGACGGCGGCCGGCGGTTACACGAAGCAGCGGGTGGCCGCAGCGTCCAATCCCTTCGGTACGGCGTATTCGACCAGCGCCTACAATGCAGGCTTCGATGCCGTCTGGGAGCTCGACTTCTTTGGCGGTGTCCGTCGCGGCATCGAGGCGCGCAACGCGGCGCTCGAGCGCAGGGTCGCAAATCTGCACGATGCACAGGTGTCGGTGATTGCGGCTGTGGCACGCAATTATTTCGAGCTCAGGGGCGAGCAGAGCGAGCTCGCGGTGGCCCGCGCCAACGTGCGCATCGAACAGCAGGCGCTCGCACTGACGCGGGCGCAGCTGAACGCCGGCAGTGGCACCGAACTGGACGTGGCGCGAGCGCAGGCACAGCTGAGCACGACGCTGGCGAGCATCTCGCCGCTGCAGGCGACCGTGAGTCGCTCGATGCACCGTCTGAGCGTGCTCCTCGGGCGTCCGCCCGATGCGCTCGATGCGCTGCTGCGCGCGCCCCACCCGCTGCCGCGTCTGCCGCACATCGTGCCGGTGGGCAGCCCGGCGCAGATGCTGCGCCGGCGGCCGGACATTCGGGCGGCGGAGTTGAACCTGGAGGAATCCACGGATCTGGTGGGCGTGGCGATCGCCGACTTGTTCCCGAAGGTGACCTTCACCGGCAGCATCGGCTACAGCGCGGTGTCCTTGTCGGGTCTGGGCGCCTCCGCGGCCCGGGCGTACGCCATCGGACCGGGGATTAGCTGGGCGGCATTCGATCTCGGGCGCGTGCACGAGGAGATCGCCCGTGCGCGGGCCGGGGAGGCCGTGGCGCTCGATGAGTACCGGCGCACCGTGCTGCACGCGCTCGAGCAGAGCGAGGATGCGCTGGTGACGCATGCGCGCGATCTGGCCCAGCAGCGCAACGCCGCCGATGCGGCCAACGCCAGCGCGCTCGCGGCGCACCTGGCGACCGTGCGCTACCGCGGCGGCATGGTCGGGTTCCTGGCGGTGCTCGATGCCGAGCGCACCGAGCTGCAGGCCGAGGACGCGCTCGCCGCAGATCGGATGGAGACCGCCACCAGTCTGGTCGCGGTCTACCAGGCGCTCGGTGGCGGCTGGGAGGTCGCGCCATCGCCGAAGAACGATCTGGCGGCGCTGCGGCGCTGAGCTTGAGGGGACGCGTCCAGCCGTCCGGGGCCGGCGCGTCCCTTCCGGTGCGGATCGGCATCCTCCGCGCGGGTCACGCGTAATCGAGTTTGGGATACCAGTGGGCCGGGCGGCCCTCCGGCGTGCAGTCGAGCACCATCCACAGCGGCGCGGGGTCTGGCGCACCGCGCGAATCCTGGCCCGCATCGGCAGTGGCGGAGGTCATCTCAGCGGACCAGAAGTGGCGCAGGGTGCCATCTCGGCGGGTGAAGACGTTCAACGCCGGAACCTCCTCTCCGTCGGGCCGTACGGCGAAGTAGTCCCGTGAGTAGGCGCCGGTGAGATCCGAGTACAGACGCAGATTTCGCCAGCCACGGGCCTGCTTCCAGGCCACCAGGCGCTCGATCGGCGAACGTGCAATCACGACGAGTGCGACCTGCTGAGCGATGTCTGCCGCGTTGCCCTCCCAGGCACCGAGGAGGTTGGTGCACATCGGGCAGGGCCGTTCGCGCTGCGGGCCGAACATGTAGCTGTAGGCGACCAGGGTTTGCTGGCCGCGGAACAGGCCGGCGAAATCCGTCGGTCCCTCCTCACCCTGAAAGCGGTAATCGCCGCGCACGATCCCTCCCGGGGGAAGCGCCCGGCGCATCGCCGCGACACGCTCGATGTGCCGGCGCAGCTCGATCTCCTCGGCCAACAGCGCGGTGCGCTGAGCACGATATTCGGCACTCTCATTGGGAAAATGCAGCGGTTGGGACTGTGCCAACTGCGTCGCGGGCGTGAGGGCCATCGTCATCGGCGTCATGACAGGATCCTCCGGGGTTGCCGTGAATGTGACCACCCTGCGGATGATACCTGAGGCGATGGACGCGGGAAGGGCAGTCCCGAGCCCGTCCGCGGTGTCTCGGCACCCCCTCGCGGGTGTACTATCGGAGCGAACCGCAGCGGTTGCGCCGCGGTGTGGCTGATGCTGGAGCTTGGGTGCCGCACGGGTGGGGTGGAACTGCCGGTGTCGGCGGGCAGAAGGCTGCCGGAGGTGAACGGATGCGCATCAACAGGCAAGAAACGGCGGGTCGCCGGCTGCTCGCACTGCTCGTGGCCGGACTGTTGCTCGGCGGCCTGAGCGGATGTGCTACGCCGCCGCGGACGACGAGCCATCCCCCGCCGCTGAGTGACACCCCGGTGCACGGTCCACCGGAACCGCAGGCCGTGGCCGCGAAGAATCCCCGGGTGCACCAGTCCGCGCTGTCCGCACGTCTTCTGCCGGCACTGCAGCAGACCGGCGACGTTCTGCTCGATCTGATCCTGCCGATCCCGAGCGGCAGCGTGCCGGCCTGGGCGAGTCAAGTGAAATCAGACTGCTTCGCCCACGTGCTCTCGCAGTGGTGTACGCAGTTTCATCTGCAGTAACCGCCGCGGTGGGCCGCGCTCAGCGGTCTGACAGTTCGTGGACCCATTCGGCGACGAGCGCCCCGGCGCTCAGCCTTCGCGCCAGGGGCGCACCCTGACCGGCCCATTGAGCGGCGAACCCGGACTCACCAGCCGCCTGTGCCGCCGCGTGCAAGGCCTTGCCTGCATCGTAGGCGATCGGATACGCCGGCACCTCGTCGGCACGAACCTGCATTCCCCAGGCCGTGAACCGGTTGGCGAGGGCGCGCGCCGGCCGGCCGGAAATCGCCCGCGTCATGACGGTATGGTAGGCGGCATCGCTGCACAGTGCGCTGCGGTAGGCGGCGTCTGCCGCCGACTCGTCCGTCGCCAAGAACGCGGTCCCCATTTGTGCCGCGGCGGCGCCGAGCTGTAGCACCGCGGCAATGCCCCGGCCGTCCATGATGCCCCCGGCGGCAATGATTGGAACGGTGAGTGCGCTCGTGAGGAGTCGGGTCAATGCCACCGTGCCGAGCTGATCATCGAGGCCGTCGGGATCGACGATGCCTCGATGGCCGCCCGCCTCGTAACCCTGGGCGACGATGACTTGGATACCCGCCTCGACGCTGGCCTTGGCCTCCGCGAGGCTGGTGGCGGTTGCGAACAACACGATCCCGGCCGCATGCAATGCGCGGATCCACTCGGGGCGTGGCAGCCCAAAATGAAAGCTCACGACTGTTGGACGTGCGGCGAGCAGGGTGGTGAACATCGCTTCATGGACGGTGAAGCTGGTGTAGATCTCGGCGAGCGCAGTCGGTGGCTGCGCCTGAAGCGCGGTGAACTGTGGTCGCAGTCGATCGAGCCACGCCGATTCCCGGGGCGGATCGGACTGCGCGGGACGGTGACAGAAGACGTTGACGTTGAGCGAGCGCCTCGAGCGTGCGCGAAAGGCGTCGATCGCTTGCGCGGCGGCCGCGGCGGTCATCGCGCCGACCCCGATCGAACCGAGACCGCCGGCGTTCGAGACCGCGGCGGCCATCTGTGGCGTGGAGACTCCCGCCATCGGCGCCTGAATGATCGGCCAGTCGATCCCGAGCCGTTCAATCAGTCGGCGGGATGCATCGGTATACGGCATGTGCAGAGCCTAATTTAAGAGGCGCCCGCTCGAAGGGGGGGCTCATCAGCGGCGCTCGCGCAATCGCAACAGGCGCTCGGCGGGGAACCGGGCCGCCAGCCAGACCGTGCCGACGCCGGTGCACACGCCCCAGCCGACCTCGCTGATGCGTGCGATCAGCATTTGCTCGGCAGTTCCGCCGTGGGGCACCAGGAGAATGATCGTCGCCGTGATGCCCGCCAGGCGGCTCGCGGAGGCCATATTGAGCAGCCAGCAGACGGTCACCGAGAGGATCACGGCAATCGAGTACGTGCCCAGATCATGGCCCAGGGCAAGCAGCGCGCCGATGGCGCAGAGGCCGCCAATCGCCGCCCCGACGAACTGATCGCGCGCGGTCGACTGGGTGGCCCGGAATTCCGTCTGAACGACCGCGATCGCCGTAATGGCACTCCAGAAGCTCTCGCTCAGACCGAGGGCCCGGGCCGGAAGGTAGGCGATGAGCGCCGTGCAGGCGGAGATGATGCCGAGATGCGCACCCGCGGCCAGCCGTCGCAGCAACGGTGTGGTCTGGCGCAGTGCGATCAGGCGGATATTGAGGTCCGTGACGGCCGAGCGTTGGGGACTGTAGTGATCGGCGGGTGCATGCGAAACGTGCGGCATGATGAAGACCCCGGGTCGTGCTGGGTGTCCGACTGACCGCACCCAGAGTCGTTGGCGTGAACGGTTCGCGCGAGGGTGCAACGGACGGCCCAAAATTATAGAGAGCGGCCTTACGTTTCGCTCAAAAACCGAGCTCGGCTGGGGTGCCGCGCCTCCGGAAGCCCGTGCGGATAGCGTACCCTCCGCGCGAGCGGCCTGGGCCCCGCGGCAGAGAGGTCGCGTCCCGTACGCTGCACAACCGGTGCGCGCGGAACACCTGATGGCCGCGGTGCACCGGCCCACTGCGCCGAGTGCGTATGCGAACGAGCCCTGCGGCTACGCCTCGGCCGCCATGGCTTCGGCTCGCATCCTGTCCGGATGGTCGGAGTGTGGATCGGGTCGAGCCCGCACCCGCCCCCGGCGGGACGCGCGCCGAGGGCGGGCGGAGGGTCACGCGCACGGGGCAGCCGAGACGTCAGTCGGTCGAGATCAGATCAATCGAAGATTGACGCTGTTTGCCGACAGATTGGTGCGGTCCGGGGGCGTCGGATGTCGCGCTGCAAGCCTCCGTGAGTCAACTCGTGCAATGCGTCACAGGCGCTGCGGTCGGCATGGACTATGGTTCGTCCATGTGCGAGCGATATGTGGTCCCGGATCAGGGTCTGGCGGAGCGCGAACTTGCACCGCAGTGCAGGTGGTGGCGCTTCGCAGCCAGCTTCAACGTGGCGCCGACGCGCTATGTCCCCGCGGTGCGGCTCCATGCCGGTCAGTCCGAGGCCGTGATGATGCGTTGGGGACTGACCCCGGCGTGGGCCAACGGCGACACGTCGGCGGGACTGTGGCTGCGCCTCGCGGTCGGCTCGCTCGAAGACAGCCCGCTCTTTCGCGGACCCTGGCTCAACAGCCAACGCTGCATTCTACCGTTCGCCGGGTTCTACACCTGGCGTTTGACCCCGGCAGGATACCGACAGCCGTACTTCGTCCATGCCCACGACCGCGACGTGTTCTCAGTGGCGGGCATCTGGGATCGTACCGAGACCGAGGACGGTGATGTGATCGAGGGATGTACGATCCTGACGGTGCCGGCCTGTGCACCGATCGAGTCCATTCAGAGCGCGACGCGCGAGATGCCGGCGATCATTGCGGCCGAGGACGTCGACACCTGGCTGCGGGGAACCCCGGTCGAGGCGAAAGCGCTGCTGCGAACGGCTCCTGAGGAGCTGCTGGCCAGCCACGCGGTCAGCCCGCGCATCAACTCCCTTCACTGCGACGATCCGGAGCTCGTGCGGGCAGTCGGGCATTTCACCCCGCGAGGGTCGCTCGCCGCGGGCGCGCGACTCTGATCGCACGCAGAGCGGCGGCGGCCGGTCGATCCGGACCCATCACGCCTCCAACACTCGCTCGATCCGCCGGTCCGGAATGAGCCACAGCAGCGCCACCAGCGTGTACAACCCGAGGGAGACCCATCGCGCCTCGGCGGCCAGTACGATGGCGAGCAGATAGAGCAGGGGAGAGACTCTGCCCTTCCAGTCGGCACCGATCGCCCGCCGCAGAATCGATTCATCGCCCTGGGTCGCCATGATCCGCTGCTGGAGTATCCACCATGCCACGGCCGCCATCAGGAGAACCAGACCGTATGCGGCAGTCGGAACGGATGCAAAATGGTTCTCACCCATCCAACCGGTGGTGAACGGAATGAGCGAGAGCCAGAACAGCAGATGCAGATTCGCCCAGAGAATGCCCCCGCTCACGCGATGTGTCGCTCGCAGCAGATGGTGGTGGTTGTTCCAGTAGATGCCGAGGTAGATGAAGCTCAGCACATAGGTCAGCAGCACGGGCGCCACCGGAATCAGCGCTCGTAAATCCACGTCCCGCGGGATTTTCAGATCGAGCACCATGATGGTGATCAAAATGGCAATTACGCCATCGCTGAAGGCTTCTATTCGCTCGGTACCCACATCGGCCTCGCGTGGTCTGGTGTCGGTGACGCCGATTGTAGGTCTTTGGACGCTGAGGTGATATGCGGCGTGAGCGGTGATGGCGGCAGCACCGTGAAGTCGATCGGGCGATGCGATTCATTCCGCCGGCGTCTGGCGAAGCGGCACATCCGTCGGGACGGACGGCGATCTACCGGCGGCCAGCCCGCAGCGGCGTAGCATCCGATCTGGCGTCAGACACCTCCGGGACCCAGACGGTGGTGACCTGTGCCCGCGTCATTCATCATCGATGGTGGCGCCCAATTTGCCCAAAGCCTGGTGGCTTCCGGCCTGGTCGACGACTCTCGGCTGGTGGTTGACCCGGTAGTCCTGGGTCGCGGGCTGCCACTGTGCAGAGACCTCGCAAGCCCCGTCGAGTTGCGCCTCATCAGCGCATCATCGGTTTCCTCCGGAATTTTTGCTGCCGTCTATCAGCCCGGGTAAGCCGCGTGGTCCGGAGCCGCGAGGGTGTGCCCGCGTACCGGGCATGTCGCGGCCGGTCGAAAAAAATGTCGCAGGACGACAGGGGGATATTTTATCGTATCGAACATCCCCGAGCCGATGATGGCGCAGAACGTCAAGCATGGGATACCGGAGAGGCGAATGACGACATTTGTGGATGTTCAGGGACTGCGTAAGAACTACGGAGCCCATGAAGCGCTGGCGGGAGTGTCGTTCGCCATTGGCGCGGGGGAGGTGGTCGGACTCCTGGGACCCAATGGTGCCGGCAAGACGACGCTGATCGGCTGTCTACTCGGATTCCTGCTGCCGAGCGCCGGGACCGTGCGGCTCTTCGGCGAGCAGACCGAGGAGCTGCGTCCAGCGACGCTCGGCCGAATTGGGTTTGTTCCCCAGGCACTGAACGGCTTCACATGGTTCAAGGTTGGCGAGCTGATCGAATATCTCGGCCGGTTCTATGCTCGCGCGCCGGGTCCGGTCCCGCCGTGGCTCCTAGAATGGGCTGCGCTCGACATGACACAGCGGGTCAGAGCGCTCTCCGGCGGGCAGAAGCAGCGCCTGGCCATCCTGCTCGCCATGCGGCATGAGCCGGACTTTCTGGTGTTCGACGAGCCGGTGGCGAGCTTAGATCCGCAGGCCCGGCTCGAATTCATCGCACTGATCAGCCGCTTTTGCAGGGAGAACGGCCGCAGCGCACTGATTTCTTCCCACATCCTCTCCGATCTGGAAAAAATCGCCACCCGAGCGATTTTCATGCGCCGGGGCGTGATCGTGCACGACACTCCCATGGAACGGTTTCGCACTGCAATGCGCTGGGTCCAGGCTGCGCGCGAAGCTCTGCCGGAGGGGCTCACCGTTCTGGCCGATGACCGGGTACGCGGCGAACTGCTGGTCGATGGCTGGAACGACAGGGCCGCTGCACACGCGGCCCAACATGCAGGGGCGCCCGTCGTCGTGCGGCAGCCGGATCTGGAGGCCGCGTTCCTGGAGATGACCCGGTGAATCTGCGGCTGGCGCGCGCGGCGCTGGGCAATTACTTCCGAGCGGTACTGGCTCGTGAAAATCCGCTCGCCATCTCCTGTGCGCTGTTCATCCTGCTGGTCGGCCTGCGGATCCCGCACGAACGCGCTTTCGTGCACGCTCACGGACTGGCTGCGGCATTCGATCACGGCGTCTCCGGCTTCGTGATGACGTGGTGGATGCTCGCGCTGTTCCTGCCCTCGTGCATCGCCCGGCACTACTGGCGGCAAGTCATGACCGAGATTTCGATGGCCATACCCGGGTTGCTGGAAGCGGAATACGGCGCGGTGTTGATCGCACTGCTACTCGTCGGAATTGCGCTCGCGACGCCACTGATCGCGCTGGGAGGGCCGCTCATCAGTAGCCTCTCGCTCGCTACGCTCCCCATGATCGGGGGGATGGCACATCCGCAAACCACCGGACAATCGCGCCGCACGCGCGTGATGCTCACGCTCCCGCTGCTGCCGCTGTCGCTGTTCTTTCTGGTCCCCAGCAGCATGGCGCGGTTGCTGTTCGCTCCGTTGTGGGTCACGCTGCCGCTCCTGCTCACCACGGCGGGAGTCGTGGCGGCTAAACTGCGCTATTTTCCGGCGCGAGCGCTGCTGCACATCGACTCCTCGGAACATCGGAGTGACCAGAGGGCAGGGCAGGCGTCCCGTCTCCCCCGAGCCGGGAAGTTGCGCGCCGTCTGGCGCTGCATGCGCTGGCAGCCGAGGCGCTGGCAGGAAGATGCGCTTCCCCGTACGCTGATCACTCCGTTCGGACCGGTAGGATGGATACTGTACTTCACAGCAGCCATGGCGTTTTTGCTCGGTCTTGGAATCCTCGTCAGGGCATTTCACGAACCGCTCGCGCGCGCGGTTCATCAAAGCGTTCTGATGGCTCTGACGCAATTACCGCTCGTGGCCGTCATCGCCACCGGCAAGTGGCTGATGATTCGCAGCGACTGGCCGTTCCTATATCTGGCGGGGCGTCACGGAACGCGCGTCGGATTCTCCCGGGCACTGTTTCGCGCCCATCGACGTAACGCGTTGCAACTTGCTGGAAGCACTGCGCTCATAACGTTCCTTGTTCTTGCCGGGTTCATGAAGAACTCCCACGGGGCCACCCTTGCCGTCAGCGTGTCTATCGGGGCGCTGATCTTCGGACTCAGCTACCTGGTGGCGGTTCCGCTGGTCTGGAAAGAGATCGGAGGCCGGGGAATGAATCTCGCATTGAATTTCCTCGCTGCACTGTCTGCCGCCCTGCTGCTGGCAACGGGATTCGCGGCCCACGGGCTGCAGTTCTGGCTGTTGCCCGTCTCAGTGGTGATCGCGGGGGCTGCGCTCACCGCAGAGCCTGTATTAGCACGACGCCTGGCGCAGATTGACTGGATTTTCGAGACCGAATCGACGGTACGCTGAGAACGCGGTCTGCTCGCGCCGGACGGCAGGACGGTGAGTCGCAATTACCGGAACGCGCTTTCGGTAAATCCGGCGGTGCAGGGCGGTGGCCTTCCACGCCGCTGCAACGGAGTCACCTAATCTGCCCCTCTTTCTCCGATTCGTCCATCCGCTGCGCAGGCACGGGGAATTTCTCACGAAGCTGATCGGCGGCTGCGCCATTGCTCGGAGGCCGCATTGAAGTCGTCCAGGGTGGCACCGCTCGCCACCCACGCACTGGTGTCGTAATTGAATCAACGCCCCCGTGCAAGATGATCGAGGACTGCAAATCAGAGCGCTTCTTGATTCCCAGTGGATCCAGCGGAAGCAGAGCCGGAATGGCATCAATTTGATGCGGCACTAAGAAATTCCGACGCCGCGGCACGGTGGCGTTGCCGACTTGACATGTTGAGGGCGTCCATCTACCGTGCAAAAAAAAATGCTCAGGATGCGCTGAAGTGGGTTTTTCTGAAGCTCAGAAGTAAGTTACTCAAATCGGTGCATTGGCAGCTGAATTGACTGAACGCGCAGGGCGGCGACGATGGCGCGACACCCGCTCGCGGCGTGTGAAAAACGGGAGGACAGAAGATGGGAAAAGAACTCTGCGCGTGGCGAATCTATGGTGCAGTTTCCGCGCTCGCATTTGTCATCATAGCCATTTCGGCAATCTCGATCGCCCGCGAGAGACACACATTCGGGACGATCGACGTTCAACGCATCAACGTGGTGGAGCCGAACGGTACGCTGCGGATGGTGATTTCCGACCAGACGCGCTTCCCAGGAGCCATCGTCAAAGGAAAACAATATCCGTTCAACCGGCACACGGCCGGGATGCTTTTTTACAACAACGAAGGTTCCGAGAATGGTGGGCTGATCTTCGGCGGTCAAAAGCATTCCAATGGTACGGTGTCCAGCTATGGACACCTCAGTTTTGACCGGTACGATCAGGATCAGACCTTCAGTCTCGATGACGAACAATCCGCAGCTGGGCAAATGACTCGGCTCGCGTTCATTGACCAACCGAAATGGCCCATGACCGAGATCCTCAAACTGCCACACAGTCAGTGGCAGCAGTTTCTGAAGACCCATCCCGGCGGCAAGCCGCGTTTGACGATGGAGCGTGCTGCTGATGGTGCAGTCTTCCTCGCACTGAAGGACAAACAGGGTCGTACACGGATCGCCCTCAAGGTTGGGCCACACGGGAACCCCGTGATCGATCTGCTCGGGGCAAGCGGACGAGTCATTGCCCAGGTGCCGCCGGCGAGAAAGTAGATATCGTGCTCAATAGAGCGCAAACGAGCCCATTAGGCCATTTCGGGCAGCAATCCTTCAGCACAGCCGATCGAGCTTTAGGTCGTATTTATAGTTCGCATAATGTATATTATGTTAAATATTGACTGCGCTCGATTGCCCTGTAGACCCGCCAAATGCCGGGCATCCCATCGCCCCCCCCGGCACGCTGTTCCACCTCGACCGCGGCAGTCTCAGTACGGCAGCGACGATTTTCACGAGGCGCTCGGCGTGCTCGGCCGAGTACGCGCGCAGAATGCAAAAGGTTGATCAATCTCCGTCTAAGAAGTCCACGGCGTACGGACCCCACTTCAGGAGACTGCATCGAGAGGCGTGCACACACGTCAGGGAAACGCCTCCGTCGCCTTTGGGTTATACATGGCGCTCAGGAGACATTTCTATTGGTTTTCGGGAATCACTGCGAGCTTTCCCCTCCGTTCATCGAGACGACCCGGGTTTACGGTCGGTCGGTTTCATCACAATTCCGCCGGCCAAGAATTCTGTGCCGTATATCTGCTTCCGGCCTTCGTTCGCTCGCACCCGATCCACGAATAATACGTAACTCTCTGGGGAAAATTCGTGACGCTTGCAGAGCTGCGTGACGGCTCGCATCAGAGCAAATCTCCCGTTCTGATCTTCGCGTCCCATTCGAAGCAGGTCCATTCTGAGTGACCGATCCGTTGGCACGTTCTCGCGAGGTCTTCTGGAATAGAACTTCATGTTGACAGGTTTGAACATCGCGGATCTGTCGGTCCTAGACGCCCTCTTCTTGCCGAAACTCTCCTCCACCGCTCGCGACGAGCTCGCCGAGGTGTTCACGAGCCGGCACAAGAAATCCTCCGTGGCCGTCACCTCAAACCGCTTGGTGGACGACTGGGGATAGCTAATCGGCAACGTCGTCGTGGTGGCCTCGCTAACGCTGCGAGCCCTTCCCAGCCATATGCATTCCCTGCATCGCCTGCATTTGGCCCATCATCTGCTCCATCATCATTTGCATCATGTCGAGGCGGTTCCGCATATGATCGCGCATCCGGTCCCGCATACGCTGGCACTGCTGCGCGGAGAGTGCATTCCGATTGCCGCCACCCATCATGCCGTGACCCATCGACGGACCGTCCATCATCCCGCGAGGCCTCATGCGCGACATCATCTGCCCACCCATGGCACGCATTGCGTGCATCTGCTCCATCATGGTGTGCATGTGCTCGCGCAGCAGTTTTTCTCTGACCTCGGGATTCGTCGCCTCATGGATACGCCGCATCTGCCCCTGCATGAGCTTCATCCGAGCTTCCATCGTGCTGAGATGTTGTGCGGCCATCGACGCCCGCTCGGTTGTTTGAGCACACGACGGTTGGGGCGAAGGGGGCGCGGCCTGGGCGGTCGCGATAGCAAATATCGCCATGCCTACACCCGGCAATACCATTGAGATTCTCGATTTCACTGGAGACTCCTCACTTTATTGACGACTCGCCGCTGTACGTCGCTTAAGGCCTGGCAGCCTCGATGAGCAGGCGCCACCCGCCTCGTCCGGGGAAGAACATGGGCACCCGCCGTCGATACTCCTCGTACCGTTCGCCGAATTTCCCGATCATGTCTCGTTCTTCCCGGTATGCCAGCAGCACATAAGCTAGTCTGGAGTTATCTCCCGTCCTCATACGGGTGAGGCGACCAAAGCCCTGAGATTTCCGTAGATTGAGCGAGCGAAGCGGGGTTTTCCGGGTGCATAATGTAGCCATGTAATTTGATGGGTTCGGCTTGCACGCGGACGGCAGTTGCGGCATCATGTAGCCATGCACATCGATGCTGTCCCGAACCGCACGTCCCGCCCGACGTACCTGCTGCG
>JAJZDW010000046.1 GCA_021851405.1 Pseudomonadota bacterium
CGCGACGGTATTTTGATGAACATCCAATCCGACAAACGAAGTGATAGGCTTACTCACGGTCTGCCTCCTCTGACTGGTGCAACGAGTCGCCCTCGGGCGCTCTGCATGTGGATAGGCGCCCCACGGGACGTAACCCACGATACACCGGAGGCAGACCTCTTCCCCTCAACCCTCAATATCCAGCCTGACCGTCGGTGTGCCGCGTCAGGCCATATGGTCTAGGAGTTGTCGCTTCATTGGTCGGCCTCCGCATCGCCCAGGGTTTGCAGGATTGCAAATGCAGACTCGTACACCGCATCGACGAAACCTTGAATTCGCTCGGGCGTGAGATTCGGAGTTTCCGCACGGGCCCGCGTCAGCGCGTCGCTCACCCCACCCCGGATGAAGTCGCGCAACTGCTGTTCGACGCGGTGCGCAGCTTGCGTGTCCGCTGGCATGGTTACGGCCTTGGTGCCGATGTCATTGCAGATGCGGGCTTCTATCGCGTGGGTGGCATACAGCTCGAAGACCGTCTGCATCTGATCCGGCGTGAAGGTGGTCAGGTCGGTAAGCCCTTCACTTGCCAGTTCGACGATGGTTTCAATGTACGCCTCGCGGGCGATGCCTTCATCGACGGTGCCCGCGCCCGGGCAGACGTAGTCGGCCAGGCCAACGAAGATTTCCGTGAGCGGGCGTCCGGCCAATGACTCTAGGTCCAGCGTTCGCAGCGCCTCCCGTACACCCCTCGCTTGTGCATCGGCCAGAAAGCCGAGGAGCCGTGCCCCCGATCCGCGCGAAGCGCCCATGCGTTGGGCCGCCTGGCGCGCGCCGCCGGCCGATGTTGAGACGTATCTTGAGATGGCCCGGCCGAGGTTGGCACGGTCGCTGCCGCCGGAACCGGCGAACCGCGTGAAGCTGTTGCGAGCCCCGGAGAAGCGTTGCGGGTCTGCCGTTTGAGGGATGGGCGGCCGGTTGGGCGGTACCGGCGGCGCGGCGCCGTCCGCGGGCGGCTGGCCGTCCGGCGCGGCGCCATTGCCTGGAGGGGCCGCAGATGCGCCCGCGCTATCGGGGTCACCCAACCATGATGGAATAAGCGGTGTGCCGCCGCCGGGGCCGCCGTAAGCCGTCGAGGTTCCCATCAACGTCCTCCCTTCAAATCTTTGAGCGCTGCTTCGGCGCTGACCTTGAGCCCTGGGTTATTGGTGACTTTGCTCCATTCGCCCAGCAACTTCGTCAGGCGAGCAGCGCATTCGGTGTCTTTGATGACGCCTTGCCAGCCGCTGACAGCCCAAGGCCCGCACTTGCCGTTTGGCAGTGCCTCCAGGAAGTCCATCAACCGGCTCTGGAGCCCAGGCTGCGCCTTCACAAGGACGGCGAGACCACCGACACCTGCAGGCCTGGTATCGAAGGTGCCCGTGCTCATGATTTTGCTGCGCACGGCCTCGAACACCTTCTCGGCTTCGGGCTGCACGAGCTGCTTCAACTCGGCTTCGTAGCCCTGGACGGTCATCTTGCCGCCGAACAGCTTTTCGACCACGCCAGCCAGGTGGCCGAGCACTGACACTGGACCGAAATAGTCCTTCTTGTCTTTTGTGACGAACAAGTAGGGGCGCAGATCGAGCCCTGAAAACTGCGGCGAGAGGTGCGCCCAGTCGCGCACCGTCTCCGACGACTTCCACTCGGTCAACACGGCGTTGTCGGAGGCGGGCATCGCCTCGGCAGCCTTCTGCCCCTTCGACTCACGATCCTTGCCGTCAGCCGCCACTAGGCTCTTCTCTAGCGCTTCGAGGTCTTCACACAGCCCTTGCGGGTGGACCGCTGCGACGAACGCGATCTGCTCGAACAACCTTGGGATGAATCGTTCTGCGAGCATGAGCTTCGCGAGCACGGGTAGCTTGATGTCGTCGCCAAAGCCGCGTGCAGTCGCCGTGCGCTCGCGCAACAACAGCGTGTTGAGGAAGCGCTTGATCTGGCGCGGGTTGCCCTTTGCGCCGCTCGCCAGGATGGGGCCGATTTGATCGCTGAGTGCCAGCGCATTGTTTGCCTTCTCGGCCTGCGGGCCGAGCGCCGTCTTGACCGTCGCGGCATCCAGACCACCGCTGGTCCACGGCCGTTTTAGCTTCTCCCGCGCTACGGCGATCAGCTTCCCATAGTTTTCGTCGTTCTCGCCGACTTCGGCGCCAGCGAGCAACAACGTTACGTAGATCCGTGTCTCGGTTTCACCCAGGGCCGGGATGCGGAACGGAACCTGAATGAGCTTTTCGAGGTAGTTGCGGGCGTAGTCTCGCGGCCCGGTACTGTCGGGCAGATCGGGAAAGTGTTTGCGCACTGCGTATTCGATCATCGCCTCGTCGGCCGCGACGACGAACGCCGTCCGCGCAGTGAACACGAACAGCCGGATGGCTTCGAGCGTTTCAATGGCGGTGTCAGGCAAACAGCGGTCGAGGTCGTCGATCAGGACAACGAGCTGTTTGATGCCTGCATCTTTCAGGAGCTGGTCGAACGCTTTGCGGAAGGCCTCCACTTCCTCCGGAACATTCTTGGACTCGCCCGGTTTCAGCACGGCCTTCGCCTCGTCGATGGCTGTCGAGAGGTTTTCTTTCGTGAGGAGCTTGGTAGGGTCTGCCACCAACGCTTCGAGCGAGCCGAAGATTACTCCGATTTGCCCGGGTGTTGGAATGCCCGTGAATGCGGTCAGGGCCAAGCCGCCGGCCCGTTTGGCGACCTTCAGCCAGTCGATACGACGGAAGACATCCTTGACGGCCACCGTCGCCTTCTTTAGCGCCGGACGTTTTTCGACCAAGCCCGTGACGATCCCCTCGATCAAGGCGATCTTCGCGTCCTCGAAGCCCTGGAAGCGCCATCCATTGAACTTGAGGCACAGGACATCGTCCTGGTCCGCGAAGCCAGCCTCGATCATTTCGAGCACACTGGACTTTCCTGCCCCCCAGTCGCCATGCACGCCGATCGTCACTGGATGGTCGGGCTTCGCACGAAGCATCCCGATGATCGTGGCGGCAATGGCCTCGTTGTTCAGCAGATCAACTTTGGTTTCGTTATCGGTCAAGATCATTCGTCTCCTCCCTGTTCATCCAGCATCGCCAGCCGAGTCATCCCGCGGGCGCAATAGTGCGGCCGTGCCTGCTCCCACGCAGCGGCGCACCCGGTCATCGTCCAGGTTCTCCAGGTCATCCGCGTTGCGAACACCGATGGACGACAGTGCCAGGTATTGGCCGCGTGTCAGCCGCACCGAGACTTTCGTGAGGGGCAGGGCTGCGGAGGGCAACCCGAATTCGAGTCGCTGAAGAATTTCGTCCAAGCCCTTGAGGAAATCGGGTTGATCAGGGAAGTGCGTTGCGAGAATCTGATGCGCGGAGCGCAAGTGAAAGCGCGTCGCGTCCGCAATGCCGATGATGTTGCCGTAGCCGATGGCGCCACCAAATGGCGTCGTGGAGTAGTGCTTCTCCAGTGCATCAACGGGCGTTCCCTCGATCCAGTCATGCAACAGCGCCGCGCGCTTACAGCGAGCCCAGAATTCGATCTGGTCGCGACAATACCGTTGCAGCATTTGAGGCATCTGATGACCGAAGCGCTGTGCCACCTCGCCAGCGCGCACGCTCTCTGATTGGCCTCTCTTCATGACCGGTGTGTAGATGGCATCCAGTTCATCCAACACCTGCACCATCGCCAGGATGTGGCCGGGCGGCGTCTGCGCTACGTTCAGGCGTCCCATCAACTCGACCAGGCGCAAGCTCGACTCAAACGACAAGGACGAGGAACCGCAGGCGCGCCCGAGCAGCGTCAAGTGAACGAGATCGCCTTCGCGTTCTGCCAGTCCCGCCTGCAGGAGGCGATCGACCAGCGCGGTCACGTCCCGTTCCACCATCGCGACCCATTGCGGATTCGCGCGTGACGCCGAATATCCTCCGAACGTGTTGACCAGCAACCCCGGAATCTCACCGGCGCGAACGCCGCGCACCTGACTAAGCAGGCGCAACGTCCATGTCGGCAGGTCGCGCTGCTGGAAGGAGGACTTCACATCCTCGGGCACGCCGAGCACGTAGCGTTGAAAGAGCTGTGCACGTTCCATCGGCGTGTCCGCCAGAATGATAGCCTTGCCGATCTCGTTGAAACCCAGCCGGCCGGCACGACCCGCCATGTTCTTGTACTCAGCCACGGTGAATTGCCGGCCGTCTTCACCGACGAATTCGTTCTCGGCGAGCACGACCGTCGATGCCGGCGTGTTGATGCCGGCCGCCAAGGTCGTCGTGGCGACCAGTGCGTGGATGCCGCCCGCAGCACTGCGATACCCTCTCTCGACCGCCTCGCGCTCCGCCCTCAGCAAGTTGGTGTTGTGAAACGCGGTGCCTCCGGCCAGGCACTCACGCAAGTCCTGCGAGGCGCCGGTTAGGTCCTGGGTCGGTAGAACGTCGAGGACTGCGGTGGCAGGTTGCAGGCCCAGTTCCTTGGCGAGGTACTTCGCGCAACCCTGGGCCGGACCGCGCATGTTGCGGAAGATCAGCAGCTTCTCGCCCTGTCCCACCAGTTGCTGCGCCAGAGGCACGATCACGTCCTGGGAGCTGGGTTTGTCCCGACGCTGGACGATGCGGTGCGAAGGCAGCAAGGCATCGGTCTTCGTGGCCCCATCAGCAGCGACGTACTGGAATGTTCCGCGGCGGTCGAGCACGCCTTCGACCAAGGGCACGGGTCGCTCTCGCGACAGCAGGAGCGGAAGGCCGAGCCAGCGGTCGAAGCTGTTCAGGTTGCCGATGACCGCCGACAGGATCACGAGCTGCGGTTCGATGCCTCTCTGGCGTGCCCTCAAGAGCTGCGAGAAGATCAGTTCGACCGTGATCCCGCGTTGCGGGTCGGTGATGAACTGCCCTTCATCAAGCACAACCAAGCCGAGCTGAGTCAGAAGCCGAGGCGAACCGAGCGCGAGGTTGAGGAAAGTCTCATAGGTGAAGAAACCCAGGTTGTAGCGTCCGGCCAGCACAGGCCCGATACCATCCGTAGCATCTCCGCTGCAACGGGCTACCCGTAGCCCTGCGGCCGCATAGCGCGCAGTGAACTCCTCGAACTTCTCGTTGACCAGCGCGCGGTAAGGCAATAGGAACGCCGCCTTCTTGCCGGCGGTGACTGCTTGAATCGCCGCCACCTCGCCGACCATCGTCTTGCCTGAACTCGTCGGCGCGACGACCAACAAGGAATTGCCGCTGAGTACGCCGAACTCGTTGACGGCCTTGAGCTGCAGCGCGTTGAGGCCTTGCGGAAAGTCAGCCGACCATCGCTCGACAATCTCGGGTGGAAAGCCGTGCGCGGAAAAATCCGCGAACGATCCGGACATCTGCTGCACGGCCCGGGCTGGAAAGACTGCGGCGTAGTTGTCGCCGCGCTTGAGCACCGGGAACGTCAGGCCGCCCTGAACGCTGCCCAGGAACACCGGAGTTTGCGTGACGCTGATGCGCTCAGCCTCCACCCGCGCCAATCGGATGATTTCGCCCGCGATCTCGGGGAAGCTGACCGATTCGCCGGCGGCACCGGTCAGTGCCTCGATCACCGCATGGGTGAGCAGCCCATGCCCGGAGCCTGGTTGCTCCCATGCGGATTCGTTGGTTGCGCAGGCGGCGAAGAGGATGCGTCCCTCACCGTAAATGCCGGTGAGCGCGAACGCATTGCGCGGGCGCGCTGCTGTCTCTAGTACGCGCGCCGGCGCTTGGCCGCTGAAACAGCAATCGAGAATGCACAGGACGGCGCGGGCCTTCGTCGTTTTGAAGGCATCCGCCAAGCCGGCCATCGGCAAGGCCGTTCCTGCGAGGTTGCCCGCGTTCGTGTCGAACAGCACCAGATTGCCGTCCGGAGAACCATGCCCGGCGAACGCGATAACCACCACATCGGCCGCGCTCGCGGCGGCCAAGGTGCCAAGCATGGCACCTGAAACTTCCGCGTGCGTCGCGGCCTCGTCCACCAGCAGACGGGCACTCAAGCCTTCGACCGTATCGGTGAACAGCGCCCACAATGCCGTGGCGTCACGGCGCGCTCCGCTCAATTCGGGTATGGAGGTATCGAGATGCTTGTTGATGCCTACGAATATCGCCTTGATCGCCATACGCGCTCCTTATCCGATTCGAGCAAGGAGTTGTTCAATCACGTCGCAGGCCTGCCGCTGCCGCAACGTCCTTGCCTCACGTTGCTCTGGTTCGTCGTCTTCGCCCAACTCGAACTTGGCGACCGACACCGGGCCATCTTTGCGAAAGCCCTCGGTCTTCTCATCGCTTGCGAAACGGCTGCGCAGAATCACCAGCGAAGCCTCGATGACGGCGCCATGCTTGCCGCCCCGCTCATGACGGAAGGCTGCGGCCGTCGCGTCTATGCCTTCGGGTGCATGCTCGATGCAGTAGATCAAGTCGTGTGCATCCTTGCGCTCGAAACGTTGGTCGAATGCGAAGGACTTCAAACAAGTGAAGCTGACGAGATTGGCATGTTTGATCTTCTCGGTGGCGACGCCATTGCCACCCAGCAACTCCGCCTGGATCTCCGTGACCTGATGCAGGTCGAAGACGATGGACGAATGCGGAATGTTCAGCGCCGAGATCGTTCCCTCAGTCGGCAGCGGCTGCACTTTGCCGCCGGCGATGTCCGGCGCGTCCGCGAGCAATTCCAGCACCATCAGCGCGCCATGTTCAGTGCGGGTCTGCCAACGCCAGGAAAGCTTTGTACCAGCGCTGTTCTCGGCCCGCTCGAACCCCATCTTCTTGAGGTTGTCTTCGAGTGTGTGATACGCCTCGGTATCAGCCAGGATTTGCAGGTCGATCACAATGTCCACGTCCAGAGTGCCTGCGTGCGCCGGCACTACCGGAGGCCGCGCGGCCACGAGATATCGCGGCGTGAGTCCTCCGATCAGGTAGACCGAATCTTTCCACGGTCCGAGTCCGCGCAGGAGCGTTACAAGGACTCGTTCGCAGTCCACGGTGTACTGGTCGCTGTAGCCATCGAGCGTTGCAGGTTTTGCCATCAGAATCCGATCCTTTCCTTGCGCAAGTGCTCGGCCATTTCCTTGGCACGGCCTTCACCGCGCAAGAGATCGAGATAGACCTGGACCGGACTGGCCAGCCAAACACCTCCGACGTTTTGCCGAAACAGCAGTTCTCCCGCCGACTTCGTCTCGATGACCGCGAGGTTCGCCCCTTCATTGACGACGCGCGCACCCAGCTCAGCCATTGCCGTCTCGGCACTGGTGCTCGGTAGCAATCGAACTCGCACCTGTGAGATGCCGGACAAGAAGGGGGCGTAGCGCTGCGCTGCGGCTTCATAGCTCACCGCATAAGCGACCTGATGTGCATCGAATATCTGACCGAGCCGGTCAATCAGTGCCTCAGATTTCAATCCAGGCACGAAATACCGGCGCAGCACTGGCGCGCGTTGTGTGGTGAGCTGCTTCGCCCAAGCATTGAGCAATGCATCTGGCTCACGCAGATGCCGCTCCTTGCTCGGCCCCTGTCCTCGCGACACCAACCAGTCGAACCGCTCCAGCTCACTCAGCACATCCGAAGCCGTGGAAGGAGCCACCTGTGCCCGTTCGGCCACTTGGGTAACACCAAACCATTCCTCATGATTGACCAGGAGCGCGTACAAGACCTGGGCACGCCGCGCGGAGAAGAGCGACCGCACCGACTTTTCCAAAGTCTTCGGAGCCGGCTTGTCGATGTAGACGTAGGCGCCAGAGGCTGGCAGGAACAGGCTTCCGCCGCTGTCGAAGTAACCGATGCGCTCGGCTCTAAGCAATTCTTTCGCCCCCGGTGAGAGCGACTCGGCAATCAGCAGGTGCTGCGCATCGGCGTAGTGACCATGCTGTAGCGACTTCAACTGCCACAATGCTTGGCGCACGTCTCGGGGAAAGACGGACTTCTTTGCCTCAACCAGCAAGACAATCGATTTGCCGGCGATGTGCAGATCAATCTTCGCGTCGATGCGACCAGCGGCTTGAACAGCAGGTTCTGACCCAACCAACTCGGCATGCGCGTCCGGCAGCTCCCGAAGTGAATCCAAGAGCTGTTCGATCAGAGCGTGTTCCACGAAGGGCGATTCGGTCATGACGGCTGTTATTTTCTGTTCAGCGAATAACCGCAATATACCGAATATTCGACATAAAAGCTATATTCGCTGCACAGCGAATTCCCTTCACGGTAGCTTGGTGTGCGACTATCGTCCCGGCGTGCCGCCGTCGGGTTCGCAGGCTGCGCCTCGCGCTTCGTGCCGAATCGCGGCCATCCGGCTTTGACCCCTGACGCCTACGGCCCGGCTTGTCGATCCGAGCCTGCGCGTTCCGCTTGCCGAAAGGCGGGCGTAGGCAGTGGGCGTTCTCGCTGTCAATGGCGGCCTGCTCACAACCAGCGTCCAGCGCCGGACGCTATGAATCCCGTTCATTCAAAAGGCGCAAAGGACCGCATGTTGGCCTTGCAGCGCCAGGCGCAGGCAGCGCAAGCGACCGCGCCGGTCGATACTGGCCTGTCGCTGGAGAAGATCCGATTCCGCTATTCGGTTAGCGGCAGCAATGCGCCGTGGAAGCCGTTGCGCGCCTTCGACGATGGCGAGAAGGTCTACATCCAGTTTCCGGCGGGCATCGCGCAGGGAGAGTTACCGCCGCTATTCGTGATCGGTGCTCAGGGCGATGGACAACTGGTGAATTACCGATTCCGCGCTCCGTATTACATCGTGGATCGGCTGTTCGGCGCGGCTGAGCTACGCCTGGGTGGCGACAAGGGCGATGTGGTGCGCATCGAGCGCACGGACGGCGTAGCGCGGGGGAATTGATCATGAATCGCGACGACACCCCGGACGTACCGATTCCCGACACCCCGCCGAAGATCGCACCGGAGGCGGTGACCTTAAGAGCACAGCCGCGGCCAGTGGCCCGCTTGAATCGACGCACGCTTGCGCTGCTGGCCGGCGGCCTCGGCGTCGCGGTGCTGGGCGCCACGCTCTGGTCCTTGCAGCCGTCGAAACGGCGCGCGGCCAACGACCCGACCGAGCTTTACAACGTCGATCGCGTCTCGCGCTCCGAAGGGCTCGACCGGCTTCCGGCCGATTACTCCAAGCTGCTGGCGAAAGTGCGGGAGCTGGGCCCGCCACTGCCGGGCGACCTCGGGCCGGCCATCGTGCATTCGCAGCAGCCGGTGACCCCGACCTATGCACCACCGGGGCAAGACCCGGCCGCAGCCGAACGCGATGCGCTGCGCAAGGAGGCGGATGCGGCAGCCGGCTCATCGGTGTTCTTTCGTTCCAGCAATCAGCGTGCGAACGCTGCACCGGCGCAGACGGTCGCCGCCGCGCCGACTTCCGGCCTCGCGGGCTTCGATCCGCTGGCGGCGGGGCCGGGCTCGACGGCGGCGCAGCCTGTCGACCCGACCGCCGCGCAAAACCGGCAAGACCAGAAAGAGGCCTTCCAGAAAGCCGGGGCTACGGAAACCCGCAATTCTGGAAATCTGCAAATGCCAGCTTCGCCATATCAGGTCATGGCTGGAACGGTGATGGCGGGCGCGCTGGTGACAGGCATCAAGTCGGACCTGCCGGGCGACGTAATCGCCACGGTGACGGAGCCTGTCTATGACACGGCCACGGGTAAGTTCCTGCTGATCCCGCAGGGCTCGCGCATCCTGGGCAAGTACAACAGCCAGGTGAGCTATGGGCAGAGCCGCGTGCAGGTGGTCTGGAATCGCGTCATCCTGCCGGACACGTCTTCGCTGACGCTCGACAATCTGGCTGGTACCGATCCGGCTGGCTACGCCGGCCTGGAGGATGGCGTCGATTGGCACTGGGATCGTATCTTTGCCGGTGCGGCGCTGACGACACTGCTCGGCGTTGGTGCCGAGCTGGCCGCACCGCAAAACCGCACCGGCAATCAGGTGATCGTTGCCGGGCGCGACAGCCTGCAGGACAGCGTGAACCAGGTCGGGCAGGAGATGACCCGCCGCAATCTCAACATCCAGCCCACCTTGACCGAGCGGCCGGGCTTGCCGGTGCGCATCATCGTAAACCGCGATCTGGTGCTGCGGCCGTACTAGCCATTGTTCTTCAACCAAGGAGCGCCACGATGAGTACGACGAAGAAGCTGCGGCTGGGGCCGCTGCCGAAAACCGAGAGCGTCAAGCTGACGTTTGCGTGCCCGGCCAGCCTGAAGGCCGATCTTGACCGCTACGCCGCGCTCCACGCGCAGGCGTATGGCGAGGCGGTCGATGCGGCCACGCTGATCCCGCGCATGCTTGAGGTGTTCATGGCGGGGGATCGGGGATTCAGGAAAGGAGCGACGGCCGCCAAGGCTTCGCCACCGAAACAGGCCTGATTGCGAGTCGGAAGCGAAAGCGCAGCCCGTGGGCTGCGCTTTCGCTTTTAGAGGTTAGATTGCGGCGAGTCGAGGCTATGCTGACGGTGCGATCTTGCCCGCTGCGGCGCTCTTGGGCTTACTACCGCGAGACGCCTACATGGCACCTGGCTCGATAAGCGGCAAAAGTACGTGATGGTCGAAATCGAGTCTAACGTGTTGCCCCGCAAGACCTTTCACACCGCTGCTTGACTGCATTACTGACTTGACAGCGGACATTTTTTATGTAATCGCGCTCCATGCGCAGCGGCCTAATCTCGGCTCGAAGCTGGGAGAGTTCAGCGTCCAGATCGCTCACAGGGCGGCGTTTTCCGTCCTTGATCGACCCCGCTCCATCACGGGAAATGAGGATCCAATTCTCCAGCGTCTTGACCGAAATGCCGAGCTTACAGGCTGTCTTTGTGGCCCCGAGAGTCCCCGCCAATGACACGGCCTGCGCCTTGTCATCGACGGTATATTGACCTCGAACCTGACGTTCCATAGTGACCTCCAAACGGTGGGTTTAATCCATACATTAGAGGTCCGCCAACGGGGGGCACTTCAATCGCTGTGGGCCCAATGCACGCATCCCTCGACCCGCAGAGCGATGCCGTTGTTTTGCGCCAACCGTGCGAAGTCGCGATGCAGACCGTCAAATACTGCGGCGAGCGGAAAATCGCGCCCTTTCCGCTTGCCGCCTCCGGACTTAAGTTTTCGGATATTGGGCAGGGAATTCACGAGTCGCGATATCACTCCGATGGCCTGTACTGGCTGACCGAGAGCGTCCAGCGCCCGCGGCTCGGTGACTGTGCGGCGAACACTGCCATTCAGGAATGCAAGCGTCTGAACAGGTTGGCGCAAATCGTGCCTCGCCGTAGCAAGAAATCGACTCTTCATGTGATTGGCTCGCTCGGCTTCCCCGCGTGCCTCACGGAGAGCCGATTCCACTTGCCTCTGATCGGACCCATTACGAATTACGATGACTCGACTGTCGTCCACGTCGCCAATGGCCCCAAAAGCCACCGGAAATCCCGTGCCATCCTCGCGCCGCACCGTCAGATCCGCTGCCGTGTCGCACACGTGTGCGTGGCGCGTCTCTATGAACTGTTCTTCAGGCCCTGTACCAATGGAGCGAAAACGCCGCGGAATCAATTGATCCAGGCTGTTCACCATGAACTACTTCCGTTGTCGAAGTGCCGCTATTCATTCCAATCGGACGACGCGCCTGACGTAGATGTACGCATGACGGATCATCATGGTGACCGCGTGATGGTCTGTGCGGGGGTGCGCAAACGGCGTGGCATGTCCAGCGCCTGAATACGTACCGGCCACGGTGAGAGTGCGTAAGCGCGGCAGGGATGCTGTGGGCGAAACGCGCCCATGGGTTCGGTTGTGCGCGATGGTTTGCGCCGCAACAAACGCGCATACTCAAATCGTCATGAACCAGGAGAATGGGTCGTGGAGAAATTCAATGCAGGCATTTGGATTGATCACCGCAAAGCCCTGATGGTGTTCGTCTCTGCAGCGGGCGAGCGCACGGCACACTTTGTTTCCAAGGTGGAGACACAGTGGAGACGCGCGGGGGATTCCCCGATGAAAGGGCGCTATGAGTCCGATCAAGTGCCGGCAGATGATAGTCGGCAGAAGGCGCTGACGGGCGAGCTCAATATCTACTACGATGCGGTGATTGCTGCACTGCGCAATGCGGAGTCGTTCGTCATTTTTGGCCCGGGCGAGGCCAAGAAAGAACTGAAAAGGCGACTCGGGAAGAGCAAACTTGCCGCAGGACTCCGCGCGGTCGAGACTGCTGACAAGATGACGGACCGGCAGATCGCGGCGAAGGTTCGTGAGTATTTCGCAGCCCAGGTTGCGACCCAACGCAGGCGATAGGGTACATTTCTCACCGACTCCAGTGCATCAGACAGGCGCGGGGCGCGTGCCCAGGAGCCCAATCGTGCATTGGTGTCCCGCATCCCTCGTGCTTGATCTTCGGGAATGGACTTTGCGATCTGATCGCCAGCCTGGCCAAGGCCGGCTGGCAACGTGCTCGGTTCAGGGGGATCTCGAGAACGCCCAGGACGTCCGCGACAGGACGGATGCCGATACTCTGCCCAATGCTCTTGGCTTGGCGGGCTTCGACATGTAGAAGTCCTGCGCCAAGAACACGGCGCATCCGAGCCCTCGCTGCGCTGCCTCGCCGTCGCTCCCCGAGCCGTCTGCAGCCGTGATGGAACGGTTCGCCACCCGTGCAGCGCCGGTGGTGAAAACATCGTGATGCCTTGAAGGCGCCGCGGCCATCGCGGTGGGCAGGTTTTTGCACCGATATTTCCCGGAGCGGTCCATTTTTCGCATCGATCATGTCTTTGATCAAGAGCGGATGCGTCGATCCATCCCCGTGCGGGAGAGAAAATTCCGAATACCGCAGTCTGGGTTCGGATGAAGTTCGACGCGCCGCCGAGCGATCCGTTCGGCGAAAGCCTGTTCTCCGAATCCCGTCAGACGCGCGTGCGCACCAGTTGTGACAGTGACAGGCGCGTCTGCCTGGGCGTGCAGGTGCTCGGGGAGATCATGGTGGACAACTCTGTCGAGCAGACTGTCATAGGCGGCGCAGAACCTCGGCGACTAACCCCTATCGTCTATCCCAGCCGACACACGGGACTCCTGGCGGGGTGCGAAACACATGGGTCCGCACACATGATTGCATGGCGGAATCCGTCGTGCCCCACGCCTGCCAGCGTGACGCCCTAGGCTGGCGAGTCTCGGCGGTCACTGTACAGAAAGCCTGTGGAGTCACGTTTCATTTGCGACGGCGGACCGAAATCCGCCGGATCCGCGCTGGCCGCGGTCCGATCGGAAGACATGGTCCCAGAAGGCGCTGGTCACTCCATAGTATCCCGGCCGTGCCATTGGATCGCGGGGTTGGGCATGATGAAGTACATGCCAGTGTCTGCGCCGCCCCAACCAGCGGTCTACGGCGCTGTGGTGATGCACGGCGTGGTGCGTCACCGAGTACGCGAAATATCCGCTCAGGACGCCGAACGCGAGGGCGCAGGCCGGCCAGGCGCCCACGAGGAGCGACATCGGGAGATAAACCAATCCGCCGATCAAGGCAACACCGACGTATGTCGGCGAGTAGATCCTGGCGGCGGGCCGCCGATGGTGCTCCGCGTGCCACGTGCTGAACGGCCTCAAACCGTGCAGAACGTACCGGTGCAATCCGTACTCCAGGAGGCTCCAAAGCGCGAGACCCAGCGCGGTCCAAGCAGCGCTATCGGCCAATTGCGCTTCCGGTCTTATCAGGAAGAGAGCGGCTCCAAGACTTACTGACGCGCCACCCAGGGATGCAAGGTCGAGGTGCGACGCGGCTTTACTATGCTGAAACTTGAACACTGACGGGTCAATCTCCCGAGCGCATTGCGAGGATCCGTGCATGAATCGCTCGGACACACGCGCGGTAAGGTAAACGCAGGATCGAGCACGGTCTGTGCGTCTGCGCACCGACCGATCCGGGATGAGCGTTCATATTGTCAATATGCCTGATGCATGCGTTCCGGGGGCCTAAAGGGGGCGTTGCCTTTGTTCACGGTGCGCCGGGGTGATGCCCGTGATGCCATTGGTCATTTCGGAAGCGTCAGCGCGTTGTCCGGTGATCGTGCCGTGCGTATGCGGGCGCAACGGAACATCAATAACATTTGAATCACGACACTGGCGCAACGTCACACGGTGTCGTCGACCCGGAGGCTTTCATGGCGGTCGAACGCGCGCGTATTCGCTTGGTGGCAAAGTCCTGGGGCCGCGCAGACCTGCGACCCTGGAATTCATATCACGACACGCGAACTCCGATCGGGGAGGTCTGGTTCGAGCGATCCACTCCGAACGCAGCCCCGCCTGCGCTGCTCCTGAAGCTCATTTTCACCGGTGAGTCGCGCGCGAATGCAATCGACTCGAATGTGGCGATCGCGCGCGGCTTCTCCGAGAATGGATCCGACGCGTGGTACATCCTCTCTGCGGACGCGGACTCTCGTATCGCCGTCGGAGCGAAGCAACTGCTGAGCGGCGAGCAGTCGAGGGTGCGCATTCTGGAAGGGGCGATCCTCGGGCGTTTTCATTGGCAAACTGCGCGCGCGGCAGACTCGATGTCGGTGCTTCCCGACATGTTCCAGGCGATTGGCACAGGATTGGTCATCGTGGAAATTCAGCCGACGACCGACTCGACGCTCCGGGTCCTCGCGCCGGAGGGGCTGCGCACGGGTCCATCGCATCAGTTCGGCGCGAGCCTGACTCGCCGTTCCTCCGGGCGGCGAAAATTTCCCCGCAAATTGACGGCGGCTCGGACTTTGCTCTTTCGGAATTCCGAGTTCGTGCTCGAGCGTATAACGCTCGCGCCAGGCGTCGTGCGCGAATTGGACGTTGCGGAGGAAACATGGCTGTTCGTTCTGGCGGGCGCAGGCCGGGTCGATTCGATCGACCTCGAACCCGGGAATGCCGCATTTGTCCAGAGCGATAGCGCCTGCCTGGAAGTCGGCGCACAGGGGATTCAGTGCCTGCTCGCCTACGCGCGGTCCGCTCCGGTGCCGTGCTTGCTCCGGCGCCAAAGCGGTATGCGCGTGCCCGATCTCGGGTGGCACTCGGAACGCGCCTCGTTGCGATGTGAATCGGCGCTCATCACGCGCTCGGTTCCCGTTGCGGGCAACCCGTGAGCGCGTTCGCCCGAATCGCCTTTGTCGGAAATTCTCTACCCCGGCGCTGCGGCATCGCCACCTTTACCACCGATCTGCTGCGTTCGATCGAAAAATTGCCGAAGCACGAGAAGTGCTGCATCGTGGCGATGACCGACGAAGGTCGACTCTACGACTATCCGCCAACCGTCTGTCTGCAGATCGATGACCGCAAGGTGCAGGACTACGAGCGCGCGGCGGTCGCGTTGAATCGATCGCCGTGCGAGATCGTTTCCCTGCAGCATGAATTCGGAATATTCGGCGGTGAGGCGGGCAGCGATATTCTCGCCCTGACCTCGCGGCTGACCGTGCCGCTCGTCACCACCTTCCACACGGTTCTCGAGCGGCCCACGCCGATGCAGCGCCGGGTCGTTGGCGAGATTGTCGAGGCGTCCGCGCGCGTCATCGTCATGGCGGAGAAGGGATTGGACTTACTGCGCAGCGTGTATGGCGTGGAACCGGGAAAGATCGTGGTGATTCCGCATGGCACCCCGGATAGTGCATTCGTCGAACCGGACGACGCGAAGCTCGCCCTCGGGTTCGGCGGCCGCCCGGTCATTCTGACGTTCGGTCTACTCTCCCCCGGCAAGGGGATCGAAGTGATGATCGATGCGATGCCGGAGATACTGAAGAGCAACGCGGCAGCGGTCTATGTGGTGCTCGGCGCGACGCATCCGAATCTGGTGCGTGAACAGGGCGAGGCCTATCGGAATGGTCTGACGGCCCGGGTGCTCGCCCATGGGATCGAGGACAACGTCGTGTTTCTCGATCGCTTCGTCGATCAGGCGACGCTGCTGCGCTTCATTTCAATGTGCGATGTCTACGCGACTCCCTATCTGAATGAAGCTCAAATGACCTCCGGCACCCTGGCCTACAGCTTTGGGCTTGGCAAGGCGGTCGTTTCTACTCCGTACTGGCACGCCCGCGAACTGCTCGCGGACGGACGCGGTGTCCTGGTCCCATTTGGCGACGTTGCGGCGCTCGGGCGCGAGACGGCATCGCTGCTGAGCGACGAGCCGCGGCGTCTGGCGATGCGCCGGCGCGCCTACGCGGAAAGCAGGCCGATGATCTGGCCGAGAATTGCTGCGCGCTACTGCGCGCTGTTCGAGAGCGTCAGCGGCGGTCCTCGAGGTGACCTGATTGCGCACGAGCACCGCAATCCCCACGCTGGCGTTGCTCGGCCGTCCGTCCGGGCACACCGGACGCACCGGGTCGCGCCGATCGGGCATTTTCTATCGCTGTGTGACGACACGGGACTGCTGCAGCATGCAGTGCATTGCGTTGCGGATCGCTCGCACGGGTATTGCACCGACGATAACGCGCGCGCCTTGCTGCTCGCCTGTTCGCTGGATCGGGCCGGGGAGACGCCACTGCCGGAACCGCTGCCGAGTCGATTCGCCGCGTTTCTTCAGCACGCGTGGAACACCGACACCGGGCGGTTTCACAACTTCATGGGCTTTGATCGGCGCTGGCGTGACGAATCGGGCTCGGAAGACTGTCACGGGCGCGCGCTTTGGGCGCTGGGCGAATGTGCGCGTAGCGATCACGACGTGTCGCGGCGCCGTTGGGCCGCCTCCTTATTTGCCGAAGCGCTCCCGCGAGTCGAACGGTTCAGCTCGCCGCGCGCATGGAGCTTTGCGTTGCTCGGTCTGGACGGCTACTGTGCTGCGGCGGAACACGCAGGCGCTCGACTCCTGCGCGATGTGCTCGCGGACCGGCTGCTGTCCCTCCTGGCCTCGGTCGAGTCGGCAGAGTGGGGGTGGTTTGAGGAAGGACTGGCGTATGACAACGCACGCCTGCCTCAGGCGCTGATCGTCACGGGCCGCTCGATAGGATCAGCGCCACACGTGAACGCTGGCCTGCGCTCGCTGCGTTGGCTCATGGGGCTGCAGACGAGCTCGACGGGCTGCTTCAGACCCATCGGCTCGATGAGCTTCGGCGCCCAGCGGATGCCGCCGCGCGCCTTTGACCAGCAGCCCTTGGAGGCGGCGGCATCGATCTCGGCCTGCTTGGCCGCCTGGAGCGTCGATGGCGATGACACGTGGCGGGTTCACGCCGAGCGGGCCGTGGCCTGGTTCTTTGGCAGCAACGACCTCTCCTTGCCGCTGGTCGACTTCGAGGCAGGCAGTTGCCGCGACGGGTTGCATCCGGACCGGGCCAACGAGAATCAGGGGGCCGAGTCGGTCGTCTCGCTGTTGCTCGGTCTTGCGGAGATGCGCCAACACGACCGCGGGCGACTCTCTCGTGCGAATTCGGTAGCGCATCTCACGGCCAACGGCCACGCGTGAACATCATGAGCAATCACAATATGGTGTTACCCAGCGCGCTGGTGCATCGGCAGAGTCTGACGTTGCGTCCCGATCCGAAGCGAGTGGTGATGCGTCACTTCAAGCCGAACACGGAACCGAGAGATCTCACTCCAACGGACACGAAGCGGGTGGGGCATATCATCGAGCGCGTGCTGGCGCTCGATCCAGACGCTGCCAACCGAGAGCTCGAGGATGTCTTGGAGAATTTCGGGGGGCGCCACCGCGGGCTGCTCGCATCGTTCGAGGCGCGCGCAGATGCCATGGAAGTCGTCGATTCGGTGCGCTTCCCCCTTACCCAAGTGCAACGCCTGCTGATTGGCGGCTGTTTCTTGCACGAATACTCCTTCGAAGCGGTCGCGCTGTTCAATCCCAGCATCGTTACGCATCCAGACCAGTCCGCGGTTCCACCGGGTGCTCGGCGCATCATTGTCAGTCTGCGGGCGGTGGGAGAAGGCCATGTGTCGTCATTGACGTTCCGATCGGGGATGCTCGCGGCCGACGGAACCGTCACCGTCGACCCCACTGCGGCGTTGGCGTCGATTGCGCATACTCAGCGGTGTGTCCCCGGATCGAGCAGAGACTGCGTTGAAGTGGTATTCGAGGACGACGGGGACATCAGTGAGCGCGTCATCTTCCCAGTTACTGAAGCTCAGGCAAACGGCATCGAGGATGCCCGCTTCGTCGAGTTCGACGATGGGCACGAGAAGACGTTTTATGCGACCTACACCGCATACAGCGGCCGGGCCATCCGGTCGGAGTTGCTCGAGACGAAGGATTTCGAACGCTTCACGCTGACGCCACTCACCGGCACCGCGGCGCGCAATAAGGGCATGGCGCTATTTCCGCGAAAAATCAACGGTCATTACGCCATGATCGGGCGGCAGGACAATGAGAACCTGCACCTCATCTACTCGGACGATCTGTACTGCTGGGAGGAGGGTATTGCGCTGCTCGAGCCGCGATTTCCCTGGGAATTTATTCAGATCGGCAATTGCGGCTCGCCCATAGAGCTCGAAGAGGGTTGGTTGCTGCTGACGCACGGTGTTGGACCGATGCGACGATATTGCGTCGGCGCGGCGCTGCTCGATAGGGCGGATCCCGCGAAGGTTCTGGCCCGCTTGCCCGAGCCACTGCTGCGGCCAGAGCGACTGGCCCGCGAAGGTTACGTCCCGAACGTTGTATATACGTGTGGCGGCATGCGCCAGGCGAACCGTATCGTGCTGCCGTACGCGATCTGCGACACGTTCTCGAACTTCGCCACCATCGAGATCGCCGCACTGATTGGCGCCATGGTGCCCTGCGCGGGTCCCTCTTGCTGATGCTGGCCGAGCGCGGGCAGGCGGCCGGGGCCGAGCACGGCGTTCGCGGCGCGAGGGGATGTCGGAGCGCCGCGAGACTCTACGCCGGCGGATGCGGGCTCGGCAGCAAGCGATCGGTCTCTCTCTTGACCACCGAGTAGCACTCGCAGCACAGCTGCTCGACCAACGGCCGGTCCAGCACCGTAATGCGGCCGCGGGCGTAACGGATCGCGCCGAGCTTCTGCAGCTTGCCCGCCGCAGCGGTGACGCCCTCGCGGCGCACGCCGAGCATGTTCGCGATGAGCTCCTGGGTCATGGTCAATTGATTGTGCGACAGCCGGTCGAGCGACAACAGTAGCCATCGACACAGTTGCTGATCAACGCTGTGGTGTCGATTGCAGACCGCAGTCTGGGACATCTGCGTCAACAGTGCCTGGGTGTAACGCAGCAGCAGCAGCTGCAGCTGGCCGTTGCGGTGGAACTCCTCCTTCAGTCGGGGACCGATCAGTCGGTACGCGTGCCCGGCGCTCTGCACGATGGCGCGGCTCGGAGTGGTCTCACCGCCCATGAACAACGCGATGCCGATCAGGCCGTCGTTGCCGACGACGGAGATCTCCGCCGAGGCGCCATTCTCCAGTACGTACAGCAGCGAAACGATGCAGTTGGCTGGAAAGTAGACGTGACGCAACACGTCGCCGGATTCGTACAGAACCTTGCCGAGCGGCATCG
>JAJZDW010000047.1 GCA_021851405.1 Pseudomonadota bacterium
GGTCGGACCCAAAAAATATAGTTGTCGCCGCCCCCGCAGCCGGCTCCGCCGGCGTCAATTACCCGACGTCTATTACGACAGCCGTCGGAGGCAAGCACCCGAAAGTTCTAATTGTCGCCGGCCAGCCCCACGTCTTTCATAACGTGGTTCATGGCCGGAATGAGGGTCAACGTCGCGGCGGGTTCCGCTCGGTAGAGCGCCCGCGCGTCGCGTGTGGACACCTGTAGGTCCCGCTCCCCCTGCACAACAAGCACAGGAATCCTCAACCTGGAGATCTCCCGCGCCGGGTCAAACTGGAACCAGGAGATGAGATAGGGCTGCACACTCGGGCGAAATAGCACGTCGAGGCTCTGGGGGATTTGGTCCACGGTTCTGCCAACTCTGAGCTGGGCAACAATGGCTTGCGCGGTGTGGTAGAGACCCCCGGGAAGCTTCGGTTTGAGCTGGTTCAGCAACAGCTTCGAGGCGCGCTCGCCCGCACCGGCAATGGACACGAAGCCATCGGCGGGGATCTTCAGTGCCGCCAACATGCCGATCAGGGATCCCTCACTGTGGCCAATGACGGTAAGCGTTGAAAACCGCGGGTCGTCGCGGAGTTTCTCGCCCCACTGCACGGCATCAGAAACGTACGTCTGGAACCGGAGCTGACTCTCCGGGATCGCCAGGACGAAATCGTCCCCGGCGCCGCGCTTGTCGTAGCGAAGCGAGGCGACGCCCTGTCGAGCCAGGTATTGAGCGAGTAGCTTGTAGCAATCGGTATCGAGGCCCAGCGACTTGTCGTTACCGTCACGGTCCGTCGGGCCCGAGCCGGCAATGATCAGGGCCAGCGGGAACGGACCGCGTCCAGCAGGAAGCTCGAGCGTGCCGTGGAGAGTGCCCGTTGCCGTCACGAGCCGCATGGGCTGCGACCGCGGCCAGGCAATCGCGCTGGCGCACAATCCAAGCAGTATGAGGTAGCACCGAAGAAGAATCGCCCTCGACACCCGCCCTACTCCTGAACCGCGCTTCGAGCCGGCCGGATCAAAGACGGACAAATCGTAGCTCATGCGACCTCACAGCATCGACTGGCGCCGGTGCCGCGACGCAGCGTACGAGATAGGTGCCAAGGCACCCGGAGCCGCGGGCAGAACCGATCCCGTTCGAATACTGAGCGCTGGACGGTACGAAACCTCGCAGAGCACTATCCGAGAACGAGAGAGAACAGTTCCGTCGGCTCCCGTCCCAATGCCCGGGCGATCTCGATAAACTCGACCACATCGACACGCCGCTCGCCGACTTCGAGCTTCGCGATGAAGGACTGCGAACGCTTGAGCCTGCGCGCGAGCTCCTGCTGACTGAGTCCGGCGCTCTTCCGAGCCTCCACGAGCGCCTCGCAGAGGGTCCGGTGGGTACGGGATCGAAGCGACTTCAATGGCGCACTCCGCTGGGCAGGAGCGCGTACATATAATCCCGAACTGGAATTATCCCGTTTTGGACTAGACAGGGCCACGAGACGCGCGTAGCATCCGCGATTATCCTATTTTGGACTTGCCGACGCCGGTCCAGAGGAGATTCTGGAAATGACCTCCGCGTCTCCCAAGAGCAGCGCCCCGAGGCCGACCGCGGAGTCGACTGAAGGCTCTCCTGCCGCTGCTGATCGCCCAGACTTCCTTGAACTGCTGGGCAACCTCAGCGACGCGATCTCGGTAATCACGGTCGTTCACCACTCGCTCGAGGCCAAGGAGATCGCGGAAGCCGGCGATGAGGAGGTCGCGCTTCGTCATGGGCTCGCCCTGCTTCGCGCCGCATACAGCGCGCTCGACATGGCTTCTCTGCGCTTGGGGTAGACCTCGAGCACCTTGGCTTGAATCCAATGTAAGGGGTAGTGAGTATGCAACACACAGAGGCCAGATCGATTCTCATGTCCCTGATCGAGGGACGCAACCCGGACTCGGGAGAAAGGCTCCCGGCCGAGTGTGTCGTCCATCGCTCCGACGTAATCCGCGCCCTGCTCCTCGGGATGGGGGCAATCGACGCCACAAACGCACGGGCGAAGCGCCGGGCGCAGCTACCCAAGAACGTCGGTCGGGACTGGACGACCAAGGAAGAGGAGCAGCTACGCTCCGAATTCACCGCGAAGGAACCGGTGTCCGCCATAGCAGCCCGGCACGGACGGACGCTGCGTGCAATCGAAGCGCGCATGCAGATGATGGGCTTGATTACGGCGGAGCAGCGTACGACTCGCGAAGGCTTCACCTCTCCGGACTGACAGGACCCCGGTAGTTTCGCCGATATTTTCGGCGAAACGCCCTCTTCCCGTTTTGCGCAGACATGCCATGATCGCGCCTGAGTGACAACTCGTCTCTAAACGGCCGGAACCACATGAAACCAAACCATCATGGCCATCGACGAGTCCGGATCGCAGACCCTCGATCGGGGGCGCGTTCCGCGCGTGTCCCTCTCGAAGCGGGTCAATGAGAAATTCCCCGCCCTCCAGGAGCTCCTGACCGCCAACGGTCAGGAGAGCTCGGCCCATACAGGTTCGTGCGAATCAGAAACCTGTGCGCGCCGCGCCGTCACACCCTGGGTCAGCAGCAGGCGTTTCATCCGCCTTCGGGATGCCCCGTTCTACCTCGGCATGGACAAGAACCGCTTCAGCCGCGAAGTCCGTCCGCAGATAACTGTCATCCCCATAGGAACCCAGGGCGTCGCCTTCGACCGCCTTGACCTCGATGAATGGGCCGACGACCATAAGCGACGCAACGGGCGTCCCGCGGCTCAATCCGAAAGGAGGAAGTCATGGGACTGCAAAAACCGCCGGGCCTCACCCTGCGTGGCGAGACCTGGCACATCGACAAAGACATCTACGGAACGCGCATTTGCGAGAGCACTGGTACGAGCGATCTCAGGGAGGCGGTAGAGATTCTGTCGCGACGGATCGAGGAGGTCAGGGCACGGAGGTTCTTCGGCGCTCGCAAGGCACGCACCTTCCGAGAAGCGGCGACGCGATTCCTGGAGGAGAACCAGCACAAACGAAGTCTCGAGCGGGATGCCAGATCGCTGGCAGCGTTGGATCCATACATCGGCGCGCTGACGATCCAGCAGGTTCACTCTGGCTCACTGCAGCCGTTCGTTCGAGACAAGTTGAAGGCTGGCAAGAGTCCGGGAACGATCAACCGCGACTTGGCGGTCGTGCGGCGAATCCTGAACCTCTGCGCCCGCTTGTGGCGGGACGAGGATGATCGGCCCTGGTTGGAAACGGCACCCTTGATACAGATGCAACGTCACCCGGACAAGCGCACGCCTTACCCTCTTTCGATGGAGGAGCAGCTGTTGTTGTTCTCGGAGCTGGCGCCGCATCTCGCCAGGATGGCGCTCTTCAAGGTCAATACCGGCACACGCGAGCACGAGGTCTGCACTCTGCGATGGAGTTGGGAGGTCCGGGTTCCCGAGCTCGACACCTCAGTCTTCATCATCCCTCGCGATCACGTGAAGAACGGTCTCGAGCGGTTCGTGGTCTTGAACCGCATCGCCACGTCCGTGATCGAGGGCTGCCGCGGCGAGCACGAGGAATTCGTATTCACGACGCAGGACCGCGACGGCTCGCGGCATCCTCAGTTCAGGATGAACAACTCGGGATGGAAAGCGGCGCGCAAGCGCGCGGCAGCGAGATACGAGCACGAGCTTGGGTCGCCCTGCCCGGCTGGATTTCGGTCCATCCGGGTGCACGACCTCAAGCACACACTCGGGTACCGCCTGCGCGCGGCAGGCGTGTCGTTCGAGGATCGCCAGGCTTTGCTCGGACACAAGGCGGCGCACATCACGACGCACTATTCCGCGGCCGACATCAGCACCCTGATTGCGTGCGCGGAAAGCGTCTGTGATCTCGCCTCCCGCAAATCTCCCGCACTCTCGATCGTACGGTCGGCAGGAAGCCCGCAAGTGGCTGAAAATGCTGGTGGAAAGGGAGGGACTCGAACCCTCGACCCCGGCATTATGAGTGCCCTACTTTCTGTCGTTTACTCAATTAGTTACGGCACTTCGTAGCTTTATTGGCACATTTTTGGCACAGTACCATGCATGGCGACCATCCGGAAGAAGGGCGACTACCAGTGGCACGTGCAAGTGCGCAAGCGGGGCTACCCGCAGCAAACCAAGACATTCACGACACGCGCGGAAGCCCAGGCATGGGTCAACATGATCGAATCGGAGATGTCGCGGGGCGTGTGGCTCGACCGCGGTGAAGCCGAATCGACCACGCTTGCTGAAGCCCTGACACGGTACGAGCGTGAGGTCACGCCAAAAAAGCGCAGCGCGGACGACGAAGTGCCCAAGCTGCGCGTCATCAGCCGCGCCGAAATCGCCAAACGCATGCTCGCCTCGGTCCGCTCCGCGGACATCGCCGCGCTCCGCGACAAGTGGCTTGAAGACGGTTCGGCGCCCGCCACGGTCGTGCGACTCATGGCGCTGCTGTCACATGTATTCTCGACTGCCCGCCGCGAGTGGGGCATGGAGAGCCTCGCCAATCCAGTGCAACTAGTGAGCAAGCCTCGCGTATCGAACGCCCGCGCACGACGACTCATCGCGGTGGACCCGACCCGGTGCGCCGCTGCCAGTGAGGACGAAGACTCCGGTGAACACCGGATGGTGCACGGCGAAATCGACCGGATCATGGCCGCCACTAATTCGCTACTCCTCCCTGCCCTCATCCGCATTGCCGTGGAAACCGGGATGCGGCGCGGCGAACTCTGCAAAGTCCGATGGGAGCACCTAGATTTGACCCGCCGAGTCGCACATCTTCCGGCTGCGATTTGCAAGAACGGCGAGGCCCGCGACGTGCCGCTCTCGCCTGTCGCGGTCGACGAGCTGCAACAGGTGCCGCGTCATGCGTCCGGTAGGATATTTCCGCTTGCTCCGCACAGCGTCACCCGCGCATTCGACCGTTCCGTAAAGCGCGCCCGGGCACAATATGAACGCGAGTGTGTGGAGGAGAATCAGGAACCCGATCAAATTTATCTCACCGATCTACGCTGGCACGACCTCCGGCATGAATCCACCTCGAGGCTCGCTGCCCTATTTCAAATGCACGAGCTCGCCAAAATCATTGGCCACAAGACTCCACAGATGCTCCTACGGTACTACCACCCAGACGCAGCCGAGCTGGCAAAGAAACTCGGGTGAGCGTCAAGACCGCGCCCATCCCGGTGACCGAGTGGCGCGGAATAGAGCGCGAGTGGATATAACATAGTGTAAGGCACTCTTTACACGCGCTGCGAAGGTGCCGTATGATTGAAACGTTGGAGAGTATCGAACGAGGATTTTGTTCTGCGGATGCGGCGGAGCGCCGAGGAAGCAGAGCACGTTCGGGCCGAAGGACTCCAGCCGACCATTAGATCAAGTCGAAAAAAGGTTGTCTCGCAGGTCAGGGATGCCGATGCCTTCCACAACACCCCCTTGAGGGGTGCGCTCACTGGGCCAGGGCAGTAAACGACTGAACTTTGCCGCAACCTAACGGTTGCGGGCGTTCTGGTTTACTGACCGAGGTCCGTCATGCCTGCCACTGAGCGTACTACCGTCGCCCCAAATTCCGCGGCGCGTCCTGTCCCCCTCGCCACCCTCCGTGCCTACCGCCGCACCGGCGGGGCCATCGTGATCGTCGAGCGCGCCCGGCGCGCACCTCACCGCCATCGCATCAGCCTCCGCCGGTATGCCGCGCTGCGGGAGTGGACGATCACCCGCGTTGCCCGCCGCTGGCGCACGAGTGGCTACTCAAACCGAAGCTCTTTCGTCCTCTCCCTCTGGGGGGCCCGCTCATGACCCTGCCTGGACTCGCCCGGGATCGCGCGCGGCGGCGGCGGCAAGACCCGATGGATCTGTTCGCCGAGCGTCATGAACACCTGCTGCTCGGCAGCCTCAGTGTCCGCGTTACTCGAGCGCCGTCGCCCGCCGAGGCGGCAGCCCCTGTCACCGAGCCCGAAGCACCCGAGCCCACCCCCGAGGCGACCGCAGCCGAGCGCGCGCGGCACAGTGTGCGCGTGTTCAGTCCCTGCGCGATCCAGGAGTCCCGCTCGGCGCTCGGCGCCGCGGCCGGAAAAACCGACGGCAAGCGGGACGCTGCCACGCTGGCGCGCAGCGCCGCGGCGCTCGACCGCGCGGCCCGCGATGACGGCTGGCGATTGGCACCCTGGGCCGGTCCCGACGCGGCCGAGGACCCATTCGCCGACTTCGGTCCCGAGGCTGCGAATTTCGGCGAGGTGCTCGAGCACCTGCGCGTGCAGTGGACGTTGGCCCGCCGCGCCCGTTGCGCCGCGGACGCGCGGCTCGACCCGATTCTGCTGCTCGGCCCGCCGGGGGTCGGAAAGACGCATTTCGCCGCGACCATCGCCGAGCAGATCGGCGTGCGGATGTCGGTATTTTCCGCGGGCGGTGCGCAGGACCCCATGCAACTCTGCGGCAGCGATGCACGGTGGTCAAATAGCCGCACCGGTATGGTCTTTGACGCGCTCGCGGGCGGCGACAGCGCGGCCCCGGTGCTCGTCGTCGATGAGATCGACAAGCTCGCGCAGGAATCCACGGGCAGTCGCGACACGCCGGTCAACACCCTGCTCGATCTGCTGGAGCCGGACTCCGCTCGGCGCTATCGCGACATGTCGCTGCAGCTCGAGATGGATGCGAGCCGGATGATCGTCGTGTGCACAGCAAATGAGCGCGGAGCGATCTCCCGCCCGCTGCTATCCAGACTCACAGAATTTTACATTGCGCAGCCGACAGTGGCACAACGGCGCGCGATCCTCGAGAGCTACCTCGCGGCGCTTCTCGAGTCACACAATTGCCCGGCGGGCATCACGCTCGATGAGGGCAGCGCCGAGGTGGCACTCGCCACACCGGACCTCGACGTGCGCGCACTGCTCCGGATGGTCCGCGCCGGCTTCGCCTCCGCGCTCGCCGCCGAGTCGGACCGAGTGACCCTCGCGCCACCGCGACGCGGCGTCACCCGGCAGCGGATCGGATTTATCTGAGGTGCTTGCCAGACTGCACGAGACGACGCAGGCGCGGCGCACCAGCCGGGGCTGGCACATGGGGGAGTCCCGGGCGCTCCTCACCCTGCGCGGCCTCCGGCCGCCCGGAGGGCAGGCTTCCGGCCCGCCTACTTGCGGCCCGCAGGGCGGAGGACGTGAGCGTATTTTTTCAGGAGATCGTCCAGCGCCTCACGCATGTAGACAGCCTGGGGCACACGAGTGACCTCCGAGAGTCGCCGGAGCTGCTCGATAACATCAGGATCGTAGTAGGTCGTGACCTGCTTCTGTTTTCCCTTGTCTTTGCTCACCATAAAAAAATTCCCATAAACTGCTTGCTCCTACTTGCTTGCGATGGTAGTATATCGTACATGAAATCCCCGAAGGACGCCACCATGGCCAAGCCCCGCATCGCAATCCTTACCCTTGCCACCCTGACAACCCTTGCTCTCTCCGCGTGCTCGCGACCCGGCAGCGCCTATGTGGGCACGTGGGTCGGCCCCCACCATGACGTGGAGGCCATCTCGCGCCATGGTGGCATTTTCGAGGCCCGGCAGGAGGGACACGCCGAGACCGACTACTACCACCTCGACCCCCAGGGAGACCTGACGGACGGGCTGGTCGTCATCACCATCGACCGAACTGGCGACCTGACCGTGCGTAGCCCCTTCGGCAACGAGACGATGCACCGCGGACATCGGCTCTCCCAGTCCGCCCTGCGCGCGCTGGAGGCGCGCCAGAAAGCACGGCAGGCGAAAGCTGCGCCGATGCCCCCGCTTTGATCTTTTCACACCAGCACACCCCTTCCCCGGAGACTCACACATGTCCAACAAAACCAACGTCGCCCGTATCCGCACCACGACCGCTGCTGCTGCCTCGGATTCCGGTGCATTCGTGGACGTGACCGACGCGCTCCAGGACATCGAGGCGCTGATCACCACCGCGATGCGCTCCCTAGGGGCCGACAGCGACGGAGATAGCCCCGAGGAGGTCACCCTCGGTCTCGCGCTGCAACGACTCCGCGTCGGCATGGAGCGTGTCCGCGCCATGCGGGCGCCAACGACCAAGGACTGACCACAGGACCGACAGGACCCGGACCAATAGGACCAAGCCCATGAACACGCACACGAAGCGCACCCTCGCCATCCTCCTCGCCGCCCTCGCGGCCGTCTCCCTGGCCGCCTGCGGCGGCGGGGGCGGTGGCGGCGGCACCACGGCGTCCAGCCCCGGCGGCGGATCCACGCCACCCTCGGCACAGCTCGCGAGCTGCACCGACCCGAACTACGACACCACGACGTACCAGGGCATCGCGCCCTGCGTCACTGTGACGGGCCTCGCCTCCGGGCAGTCCGTCACGGTGTCCGACGGCCCGGCGACGCTCACCGAGACGGCCAATGGGACCTACACCTTCCCCGGCATCTCCAATGGCAGCGAGGCAGGCGCGGCGGTGAATCCGACGGTGACGTTCGCCGTTACCGCCACCACCGGGGGGGCCACGTGCTCGATCTCGGGCGGGGGAGCCACCGCGGGCCAGGCACCCTCGGCGACCGCGTATGCGCCAAGCGTGCTCTGCGCGAAGTACCCTGCGGTGAGTCCGGCGATGCCGAAGGTCACCACGATGCCGGGGGTTTCTGGGACGGCCCAGGTGATCGCCTCGCCTACGATCGTGCCCGTCTACATCTCGACGGGATCGCTCGCGACCGGCAACGAGTCGAACGACGCGACGTACCTCTCGCAACTGGTGAACTCTCAGGAATGGGCGCTGCTCTCGCAGTACGGGGTCGGTACTGCCACGGTCGACGCGGCCGTGACCGTCAATCCCGGCGCATGGTCGCAGTACCACGGCGTCACGCCGTCGGACCTCTCGACCATCGCGCGGGACGTCGAGTCTCAGAGCGTGACGCTGACCTCGAGCACGGTGCTGGTGGTCTATCTGCCCCCGACGGTGGGCGTCAATCCCGCCGGCACGTACGGCACCGGCTACACCGGCACGGTGGCCGTCAGCAGCACGAACGTCCCCTTCGCGCTGATCACCGACAATTCCACCAACGGGCAGTACATCGCGGCGGACAGCGTGTACTGGATGGCGGAAGTGGAACTGGTCAACGGCGTGACCGGTGCAAATGGCCAGGGCTATGCCTGGATGTCCTCGAACCCGGACCTCTGGCTCGGTACCAGTGTCACTCTCCAGGATACGGCCTTCAACGCCGATGCCACGACCGACGGGATTGGCACGCTGTGCATGAGCGTAGATGGCGCAGGCCCGCTTCAGGCGGCGGATATCTCCACCGGCGACATCTTCCCAATCTGGTCTCAGACGGACGCGAACGCCGGGCGCAACCCCTGCCAGCCGAACGCGGACTTCTACGACAACACGCAGCCAAACCCGACCGTCACGCTGTCGAACTCGAGCACATCCTTCGTCGGTGTGGTGGCGCAGGGCACGACAGCCGTCACCGGGACGTTGGGTGGGATCAGCCGCACCGATCAGGCGATCGTGGTCGCGCCCGGAAAGTCGGTCACGGTGCAGGCACAGGTCTTTACCACCGCAGCCGTGCAGGACATGGCGGCCAGCGTGAACGTGGCCTCCTACATCAGCGGGGTCGACACGGGGGGGTGTTCGTTCCAGTCTGCGGGCGGGGTGCAACCTTGGGCGTGCTCCGGCGCGCCACTCATCTCGATCGGCACGGTGAAGAACCTCACGCGGCCGAGCGCGGCGGGCGTCAATAACGGTGACACGATCGAGTTCACCGTCACGGCGTCAAGTACGCCGTTCAAGGGGATGTACGTGATCGTCGTCATGCTCGGCAACGAACAGGTTACCACCCCGATCGCGGTGACCAACGGCACCACCTGGCAATAAACCACAGAGCCGGGGCGGATCGCCGCCCCGGCGGTATATCCCGCGGAGCGGGAATTATGGGCTGATGGTATGTCGGGTCTATCCCGCGTAGCGGAAATTGAGTTACCGGGGCGGTAACGCCGCCCCGGCACGGAGGTAGCAGATGACGCCTCAATTGGATCGTCTACTGTGCACGCCGCATGCGGCGGCTCGTGAGGACGAATCCGGCCCCCTTCAATCTATGCGCTACTTCCGTCGCCAGAACAGACGCCTTCGGCGCTCATTCCTATCGGCCGGCACCGCAGCCGCCGCCACTGTCCCGAGAAAATCGGTGAGCTCATTCTCGAACTCACGCGTAACGTCATCATAACCGCTTCGCGCGTGCGCCAGCTCGTGTAACAGAGTCCCGGCAAACAGCCTTACAGATCGCAGTTGATCACGGCGTATGACAATGCTCGATGTCCCTGGATCCCACAGACCCGCAGCATCCAGGCCGCTCAGGAAATCCGGCCGCATCGTCTTGCTGATACGGACAGCCTTAACGTGCTTGGGAAGGCCGCCAACAATTCCCGCAATTGCAACCGCTTTGGAAAATACTTCGCGTTCCGATTGCGTCATTCTGTCAATCTGAATCCAATCGAACTTAAAACTTCCATTCCATTCTGCCTGATACACCGAGATGTCGCGTATCAGAGCACCGTTCACGTCCTTTGCGCCAGCGACGTCCGAGTGAATATTGTCTGGCACAGTAACGACCGTAAGACCGTCTTTACGCGCATGATCCACTGCATTGGCATTTGAGATCAATTGTGAAGCGGTCACGAAAAGATATGATCCGGACGCACTGAGAATCTTGCAGGCATGAACAGCGACGTCCTTCCATCGCACTTCATCTGTGCCAGTACCTCGCTCGAGCGCCATCAGTTGATCCGCGAGGACTTTGGCAACCACCGCACTCTTGGTCTGCAGCAACATCGCCTTTACGCGCTCGCTGTACGCAGTCCGCCCCACGTTCGTCCTCTCCCTGTTGAGAGCCTTTTTCATCGCCTCCGTTAGGCTCGTAATGTCGTAGGAAAATGCGAAATTCTCCTCTTCTGCAACCAACAGGCCCGCAACGTAAATTCGGCTGACCTCACCTTTGCGCTCGAGGATACGTCCGATACGGGTCTCCTCAATGATCGCCTCTCCGGAAAATCTCAAGAAAAACTGCTTCGCGCGAGCCATGTCGTCGTCCGATAACTTCGATAGCCGGATCGATGTTCCGACGAATTTACGATCACGAGGTGGCGCAACAGCGGCGTGCAGCGTGACAACATCGCCGAAATCATGCTTGCTCCTCTGAGTAAGCGTGATGACACCGAATGCAGACTCTATTTCGACACCTACCCCATTGCGATCGAGAGTCGCCAAAGCGTCTTTCAGACCGATGCCGAATTTTCCGATGACCTTCCCGACGGCATTTAGCTTTTCGGGATTCTCGTTCTGCGTGAAGTGCTCGTAGCGCAGTCCCCGTCCGAAGTCGCGCACGACCCATGCGCCTCTGGCCTCCTTGTGGATGTCGATTTCTTGCGTGCCACTGAGAATCTGCTCATCAAGAGCATTGGCGATCAATTCGCGAATAGCGTGGGCACTGTCCCACGCCTCCAGTATCTTCTCAATGTTAAGGTCGAAGAGACGGGCCTCGTTCATGTCAGCCTCCCATCAGTCTCCACAAATACTGCGCCGCTGTGGCTTCTGCCAGCTATTTGTCTGATCCGCGATTGCGAATTTCGTTGTGCGAACGAGCGCAAGATGGTCGGAGAGTTCGTGAATTCGCTGCGCGCCGTTCTTTGCTCGGGAGATCAAGCGACTCGCCTCACGCAGTGCATTCGCCCGTTGATCTTGTGCGGCTTGGGCAACCGCGTCTCTTGCGGCGCCGGCGGAACGGAGAGCGACCCATGTGGCCATGACGCTGATGGCGACGCTCGTGGCGGAAGCTATCGTCATCCATGCGTCGAAATCTGGTTCAGCGCTCATTTTCTGCCTCCCCCCGGCTGTTGCGTGATCCGGTCAGTCACTTCGCTCCGAGGCCATCCTGAAACGAAATGCTCTTCTCGACCAGCGCACAGAATCGCGCCGCCGCTGGAACATGCGAGCAAAACTGCTTTGTCTCCGGGCGTCCTTGAAGCATAGCTACGTTGCTCGCTGCGTTCAGAACGGCGGCTGCAAACTGCTTCGACTTACTGCTTTTCCCGGACCAAATCGACCTGTTCTTCTCAACGGTCTTGCGTGTATACGCAATGGTCAAATAGGTCTTATCACCCTTGCGACCGAACAGATGCCCCCTGCCGTATCCGATCTCGAAGTCGGTCGCCAACGGCATAGCCCTCGGATTCCCAGTTTCCCACCGAAGCACGCCGTGAATATCCCTTGCGGCGGTGCGGACCGGATCGGAACCGCTCGCCCATACGTATACGCGCAGCGACGTGTGATTTCCCGACCGGCTGATTTCAGTCATCGGGACTTGTGCGCCGCTCGGCATGGCAAATGCGAAAGCCCCAGTGACTCCTGGTGCGCCCTCCCGAGCAAGCATGCGTGCAAAGTCGGTGGTAGGAGCGGGCTTACTGGGTGGACTCGGCAGGATCGACACGAACACGATGAGCGCGATAGACCCCAAAATGACCCAGATCGCGACTTTGCGTATACGGCGAGCGCGACGGGATCTCGTTGCTTCTGGATCTAGATCCACGGTTTCCATGGACTCCCCTCACTCTCAAGCTGGCTCGCGTGTTTTTATCGCCCGCTGATTGCCCAACTCTGTGTCGGCCGTGTGACGCGCTGCGCAGGCTGGCGCATCACACGGCCTGACGGATGACGGCCTTAGGTCACCCCACGTGTCTAGCTGGACGATACGTTGAGCCACCGCGTGCTGTCAAACCGGGGCTTTACTGCCCCTCGTCCCGAACGTGCCGCGCGGCCGAGGGGATTGTTCACGCGGACGCCCAGCGTCCGGGCTGGTCCCACAACGGCCCCTCCACCAGTGCCAGTCAAAACTGGTACACCGCGTACTGGATCGACCCACACCCGAGCCCATTTTCCCCACCCGTGAGTTGGATCTGACCGGACTGCCCGGCAGGCAACGTGAACGTCAACGAGAACGGGAAATACATGGCATTCGGATTGTAGTTCGACCCGCCCTTGCCGTATCGACCTGACTGCGAAGCCACCGGGGCACCGCCGGAGGTCGCCGACAGCGTGATGATCCCGGTATTCGCGCTCGATCCGCACCCGCCCAGCCCGATGCCAGCCGAAGCGGAGGCGAACACCAGCTCGGGAGCAGAGGAGGCCGTGAGATTGACGCTCGGCGGACCGGAGCCGGTTTGCTGACAGCGGTACCGATAGAACCGGGAGCCGCAGTACGTCCAGTAGGTGTATGTCACCGGCCCCTGGGTGCCCGTGGCAAGCAGCTTACCCATGTTCGCTGCTCCAAACTGCTGAATTTCGTTGCACAGCGTGCCAATCGAGTTATACCCCGTCGAGCAGGGTCCCTGATTCAGGTTGTTGTTGATCGCGCCAATACTACTCGTATTGCCGTTGATCTGCCCCTGCTGGCTGCTGTACTCGTTGTTCAGGTTGTTGATCTGGCCCTGCTGATTCGAGAGAGTCTGCGTGTCGGAGTACACCTGACTCGACAATTGCGAATACCACGGGTATGGGCCACCGGAACGCACATCGATGTCGTTCACGTTGGCGGACCCCAATGCGCTGCCTGGCGCGACGTTTAGATTTCCTGAACCGTCCTGGGCGACCATGCCCCACCCATCGGTGTAGTGCGTGGAGAGCCCCCATCCATTGCAGGATCCGGAATTGTTGTCGATGCAGACGCCTTGATTCCAGATGTCTCCGGCGCTGTTCATCGACGCGTTCGGCGAGGAGTTATTCGGCCCCACACCAATGGTGCCGTGGGCATCGATATCCCACGTCTGGATGCCGCCACCCCATCCAGGCGGAAGGCCCGCGTGCGGAAGGTAACCATTGGTACCAATCTCACCGCCGACAACCACGTCGGCGCCGAAGAATCCATACCCAGGCACGTGCAGATTCCCGTTTTGGGTGACCGCGAGGGCCTGCCACGACCCTCCATTCCACGCGAAGGCCCGATCGGTATCCAGGGTCAACCGCACATCGCCGTTCTGGTTTCCGGTCCCGGGCAGTGCCGCATACGTCGACACCGGCGCGCGCCAGTGCCCACCGCCGACCTCGGTCCAGGATCCGGTGCTCGGACAGTCGAGAAGACTGCCATTAATGTCGCGGGAAATGGCCCCCGGCGTACACGACCAGCCAACATTCTCCACGGCCCCCAGGATCAGCGGCGTCGACATGGTATTGTCGGCCGCAGTGGGCGCCGGGACGCGCCAGAGGAAGCGCGAGTCATTGGCCTGCTGCGCGGCATTGCTCTCGACCTTCACGGCGAGCGCCCCTGGCCCTACGCCGCTCGGCGCCGGTGCCTGCCAGGTGTTGCCGGTCCCGTAGACCACGCCGGCCACTTGCCCCGAGATCGGCACCTCCGGGACGTACCCTCCGCGATCGCCGAGGTCGAGCAGGATCTGCCCGGCGTCGGGGTCGGGGTAGCGGTAGGTTCCCTGGGCGATCACGTAGCCAGTCACGTTGCCTGAACTGTCCGCCTGGTACTGGACGCTGATGGGGTCGCCCATCGCATCCGTCGGCTTCGTCCCCGGAGGCAGATACCCCTGCTGGATGAGCGTCGCCACGCTGACCGTGTGCGTGCTGCCCGGGGCGGACAGCGACGCCATGTAGCCGTACTCATACTGCAGCGCGGCATCCGTGATCCTGGCGAGTTGCCCCGCCTCGACCTGCGCCACCTGGTCCGAAAATGCCTGGTGCTGCATGCCCACCATGGAGGGAAGCATGATGGCGATGCCGAGGAGGACCGATACGTAGAGGATGAGTTCGCCGGCACCCATGTTATTTCTCCTTCTTCGGCGCGGCGGCGGCGGCGGCGTGATGGATGTCGAATTTTGTCTTCGTGCCTGCCCACACGGCCGCAGGCGACACCCGAACGAAAACGACGGGCAGTGCGGACTGAATCTGACAGGCGTGACTCGAGAAGGCGAGCAGGCGCGCCTCGCGATGCTCACGCAGTAGGAGGCGGTGCGCGCCGACGAGCGTGATGGCGAGGATAGCGAGCGCGCTGTAATAGAGGATCCGCAGGCGCAGGACGGCGTGGGCGGGCGAGAAAAATCGGCAGCAGCCGGACACGGATCGAGATAACACTGACATGGTGGGCTCTCCTGTACCCCCTGAGGAGAAGGAGACGCGGCGGGGCTCTTCGTGAGCCCCGCCGCAGTCCGGCACGAGCGCCCAGGAGGAAAGCGCAGGAGCCAGTTATTCTCCGCCGCCCGGGCCCTCCGACGCGGGTGGCGGGGACGCCTCGCGGCGTATCGCGAGGGCGCCGCGCCAAAACGCCGCGACGATCGCCGCGATGATCGCAACCGTCAACCACAGGGGGTGGCCGGCGAGGAAATCGAGCGCGAGCGCAAGACCCAGGAGGAGCCGCAGAATCGGGTTTCCCAACTCGGCTGTGCGGACTTGCCGACGCGCGGCGCGCAAGAATGATCGTCGGATAGAGTGCATCGACATCGCTAATCCTCCGAGTGTCCGAAGCGAATTCCGGGTGCGCTGACGCTGCCCTCGTGCGGCACGCCGCGGGGCGCCTGCCCGGCGTGCTGCTGTGCTTGTTGCCAGAGCTTGCCCGCCGCGGACGGCTCTTTCTTTTCCTCGTCCCCAGCGGGGTCAGCGCGGAAAGTTTGAGTCCCCTCGGGCCGACCGGCCGAGAACTGATCCGGCCCGCCGGTGGGCGGTGCGGGCCCGGGACTCCCGGCCCCCTCCGCGGGGGGCGCTCCCCCGTCGCCCGCGGCACCGCGGGTGCTCGCGGCACCACCGGTGCCCGTGGCACCCCCAGTGGCAGATGCGCCGCCGCTTGCGGCCGTCAGTGCGGCCTTTCCGGCGGGGGTCCCCACGTGCTCGGCCGCCTTGCCGGCCGCCTCGACCCCTTTGCCCGCCGCCTGGCCCGCGGCGGAGACCGCCGCCCCGACGGGCTGCAGTCCCGGCACTGCCGAGAGTGCCGCTCCCGCCGCCTTTCCGGCCCCACTGACGCCCGCCCCTGCGGCCTTCCCGCCCGCTCCCATACCGGCCCCCGCCGCACTGCCCGCGCCGGGCGGCGGCGGGGTCGCCGCGATCGCACCGGCTCCGCCCTTGAACCCTCCCACGGATGACCCGCCCCCGCCGATGCCGCCCGCAGGACTCCCCGACACCGACGTGAGTCCCGCCAGGCGACCGAGGGCCGCCTTGGCCGCAACGCCCCCGGCCGCGGCGCCGAGCGCCGTCGCGGCGCCGGCGCGGGCCATACCGCCCCCCGCGGCAGTCAGGTGTGAGAGCCCGAGGCTCGCCGCGCCCCCCATGATGCTGCCCGCGACCGAAGGAATCGTGAGCGCCATGATCCCGCCGAGGATGCCGGAGGTGCCGAGGGCCATCATGGCCGGCATGCTGAGTACTTGCCCGCCCGACAACTGCTGGAGCCACGACGCGTCTTGCTGCGCCATGTGCACCATGACGGCACTCACGCCATAGGTGGTGAGCAACTTCACGCCGACACTCGCGGCATAACTCGCATACCGCTCACCAAATTGCACGGTCCAACGCGATCCCAGAAACCCCAACATGATGCTCCCGATCCCGAGCACCATGTACATTTCCATCAGCGTCATCATCAATTGCAAGGCCACGAGACCGAAGCCCAAGTACAGGAGCAGGGAGGTCGCGACCGTCGCCAACGACGCAACCATGCCCTCCATGGCGTTCTCCGCGGCCTGCCGGAGGCGACAGGGCACATCGATCCCACTACAGCCAGTGGTGGGATTGCCTCCATTTGCCACCCGAGTGGGGTTGCCGCCGTGCCAGAGGATTTTCTCCACGTTTCCCGCCTCGGTCATGATCCCGGACGGGGTGAGCGGTACGGTGGTGGCCCCGGCGGGCCTGCCGAACTGCGAGGCGGCGAGGAACTTCTGTCCGACCATCTCAAACTGCTGCGGGATGTAGGGCATCCAGGTCGGCGCGGTCGCGACGATGAAGCCGAAGAAGGAGATCTCGAGCATCTTCAGAAACAGGCTCGAGAACCACTCCCCGAGGTCATTCTTTCTTAACGCATTGGTGATGCCCCACCAGATCAGTTCGAGCGTCGCGAGAAAGGTGAATATCACCCACCCGATGCCGGTCTTGCCCGCGCCGATCGACACCCAATTCGCCGTCGCGTTCTCCACCATGCCGAGGATGGTGTCGAAGAACCCGTTCGTTAAGCAGGTCGAGGGCGCGCCGGCGACGCCGGGCGCGCACGTGCCCACCGCGGCCTGCGCGAGTGCGGGCAGGAGCACCGCGGCGAGCGCGGCGAGGACGACGAGTCGGTGTCTGTTTCGATTTCGCATACGCTGATCTCCGGTCTCAGTAGGGCGGTAGTTTCACGGGCGCGGTCAGCCAGTTACCGATCATCTTTTGCTTCGCGACCCGGGCGTTCGCGCGATTGCCCATGTCCGTGAGGATCGCGGTGTTGGCCGTGCGCGTATCGGTGTCGAGTTGCGACAATTCGGTCGCGAGCACCCCGTTCATCGCATTGCTCGCCTGCAGAATCTGATTGCGGCCCTGCGCGCTACGCGAGGCGACCTGCAGGGTCTGTTCCGTCGCGGCGGAGGTCGCGAACTGCTGCCGGGAGAGACCGTACTCATGCAGCACGCCCGAGATCTGCTGATTGAACCCTTGCGTCCACTGCGCGAGCGTCCCGCCGGCAGAGCCGACCGACCCGAGCGGATCCCCGTACTGCTGCGCGGTCGCCGCAGCGGTGTCCTGGATGCTCGCGGAGATGCCCTGCGCCTGTCCGATGATTTGCTGCATCTGCATGACCGGGGCCGTCAACTGTCCCCAGAGCTGCAGCGGCATCGTGCCCAGGTTGATGGCCTGGTCCGCGAGCATGCTGATCTGCTGCTCGGTTTGCATCACCGCCTGCTCGTCCTGCTCGACCGCCGTGACCTCCTGCACGACCTGCTCGGGGAACGTCGCGCCGGCCACCTCCGACACCGCCCAGGCGGGCGGCGCGGCGGCCGCAAGGATCAGGGTGGCCGCGAAGGCTGCGGCGGCGCACCGGGTGGGAATGTGATGTCGCATAGGTGTACCTCCTACTCGGTGATGGCGGCTGCGACCGCGCGACAGTCCGCGAGCGCGGACTGCGCGGCGTCACGGCCTGCCAGCAGTGCTGGCATGTCAGTCATCGGGGCGGCGCGGATCTCGTCATCGGGCAGTCCCGCGAGTGCCTCGATGCTGCCGTAGCGGCGGATGAGCGGGTGGATAGGGTCATACAGCGAGGACTCGCAAATCACCGGTGTGCAGAGCCGCGCGCCCGCCTGGCGGGCGACGGATCGCGCCGCGCGGGCGATGTCGCTGTCCTTCAGTGCCGCCTCCTCTGCCGCTCTGACACGATTCCAGATCGCGCGAACGCAGGGTCGCAGCGACTCCGGGAGCTGCGCGAGAAGCCACCGCAGGCCGGCGACGGACTTTCCATCTACGAGCAGCGGCGTAACGATCCGTAGTCTTACCGCGAGATGCGAGTCCTGCCGTGCGACGAGCGTGAGCGCCTCCAGCGCCGCCGCGCAATCGCCCACGCCCACGTCGAGAATGCTGCCGCCCTGGGGCGGCGCGAATAACCGTGCGGCGAGGCCGTCGCGGTCGAGCACGTCCGTCTCGTCCCCGCTGGCGGAGTGGGTCTCGAGAGTGGCGATACTCGCGCCGCTGCCGAGCGCCAGGACATAGCGGCAGAGGGTCGTTTTTCCGACATTTCCGACGCCCGACAAGGCGAGGTAAATCGTGGGGGATGTTTGCGTATTCATCGTGGTGGAACCTTTCGAGTAGGTGGAGAGAACTGGGTAGTCGCGAGCAGCGCCTCGGCCGCCGCGTCCTCGGCGGCGGCTTCTGCGGATTCCGCCGCACCCGGCGCAGCCAGCGGGGATGGGCTCGCGATAGGGGCAGGCTCGCTGGCCGGGCGGGCGGCGGCGGCACGCCGGAGCCAACGATGTAGGGTCGATCTGTGTACGGGTAGATTGAGGAGACGGAGAATCTGAGCGAGCGAGTAGCCCTCGGCTCGCAGCCCTCGGATCTCCGACTCATGGGCGTAGAGCTCGGATCGCTGTCGCCATGGGCGCTCGGTTTGTTGCCGTGATGTCGCAGATGTCGCCATAGTTGTTCTCCGCCGGGTGGGCCCCAATCAGGGGTCACGGC
>JAJZDW010000048.1 GCA_021851405.1 Pseudomonadota bacterium
CTCGGCGGCGCCGGCATCAGCGCCGAATACGCCCCCATCCGCCACATGCTCAACCTCGAGAGCGTCATCACCTACGAGGGCACCGAAACCATCCACCAGCTCTCCGTCGGCCGCGCCCTCACCGGGCGCGGCGCGTTCTAATCGAGCACCCTCAGGCGGGTGTGGCCGCGTTCAGACGCAGATCCGCGAGTGCCTTGGCCAAAGCCACGCCCTCCTCGTCGGCGAGCGCCGCAGTGTGAAGACAGGCGAGCGCTGCGGCACCGTCCGGGCGTGACGCGAGCGCATCGACCTGCGCGAACAGCATGCTGAAGTTGCGCCAGCCGCGTTCGTGCGTCTCGCCGTATCCCTTGATCAGCCGCTGTGCGCGGGCCAGTTCGATGGCCAGGCGATGATGATCGGGCGTCAAGCGTTCCAGTGTGGCCAACCACTTCTCGATGCGCCGGTCCTCGGTGCGGTACCGCAAGGTGGCACGCCGCCACCGGCGCAGCCCCGCGAGCATGTAGAGCAGCAGAAATCCGCCGAGCGATGTGGTGCGGATGCGCCGCCCGCGGGCGAATCGAGCGAGCCGGGCGGCGATCCGCGGTGAGCGCAGGATCCAGCCGCCGAGTCCCGCCGGCAGCGAATCGGCGATTTCCTGCACGCGCGGATGAACGAATTCCGTGATGCCGACGATCTGCTGTGCGCCGGCGCGCACTTCGCCCCGCACGCGCTCGAAGCGCCCCGCGCGCGTCTTCAGGTCGGCGACCCGGATGGTGTCCTCGAACGTCATCCACAGAGCGAGCGAGCGAGCCGTCGCCTCGCTGAGCGTCCAGGACCCGCTACCGTGGCCGGCGTCGAGCGCGACAATGCGCTTCAACCGCCCCAAATAAAGTGCAGCGTACTCGCGGTCCTGATATTCCAAGGCGCGCCGCACGCCAGCCAAGGCGAGCGGCTGGACTGAGGGCGGCAGCGCTCGCAGCGCCGCGAGCAACGGCTCGAGCGCAGGCACCGCCGCCTGCTCCGGGAGCGACGGAAGTTCCGGGGCGGCATCCGACGAGCGTGGCCGCGCTGGCACAAGCTCGCCGCGCGCCACGCGCACCGCGTCCTCGAACGCCGCGAGATTGGTCTCGACCGCGATCCCGCTGGCGCGTACGGCATGCTCGAACGCGCCGTGACGGAACGGCAGCACACCGCTGCCGCAGATCGCGCCGAGCACCACGGAACTGATCACGCTGTTGTGACGCTCGGCGAGCTCATTCATATCGAACAACACCAAACGTTTCGCCTGCTCGCTCAGCAGCTTGCTCAGCGCCTGCACATCGGCAATGCCCTGACCCATCGCACTTTTCTCGGCAATCGCAAAAGTGCGGTGAGAGGAGGCGATAACCGTCGTACGCGCGGGGTCGATGAGTCCGCGCTGCAGAGCCCGCCCTGCTTCTGCGAGCTCCGATGCCACGACGCAATCGACGTCTCCAGGTACCGGCATTAGCGCCATGACCGGTTCGAGACCGGCGGCCTCGGCGGCGGCGCGCGGAAAGAATTCCAGATAATAGATCGTCGCGCCAGTGCGCTGGGCCACACCGGGCACGGAAGTCGACTGGGCCAAGTAGCCTTCCGCTTCCGCGATTTGCACCAGCCAGTCCGCCAGCACACCGCCGCCCTGACCGCCCAGCGCAGCGATCGTCAGCGTGATCGGTCGGATGTCTGTCGTGGTTGCATCACTCATGCAGCGTTCTCCTACAGCGCATCACGGCGCAGGCGCCGCTCGCGCCGCCGCTGCAGCGTGCCGATGACGGCACGGCGTAGCTTGGCCATCACCCGGTCCCAGGCCGTGGGGTTGTAGAGCAGATCTGCACGGTAGAACGATGGACACAGCACCGCCGCGTGCGCGACCTCACCGCACACGCCGCAGCCGACGCAGCTGTGATCCACGTGAGCGACCGGATCGGTGCGCAGCGGATCTGGATTCGGCCGGAGGGTGAGGGAAGGGCAGCCAGACAGTCGGATGCAGGAATGATCCCCCGTGCAGGTATCGGCATCAACCCCGAAACGCTCCTGCACGACGCGCTCGCCCTTCTGGATCGCCGTGCGCGTCAGCGGGCGAATGCGCCGCTGACGATTCAGCTGACACTCTCCCTCGGCGACGATGATTTTCGGTCCTGGGGCTTCAGTGCTCAGCGCCTCGCGCAGCACGGCCAGGGTACCCTGCATATCATACGTCTTCGTGCGGCGCACCCACTGCACGCCGACACCCTTCACCGCCGTGACGATGGAATTGTTCCCCTGTCGCCCCGCCCTGACAGCACGAGAGGAGGGTATATCCTGTCCGCCGGTGGCCGCCGAGTAATTGTTGTCGACAATGACCGTGACGTCGTCGTGACGATTGAATACTGCGTTGCCGATGCCACTGGTGAGTCCGTTGTGCCAAAATCCGCCATCGCCCATCACCGCCATGGCACGTCTCCCGCCGGCGCCGCTCAGCGCCGATGCTCCGGCGGAGCCGAGTCCGTACCCCATGATGCTGTTGCCCATGTTGAACGGCGGTAGCGTCGCAAAGGAATGACAGCCGATATCCGCACTGATGTGCAACGGCCCGATCTGCCGCTGCAGCAACTTCATGGCAGCAAAGAGCGGTCGCTCCGGGCAACCGGTGCACAGGCCCGAGGGACGCGGCGGGACGAGGTCGGCGAGTCTCTGAGGCGGCACAGTGGAACGCGGCGGTCGCGCCGCGAGGGCCAGCTGCGGAGCCCAGCGCTCCAGCAGTACACAGATTCCCTGGCGCAGGACATCGACGGTGTACTCCCCGGCCATCGGCAGCAGGTCTTTGCCGAGCAACCGCGTACCGATCTCGTGACGGCGCAAAATCTGGCTCGCTCCCTGCTCAATGAACTCCGGTTGCCCTTCCTCGACCACCAGCACCGCGCGCTTGCCAGTGCAGAAGCGCACCCATTCGTCCGCGACCAGCGGGTACGTGGCGTTCAGTACATACAACGGTACGCGACTGATACCGAAGACGTCGGCACAGCCGAGAATTTGCAACGCCCGCAGCACGCTGTTGTATAACCCACCCTGCAGAACGATCCCGATGTCGTTACGCTCGGCGTCGAGCAACTGGTTCACGCCGCGCTCGCCGAGGAAGCGCACTGCAGCGGGCAGGCGTTGCTCGATCTTCTCCCGTTCCTGTGCATACGTGGAGGGCGGGAGGATGATGCGCCCGTAATCGCGCGAAGGTGACGCCAGCGCATCGGCGCGCGAGAATGTGGGGCGCCGATTGTCCGAGGCGATGAACCGTCCGTACACGTGGCAGGCACGGATGCGCAGCATCAACATCACCGGAGTGTGACTAGCCTCGGACAACTCGAATCCCTGTTCCACCGCGCGCACGATTTCCGGCAAATGCGGCCGCGGATCGAGCAGCCACATCTGCGACTTCATGGCAAATGCGTGGGTGCGCTCCTGCATGATGCTGGCACCCTCACCGTAATCCTCACCGAGGATGATCAGCGCCCCGCCCTTGACGCCCGCGGAGGCAAGGTTCGAGAGAGCGTCGGATGCGACGTTCGTGCCCACCGTAGACTTCCAGGTAACGGCGCCGCGCAACGGATAGTTAATGGAGGCCGCGAGCATCGCCGCAGCGGTCGCCTCGGACGCGCTCGCCTCAAAGTGCACGCCAAGCTCGGCCAAGATGTCCTCGGCGTCAGCCAGCACGTCCATGAGGTGGGAGATGGGCGCACCCTGATAGCCGCCCACGTATGCGACGCCTGACTGCAGCAACGCCTTGGTGACCGCCAGAATCCCTTCGCCGCGAAACTCCGCGCCCGCGCCGAGCCGAAGAGACTCCACTTGCTTCGCAAACGAGCGCTCTGCCATGGGCCCGCCGGCGCCTAGCTCGCCGGCACCAGCGCCAGCACCCGCAAGGGGCTGCCGGAACCATTGACGATCTTCAGCGGCGGGGCGATCACGATGGCACCGGTCGCGGGCAACTGGTCAAGATTCGTCAAACTGGCGAGCCCGAAGCGGTTCGACCCGTGCATGATGGTATGACAAGGGAACATCGGCTCGAAAGTCGGTGCCTGTCCGGCATCGGTGCCAACCGTCTCGACTCCGACGCCGAGGATGTCTCGTTCGCGCGCAAGAAACGGCACGCACTGCGGATGAAGCCCAGGGGTGTGTGCCCCATCTGAGCCGATGTTCAGGAACTCTTTTGCGGCCGTGCGCTTCGACCAGTCGGTCCGGATCAGCACCCAGGCGCCAACTGGAATTCGCCCATGACGGGACTCCCACACTTCGACATTTTCGCGCGTCAGCAGATAGTCCGCATTGGCGCGAACGTTTTCCGACACGTCGATCACGCACGCCGGACCGATGAAGCGCTCGACCGGAATGTTGTGGGTCGCGTTCTGGGGATAATCCCTACCGGTCACCCAGTGGATCGGGGCGTCGAAATGCGTCCCGGTGTGCTCCCCGCAGGAAATATTGTTCCAGTACCACGCCGGTCCCCGTTCGTCGTAGCGGGAGATCTCCTGCAGCGCGAATGGCTTCGACGGCGCGAATTGCGGCGGTAGCTGGATCGTGGCCGTCGAGGGGTCCAGCGGCACGGTCAGGTCAACGACTCGAACGGCACCACCACCCAGCGCTGCTACAAGTTCAGCGAGGACCTGGGACTGGGGGGCTTTGGCAGCAGCACTCATGTCACTTGTCTCCACTTGAGCGAACCGGGCGGGTCGGGGGACTTATAGTTGACACCTCAAGCATTTGAGAATATAACACAGGCCCTCGGTGAATGCGATACCGCCTGAAGACTGAGGAGACCGCCGTGAAACGAGTCGTCTGTGTCGGCGGCGGGCCGGCTGGACTGTACGCTGCCATCTTGCTGCGTAAAGCATTGCCACGCGCCCGGATCGACGTATTTGAGCGCAATCGCCCGGATGACACCTTTGGCTGGGGAGTCGTGTTCTCCGATCGAACCATTGACAACTTCCGCCGTGCCGATGCGCCCACACATGCAGCGATCACCGCGGAGTTCCATCACTGGGACGGCATCGCAATCCACTTTCGCGACCGCACCTTCCTCAGCGGCGGGCACGGATTTTGCGGCTTGGGTCGCAAACGGCTGCTCGCGCTTCTGCAGGAGCGCGCGCATGAGCTCGGCGTGCAGCAGCATTTCCAGCGTGAAATCGACTGCGACGAGGAATTCGACGATGCCGATCTGATCGTGGCGGCCGATGGGATCAACAGCAGGACGCGAACCCGCTATGCCGAGGCGTTCGCACCGGAGCTCGACCGGCGCAATTGCCGCTACATCTGGCTCGGCACGACTCAGCACTTCGCAGCCTTCACCTTCGCGTTCGAGCAGACCGAGCATGGCTGGTTCCAGATCCACGCCTACCAGTTCAGCGATGAGCTCTCGACGGTAATCGTCGAGACGCGCGAGGAGACCTGGAAGGCCCACGGACTCGACCGCTGCGACACTGCTGGATCGATTGCCTTCTGCGAGCATCTGTTCGCCCGCTACCTCGGTGGCCACCGTTTGCAGAGCAATGCCACGCACCTGCGCGGCTCCGCGTGGTTGAATTTTCTGCGAGTCAACTGCAAACACTGGTCGCACGGCAAGAGGGTGCTGATCGGCGATGCGGCGCACACTGCGCACTTCTCTATCGGTTCGGGCACGAAGCTCGCGATGGAGGACGCCATCTCGCTCTCGCAGCACGTGATCTCGGGTGCGCCGCTCGCCGAAGCGCTGCAGTCGTATCAGAAGGAGCGCAGCCTCGAGGTATTGAAGCTGCAGAGCGCGGCACGCAACCGTATGGAATGGTTCGAGCACGTCGCACGCTACGCGCAGCTCGAGGCGGAGCAGTTCGCCTACAGCCTGCTCACTGGCAGCCAGCGCATCGGTCACGAAAACCTCAAAGCGCGCGACTCTCGATTCGTCGAGGGCTTCGAGCACTGGCTCGCCGGGCGTGCCGGCCTCGAGAAGCGGCGCCCGCCGATGTTCCTGCCGTTTCGACTGCGCGGGTTGGAGCTCGAGAACCGAGTGGTCGTCTCCCCCATGGACCAATACAGCGCCACCGATGGGATGCCCGATGAGTGGCATCTCGTACACTACGGTCACCGGGCACTCGGCGGGGCAGGACTCATTTATACAGAGATGACCTGCGTCTCGCCGGAGGGGCGCATCACGCCGGGCTGCACCGGTCTGTGGAACGAGGCGCAGCGCGATGTCTGGCGGAAAATCGTCAGCTTCGTGCATGCCCGCACGCCGGCCCGAATCTGCTTGCAGCTCGGCCACGCCGGCCGCAAAGGATCGACTCAGCTCGGCTGGCAGAGAATGGACCACCCGCTCGAGCGCGACAACTGGCCGCTCATGGCCCCCTCAGCCCTGCCCTACCTCGACGGTATCAGCGCGACCCCGCAAGAAATGTCCCGCGCGGACATGGATGCGGTACGCGAGCAGTTCGTGCACGCTGCCCGGCTCGGGGCCGAAGCGGGCTTCGACATGCTCGAACTGCATATGGCACATGGCTATCTGCTCGCCTCGTTCCTCTCGCCGCTGACCAATCAACGGCGCGATAAATACGGCGGCAGCATCGGCGGCCGGTTGCGCTTCCCGCTCGAGGTCCTGAATGCGGTGCGCGCAGTGTGGCCCGACGAACGGCCGCTCTCGGTGCGTCTTTCGGCCACGGATTGGGCCGAGGGGGGACTTTCCGACGAGGATCTGCTTGCGATCGCCCGGGCACTGAAGGCCGCGGACACCGATCTGATCGATGTCTCGACCGGCCAGACTGTCCCCTGGCAGGCGCCCGTGTACGGGCGGATGTGGCAGACCCCCTTCGCCGACGAAGTGCGCAACGAAATTGGCATCGCCACGCTGGCCGTCGGGAACATCTACGAGTCGGATCACGTCAACACCATCATCGCCGCGGGTCGCGCCGACCTGTGTGCGGTCGCCCGGCCGCATCTGGCCAACCCGGCCTGGACGCTCGAGGCAGCTGCCCGACAGGGCTACTCGGCGCAATGGTGGCCGAAACCGTATTTGGCGGGCAAGGCACAGCTTGAACGCAACTTGCAACGCTCGGCAGCAGCCGGAGCCTCGGAGTGATGCACACGGGCACGGCTGCCGAGAATCCGTCGCTCCACGGCAGGCATGCGGTCGTGACCGGCGCGGGCCGCGGCATCGGAGCCGCATGCGCCGCGGCGCTCGCCGCGAATGGTGCGCGCGTGACACTTCTCGGCCGAGACCTGAGCCGTCTGGAGGACACCGCACAAGCTGTCGGTGGTGCGCCGCGGGCTCTGCCGCTCGAGGCGGATGTCACCGACGAGGCCTCGTTGGAGCGCGCATTCGGCGCGGCCCGCGTCGAATTTGGACCGGTGCACATTCTCATCAACAACGCCGGACGGGCCGCGAGCGCGAAATTCACCGACACCGATCCGGCACTCTGGCAAGCGCTGCTCGCCGTCAATCTCACTGGTCCGTACCTGTGTGCCCGGCAAGCGATTCCGGACATGCTGACTGAAGGGTTCGGACGCGTCGTCAACATAGCGAGTACCGCTGGCCTGCGCGGTGGCGCTTACATCGCTGCGTACGCCGCCTCCAAGCACGGTGTCATCGGACTGACGCGCTCGCTCGCGCTCGAGTACGCCGCGCGACCGATCACCGTCAATGCTCTGTGCCCTGGATTCACCGACACCGACATCGTCAAAGACGCCATCGCCCACATCACGAGCAAGACCAACCGCACCCCGGAACAGGCGCTCGAGTCACTGCGCACCGCAAACCCGCAACGGCGACTCATCACACCGGTCGAAGTGGCCCACGCGATGCTGTGGCTGTGTCGTCCGGGAACCGAGAGCATCACGGGCCAAAGTCTCGCGATAGCCGGCGGAGAGGTGTACTGATGGCCCGTAACACAGATTGCAAGGAAAGGACTGCAGCCGTCCCAGTCGACGCCGAGACCCGGCTGAATGACGATCATCACATCTCGGTACGCCTGTGGCTGCGACTGCTCTCCTGCACCAACCAGGTGGAGGGCCGTATCCGCCAGAATCTGCAGACACGTTTCAGTACCACGCTGCCGCGCTTCGATCTGATGGCGCAGCTCGAACGGGCGCCGGACGGGTTGAAGATGAGCGAACTGTCGCAGCGCATGATGGTCACCGGCGGCAACGTCACGGGCATCACCGACGGATTGCAGAAGGAGGGGCTGGTGATCCGCGAGGTCGATCCGGCCGACCGGCGGGCATTTCGCGTCAAACTCACCGCCGAGGGTGTACGCCAGTTCGCACGCATGGCAAGCGAGCATGAACAATGGGTCATCGATCTGTTCAGCAAGCTCTCGGTGCGCCAGAAACGCGACCTGATGGATCTGCTCGGGCTCCTGAAGGAGTTCGTGCAGCTGCCGGCGCAGCACTGAGGTGGTCCGTATGAACCCTGATAGCATATTTGACATCGAGCGATTCGAGCCCCGCCACTTCCGTTGGCACGCACACGACCACATTGGCGTGATCACCCTTGACCGACCAGAACGCAAGAATCCGCTGACGTTCGACTCGTACGCCGAGCTTCGCGATCTGTTTCGCAATCTGCGCTCGATTCGGAGCGTCCGCGCCATCGTTATCATGGGCGCCGGCGGCAACTTCTGCTCCGGCGGCGACGTGCACGAGATCATCGGCCCGCTCACGACCATGGATGCGGCCGGACTGCTTGCGTTCACGCAGATGACCGGCGATCTGGTCAAGGCGATGCGTGGCTGTCCGCAGCCGATCATCGCCGCCGTCGATGGTGTGTGCGCCGGCGCCGGAGCCATCCTCGCGATGGCCTCGGACTTTCGTCTGGGGACTGCGCTGGCGCGCACCGCGTTCCTATTCACGCGCGTCGGGCTAGCCGGATGCGACATGGGCGCCTGCGCGATCCTGCCTCGGATTATCGGTCACGGTCGCGCCGCCGAATTGCTCTACACGGGGCGAGTCATGTCCGCGCAGGAGGGATTGGCGTGGGGATTCTTCAATCGCCTCGAAGACCGCGAGGCACTGCTCGGCGCGGCGCTGGAACTCGCCGGGGAGATCGCCCGCGGACCGACGTTCGCGCATGCGATGACCAAGCGGATGCTGCACGAGGAGTGGCACCTGCCGATCGACGCGGCCATCGACGCCGAGGCGCAGGCCCAGGTCCAGTGCATGCAGACGCAGGATTTTCACCGCGCCTACCATGCGTTCGTCGAAAAGCAGAACCCGCGTTTCGAAGGAAACTGATCCCGTGAGCGCCCGCAACCCCCTCGAATGGCCCTTCTTCACGCCGGCGCACCGCGCACTCGGGACGCGGCTGGAGGCGTGGGCCGGAGAGCACTTGTCGCAGACCACAGGCGCGGAAGACGCCCCGGCCGTGGAACGCGCCTGCCGCTCGCTCGCCGTGGCCATGGGCGAGGCGGGCTGGACCACGTATTGCGTAGGCAATGGCGCGCACCGATCGGCCGAGCCGTCCGGCACTGCCTTTGACATCCGCGCACTCGCCCTGATCCGCGAAACCTTCGCGCGCCACGATGCGCTCGCGGACTTCGTGTTCGCCATGCAGGGTCTCGGCAGCGGACCGATCTCCCTAGCCGGATCTGCGCCGCTGAAGGAGCGCTACTTGCCGAAGGTCGTGAGCGGAGCGGCCCTCGCGGCCTTCGCCCTCTCGGAACCGAATGCCGGCTCGGACGTCGCGGCGCTGGAGTGTTCAGCCCGCCGGGACGGAGACACTTATGTTCTAGAGGGCCAGAAAACCTGGATTTCCAACGGCGGCATCGCCGATTTCTACTGCGTTTTCGCTCGAACCGGTGAGCCGCAGCGCCGCCCGGACGGTGCAGTGAGCGCCGAGGGCATCAGTGCTTTCGTGGTCGACGCCGATGCGCCGGGACTCGAGATCGCCGAACGGTTCACGCCGATGTCTCCTCACCCGCTGGCGCGCTTGCGCTTGCACGCGTGCCGGGTGCCTGCCACCCAGCGACTCGGGGACGAGGGCGAGGGATTCAAGCTCGCCATGCGTACCCTGGACGTGTTTCGCACCACGGTAGCGGGCGCGGCGCTCGGCCTCGCTCAATGTGCATTCGATGCGGCGCTCTCTCATGTTGGGGAGCGGCGGATGTTCGGGCGCACACTCGCGGACTTCCAGCTCACCCAGGCCTCGCTCGCCGAGATGGCGGCCGAACTGGATGCCGCCAGGCTGCTCACCTATCGAGCCGCTTGGCTACGCGACCGCGGCGAGGCGGCGACACAGGAGGTGGCGATCGCAAAAATGACCGCCACCGAATCGGCACAACGGATCATCGACCGCGCGCTGCAGCTGTTCGGCGGCCGCGGCGTGGTTCGGGGGGAGCGCCTGGAGAGGCTGTATCGCGATATCCGCGCATTGCGCATCTACGAGGGTGCCACGGAGGTGCAAAAATTGATCATCGGTCGCGAACTGCTGCGTTCATCCCGAGGCAGACGAGTTGAACATGTTTGAAACTCTCCAACCGAAGGGCTGGCAGCGTCCCTCCGGCTACAGCAACGGTGTGCTCGCACAGGGCCGCCAGATCTTCGTGGCAGGCCAGATCGGCTGGGACTCGCGCACCGGGCGGATCACGAGTCAGCGGCTCGCCGAGCAGGTCGGGCAGGCGTTGCACAACGTGGTTACGATTCTCGCCGAGGGCGGCGCCAGGCCTGAACACGTGGTGCGCATGACCTGGTATCTGACCAGCCGCACAGAGTACCTGACGGAGCTGCAAGCGATCGGCGCCGCGTACCGCGAGGTCATGGGACGGCATTTCCCGGCGATGACCGCCGTCGAGGTCGGCGCGCTCATCGAGATGCAGGCCAAGGTGGAAATCGAGGCCACCGCGGTGGTTCCATAGTGGCGGGGCGGCGCGCAGCGCAACTCCCATGAGCCTGTGGCGTCCGCCCGAGCGAATCCGGCATCTGCCCGAGGGCGGACACTGGCCCACCGCTGCCGAAGCGCACGCCTCACGCCTCTTCTCTCCCATCGCATACGGCCCGCTCACGCTCGCGCAGCGCACCTGGATCCCGGCCATGGTGCCCTGGCGCGCCAGCGACGACGGCAGCGTCACGCCCCGGGTGATCGAGTGGTACGAACGCTTCGCGCTCGGCCGCCCCGGCGCGATCGTGCTCGAGGCCACCGGGATCCGCGACGTCCCGAGCGGACCGCTGCTGCGCATCGGTGACGATCGGTTCATCGCCGGTCTGCGCAAACTGGTGGAGCGGATCCGGGTCGCAAGCGGCGGGCAGACGCGGCTGTTCATCCAGCTGATCGACTTCCTGCCGATCCGCCGCAGACCTGATCCAGCTCGTTTTATTTGCGAATTCCTGGTGCTGACTGAGCGGCACCGTCAGGCGTTCGGTGCACCTGGCGCCGACGATGCCGAGATTCGTGCCTGGCTCAATGCACTGCCGCACGCCGAGCTCGCGCGCGTGCTGAGCCCCAGGGAGTTCGAGGCGCTTGAATTCGGGGCCCGCGAACGGGTCACCGACGTCGAGCTCGCGCACATCGCAGCGCTACCCCAGAGCCTCCCGCCCCTCTTTGCAGCGGCCGCACGTCGCGCTCGATTGGCGGGCTTCGATGGCACGGAATTGCACTACGCCCATGCCTATACGATGGCCTCGTTCCTCTCGCCGCTCAACACGCGCACCGACGGGTACGGCGGCAGTGCAGAGCACCGGTTGCGGCTGCCGCTCGAAGTGTATCGCCGGGTCCGCGCCGAGGTGGGCTCGGACTTTGCGCTCGGCTGCCGGCTTCTCGCCGAGGAATGCATCGTCGGCGGCGGCGGCCTCGAAGACAGCACCCGCTTCGCACTGGCGTTTGCCGGTGCTGGCATGGATTTTCTGTCCCTCTCGCGCGGCGGAAAGTTCGAAGACGCCGGACAGCCGAAGATGGGCGAAGCCGCCTATCCGTACACCGGCCGCAGCGGCTACGAATGCATGCCATCGTACTACTCGGACGCTCGCGGTCCGTTCGGGCGCAACGTTGCACCGGCGCAGAGCCTCCGCCAAATCCTGCGCACACAGGGGTTCGAAACGCCCATCGTCGTCTCCGGCGGCATCCACAATTTCGAGCAGGCCGAGTCCGTCCTCGTCGATGGCGCGGCGGATATCGTCGGCCTTGCGCGTCAGGCGCTCGCCGACCCAGACTGGTTTGCCAAGGTCAAAGCCGGCCGCGGCACGGACGTCAGATTGTGCCGCTACACGAATTACTGCGAGGCGCTCGATCAGCGCCACCGCGAGGTGACCTGCGAACTGTGGGATCGGGAACGGCTCGATGAACCCGGCATCGCCCGTTCTGCCGACGGCAAGCGCCGCCTGAGCGCGCCGCGCTGACGGGGCACCGGCCGCGGCACGAAAGCCGAGGTTCGAGCCCCTACATTGTGTGAATTGGCCTGATCGGCTAGACTGCGCGGCCCGCTGCGGGACCCCCCCTGCGCGGCACCCCCGACCCGCACCCTAAATTCACGGTCGCCCGTCTCCCGGCGGGACGGGGCAAGACATCGCGATCGTCGCGCCTGGGACTCACAGGACTTCGATATGCCGGGCTCTGGCGGAATGGCATGGCCGCTCCGACTGCGGGCAGGGTACGGGCTACACCTTTCGAGCGGATTTAGAGATGCTTTCCACTTTCAACGTCACGATGCAATTCGGCGCCAAGCCGTTGTTCGAGCAAGTCACGGTCAAGTTCGCCGATGGCAACCGCTACGGCCTGATCGGTGCCAACGGCTGCGGCAAATCGACGCTGATGAAGATCCTGAGCGGTGAACTCGACCAGAGTTCGGGGGACGTCGTGCTGCAGCCGGGCCGCAGAATGGGCACGTTGAAGCAGAACCAGTTCGCCTACGAAGAGGAACGGGTGCTCGACGTGGTGATGCAGGGCCATGCCGAAATGTGGCGGGCCATGCAGGAGCGCGACCGCCTCTATGCCGATCCGAATGCGACGGACGCCGATTACATGAAGGCGGCTGAGCTCGAGGTAAAGTTTGGCGAGTACGGTGGCTACGACGCCGAGCCGCGAGCCGCCAGCATCCTCAGCGACATCGGCATCGCCGCCGCCCTGCACGAGCGGCCGATGCGCGAGGTAGCCCCCGGCTTGAAGCTGCGCGTGCTGCTCGCCCAGGCGCTGTTCTCCAAGCCCGACGTTCTGCTGCTCGATGAGCCGACGAACAATCTCGATATTCACTCGATCCGCTGGCTCGAAGACGTGCTCAACGACTATGACGCCACGATGATCATCATCAGCCATGATCGGCGCTTCCTGAACCAGGTCTGCACGCACGTGGCTGACCTCGATTATCAGCAGCTGAAGGTGTATCCGGGCAACTACGACGACTTCATGCTGGCCTCGCTGCAGGCACGCCAGCGAGTCGAGGCGTCCAACGCCAAAGCCCAGGACCGCATATCGGATCTGCAGGAATTCGTGCGGCGCTTCTCGGCCAATGCCTCGAAGGCTCGCCAAGCGACCTCGCGCCGCCGGGAACTGGAAAAGATCAAACTCGAGGAGGTACGCCCGTCCTCGCGGCAGAACCCGTATATCCGCTTCGAGCAGCGCAAGAAGCTGTATCACTCGGCGGTGACGGTCGAGAAACTCTCGTTCCGCTATCCGGGCGCACCCGCCGATGTGCTGCGCAACGTCAGCTTCACGGTCCGCGCCGGCGATCGGGTCGCCATCATTGGCGCAAACGGTGTGGGCAAGACCACGCTCGCACGCTGCTTGGTCGGAGATCTGAAGCCGACGGCGGGCGAGATCACGTGGGTGGAGAACGCCGAGCTGGGGTACATGCCGCAGGATCCGCAGGCGGATTTCGCCGAGAAAGTCGACCTGTTCAGCTGGATGTCCGAGTGGACGGGCAAGGCTGATGACGATCTGATCGTGCGCGCCACGCTCGGGCGACTCCTGTTCTCCGGCGATGAGGTGAAGAAGTCGGTCAAAGTCCTCTCGGGCGGCGAGAAGGGCCGCATGATCTACGGCAAGCTGATGCTGACCAAGCCCAACGTGCTGGTCATGGACGAGCCCACCAACCACATGGACATGGAAACCATCGAGTCCCTGCAGACTGCGCTGGAGCTGTATCCAGGCACGCTGGTTTTCGTGTCGCACGACCGTGAGTTCGTCAGCGGTCTGGCGAACCGCATCATTGAGCTGAAGGCAGACGGGACGATCGAAGACTTCACCGGGACGTTCGAGGAGTACCTGACGGCGCATCCGCTGGTGGTGTGAACACTGGCCACCGGCGACACGGCACGGCGCACCGGGAGCAGCCCGAGAGTGCAGTGCGCCGATGAGGCGAGCGCGGCGGGCGCAGGAATCCGCCGCGCATCAGAGACCGGGCGTGCCCTGCCTTGCCGAGACGCGCGCGCAATGCGCCGCGGGGAGCGCGTTGTTCTCCGGCAGATCCGCACATACGACTTCTCGCCACCACGGCACGATACGCTGCGACACCAGGCCCGGCTCGAACGGCTCCCCGAGCATCGGCATGACCAGCTGCGCCGCCGAAGTGGTGCTGAGCTCAAGCAGCGTCTCTGCCGGCTCATCCCACGCGTGCATCGCCAGACTGAAGGTGGCCCAGTGCACGGGCAGAAAGACCCCGTTACCCAGCAGTTCCGCAGCCTTCAACGCATGACGCGGACCGAGGTGCATGTCGCCCCAGGCGGGATCCCAGCCCCCCACTTCAAGCATGAGCAGATCGAACGGCCCGAGCCGCTCGCGAATCTGCGCATATTCGCTCGTCAACCCGGTATCACCGCTGAAGAACACCGCATGGCGCTCGGTGCGAACGACGAACGAAGACCACAACGTCGAATTACGCGTCTTGATCGTTCGCCCTGAAAAGTGCTGGGAGGGCGCCGCGGTGACACGAAGGCCGCGGAGCTCGTACGACTCCCACCATTCCAATTCGGTGATGCGCGCCGGCGGGACGCCCCAGGCTTCAAGGTGCGCGCCCACGCCAAGCGAGGTCACGAACGGGACCGACCGGTGCGCCAGCGCACGAATAGTGGGGTAATCGAGGTGATCGTAGTGGTCGTGCGAAATCAGCACCAGATCCACATCCGGCAGGGCCTCGAGCGGCACCGGCACGGGCTGGAAGCGCTTCGGCCCGAGGAGCGGCACCGGGGAGGCCCTCGAACCCCACACGGGATCCGTCAGCACGCGAATGCCGTCGAGCTCGAGCAGCACCGTCGAGTGACCCAGCCAGGTTGCACGCAAACCCGTGCTCGGCCTGCTTCGCCATCCATCTCGCGGATCCAGGGTCGGCAACGGCTGCGCTGGTCGCCGGCGATGCCCTCCAAAATAGAACTCGGTGAGCGTCGGCATCGACGCATTCGGGTCGCGTAGCCCCGGAAGAATGGGGTGAGCATTGCGAAAGCCCGACCCCGCCCAAAGCGGCGAGACCCGCATCCGCTCAAGACGCATACCGCGTGCTCTGTAACCCAGTGACTTCATGTACCCGAAAGAGGCGGCGAAGAGATCTGCAACGACCGTAGCACGGCCGATGCCCGTCTTCTATCCCTCGAGCGGACCAGGACGATCTGCCCCGCGGCCGGCCGACCATGGAGGTCGTCGGTCCTGGTGCCCGTACCTTGAACCTCGTCTCCACCTGCGCTTCTCTCATGACACAGGCCGCGGCGTCCTCGCCGTCGAGAAAACTCGTACACGCTTCGAGCAGAGAGTCGTCCCGGCCCCCCTCCCCTCCGGGGCTCGGTGAGTGTGGCCAGTGGTTCCGGACGGGACTGAAAACGCCCCTCCCTCCTTGACGGCAGGCCCGAGGTCCTCGGTCGATCAATCGCTCGTGCGCCCCTCCCCCCGCATCGCTCCGGCAGCAGGCCTGCGATGAGTCGCGCCCACTACGCCGCGGGAGTGCCGCATCCGTCCTGCGGGCGTTCTCGCCGCGCGGCGGGTTTTGACCCGCCCGCCATGCCCAGATTCTGCCATTCGAACAGGACCACCGGCCTCTCCCCACCCGCGTGAAGGTCCGCCATCCGCGGCCCAGAACGAAGTCATCATTCTTGGCTCCCAGGGAGCTTCTTGCGTACGGAACGAAAGGCGAGCAGGCTCGCACCGTGTCCTGTAGTCTGCTCCGCTGGCTCGCGATCTTTCGGCGGGTTGGCCGAACACTTGGCATGCGATTTGCGCTGGGCTGCCGTGACGGCACCTCTGCACCACTCGCCGAACGACAAAGCGACTCGTGTCCACTGCACCGCGTGAGTTTTTGTGAACGCTGCACTGACAGAACGCTACGCTGCAACGACTTTCGGCACAGCGAGCGACGACATTGCCCAAGCGCCGCACGCCGCCTGCAGGGCCAATCGCGGCGTCTCGCAACGCAGGGATAGCGACTTAGACCGAATGCGGCAGCGCTAAATATGCGCAATTGCGCAGCCTCAGCGACGCAGGACGCAAAGTCGGCTCCAACGATCGTCCCTGCACTCGATACGATCTCGGCGCTCGCCCTGCGGTGTCGTCCGCCACGAGGGGGCGGGTCATTCATCGTTGATCCGATCGGCCCGCAGGCTCTGCTGGCGACGATGCTACGACCGCCTCGAGCGCGACATTGAACGCACGAACTCCTGCCACTAGCCCGCGAACGCACCCGGTCATCCGCCCATGCGCCCGTAGGCTCCCGATCAATCCGCATCCGATCGTTACCGGACGATCCCCGCGTTTCGCCTTCGAGCACCGCACAGACGCCCGTGCCTCAGGACACCAAACACACGACGTGATCCTCACGTCCACAGCGCCAGGACGGCCCTCCTCCACCCTTGACGCCTGAACACGCCCAGGCGCCGCAAGGGGGCTCTATGCACGTCACCACGCGAATCCGCGAGAATTCTGCCATTCATGGAGCAGAATCAATCGGTCGCACAGCAATAATCATCCCACCCCTTCGGCCGGCGTCCGCCATGCATGAACCATCTCGCCGGCCTCCTGTCGAATGCTGGCCGCTCCGCTGCGGCCACTGGGACGCATGGGGAGTCGTGGCGCCCAGCACCACACTCTCAAACGTTGATTCGTCAAAAATACAATATTGAAACGCGGGGTACCACGTGGATTCGACTGATCGCCTGTGCCACCAAAAGTGCGCCATGATCGCCCGTTACGCCAAGTCGGAAGACCGAAAGGGGTGGCTGCACGTGCTGACCACGTTAATCCCGTTCGGGCTTCTGTGGTGGGCCGCCGTCCAACTGGCGGACATCTCGCCCTGGCTCGCCGTGGTCCCGATGGTGCCGCTCATTCTCGTCACGGTGCGCATCTTTGGCCTCATGCACGAGTGCGGACACGGCAGCCTGTTTCGCAGCTGCCGACTCAATCGCGCCGTCGGTTTTGTCCTCGGTGTCATCTCCGGCATGCCGCAGTTCGTCTGGTCGCAGCACCACAATTACCACCATGCACACAACGGAGACTGGGAGAAATACCGCGGCCCCTATGCGACGCTCTCGGTCGATGAATACACGGCGCTGACCCGCGCACAGCGGCGCGCCTACCGCATCAAGTGCAGCCCCATGGTTGCGCCCCTGGCCGGCTTTGTGTATCTGATCTTCAATCCGCGGTTCACCTGGCTGAAAGGGACCGTCGGCCTCGTGGTTCATGTCATTCGACGAAAAATCGCTCAGCCCGGCGTATCACTGAAAGCGCATGCGGCAACCTACCGGACGCGCTATTGGAAATCTGCCCGGGAATATCGGCACATGCTCTGGAACAACCTCGTCCTGCTGAGCGCATGGACTGCGATGTGCTTTCTCTGCGGCGCAGCGACGTTTTTCTCGATCTACCTCCTTAGCGTATCGATCGCGGGTGGTATCGGCATCGTCCTGTTCACCGTGCAGCACAACTTCAAGCATGCTTACGCAGTCGACACCGCAAATTGGGATCATGACACTGGCGCAATCGAGGGCACCAGCTTCCTGGTCCTGCCGCGGTGGCTGAATTGGTGCACCGCCAACATTGGCTATCACCACATTCATCATCTGTCTTCAGGCATCCCGAACTACCGCCTTGCCGAGTGCCATCGCGAATATGAGCAGCTGTTTACGCGCGTCACCCGCCTGGAGCTCCACGAAGTTTTGAGCGCACTCAGATGCATTCTCTGGGACCGGAATTCCAAACGCATCATCTCAATCGACGAGTATCGCCAAAACATGGGCACCGCGCTGGAAAGCCTGCCCGTCTGACCAGACGGGCACGAAGGTGGCTCACCGTCCTGCGGACCGCACTGTGACGCTTCCCGTGCGAACCGACTTGCGGTCAGGCACTCTTCGCAAGGTGCCGACGGGCTCTTGATCCGTGCCGAGCAACTTGGCATGGTGCATCTCAATCACGCGACGTCGCGACTTCGGTCGAAAGCGTCCCAGCGGGTACTGGTCTAGACTCAACGGATGAGCAGTGATAAGGCGGACGCCCCGGTTGCGGGCGACGAGCGCATCCATCTGGTGACCATCGACTGGGCCCGGGGGAAGTGGTCCGG
>JAJZDW010000049.1 GCA_021851405.1 Pseudomonadota bacterium
CCGCTCGGCCTTCCCATCGATCTCGTCTTCGCACCCATCGCGCAGATACCTCTGTCGGTAAACTGCGTGTCCATCTATCAGCATGCTCGCCAGTGATCCATGCAGTGCCCCGTGGGACGCTTTCCTTCGGTCGCAACTCACGGCAGCGTGACGTCGAACCGAGATGCGCGTGCTTTCGCGGCACGAACGGAGACGGCGTCGTAATCCGCAATGCGCCGATCTTCAGGGCGGAAGGGGATGTCCGGCAGAGGCTCCCACTGGCCGCCCGTTCAGGCAATCGATCCGCCTGGTCACTCAGTCCAATGAGCGATGCCGCGACGACGCGACGACGCGACGACGCGACGACGCGCCACTCATTGATTCATGGCCGCGACTGGAGAGATTCTAACTCCAGACCTCAGAGTTCGTAGCCGTGTGTGTGTGTGTGTGTGTGTGTGTGTGTGTGTGCGCCCACGACGAGATCAGAGCGGTTGACCGAGTAGGCCGTCTGGCGTGCCCGCGCGATACTGAGGTTCCATCAATAATCAGGACCAATGCAAGTAGTACAGAAAGAATGGGTTCGGGAGATCGAGAACCTGTAACTCCTCCTCCCAATCGATTTTCGAAGAAGCCGTTTATGAGCTCAATACCCGGCCGTCGATAAGCTCTATTGTCCGTACCCTGGCCGCCAGACGCCCGTTGCGATTAGCACGTCCGCGCACGACTGATTTCCGCAAAATTCCCGCGCCACTCCGGCGAATCACCGGTTGGAGGGTGAGCCAGAAGGGCGCTCTATTCGAGACGGGCATAAGTCGTAGAATGGGAAGGACTCGAAGCGCCCCGCTGAGTAGATGAAAAGACATGGATATTCGACCCTGCCGAGCGTCTATCCGCCCCCAAGCCGTTCCCCCCACCGCGTCGGCGCCGGACAGCTCGCCTGGTCGGCGCGCATCTTGCCCCAGTGCACCAGATCACCAGATGGCGGGTAGCATGCGAGAAGGCGTTCCATGGAGGTCTACGAGCCTCCGCAGCCTTCCGCGGATTGCGGGCGATTTTAGGGGACGGGTCATTGGATTTTCTCCCTTTCTTGACTCATCGCGGCGCATCCCTTCCCCGGCAGCGGGTGAGACCCAGTGAGCACATCTGAGCGGGTTGCCCGCGTAGAAGCCGCTTGGCAGCCATCCAAAGCTTGTATTGCCGCGCGTCGGCCGCACTTCATGGGGGCGGCTGCCGAGTACCGCCGTTGTCCGCATGAGGTCGGCTCACGATGGCCATGATTCCCCTTTCGATTCTCGATCTGTGCCCCATCAACGAAGGGGGCTCGGCGAGCGAGTCCATTGCCAATACCGTCGATCTTGCGCGGCAGGCGGATCGCCGCGGTTTCACGCGCTACTGGATGGCTGAGCATCACGGCATGCCCGGCATCGCCAGTGCGGCGACCTCGGTGTTGATCGGCCACGTGGCAGGTGCGACTTCGCGTATTCGCGTGGGGGCGGGTGGCATCATGTTGCCCAATCATTCGCCGCTGCAGATTGCCGAACAGTTCGGCACGCTCGACGCGATGTATCCCGGACGCATCGACCTGGGCCTGGGGCGCGCGCCAGGCTCGGACCAGGTGACGGCACGGGCGTTGCGGCGCAGCTTGGGTACGGATCCGGATGACTTCCCGCGTGACGTAATGGAACTGATGGCGTACTTCGAAGGCAATGGGCCGGTGCGTGCGGTGCCGGGCGAGGGCCATGCGGTTCCGATCTGGATCCTCGGTTCCAGTTTGTTCGGCGCGCAGCTCGCGGCGATGCTGGGGTTGCCTTATGCCTTCGCCTCGCATTTCGCGCCGGCGCAAATGATGGATGCGATCGCCGTATATCGCGCGCGCTTTCGGCCGTCGCGCCATCTGGACAAGCCTTACGTGATGTTGGGATTCAATGTGGCGGCTGCCGACACGGATGCCGAGGCGCGCTACCTTGCTTCGTCCTGGCAGCAGTCCTTCGTCAATCTGCGCACAGGTCGCCCGGGGCGCCTGCCGCTGCCCGTGGAAGGCTATCTCGAAACCCTGCCGCAGCAAAGTCGCATGCTGCTCGATCAGGTACTATCCTGCGCCGCAATCGGCTCGCCCGGGACAGTGGCTGACGGCATTCGTGCGTTTGTCGAGAAGACCGGCGCCGACGAGTTAATGTTGACTAGCAACATGCACGACCATGTGGCACGCCGCCACTCTTTTGAGATCATGGCCGGCCTGATCGAGGCTTCGTGAGCTGAGAAAATCTCCTGCACGGCCAGGTGATTGACGGCGAGCTGGCTCGAAGCGTTCAGAGGCCGCGGAAACGGAGATCTGCTTGTGAGCCATGATCTCGAGAACGTCGTCACCGTCGTCGACGGCAGGTCGGCACTGAAAGATGAACTTCGCGGTGCGGCCGCAGTGCCCCGCACCTACATAGCCGAGGGAGTTTTTCGTCGCTCCTGAGCACCCCTCAATTTCTCGATGCCCTTTTCGGGCCATCTTCCAGGCGACGCCGCGAGTCAGTCCCGCGTGCCTCTCGTGATTGATCTGTTGGAAGCACTGACGCCATCAAAGATGGATCATCCCCGGACCGACGTCATAGGCCGCAAAGCTTCAGCTGGCCATTACTGTCAGGTAGTTTCGCCCGATTTTTTTCCGCGAAACGCCCTCTACCTCATCCGGCACGGGCCCTGGCACACTGGTGGAAAGGGACGGACTCGAACCCTCGACCCCGGCATGATGAGCCGGCTGCTTCATTTGAGATAGGCATTAGATTCAATAGCTTGCCCAAGGGCGCCCGCTCCGATTGGCACGACGAATCACCACCGACTCCCGCAGGTCTCCCGCACCGCACCCGAGTCCTCGCTCGGCCGAATAGCGCACGCCGACCGGAGCGCTCCAACTTCCCTATTCGATCAGGCCGGGAAGCAGCCTCTCCTGATGGACGATGCGCCGCTCGCGATCGAACGTCCGACGCAACGCCGGATCCCAGGGCGTCGGCCCGGGCGGATAGGGATCCTGCGGTAGTACTGCGCCCTGATCATCGGCCACTGCGAGTGCCGCAAGGTAGTCGGCCGCAGTCATCCGCCAAGGCACCAGGCCGCGACTCATCAGGCTTTCGCAGATCGCCAGCCCCGCGGCATCGAAATCGCCGTGATAAGGCAGCTCGGCCCCCGCCTCACGAAGCTGGGCCAGTAGCAGGAGCACGGTGGAGCTCGGACGGCCGTTCGTCGCCACCACTGGCGTCACGGCGCGCATCTGCGCCGCCGCCTCCACGACTCGCGGGTTCTCGACCACGAGGATCCGACTGCCTTGAGGCACGACGGCCGGATATGCCTCGAGCGAGAACCGACTCACGTGAAGCGGAATTCCTCGGTCCGCCGCGGCAGCCGCGAGGCGCGCCAACCCGCATTCACCGCTCAGCGGAAGCTTCCATGTCAACGCGGGCGCAGAGGTAAGATCGAGATGCACGCCAGCCTGTGCCCAAAGGTCGCGGTGGTCGGTGGGGCCGAGCTCGAACACGAGCGCACGAGAGAGAGCCGCCTCGAGGCGTGTGCCGTGGTCGAGCGCGTGCGCCGAGCCGAGAAGCTGTGCCGCGAGATCGACTCGGCTGATCTGCATCGGGCGGTCCTGCCCGAGGTAATCGAGAACGATACGAACGCGACGCAGAAGGTCCTTCGCCTGCGCCACACCCTGGCCGCGCAGGACCCCGGCGCGGATCACCTCATCGATCCACTCTTTCGCCCACGGTTGGGCCCACTCCGCGACGATCACCCGGGCAACTTGGCGCGCCTCTCTTCGCTCGGCGCGCTCCGACCGCCACCGGGCCGGTTCGCCGGAGACCTCATGCCCGAGCGCAGCAAGCGCGGCCGCCAGATCATGTCCGATCCCGAGCCGAACGAGACCTGCCTCCAGCACGCTGAGGTCGACCGTCCTGCCTGGCGGACGGCCAATGAGCGATTTCAACACCAGCTTCGCCGCAGAAGAGAGGGCCGGCAACGACAGCCGGCCACGACGGCCGTGTCCTCGAGCTTCGAGACGCGCCCGGGCGCGCACCCACAGCGCATCGAGCTCCGGTGAGCGGAGCGAGGGCGGCACCGTCAACAGAGGCGCCCCTGCATTTCAATTGTATCGGCGTCAGCGTCAGCGCTGACTACGGGAAGAAATCTGGCCGCGGCCGGTAGAAGCCGCAGCACAGCATGCTGCCCCCAAGCCCTGGCCGACGACGCCGCGGCGCTTGCGGTCGTTTCCGGCGAGACACCAACCGCCGGAGCCCATTCGGCCAGGCGCAGGTCGAGCAGCAGCTCCGTGACCCGGGCAGCGAGCCGTTCCGGCGAGTCGACGAGATCTCCGGCCCAACGGCGGCGATGGGCCTCGGCCAGCTCTCCGATGGCACTCACGATACCCTCGCGATCGAGCGGCCGTGCGGTATCGTCGCGCAGTTTCGCAATCAGCAGCAACGCCGCGTGGCCCAGCGTCCCGCCAGTCGGAAAGCGACATGCGGCAAGGCTCCCGGACGGGTCGATCGAAGCGACCCCTTCCGCGCGCGCCTCGAGCGTGAGCCCGAACATCTCCTCGAGCAGGCGTTCCTCCTCGCCGAGGCGGCGGCGCAGCTCCGACCACTCCGCCTCGCTCAAATCAGTGCGATACAAGACCGGCTCCTCGACCAATCGACAACGCATCCACTGGCGCGTCGCGCTGCGCCGCTGCGTGCGCGCGAGAATATCCTCGATGCTCTCGGCGCCCGCCAACGCGGGAAGCGGCAGGAGCGCAATGCGGTCAGGTCGGATCATGAGGACCGCATCCGCGGTCTGATCGCCCGCGTACGCCTCCACGTGCTCGTACAGCTCGGAGGCGAGTCCGTACCCGACCATCCACTGCAGCACACTGACGAAGGCGCGCCGGGTCGTCGGGGAGTCATCCAGCGCAATTGCCGCTTCCACCGCCGCCGATCGCACCCTTTCGACCAAGTCCCGGAGGCTGATCACAGCGGGGCCCGCGACTGTCGCACCGAGCACCAATGCAAGCAGGACGTATTCGAGCGGATGAAACGGCCGGCGCGTCAACGTTAGCAGCGGCCGGCGCTCGACGACGAGGCCGTCCTTGAACAAGCGCGCAGTATCGGCATTCACGTGCAGCCTGTAGCCGAGACGTTGCGTGAACCAGCGATCAAGCTCCGCCTCGTGACGACGGATCAGCCGAAACAGCTCGGGATCGTGCTCCTTGCAGGTCAGCGGCCGCTGGACCAGGTGGCGCGCGCACGTCCGCAGCTCGAGCGCCGCTTGCGGGTGATGATCAGATGGCACTGCGCAACTCCTGCGCAGAGTGGGGCGCTTCGGCTGCCTGCGTTGGACGGACGGTCACCGTGAGATCGAGCATCGTCAGTGCGCCGTTCGATGCGTGAACGCACGTGTGCCGGCCTGGTGTACGTTCGACTCGACAGACCAGGCGGCCGTCCTCCCCTTCGGCGGCCGCCGCGCGAGTACCCAGCCGGGCAAGCGCCCGTCCGAGAACTTGCTGGAGACGCGCAAGCGCGCCCGGTGACAACGCCCGGCCGTCGAGCTCCCGCTCATCCAGCAGCTCGTAGTCCACGCGCTCCCGCGCAGTACGTTCCGCCGCGCGGCGTTGCTCCACCAGCGCACGCTCACGTGTCCGATCCGGTATCGGGCTGGTCCGCCCGCGCGGTGTCGTATCACCGCGCTCTCTGAGCGACACCGCGACTACGGCTCGCGGGGCATCCCACCACGATACCGTGGTCGGAAGAGGGTCGTCGGCGTCGGCCGAAAGCGCGCCATAGTGATTCGTTGGCGCGAGTCCGAAGGAGGCCGCGGCAAGCCGCGCGGCGCTCTCCTGCGCCTGATCGAAGAACTGCGCGAGGCGCAGGAAGTCCGCACGGCGCGAAGCCGAGCCGACGCCGACCCGCGACAGGCGTGTCAGATTCAGCGTCAACGTGCGGACGGCGGCAATCGCTTCCCGGGTGAGTACTTCGATGCGGGACGGCCTCCCGGGTCCGCGCAGGAACCAGGAGCACAGATGCTCCCAGTCCTGAAGGCGCGAGCCCGCACGATGCCGCACGGCGACGCTGCCGGAAAGACCGGCGGCGTCGACGCGGCCGGCAAGCCCCCTGTTCGCCCGCTCGACCAGCATCGCGAACCGCTCCTGCAGCGAGGCGAGCCGGTGCCCTATCGGTCTCGCCGTGCGCTCGATCTCATCGAGCCGCTCGCCGACATAACCAACGAGCACCTCGGCGAAGAACCGCAGCTCCTCCGGCGTCAGGTCGTAGCGGCTCTGCCACTGGTTGATGGCCGCAAAGAGCTGGGTGATCTCGGCGGTGAATGCCTCGTGGGGATCGAATACGGCGCCGACCGCGTCAGCGAGGACATTGGGGTCCGCGCTGCGCGCATCCACTGCCCCGAGATGATCCAGCGCGTCCACGAGCGCACGCAGCCGCGCGGTCGAGATATCGGTGACCTCATCGACGCGCGTGAGCACTCCCTCGACGATCTGATGCACTTCCTGTCCCGCACGGGTGATCAGATAGCGATTGCGGCGCCGGTAATAGTCCTGAATGCTTTGCGGGTTGCCCACCGCTGACGAGACCGTCAGATTCCCCCAGCGGCGCAAGCTCTCGAGCCTCACGCCGACGGCGTCCGGGTCGAGCGGGTGACCGGCCGTCCCCAGCCGCCCCGCGACATCCTCTGGCGTGAACTCCGAGAAGAACGTATCGGCGAAGATACCCATGATCGCGCGGTAGTCGCTCCACTCGAGCGCGACCACGTGACGAAAGAGATCGCGTCCGGCGGCACGGGCAGCCTCGGGGTCGGTCATTGAGGGCGCATCCGGCGAGCGCCACTCCGATCGAGGCCCCGGTGGTTCGGGGACGATGCTCGGCCCATCCTGGGACTCGCTCATGACGCGGCCTCTCTGCGGCGCCCATCCCAACGCGAGTGCTCGAGAACGATCGTCTCGAGGTCCGCATCACGGATGACCTCGGTTATCGCGAGCTCCGGAACGGTATCGTGCGTGCCCCACAGGCGCTCGCTCGTTGCGACGAAATCGAGGTCGAGCTCGACGAGCAGGCCGAAGAGTTTGGCGTGGTTGTCCTCCGACACCTTGGCGAAGGCATCGTCGAGCAGCACGAAGCGCAGGGCGCCCGGCTCGCTCGCAGCCAAGCCGTCGCAGGACGCGGCGACGGCCGCGAAGAGCGGCAAGTACGAGACGATCTTCTTCTCCCCTTCGGAGAGCGCGGTGCGGCGGCCGAGGCGCTCCGCAGGACGGCCCGGCCGGTGCAGCAGAATCGTCATCACGTGCCACTCGCGGTAATCGAGCACGCGCGCGATCAGCTCCCGGTACGGCGTACCCGGATCCTCCCGATGCGCATCGTCGATGCGCCGGCCGAGGACGGCGGAAAGCCTGCCGTCCTCTTCGGCCGTACGCAGATCCGGCGGCTTGGCAAGCAACTCGATCGTCTCCGCGAGCGCCGGATCCAAGTCATCCCGCCGTCGCCAGCGAAGTCTCACGCCGATCCCGTGTGAGGTGGTGATCGCCGCGAGGCGCTCGTTCATGCGGTCGATCAGTTCGCCCGCCGAGTGCAGCTTCTCCGCGATTTCCCGCGCGACCAGACCCTGCAACAGGTTGCGCAGCGCCTGATGCTGCTTCGTCGAGAGCAGACCCGCCAGGGTTGCGAGCTGCCGCTGGACGATTTGCGTGGCCGCCGGCAGCGGCGTCTGGTGAGCAAGCGGTCCCGTGACTTCGACGTGCAGCGGCAAACGCTCATCCGGCTGGCGATCCTCTGCGTCCCAGCCTGCGCCGAGCGAGTCACGGCGGCGGCGGATCGACACGCGGACGCCTTCGGCGGCGGTCGGTGGCTCCGCGGGCCGAGGGACCTGTGCACGGATCAAGTCCACGAGGCCGCGGGCGGACGCTGCGGCGTCGTCAGCGCCGAGAGACGCTTGCGCCAGCGCAAGAAGATGTGCGCCAGCCGGGCCAGCCGGCCGTTCGTCTGCGGCGGTGACACCGTCTGCTTCGGTCTTGGGCGGCTCAAGGGCGGCCTCGCTGAGGCCGGGCACCCCCAGAGCCCGCTCGAGCACACCGAGCGCCTGCACGCAGGCAACGTCGGCGCGCTCGCGCCCGCCCGCCGCCGATTCGTGGTTCTTTGCGGTGACCGTGACTTCCACAACGGCGTTCTCGAGCGTCTTGTCGGCCTGCTCTGCTGAATCTCTGGCGGCGGTCAACTGCTGGTCTTTGCCGGCAACGGCTGCCATGACCTCTTCGTACGCAATGCCGATCGTCGCGTCGAGCGTCGAAAGACGCTGCTGCGCAGAGATCAGCTCCTCTAGCACCGATGTCAAGTGCGCGCCGCTGGTCTCCTCGTCGGTCCGCGCCGCTCGCCAATCTGAGCCGCGCTCTCGCCAACGGCCCAGGGTACGCAAGAGGCGAGCGAGCTCGCCTTGCGCTTCGCGACAGTCCGCGATGATCTGCCCGAGGTCGGCGCGCAACCCGCGCAGCTCCGCTGGCAGGACCGGCAACGACAGGCGGCCCGCGGTGGCCCGTGCGCTCGAGACTGCCTCGGAGTGCTGCTGCTCTGCCGTCTGCAGCTCCGAGCGCCGCAGATGAAGTAGCGCCTCAGCCTTCTCGAGCGCCTTCTCGCCCTCTGTACGTCGCCACATCGCGGCGTGCAACTCCTGGTCCGAGGGAATCCGATCGCGCATCGACAGCGCCTCGCCGAGCGCGGCGCGGGCTGCCTGCAGCTCGCAGGCGATCCGGGCCTGCTCTGCTTTCGCCTGCTCCAGCGCCCGCTCGCTCTCGGCGCGTTGCCGCTCCAGCGCCGCTCGCCGCGCCGTCAACCCGATGTGCTCGGGCTCCGATTTGAGATACCTACCGCGCACGGCACCGATCCGGAACTGGCCGTCGATGGTCACGATGGTCTGCGCCTCGGCAGACCAGTCGGTCGAGATCGCCCGCAGGATGCGCTCCACCGCGTTCCGGGCTTCTCCATTGATGTCGTCGCCGACCGGAATGTCCGGGCGAAGCAGAGTGCTCAGCGGCGCCGGCGCGTCAGTGGCGCCGGGCGCGATCACGAGCTGGCCATCGACAAGCCGCAGCGTGCCGTCGGCGTGGACCTCGGCGGCCAAGAGTCCCGACGCCTCGAGCGCGGCCTCGAGATCGGCGCGCGCGGCGGGAGCGACGTGCCCCGCGAAGTCGATGAGCTCCGCGAGACAGGGACGGTCGCGCCGCTGCTGCCATCCCAGCGTCGGGGGATCGGGAAGCTGCTTCGCGGTCAGCTCCGCGGCGCGCGCGGCCAGCTCCTCCAGCAATTTCCTCTGCTGTTCCAGGGACGTTTCGCGCTGGGCACGGAGGGTTTCATGGTGGCGGACGGCGGGGGTGATCAGCGCCTCAAGCACGGCGTCAATCCGATGTCCGCTCGCGATGTATTCAACCGCAGCACCCACTTCGACCGGCGCTTGGATACCGACGAGTTCGTAGGTGGCGCAGTGGCGCTGAACCCCGCCGATCCAGTCCGAGGCCGCTTCCTGCCAAGTGTAAATGGCCGATTGAAACCGGGTATGGGCGTCGCTGACGGCCTTCCGGGCCTCATCGGTTGCCGATTGCGCGTCGGCCGCCGCACGCTCCGCAGCGCGCACGGTGCGCTCCGCAGGTTCGATGGCGGCGACCGCCGCCGCAACGGTTTCCACCTCCTCGATCCGCTGACGGGCTGCGACCGCGAGCCCCGCCAAGGCTCGGTCCGCAGCACCCGTATCGATCTGCCCAGCCGGCGCCAACTCGAGATCAGCAGAGGAGTCGCGATCGGAGTTGATGGGAGGTGCGCTCGGGGGCCGCGCGGCCACTTGGCAGGCGGATGCGAAATTTGCGAGTTCCAACAATCGTCGGCGCAGAGCGTCATGATCCGCGGCGACTTCCTGCCGCGCGCTGCGTACCGCGTTGGTGGCACGCTCGGATGCGGCACGCATGCGTTGGAACGCCTGTTCCGCTGCAGCCTTCGTGCGCTCCAGGCTCCCGACGTGTTCGCGCAGATCGTTGAGCTGCGCGCCAGAGGTGTATGCTTCGCTTGCCTTGAGCGCCTCGATGGCACTGCGGAGCTGTTCGACTTCATTCTGGAGCTCACGCTTGCGAAGCTCGGCGGCGCGGCGCCGCTCCGCCGCCTGATCGTGCGCCCTCTGAGCCTTCTCTTCATCGCGACGGCGCTCGCGCGAGATGCGCGCCGCCTCGAACATTTCATCCGCCAGGCGGTGCAACTCCGTGCGCGCGTAATTGCGATACGTCGCGTCCAGGGCATTGAGTGTGTCCGCCGTTCGCCTGAGATCCGCGACGTTCCTTCTATGCTCCTCCAGATCCTCGAGCGGTTGAGCGGCATCGTCGAGCGCGGCGTCCGAGAGCTGCGGCAGCGCATCCTGTAGGTACTGCGGAAGCTCGGCATCGAGGCGATCTCCAACTCGCGGATTCCGGACGATCCGTAACAGATGCAAATGCTGCTCAATATCTGCGCCGCCGAAGAGCCGCCTGCGTAGCTCTGCGCGATAGTCCGCTCGCTGCTCGTGTCCGAAGAGCGGGTCCGGTGCGGTCGCGGCGCGCAATGCCTCCCGACTCACCGGCACCCGGCCTTCGACCAGCGACAGGTCGATTCCTGGACGTCGCGAAGTGATGAACCACCAGGTCGTCACCTGGTCGGTGGCGCGGTTCGCCCGGATACCGCACCCGAAACTGAGGTATGACTCGCCCTTTGCGACCTCGAGCCACAGGTAGCCTTGCGGTTGCGGCTCCTCCCGACCCGACAGCATCCAGCTTCTCAGCACTCCGGATTGCTCGCCGGCGGCGTCGATGCGCCGGGTATCGGCGTCGAGCAGAAAGGGCAGCAGCATGTTCATCGCCGTCGACTTGCCTGAGCCGTTCACTCCTCGCAGCAGCAAGCGGCCGCCGGCAAAATGCAGGATCTCGTTTCCGTACTGATAAACGTTGACGATACCGGCACGGCTGAGCATCCAGCGCTCGGTCGCGGCCGCCGGCCGGGATCGGACTGCTTGCAAGTCAGGCGGAAGTCTCGTCACCGTTCATCGTCCCCCGATCCCGTGGATGTGCAGCGCTGTCCGCTAAAGGGGGCGCCGGATAACGGCGGATTCTAAGGCCCCTCAGGCTCCCATCAGGAGCTTGGCGTTTCTCGATGCCTATCCAGGTTGATTGCTGATTGTATGGGTTCACTCGCAGGGTGGCTTGCGACAGAAATGCTGGATAGCGCACCTAAGCAAGCGCCATCGTGGCAATACCCATAAACGAGCGATTAATCATGCATTATCTTTGTAAAGATCGATTTTAGGCTCACTTCCCTTGACTGGACAGGCGATCGCGACCAGAATTCATGCCTCGTTAATCATGCACTGCAGATATTACGAGTGATTTAACGACTATGAAAATCACCCAATCGGCAGTTTTGCCCCCAAGCCTGGCTCCTGAGGCAAATAAGCTGGGAGCAGCGCTTGCACGCCTGCGCATCGCTCGGGGCATGAAGCAAGACCATGCAGCGCTACGCGCCGGACTCTCGCGCAATACGGCATATCGGCTGGAGAAAGGCGATCCTGGAGTCGCAATAGGCCAGGTCCTGCGCTATCTCGATGCCATCGTACCGGGCAAGACACTGCTCGAGCTGCTGGCTGAATCGGATCCCGCTCTGGCCGCACTTGGTGCTCGAGAACAGCGTCGGCGTGCCAGGGATCTCTCCAAGCGGGAATTGGACGAAATCGACTTCTAGCATTGCCGTGAAAGAAGAGAAGCTGTTCGTCTTCGCGTACCTCGATGCCGAGTGGATGCCCTGCGGTCAACTCACTCTGACCGAAGACGGGGTAAAGCTCGTGGCCTCAACCTTCGCCTACGGATTGCGATACCTGGACCGCCCGGGTGCTCTGGAGGTCGACCCGGTGAGCCTGAGCATTCGCGACACGAGCGCCGTCCGCGGCAAGGCTCTCTTTCCACCGAACAATCTCCCCTTCTTCGGCGGGATTCGCGATACCGCACCAGATGCCTGGGGACGGCGGGTCATCGAGTCTCGCCTCAAGGCACCCGCAAACAGCCTCCCGGAATCCGTATATCTAGTCCACGCAGGCAGTCAGCGCGCGGGTGCGCTCGATATTCGTCCTTCGCGAGAATCCGAGCCAACGCTGGGCTACGGCAGTTGGGACAATCTGCAGTACTTAATGGACGCCGCGCAACGTGTTGACGAGGGGGCGCCCATCCCTGCTAATCTGGAGGAAATTCTCGCAGAGGGAAGCCCTCTTGGCGGTGCCCGCCCCAAGGCGACGGTTCGTGACAACGAACAGGTGTTATGGCTCGCCAAGTTCCCGAGTCAACAGGACACGATGAATATTCCTGTCCTGGAAACCGCCACGCTGCGCATGGCAGCGGCCGCAGGCCTCACCGTTCCGCCAGTCAAGCTAATCAACCTCGGCGCCCGGACTGTGATGCTGATCCGGCGATTCGACCGATACTGGGCCAAACCGGGCCGGGACGCTCAATTGCCTGAAGACCTATTGAGCGCAGCACCTGCGGCGGGACGGGTAGAGAAGCGGTTGGGGTTCGTCAGTGGTCTGACGCTCCTCGCGTGTACCGCCCTGGAGTCACCCACCAAGTCCTATGGCGACTTGGCGCAAGCCATCCGACGGTACTGTCACCCCAATGTCATCCGGGGAGACAACCGCGAGCTCTTCGAGCGCATGGTCTTCAACATCTTCGTCAGCAACGACGACGACCACCTCCGCAATCACGGCTTTGTCTGGGATCCCCGCCTTCCGGGATGGCGGCTGAGCCCGGTCTACGATGTCATGCCACGGCCAACCTTGGCATCGGAACGACGCGTGCATCTGGGAGTTGGACCAGAAGGCAGGACCGCCACGTTGGACAACGCTTTCGCCGGGCGCGAGATGTTTACGTTATCAGTGGATGGGGCCGCCCAGAGCATTGCAAGAATCTGGCAAACCGTGCGCCAATGGAAAGTCTACTTCGAGCAATACGACGTGCCTGCGGATCAGATTGAAAGGATTGCACCCGCCTTTCGACACATTGACGATATCTCCACCGCGGCGCTGCGCAGGCTCATCCCTTGATCCACAAATCCGACAATCTCTGCGAGCGGCGATGAGCCGACGAAAGCAGCGGGACTGTCTTTGCGAAACAATGCGGAGCAACGTGTGTAACGGCTCAGCTGCCGACCTGTCCGCCGCAAGGTGGTTTCGCCCGTAATCTCAGCGAAACGCCATCCAACTGTTCAAGCGAACCGCTGGCAAACTGGTGGAAAGGGAGGGACTCGAACCCTCGACCCCGGCATGATGAACTCGGTGCTCCGCTCTAGATAGTATTTACATTCAACAACTTAGCCAAGTGACGCCCGCTGCGATTGGCATGACTGAGCACAACTGAGCACGACCCATTCCCACAAAATTCCCGCATTCTCCTGCGGCGAGGTGCGGAGAAATTCGATCTAATTACCGCATTTTCTGCGGAGATTGTACTTGTCGGTGCGGAGAATAGACCGCATAATCTCCGCATGAGACGCGGAGCTTAAATGTATATCTGGGAGTGCAAAAACTGGCCTGACCTTACCTGGGACCGCGGACGCCTTGCCACCTCGCTCGCACAGGTATCCCGCGAACAAGGCCGTCTGCTCGGCAGGATGCAGAGCCTCGGATTCGATCTTCGCCGCGAGGCGCAGCTGAGCACACTGACCGAGGACGTGGTCCGCTCGAGTGAGATCGAAGGCGAGAAACTCGACGCTGATCAAGTGAGATCCTCGATCGCACGGCGGCTCGGCATGGACATCGGCGGACTCACGCCAGTCGATCGCGATGTCGAGGGGGTGGTCGAAATGATGCTCGACGCAACAACTTATTACGCGCAGCCTCTGACGGCAGACCGATTGTTCGACTGGCACGCTGCACTCTTCCCGACGGGCCGCAGCGGACTGCAAAAAATTGCGGTCGGCAAGTGGCGCGATGACAGCAGCGGGCCGATGCAGGTCGTCTCGGGCCCGATCGGGCGGCAGCAAGTGCATTACGAAGCGCCGCCCGCTCCGCGGGTCCCGGAAGAAATGAATCGCTTCCTGAGATGGTTCGAATCTCCTGGCGGTGCCGACCCGCTGTTCGTTGCCGGGCTCGCGCATCTGTGGTTCGTCACCGTCCATCCATTTGATGACGGCAATGGCCGCATCGCGCGCGCGATTGCTGATATGGCGCTCGCCCGTTCCGAACGCAGCAGCCAGCGTTTCTATAGCCTGTCAGGGCAGCTCCACCGCGAGCGTGCCGACTATTACACGATGCTCGAACGTACGCAGAAAGGCACGCTCGACGTTACGCTGTGGCAGGAATGGTTTCTCTCCTGCCTGAGTCGTGCGACCGAAAGCTCGCAAGACACGCTGCGCGCCGTCTTACAGAAGGCGCATTTCTGGGAACGCCTCGCACACCAACCACTCAACGCACGACAAGTGAAGGTGCTAAACCAGCTCCTTGACGGCTTCGAGGGAAAGCTCACCACCTCGAAATGGGCCAAGCTGACCAAGAGCTCACAGGACACTGCTTACCGCGACATCCTAGATCTCGTTGAGCGTGGCGCGCTGCGCAAAGATCCCGCCGGCGGCCGAAGCACCAGTTACTCGCTCGCAATCAGCGACTAACGCCGGAGCGAACCCGAAAAATGCTGGTGGAAAGGGAGGGACTCGAACCCTCGACCCCGGCATTATGAGGCGGCTGCTCCGGTCAAGATAGGCGTTATCTTCAATAACTTGCCAAGAGGTTGCCGGTTGCGATTGGCACGACGAAGCACAACCGAGCACGACTGATTCCCGCAGAATTCCCGCGCACCAGCTCGTGGGTCCGGGCTAGCCGCCGAAAGCCTGTCCGCCGATCTTCTTGACCAATCGTATCCATTCGGATACAGTTCCGCAGTGCGGTACCTCGTGAAGCAGACCGTAGGCTTCTCAGCCTGGCACATCGGGCTGCGAGACCTGCGCGCCAAGGTCGCGATTGCCCGCCGGATCGAGCAGGCCGAGAACGGCAATCTGGGCAATACCCGTTCCGTCGGCAGCGGTGTTTCCGAGATGAAGATCGATCTCGGTCCCGGATACAGAGTCTACTTCACCGTCCGCGGCCGAGAGGTCATTGTCCTCCTCGCCGGTGGAGACAAATCCTCTCAAACGGCTGATATCCGACGAGCCCATGCGCTCGCCAAAGAGGTCTGACTTATGCGCAAGCGTCCATCCAGACACGAGAAACTGATCCCGTTCGACATCGCGAGGATTCTGGACAGCGACGAGGCCATCGCCGAATACCTTTCGCAGGTGATCGAAGACGGTGACAGCGAGGAGTTCATCCGTGCTCTCGGCAACATCGCAAAAGCCCGAGGCATGACGGAAATTGCGGAGAAAAGCGGGCTGGGCAGGGAGAGTCTTTACAAGGCACTGCGACCCGACGCCTCTCCCCGCTTCGACACCATCCGCCGGGTATGCTTGGCGCTTGGGGTGAAGCTGCGCGCCGTGGCGGGCTGACTTCGCAGGTGCATGGCGCGGACTGCTTATGGACTCCCGCGACGCACGAGCCTTTTGCGTGGCCAGACACCGCCCACATGCCACTGAATACCTGGTGGAAAGGGAGGGACTCGAACCCTCGACCCCGGCATTATGAGCGTGCTGTTTCGCTCAAAATAGGCTTTATATTCAATAGCTTGCCAAGGGTCGCCCCGTTGCGATTGGCACGACGAAGCACGATCGAGCACAGCCGACTCCCGCAGATCTCCCGCATCCTCGTGGCTCGATTTTGAAGGTTACGCCGCTACGCCAAGCGGGCCGCGCTTCCCGAGAAGGGCGACATATGCTATATGCATACCGCATATGCGCCAGACTTCCGGAAGAACAGCTGCGATCCGCCGCGCGAACACCCGCCAGTGGGTCCTCAAGCCGCAGGACTTAGCTGTCGCTCTGAAGCTCGTCTCGCTGCACGGTGAGCAAATGCCCTATGCCGCTCTCGCCAAGCAAATGCGGCTCTCCCCATTCGAGGTCCATGCGGCCGTTCAGCGCTTGATCGCGGCCCGCCTGGTCACCAAACACACCGGTCCCATCCGGCCGATCATGGCGGCGCTGCGCGCATTCGTGATCAGCGGCGCTCCGTACGCCTACCCTCCGGTCCGTGGCGAGGCCACCATCGGCTTTCCAACAAGCCACGCGGTTCCGCCACTTAGCGAACAGATACAACCGTCCGCGGACCTGCCGCCAGTCTGGCCCCACCCGGAAGGCACCTTACGTGGTCAAGCGGTGCTTCCCCTATATGAAAACCTCCCCCTCGCAGCCGTGGACGACCCAAGGCTATACGAGCTCGTCGCTCTCTTCGACGCACTGCGAATCGGCCAGGCCCGGGAGCGAGAACTGGCCAAAAAGTTCCTGGAGCAGAGGCTGCAATGATCGCTACTGCGGACAATCCCAATCTTGCGATTCTGGAGTTGGCGGTCCGGGCGCTCGGCGAGTTGACTGATTCGCTCGTATTTATCGGCGGCTGCGCGACCGGATTGCTCGTAACGGAAACACGCGCCAACCAGACTCGCGCACCGAAGACGTGGACGTCGTCGCTCAGGTCGCAACCATTGGTGAATATCACCGCGTCGAAACCGTGCTGGCCGCACGCGGCTTCAAGCATGATACCTCGCCCGACGCGCCAATCTGCCGTTGGCTGAGCGGAGGAATTACGCTTGACCTCATGCCGTCACAACCCGGTGTCCTGAGCTTTCACAATCGCTGGTACCCTCTCGCCGTCACTACCGCCAGTCCAATGACGCTTCCGAGCGGCCACTCGATAAAGCTCATCACGGCCCCAGTTTTTGTCGCCACGAAGGTCGAAGCGTTCAAAGGCCGCGGAAATGGTGATTTTCTTGTGAGCCATGACCTCGAGGACGTCATCACCGTCGTCGACGGTAGGCCGGCACTGATAGATGAGCTGCGCGGTTCGCCCGAAGAGCTCCGTACCTACATAGCCATGGAGATTTCGTCGCTCCTTGGCGCAACGCAATTTCTCGATGCCCTTCCGGGCCATCTTCCAGGCGACTCCGCAAGTCAGGCCCGCGTGCCTCTCGTGATCGATATGTTGGAAGCACTGACGCGATAGAGGATGGATTGTCCCGGACCGACGTAATAGGCCAGAAAGGCTCAGCTGCCCATTACCGAACGGCAGTTTCGCCCGATTTTTCGGCGAAACGCCCTCTACCTCATCCGGCACGAACCCTGGCAAACTGGTGGAATGGGATGGACTCGAACCCTCGACCCCGGAATTATTACCCCGGCGTATAACTACTGGACAATACGACGGCATGATGCGATGATGGGGCAATGCCGAACAAACCTGATCGTCGAAGCGCAAGTACGGATGTTCGCCTGGAGTTGCGCCGACAGATGTTGATGCTGC
>JAJZDW010000050.1 GCA_021851405.1 Pseudomonadota bacterium
CGCGTTCTTGCAAAGCGGGGGCGCCGGGATGTAGGTCTCGGTTGGGGGTGAGCGGAATTTACCGCGGGCGAACGTGGTGGGTATCACCCGAGGCTGGGTGTCCTGAGGAAGACCGGACCGGGGTGGCGACGGTGGTGAGGGGCGTACGCCTCAGGTGGCGCGGCGGGTAGTGCGCAGCACGTCGCGCAGGTTCCAAGGCAGCAGTGCCTCGAGCGCCTCGACGGTATCGGCAGCAGGGAGGTGTTCGAACAAGTGGGGCAGGTACGCGGAGGGATCCAGGCCATTGGCGCGGGCGGTACTGACCAGGGAGAAGAGGTTCGCGCTCGCGCGGGCACCGAACGGATTGTTCGCGAAGAGCCACACCCGGCGTCCCTGAGAGAAGGGGCGGATGATGTTCTCGACGTCGTTGTTGTGGACTGGGACATCCCCATGCTCCAGGTGCAGCACCAGCTTGTTCCACTGGTTTACCCGGCTCACCAATGGCTTCTCGAAGAAGCTAGAAAACCTCGGGCACGCGGTCGCGCTGCACTTTATGTACTATAATTTTGGGCGCATCCACCAGTCGCACCGCATCAACCCAGCTATGGCTGCCGGTATCTCGGATCACGTTTGGACGCTCGAAGAAATCGCGGCGCTCGATGAATAATTGCAAGATATTGATTTTGCGTATCTTTTAAATGTCGAGCCGAATCCCCATCTATGATCTATGTAGAAACCTAATTTGCAATCGATTTTTTAGCCAAGCAATTGAAGCGGAAATTGCAATCAATTTCGGGTTGGAATAGATTTGTGAGCAGGATCACGGTTTGGGCGATTTGAACGTGATGAAAGCCGCATAGAAATCGTCCCTTATGCGCAAGCATGAACCCGCAATGATGTCTCAAAAAATGAATTCGCCACGGTCTTTGCTAATTCGCTGTGTCGCCAATAAAAGTGGCGACCACTGGCAAGCATTTAGTTTGGAGTTCGGACTTGCGGTTCAAGCAGATTCATTTCCGGAGGCACGTCAAAAACTGGATTCGATGATCCAGTCCTATCTCTACGACGCGCTTGTCGGAGAAGATCGGCAGCACGCAGGCGAACTTTTGCGCCGTCGGGCTCAATGGTGGGTATTCGCGCGCTTTTACTATTCAAGGGCATTCGCAGCTTTACGGCACCGGCATTCCACTCGGGTCAAGCCATTTTGGGAGCCGTTGAGCTTCACGCCGCAGTCCCTACGCTCCGCTGCTTAAGCCTTTATGAGTGGCCAGCATCCGCCGATTTCGTGCGCGGATTTCAAGGCCATTCTCAAACAGCTCGGCTTCGCTCCGCGCCCCAAGAAAAGCGGCACATCCCATGAGGATTGGGTCGGGAACACGGGTGGGCGCTTCCGCAAGGTTACAGTGGACTGCCCCAAGGCACCATTCGGCCAAGGCTTGATCAGTTCTATGGCCCATCAAGCCGGGGTCACTAAGAAGCGGATCTACGAGATCTATTTCGGCATCGAGCAGGCGCCAATCGCCGCGGCAGATGCCGACCCCGAGTAACCGGGACCTCAAACTGACCGACTACCCGCTGAGGCGCCGGATTGACAGCGGCGGGGCCGGCCGGTGAACTGCGCTCTGGCCTCACGCAAGAGTCCTAGCATGGCGCTTCTGATCTCGGGACCTGAGATTGCCGCGTACGGATTTCCGGGGAGCCATCCGTTCGGGGTGGATCGGCACGATGCGTTCCTGCGCGAGCTCGAGCGTTCGGACTGCTGGCCGAGCCTCACCCACGCCGCGCCGCGTGCCGCGACGCGCGCGGAACTGGAGTATTTCCACACGGCGGACTATCTCGACCGGGTGGCCGACGCCTCCCGCAGCGGGCAGGGGTTCCTCGATGAGGGCGACACCCCGGCGTTCCCGGGGGTGTACTCAGCGGCCGCCCATGTGGTCGGCGCCGTTCTCGAGGCGCTTGCGCGCATCATGGCGGGCCCGACCAGGCAGGCCTTCGTGCCCATTGCCGGCTTGCATCATGCGGGGCGGGATCACGCCGCCGGCTTTTGCGTCTTCAACGATTGCGGGATTGCGATCGAGGCGGCGCGAGGTGTCCATGGTCTGTCTCGCGTCGCCTACGTCGACATCGATGCGCATCACGGCGATGGCGTGTTCTATGCGTTCGAGGAGGATCCGACCGTCGCCTTTGCCGATCTGCACGAGGACGGCCGGTTCCTGTATCCGGGGACCGGGGATCGCAGCGAAACGGGACGGGGTCGCGCTGCGGGCACCAAGCTCAACATCCCCATGCCGCCCGGCGCCACGGACGTGCAGTTCCGGGCCGCCTTCGAGGAAGTCGAGCGCTATCTTGATGCGTGTCGCCCGGAATTGATCGTGCTGCAATGCGGGGCGGACTCGCTCGGCGGAGATCCGATCACGCACCTGGCGTACACGGAAGAGGCGCATGCACATGCGACGCAGCGGCTGCGCGCCCTCGCAGAGCGTCACTGCGGTGGGCGGCTGCTCGCAACCGGCGGCGGAGGCTATAACCGCCGTAATTTGGCGCGTGCCTGGACACGGGTCGTGGAGGCGTTGGCCTGACCGCAGCGGAGGTACAGCGGTCGCGAGTGTTGTAAACGCGGCGCCGCGTCGGCGCGCGGCTCACGGGGAGGCACTGAGCAGGTGCGCGTCGCCGTGCGCAAGAGCCTCGCTGAGCGCGGATTCGCGCGCGCGAATCGTGTCGAGAAATGTCGGTTCGTGGCCGAGTCGGCCGAAGGCCCCGAACCCTCGCTCGAGGAATTCCTGCAGAGTGCCGAAGCCGGCGAGGTAGGCCGGTGCACGGGCGGCGCGCAGGGCCAAACCGACCAGGGGCTGTCGGACGGTCCGGGCGAGCCGCTCACCGATGCGCACAATGAGCTCGATCTGGCGACGTCGATCCTCGAAACGCCCGATGCGGCGGTAGGCTGCGGCGTAGGTCGCAGGTGAGATCGCACCGCCTTCGAGCACCTGCGCCATCTCGTGATCCAACTCAGCGGACAGAACGTTCAGCGCCAGCGCATCGAGCAGAACGCCCAGTGCGCTGTGCGGCAGCGTGCGCTCGAGGATGGAACCGGCTCGGGCGAGATCCTGGTCGCGGCGGCGGAAATCGTGCGGGCCGTAGAGGTCGGTCAGGAAGAACTCCAGCGCCGGCGCCTGGGTCGGGTCTGCGGTGAGGTCAGCGTAGGTGCGTGCCAGGCGCTCGGACTGCCAGGCGCGCAACTGATGCAGTCGCGAGGCCAGAGCCGCATCCCGGGCCTCGAGGTCCTGCAACTCGTGCATGCGTTCGATGAGGCGGCCGAGCGGTCCGGCGGATGGCGCAGCGACGCTCATCTCAATCGGTCTTGCGCAGCTCTGCGATCACCGCCTCGAGGGCGTGATCGCAAAACAGCAGGCTCAGATGCCCCAGGCCGTGCAAACGGATCGCGGTGGCCGGCGCAAACGTCCCGCTCGCGGCCGGAACAATCAGGTTGTCGTCCGCACTGTAGAGGCAGGAGAGGGGAACGCCGAGGCCGTCGGCCTGCGTGAAATTCAGCGTCTCGAGCCAGGCTGAGCCGGGGCGCATCTGGCGCACCGGGGTGAGCGACAGGTCATCGGCGAGCAGCGTTCCCTGGTGCGGGGTGCCGAGCGTCACGATCTGGCGGAGCAGGCCCGGACGGACTGTGCGCAGCGCCGCGCGGGCGATGAGCCCGCCCATGCTGTGGGCGACGAGCGTGACGCGCTCGCCGCTTTCGGCGGAGAGCGCCTCGAGCGCGCGGGCGAGCGTGCGGGCGTGAACGTCCAGATCCGCCAAGAGCGGCTCGAGAGTGACCGCGAGCACCGGTGCGAAACCCGCAGCGGCCAACTTGCGCTCGAGCGCGCCCCAGATGCGGCCGTTGCAGAAGATACCGTGCACGAGGATGACGGGACGTGCGCTCGCATCGGGCGCGGGAACGCGGTGCGCCGGTGCGGCGCGTCCCCGACACATGGCCAGCGCGGCGCGCAGCAGCGCGGCACTCTCGCGGATCACGGTGCCGGCGCCCGGCCGCGAGACGGGCGCGTGCGACGTCCATCGACGGCGTCCGTAGGTGATCACCACGGGCAGCCCTTGCAGGAGCAGAAAGACGAACACGCCCGCGCCGAGTGCACCGAGCGCGCGCAGCGCCGAAGGCGCAGCCCAGCGCCCCGCGAGTGCCGTGGCGGCGGCGGCTGAACCGAGCAGTTCGCACAGCAGCACGGCTCGCCAGAGGAGTGTGGCCATGGACGTTCAGCGCCGGTGGCGCCGATGCGCCAGGACCCGCTCGAGGCGGCTGAGCGCTTCGGTCAGATGCCGCATCGTCGCGCGTGCCCGCGCGGTGCGCTCGAGAAAGGCGCTCGAGAAGGTGCGCTGGCGATCCTGCAGACACCGACGATCCAGATCGAGCCCGTGACGATGCAGCAGGGCGGTGAACGCATTGGCCTGGGTGCGCAGGTCGCGCCGCGTGCGCTGGTAGGCATGCTCTGCCAGAGCATGCCGGCCGCTGTAGCGAAACACGTTGGTGAAGAACATCGTTTCATCGGTGGCGTCGGGCTCGAACAGGACGGTGTCGGCCTGCGGGAAGCGCTTGCGAAAGCTCGCCATGCCGACCTGCATGCGCGAGTGAATGAGCGTACGGAAGGTCTGCCCGAGCAGCATGTCGAGCCCTTCCTCCGCCAGCCGGCGGCGCGGTCTGCCGCGCGAGGCATCGAAGGGCACGAGGGGATTGACGCAGATCACGAAGTCGCAGCCGGCCTCGAGCGCCAGAGAGGCATACATGGTGCGCACCAGTGCGCCATCGACATAGTGCCGCCCGCCGATCTCGACCGGCGCGTACAGGCCCGGCAGTGCGGCACTGGCGATGACGGCACGGGAAATCGCAACGCGTGCGTGGCGCGCATCGCCAAATACCACCGAGCGACCGGTGTCCAGATCCGTGGCGATGACCCGCAGCGGCGCGCGCAGCCGGCGAAAGTCATCCGTGTGGTGCGCGGTGGCAAACAGCGTGCGGAGGTATTCCTCGAGCGGTCCGTTGTCGAGGATCGCCAGCGGGATGAGGGTGCTCAGCACCCCGAGCGCTGCGGGCCAGACGCCGCGCACCGGCTCGTCTGCCCATTGTTTCGCGCCATTCAACAGCGCGCCGGGCAGGCGCGAGACTCTGCGCAGGTAGGTGCCGACCGCCGGCTGCAGCAACACTCGAGGCGAGAACGGCACCAGCGCCGACTCCCCTTCGATCAGCACCGCACCCATCCGGGTGGTGTCGAATCCGTTGGCGAGACTCGCCGCGAGCAATGACCCGGAGCTGACCCCGACATACATGTCGAAGTCCGTCAGGTTGCGACCGATGATCGCTTCCTGAATGGCGTGCAGCGCGCCGAGTTCGTAGAACGCCCCGAGCGGACCGCCGCCCGCGAGCGCGATCGCAAACTGACCTCGGCTCGACCGCGGGCGCAGTGCGGGCTCGAGCGTGAGCATCGCTCAGGGCGCGTGCATCGAGGGCGGTGGGCTCTTCGCCCCGGAGCGTCGGCTGCTCGTGCGGCGCCGCGCCGCTGTCCGGCGGGGCGGCGTGAGCTTGCCCAGGTGGTCATTGAGCGTGTCGACGCGCTTGCTGAGCGCCTCGATCTCCTGACTGCTCGGCACCCCGAGCTGCGTCAGCGCCCGGCGTACGCGGGCGCGGAACATCTTCTCCAGGTTGTCCATCGCATCGACGGCCTGGCCGCGCGCGGCGGACACGCCCGCGCTGACATTCTCCTGAACGTTCTCGACGAGTCCGCGCACGGCTTCGGTGGCCGTTCCGCGCATGCGCACGCTGAGCTCCGAGCCCTCGCTGATCAGTTCATCGAGCAGCTTCGGGGCGCCGCTCTGTGCGCGCGCGACCGCGCCGAGACCGGCCAGCCAGATCTGATGCACGGCCTCGGGCAGACGAGACTGAGCGACGCTCGCCTTGGCACGAGCGGGTTTGCGAGACTTTCTCTTCGCGGCCATGACGTTTCCCTCGGTTGACGGCTTGCGCCGGTTCGGGCGTGCGTATTTGCCCTACTGGGTGGCGGAATCTGCACGAGTACTCTAATCACGAGGTTGTCATCGCTGGATGCGTACTTGCCGAAGGCGCCGATCATGAATCGCAAGAAACCCACATCGAGTCCGGCGGCGCAGCGTGCTGCGCCGCACGGGGCGGACGAGTTGAAGGCGCGCTGGGAGCGCTTGCATCGCACCGACCGTGAGCCCTGGCCCGATGCAGCACTGATTGCGCGCGAGGCGGCGGCGGCTCCGCCGTTCGCCGAGTGGCTGCGTCACTATGGCAGCGGGCGCAAGCTCGCCGCCGCGCTGCAGGCGGCGTGGGGCAGATTTCACGCCGGGGAATTTCGCGCCGCGATCGAGCAGGGTGCGTCGCTTGGGGCACTCGGGGCGTGCGTGGCGAATCGGGCCGCCGCCGTTGAGTCTCTGTATACCCAGGCCGGCAATGCCGAGGTCATGGAGTTGCTGCTGGCCGCCGTGGCACGCGGCGAAGCGGCGCTCGAGGTGCTGGCCGCGCACGCCAACGCTCACTACACGTTGGCGCTGGTGCTCGGCCGGTACAGTCAGCGCATCTCGATTCTCAAGGCGATCACGGACGGTCTCGCCGCACGGGTGCGCGCCGAACTGGAGCGCACGCTTGAACTCGAGCCGCAGCATGCCGAGGCGCACGTGGCGCTCGGGCTCTACAACGCCGAGATCGTGAACAAGCTCGGTGGCGTCGTGGCCTCGCTGACGTATGGCGCGTCGAGCAAGGACTCGATCGAGCATTTCAAGCAGGCGTTGAAGTTGGCGCCGCATTCGCCGATCGTGCACATGGAATATGCCTACGGGCTGCTGCTGCTGGACGCCCGGCGCTACCGGGAGGAAGCGCAGGCGCTCTACGAGGTCGCCGCGACCACCGAGCCGCTCGATGCGATGGAGGCGCTCGATGTCGAGCGCGCCAAGCGGGGGCTGGCGCAGTAGGACGCGCCGCTCAGCGCAGTGCGGCGCCGCCGAGCAGCACCAGGAGCACGAGCTGCTCGAATCCCTTTTGAATCCGGGCGATCAGATCGGTGGGGTCGGCGATGAGCGCGCGGTCGGCGATCACGCCGAACTGAACGCGACCGTGGTAACTGAGGATGCTGATGCCGGTACCGATGCTGCCGGACTGGGGGACCCAGAAGAGTAGCTGACGGACCGGAACACCGGCGATGTGCAAGGCGGCCTCCGGGCCGCGCAGATTCGAGGCGACGAGACTCGCCTTGGTGCTGAGCGCCGTCATGGCGAAGTCCTCGAGCGGACGGGGGAGGCTGCCGACGGTGGCGAGCAGCCCGTAGGTGAGCACGGCCTGTTCGGATCCCTTCAGCGCCCGCATGGCCGCGCGCACCTGGTAGAGCCGCTCGAGGGGGTGGCGCACGCCGATCGGCAGATCGACGAAGATCAGGCCGAAGCGATTGCCGAGGGGGGCCGCGCTCTCGTGTCGCGAGCGCAGATCGACGGGAACCGTGGCCCGCAGCGTGACGCCGTCGATGACATCGCCCTGTGCGGCCAGGTGCTGTCCGAGCGCACCGGCCAGTGTCGAGATCAACACATCGTTCACCGTGCAGCCGAGCACGATGCCGATCGTTTGGACCTCTTCGAGCGAGAGCGGCGCGCCCCAGGCGACGCGCCGAATCCCTGACAGTGGTCGCTTCAGGCGGGAGGGCGGATCGTCCGGGAGGAGCGCGAGACGGCCGAGTTCCTCGAAGAGTCCGGCCGCCTCACGAGCCGCGGTGGCCGCGGCCTGCGGATGCAGCGCCCAGTGCAGCGCCGCCTCGGCCAGCCGGCGCGGGTCCTGCAGGGCCTCGGGCAGGGCGCTCGCCCAAGCGATGGCCGGCCGGGCAGGGGCCGCGGTGGGCTCGGGGCGGTGTGGAGGCACCGGGGGTGGCGCCTCTTCGGCCAGGTTGAGCAGGATCCGCACCAGTGCGATGCCGTCGGCATAGCAGTGATGAATGCGCGCCACGATTGCGCTGCCGTGCCCGAACCGTTCGACCACGTGGAAGCTCCACAACGGCCGGTTCTGGGGCAGCGGCTCGCTCGCCAGTTCGCCCACGAGCCGCTCCAGTGCCTGCTGATGACCTGGCGCCGGCAGCGCGGCGGCGAGGACGTGATCGTCGATGTCGAACCCCTCGAATGGCTCCCACAGGGCCTGTGCGATGCCCTCGCGCGGTACGCAGCGAAATCGCCGGTGCGCCAGCAGCCGCGCGGCCAGACGGTCGCGGACCCGCGCGCGCCTCAGCGGTGCGCCGAGCACGATCAGCGCGACGATGACCATGGGGTTGGTGGCGCGCTCCATGTTGAGGAACGCCCGGTCCACGCTCGAGAGGCGCTCGGGCGACACCGCGGTCGGCTTCGTGCTCGGCTGAGACTCCCATCGCATGCGCGCAGTGTCGCGCACGCGCATGCGATGCGAAGCTTCGGTTTGTCACGATGCGGCGTCGGCGGGGGGGCAGTAGCGTGCGCATTCAGGAGCCTTCGCCGGAATCGGATCCATGACGTATTTCGTCACCGGGGGCACGGGCTTCATCGGCCGTCACCTCGTCGAGCAGCTCAGCGCGCGCGGTGAGCCGGTGCATCTGCTCGTGCGGGCCGGGTCACGCTCGAAGTTCGAGCGCGTGGTGCGTCAGTGCGGCGCTCACGCTCATCGGGTCGTGGCGGTCGAAGGCGATCTCGGTGCCCCGGGGCTCGGTATCGCAGCGTCACAGCGCGCCGCGCTCGTGGGGCGAGTCTCGCACGTCTTTCACCTCGGGGCACTGTATGACCTGCGTGCCGGTGAGGCGCAATTGGCGCGCAGCAACGTGGCCGGCACGGAGCACGCGCTCGCGTTCGCCCGGGACATCGACGCCGGCGGCTTCCACTTCGTGAGTTCGATTGCCGCGGCCGGTCGCTATCGCGGCACGTTCACCGAGGAGATGTTCGCGCAGGCCGGGCCGCTCGATCATCCGTACTTTCGGAGCAAACATGACGCGGAAGCACGGGTGCGCACGACCTGCCGGATTCCCTGGCAGATCTACCGGCCGGGCATGGTCGTCGGTCACTCGGTGAGCGGTGAGATGGACAAGGTCGACGGGCCCTACTATCTGTTCAAGCTCATCCAGAGGCTGCGCGAGACGCTGCCGCGCTGGGTCCCGCTCATCGGCATCGTCGGCGGACACGTCAATCTGGTGCCGGTCGATTTCGTGGCCGCGGCGCTCGATCGGTTGGCGCACGTGCCGGGCGTGCAGGGCCGTTGCTTCCATCTCACCGACCCGCACGATTACCGGGTGGGCGAGGTCTTGAACCTCTTCGCCGCGGCCGCCCATGCGCCACAGATGCGCGTGCAGCTTGATCGGCGCCTGATCGATGCACTGGCCCTCGGTGCGCATCTGCCCGGTGAGGCGCTTCAGCCGCTTCGGCGGATCCTCGATGAGCTGCTGAGCGAGGTCGGGGTGCCCAGTGCGCTCCTGAGGCTGATCGATCATCCGACCACCTTCGACTGCCGCCACGCCGAGCAGCAGCTCGCGCCGGCCGGCATTCACGTGCCACCGCTCGCCGAGTACGCCTGGCGGCTGTGGGATTTTTGGGAACGCCAGCTCGATCCGGACCGCTCGCCTGAGGTGCGGTTGCGCCGGGCCGTGCAGGGCAAGACGGTGCTCATCACCGGGGGCTCCTCCGGAATCGGGCTGGCGAGTGCGCGCAAGCTCGGCGCCGCTGGGGCACGCGTGATTCTGGTGGCGCGCGATGCCCAGCGGCTGGAGCAGGCGCGCGCCGAGGTCGCGGCCCTGGGCGCTGAGGTGAGCGTGTTTGCCTGCAATCTGACCGAGCCGTCGGCGACCGATGCGCTCCTGCACTGGCTCGCGGCGCGGGATCCTCCCCTCGACATCCTGATCCACAATGCCGGGCACTCGATCCGCCGCGGCATCGATGCCACCTACGACCGGCTGCACGACTATGAGCGTCTGATGCAGATCAACTATGTGGCGGCCGTGCGGCTGACGCTTGGGGTATTGCCCTGCATGACGGCGCGCGCCAGCGGCCACGTCATCAGCATCTCCTCGATCGGGGTGCTCACGCATGCGAGCCGCTTTGCCGCCTACAACGCCTCCAAGGCGGCCCTGGAGGCGTTCACGCGCTGTGCATCCGGTGAGTTCGCGGCCCGCGGGGTTCGCTTCACCGTGGTGAATCTGCCGTTGGTGCGCACCGCGATGGTGGCGCCGACCAAGGTGTACGACGCGTTCGAACTGCTCAGTCCGCAGCAGGCCGCCGATCTGGTCTGCGATGCGGTGGCGCGCCGGCCGGAACGGCTCTCGACGGGTCTGGGTCGGTTCGCGCAGATCGTCGATTGGCTTGCCCCGCAGCTGACCCGCGCCGTCATGGGCGAGAGCTTCCGGATGTTCCCGGACTCCCAAGCCGCCGGCGGGCCGGCGGATGGCATGACCGCCGCCGAGGCTCGTGCATTCTCCGCGCTGCTGCGCGAGTGGCACTTCTGAGCCGCGCGCCGCGGCGCGGGCCAGCGCCCCGAGCGCCGGGGCGAACGTGCCGCCGGTGACGAGCCGGTCTCTATCCCTCGGGCGCGAAACGCTGAGCTCGCTCCGCGTATCGATCCACGCCGCAATCCCACCGCCAAGATCGAGCGCATCGCAGTGGCTCTGCATCCGTCGGCGGTCGTGTCGGTGGCTGACGGGCACTGGGGCGAGCGGATCGGATCGCTCGCCGATGCAGCCGATGTGATCGTCGTGGTTCGCGAGGGGCTCTTGACTCGTGCTCCGCTAGCGCGGCAGAGGGGCGAAGGCATAAGTTCGGCAGGAAACGAGTCGCCGCTGCAGGCGATCGGCCGTTCAACAGCGCAGCGTCACGCGCAGGCCCGATCTGCGGGGTGCCGGTCCGCGCCTGGAGGGGGCGAATTGAACGTCGAGTGATCTCGGGCAAATCATTGGAATCGAATCGAAAAATCAGTGTTGCGCCGATGATGGACTGGACCGATGGAGTCGAGTTCACCTGCCAGATCATCCACTGGGCCCCGACGACGCACGCGTGTCGCCCTTTTGTCTCCTCGCAAATTCCCCAAAGGGCGGTTTGCGTCAATGCGCCGGCGCAGCCGAGGTTCCGTTGCGCCTTGGATTCAACGCAGGTCTGAGTGGCGGAGGTCGGCCAGAAGCCGACGTAGGTTCTGGACCACTCACTCGCCGTATTCCGGACGTTGGAATGTCGGCTTCTCGCCGCCCAAAGGGGTCGGTGTTTGATGCGGGATCGTCAGGTCGCAGCGGGCTGGATTGTCAGCCTCATGCCAAGAGCCCGTAGTACCTTCGTCAAGGTCGATAGCTCCGGGTTCCCCTCGGCAGAGAGCGATCGGTACAGTGCCTCACGGGTGAGGCCGGTCTCGCGCGCGAGCTCCGACATTCCACGCGCGCGCGCAACGTCGCCGAGCGCGGCGGCGAGTACCCGGGGGTCTTCTTCAGTGGCTGCGGCATCCAGGTACGCGGCAATATCCGCTTCACCGCGCAGATATTCGGACGCATCGAACCGGCGCACGCCGAGTCTCTGCGCGACCTTGGCGTTAATCTTCGTGCTCATTTCGATTTCCTCGCTTTCTTCGCTCGAGCAGCGGACTTGAGCTCGCTTGCCATCCGGATCGCACGATCAATGTCTTTCGCCTGCGAGGATTTATGGCCGCCACCGAGCATGAGATAAACCTTCTCGCCGACGTGCATGTAGTAGGCTCGATAGCCCGGTCCTACATCGATTCGCAGATCCCACAAACCTGTGCCGACGGGCTTCACGTCGCCGGGGTTGCCGAGTCCGAGGCGCGCGAGCCGCGTGAGAACTGCCGCGCGACCGACGGGATCGAGCAGCGCCGCGAGCCAACGCGAAAACTCTGCCGCTTAGCGCACCTCGAACATGCGCTAGTGTAATATATAAATTACGGTCTGGCAGTGCCGTTGCTGGACAGTAGTGCCCGCCGGCGGGTGGCCAGCAGCGCCTTGCCTCGGATAGTGATCAGCGGTGTGAAGGTGGAAAACTGAAGGCGGTCTCACCATCATAGGTACCGCCGCCATGAACCAGTCGATTCGAACCGCGTCCAAGCGTGAGCCTTGGAACAAGGGCAAGCTCGTTGGTCAAAAGGCCCCGCAGCGCCTCAAGAATATCTGGGCCATCCGCGTTCGCCTTCAACTCGGCGAGCGCATCCGAGAGCTCGCCATGTTCAACCTCGCCGTCGACAGTAAGCTGAGGTCCTGTGATCTCGTAACGCTACGTGTCCAGGACATCATGCACGGGAATCGCATGGCCGCTCGGGCCATCATCATGCAGCAGAAGACCCAGCGACCCGTACAGTTCGAGATCACCGAACAGACCCGAGAGGCCGTGGCGAGCTGGGTCCAGCACGCACGGGTGACAGCCGACGACTTCCTGTTCCCGAACAGGGTACGCTCGTCACCGCACGTCTCGACACGGCAATACGCGCGAATCGTGCGCAGATGGATCGGTGAGATCGGGCTCGACGCATCAGCTTACGGGACCCGCACGTTGCGCCGCACCAAGGCTTTCCTGATCTACCGTCGCACCAAGAACCTTCGCGCTGTCCAGCGGCTACTTGGACATGCCAAGCTCGAGAGCACCGTCCGGTACCTCGGGATCGAAGTTGACGACGCGCTGCAGATGGCCGAGCAGACCGAGGTCTAACGAGGCCCGCGGTCGGCCAGAGGCGGCTCGGGTCGTTGGCCGGCCAAGTGAGGACATCGGTGGGCCGCAGCCAGGGCTCTCGATAGCGGCCGCTCGAGGTATCCGAGGGTCGTCATCAACCGCCCAAGCGATCCTTCAAACATTGCTCTTCGAGCTGAATCAAGGTCGTGGCGAGCGATCGCTCCTTCGTCGGCAGTCGTATCTCGAACTCGTGGACATTCGGCCAACTAGGAGATGCCGCGGGCGGCTTAACACTGAAGGCGACTATGCCCCGGACTGCCTGATCCGACACCATGAATATCGGGTATACGCCGCTGGTGCCGAACCCTCCGAGCGGCGATGGAGGCTTCTACCGAAACAATTCGGGGTGCTCGATGAGGCGCAGCGACGGGGGTGCCCATACTGCGGGAAGGGCAGCCCACGAAGGGCACTTTCGAAAGCGTCGGGCTCGCCGCGTAAGCCCATTCGCGAGGCTACCTAACGCCGCGAGAAGCAGGTGCCACAAACGCAAGTTGCAATTCACAGCTATTGTCCGACGAACAATATCAGTGCTCGATTCTCGTCATGCGTCAGTCGCATCCGGCAAACGCCTGATGCCACTCGATGATACTCCTAATAGCCGCAATTCCGACCATGATGACTTGCGCCGGCCAAAATGGGCGTTACCGGCCATGAGCCGCCGTTGGCCGCCCTCGTTCACGTGGCTGTATAGCGGCCGTTCGCGGAAAGCAGTGCAGAGCGCACAAATATGCAGCAATTGACGTCTGCTGCTTTACGTATATACTTGTCTATACGTTCACGGTGGCAGCGACCCAATGACTAAGTCGGCGACACTGACGGTGCAGCAATGGGGGAATAGTCTGGCGGTGCGCATCCCCGCATCGCTAGCGCGCTCCGCGCACTTCGTTGTGGGGCAACCAGTAGAGGTCTCCGTGGCAGATGACGGGGTGCTTGTGAAGCGCGCCGGTAGTCCTAAACTGACCCTTGCGCAGAAGCTCGCAGCATTCGACCCCGATCGACACGGAGGCGAGGTCATGGCGAGTCGACCCGCCGGCAACGAGGCGATGTGATCGCGGCGCGCGGGCGATGGGCTCCGGCCCGTCGTGACATGATTTGGATCGACTGTAATCCTCAGGCCGGTCGGGAAATGAGGGACGTCCACCCTCTAGTGGTGCTGTCTCCGCGGGAATTCAATGACCGCACCGGAATCGTCATCGGCTTGCCCATGACGACGGCTTCGTACAATGACACAAACCCATTTGCAATTCGGTTCGCCGGTCCTAAGGGAGCCGTTAGCTACATCCTCGCATATCAACCCAAATCATTTGACTGGAGAGTCCGCGCCGCGAGACCGCACCCTTGGAAGCAGGTGCCAGAGCAAGCGTTTGCGCTTGCGTGCGAAACACTGAACCAAATAATCGAACTCGGAACGTGAGCGCCTCTGGCTCGGGTCGGCCAGAAGCAACCGTCCGCCACGGGCAACTTTTGGATGGTTTCTGAGGACGCAGCGCACCCGGCGCCGGAGCAACTAATAGTTTCGCCGCTCGAGGAATTCATCAACGACCAGCTGAACCCAGTTCGAAGGTAATTCCAGTCCATCGAAGCGGTGGAAGAGAGGCTTTGTGGCCTGCTGCACGTACTGGAATATTGCGGACGACGCTGTGTCCAGGGGCAGGAAGCAGCCGCCGACGGCGTCGTTGTCAGTTGAATGATGCTGATATATGAGTAGACGGCTGGGTTTCAAGAGCGAGACGAGTGTGCGATCGCGCAATCGCGTCCACCGAAACGAGAAATCGAGCTTTCCCGTCTCGGCGCAGCCCATGGCCCGTGCAAAGACCTGGCCGACGACGGCGAGCGCTTCGGCGACGAATGTGAGCTGCAGGGCGGCGTCGAGCACCATCATGGGTTCCGCAGAGAACTTGATCACGCCAGCAGGCGTCAGGTGGTCCTCCCAGAGGGCGCGCCGATGGTAAAAGGATCCTCGGGACGAGGCAGTCCAGAAGTCGATGGACGGCGACGTCCATTTCGCAGGGTCCAGTAAGACTAGCGCGGCCACCCAGTGATCACCGATAGGTTTGGGTTTCACTTCCGGATGGGTCAATGCCGTCGCATTAAGCCATAGAGGCCAGCCGTGCCAATAGTTCGGATTTACTGACGTCAGCAGGTTCAGAAATTTCCTGCTCGGCCCTTCTTCAAACTTCTCGTTCGGAACGGTGAAGGAGATGTCTATCTCAGTAAGGGTACCAGCGCCTACAGGCTGGCGGCGTAGCCTGGCGATCGGTATGAGGCTGGTGCATGAAGCACCAGCAGAACGCGAGCTCGGCGCGTAAACCGAGCACCCCCGGTCTGTCTGGCGTCAACTATCTTGTCCGCTCGGCGACAACCAACGGAGTTCGAAGCAGAGTACTATCGTCAGCAACCCGGTCTGGCCATCGCGGCCTGACCCAAACCCGGAGCTCTCCGGAATACCCGGGGCGGTTCAACCCGACCGCCATCGATACCGGTCTTCTGCGTGTCGATCAGGGCGAGTGAATATCTCAGCAGCCGCTCGCCGCGCGAGTAGTCCGTCTGGATTCTTACCACCCCACCGCCCTTGCGGCCCTTGGGATGGAACTCGTCGCGGCTCGAGCGCGCCGGGGCAATCTCGTGCTCGGAATCACGCTGACGCCGCACCCTGCGGCAACACATCAGGAAGGATGTGCAATGTCCTATCTGGCGGGAACTGCGGTCCGCTGAGGGGGGAGCGGTGGCAATCTGATAAATTCACCGAAACACCGCAGCAATTTCTCATGTCATTTTGAGAAAACGTGGATAAGTAATTGGAATTAAATAGAAAAATCAGCGTTGCACCGATGATGGACTGGACGGATCGGCACTGCCGGTTCTTCCTGCGAGGGTTCTCACCGCACACGCTGCTCTACACGGAGATGATCACCGCCGCGGCGATCACCCGGGGCGATGCGTCGCGGCTGCTCGCCTATGATCCGCAGGAGCACCCGCTCGCGCTGCAGCTCGGGGGCCGCGACCCGCGGGAGCTCGCCGCGGCCGCCCGCATCGGTGAGCAGGCCGGTTACGAGGAGATCAACCTCAATTGCGGCTGCCCGAGTGAGCGGGTGGCGAGCGGTGCCTTCGGCGCCTGTCTGATGCTCGAGCCGACACGGGTCGCGGACGGTGTCGCGGCGATGAGCGCGGCGGTGCGGATCCCGGTCACCGTGAAGATGCGCATCGGGGTCCTGAGCGGCACGCGGGGCGACCTCGCCGGGACGCTCGCGCGTTTCGATGAGCGGGATTTCGAGGCGCTGCACGAGTTCGTGCGACTCACGCACCAGGCGGGCTGCCGCGTCGCGATCGTCCATGCGCGCAAGGCCGTGCTCGGCGGACTCTCGCCGAAGGACAACCGCGAGGTCCCGCCCCTGCACTACGAGGTCGTGCGGCGTCTGAAGGCCGCGTTCCCGGCGCTGCCGGTGATCGTGAACGGCGGGCTGCGCACGGTCGAGGCGAGCCTGGAGGCGCTCGAGGGGTGCGATGGGGTGATGCTCGGGCGCGAGGCCTATCACCGCCCGATGCTGCTGGCGCAACTGCACCAGGCGCTGTACCCGCACGAGCCGGTGGCGCCGCGCGGGGCGTTGCTCGAGCGGATGGCGTGCTACGCTGAGCAGCGGCTCAGCGAGGGGCACTCGCTCTCGAGCATCACACGGCACATGCTCGGCCTGTGCACGGGTGAGCCGGGCGCTCGGGAATATCGCCGCGTGCTCAGCGAAGGGGCCCGGCAGCCCGGGGCGGACGCCGGGCTGATCCGGCGCGTCGCGGCCACCGTGCTGCGTCAGGCCGAGCCGGATGCCTCGGCGGCCTGAGACGCGGAGGTGTCGCGCGTGGCGAAGCGGCCGCGCTCGCGTATAATCAATGCTTGGACTTATGTCCAATCGAAACAGTCAACACCCGGGGAGGCCGGTTGACCGAGCAGTCAATCGCTAAGGACGTCGAGCTCGCCGTCCTGTTCGCTGACGTCGTCGGATCGACCCGGCTCTATGAGCGCATGGG
>JAJZDW010000051.1 GCA_021851405.1 Pseudomonadota bacterium
GGGCACTCAGAAGCTTCGGCGAGGACTATCCTCAAAGTCAGCGGTTCCTGCTCTATCGAGGCAAGGACCGAATCAAACGCGACGATGTATTGTGTATTCCGTGCGAGGAGTTTCTTCTCGCACTGACACCGAATCACATCCCTCACTGAAGCCTCTCGGCGCGCCTCGAGAGAACGATCCCGGCTGGCATCGCCTGAGATCGCATGCCAGACATCGCGTCGTGCGCACGATGCAAATCCCCGCAGAAAACTCTGCAGTATATTGATTTTTCACGGAAATTTTGGCGGAGAGAGAGGGATTCGAACCACTCTGTCTCTAATTGATTACTTGATATATTTTGTCTACTGCGATTTTCGATACCACCAGAAATGCCCGCGCCGCTTCAGTGCAGCGGCAACCGCATCCGTGCCCCCGCGGCCCTCAACCCCGGCATTATGAGCTCGGTGCTGCGGTCAAAGTAATCTTTAAATTCAATAACTTGCCAAAGGGCGCCCGTTGCGATCGTCACGACTGAGCACAACCGAGCACAACTGATTCCCGCAGAATTCTCGCACGGCACGTCAGTCTTGCTGTCGCACCGCATACGCCGAACCATGGCTCACCGTTCTATCAGAACGGTGAGCATTTTCAGCCTCCGACCTTGACCCTTGAGCTGTTTGTTGGCGGGGATGAGGAACTGCGTAATTCCGGGGGTGACAGGCGGGTTCTGAAGGAGCGCCAGGAGCCGGCCGTGACGTCGGCCCTGTGGGCCCACGACCGCAGCCAGACCCGGCGGCAGTGGAATCAAGAAGTTGTGTGGCGAATGCAAGAGGCAGATCCGCGGAACGAGCAAGTGCCATGCCCGGAAATCTCGAAAACGCGTCGATCACCAGAAAGCGGCGGATTTCGATCCCCATCAACAAGCTGTTCATCCCGCATGGCTGACCAGTGCCCGCGACTCACGCTTTATCAATGTCCTTTTCCGTAGAGATGTCGTCTTCCTGGTTTGCAGCGGATTGCATGTCGGCCCTGATTTTCCGAATTGCCTCCAGCCACCGTTTGAGCGTGCCGTCGTGCCACTCGAATTTGCTGAGCAAGTATGGCCTGACCTCTTGGTGATATCTTGATTCAAGAACGTCCGGGTCAATGAGTCCGGCTTGCGCCAGGCCACGAACATCCTGACTGTCACGCCGGTTGTTACGCTCGATCTTCGAGAGCGCCAGGTCATGAGCTTCGAGACCAAATAGGCGCAGGTTCTTCCACTGGGCTTGTGGATACATGGCAACCAAGCGCTTCTGATAGTCGCACGGTGGAGTAGAGACGCCAACGTACTGGACATACATCTTGTGCCGCCTGTGAAATGCGGTGCCCTTTCCGGCCAAGAACTCAATGTTGATTGGTGCAGAATGCGCGATGTCGATGGCCGATAGGAAGTCGATATCTTCTGTTGGTTTATCTCGCTGGATGCGGTATGCGTGTTCGACCACGAAACCGCCAAGGCACTGGATCGCCACCGGCGTTCCCACTGCGGCATCGAGCGCCGCGAGGAACGACGCCCACGGTTCAGGCGGCCTGTCTTTCGCTGGCATACGTCAGATCCTCCGGCGTCATGGCGCACAGCAAATTCCAATGACGCGCGAGATTGCTGCGGTTGTCGCGCAGCCATGCACGCTCGGACTTGGTCATGGACTCCTCGCACAAGGTACCTTCCCCGGCCAGGCGCGAGTGCTCCAGAACGGCCAGGACCGGACGCAACTCTGAAGCTGCGCCCGGATGGAACTTGCGCTGATCGGCAAGCTCCAGCGCCATCCCTACGAGGAATCCGAGGCGATTCTGGACATCGAACTGCTTGGCGTTACTCACGAGCCATTTCCAATCAAGATCGTGGTGGACGAGAAGCACCCAGGGGAGCGCGTCCGAGAGGCGAACGCCCAGATCGTCCTGTAGAAGCGCCTGGAGCACGACTGCGGCCGGGTTTGCCTTGACAGGACGTAGATGGGCATAGCCTGGATACCCAAGCCCGGATAGTTGCCGCGCCATGGAATCGGGATCGACCTTCGCGGTCAGATTGCTGGCCTGCGGGAGAGGTAGGACCGCTGGCGAGAGGCCAAAGAGCTTTGCCGCGGCTCGCGCCAGATCATCGGTGAACGCTCGTTCGCCCTTCTCCAGCATTGAGAAATACGGCTGCGAAACGCCCATCCGGGCGGCAGCCTTGGCCTGGGTCATCCGAGCCTGGACTCGTGCCGACTTTAAGGCTCTGCCGTCCATTTTAAAATATTACAAGTTTAGTGATATTTTGGCAAGCATCATGCGCCCCTCGCTGGCGGCCGCCTCGGCATTGCGGTCACCGATCCCGATCTCGCGACCATGGTCGCCGAGGAGCGCGCCGGTCCAGCGCGGCAATTGACCGCGGGACACCCTATGCCGTGAACCTGGGCAGATCACGTGCCCGCCGTTCCTGCCGCAAGCTATTCGAATGTACGCCGGACGGGATACGATTTTTGACGCGTGCCGTCTCGTTGAATCCGTGAGGATCCATCGAAGTCCGCAACGCGCTTTTCATATGGTTTTCATATTCGAAAGCGCGCGGACTCAATAGGGGCCGCGCAAGTCATTGAATCTGGCGGAGAGAGAGGGATTCGAACCCTCGAAGGGCTTTTGACCCTTACACCCTTAGCAGGGGTGCGCCTTCGACCACTCGGCCATCTCTCCGCATTTTGCGAGGCGGGTATGTCGCAGGACGCCGTGGGTCAGCATGCGCGCTGCCCTGTGCCCCGCGAACAGGGGGCGCATGATACTGGAAACGCCCCGAGATTGGGACTTCGACGCGAACGGGGGCGTGAGCGACCCCGGCCGTTCGCCGGAATCGGCGCACCATACTGGATGAAAAACCGGTGGGCATCAGGACACCGCCCGCCGCGCGGGCGGGCGGGCGGGCGGGACCTGAAGGGCGCGGAGCGGGCGTCAGGGCACGAGAAGGGTTCGCCCGACTGTGGACCGTCCGGCCGTCGGATCCATGCGCGGTGGAACAACATCGACCCAACCGGCGCGCATCCCGTGGCACCACGATCGCAGCCGCGGGGAGCCGCTCACGCGCCAGCTCGCGTCATGGCTCAGAGCACAGTGTCGGGTACGTCCGCAGTCACCGTCTCGCTCCCCGAGTCCGTTTCCGGCCCGGAATGCGCCCCGGGGGCGTGCTGCTCCTTCTCCCGCTGGATGCGTCTGTAGATCTCCTCGCGGTGGACCGCGACGTCTTTCGGCGCCTGGATCCCAATCCGCACCTGGTTTCCCTTGACGCCGAGGACGGTGACCGAGACCTCGTCTCCGATCATCAGCGTCTCGCCTACTCTTCGGGTCAGTATGAGCATGGCTCGACCTCCTCACGAGCCACTGTACACCCTTTGGCCGCACCGGGAATCCGTGCAACCCGGCATATCAGCCCGTGAGACGGCCGCCCACCCAGTCCGCGACGGCCGCAAGCGCAGCCTCGAGCTCAGCGGGATTGGTGCCGCCCGCCTGGGCAAAATCCGCCCGTCCGCCGCCGCGGCCGCCGATGCGGGCCGCAACCGTGCCCACCAGCTCACCGGCCTTGATGCGCGCCGTCTGGTCCGCAGTGACACCGGCCACCAGCACCACCTTATCCGGCGCCTGCACGGAGGCGAGCACGATGACGGCGGACTTCAGCCGCTCCTTCAGCCCGTCCACCGCACTGCGCAGCGCCGCCGCGTCGGCGTCGGCCACCTGAGTGGCCAGCACCTTCACGCCGTGGATCTCGCGCGCACCGGCTGCCAGGTCAACACCCTGGCCGGACGCGAGTCGGTCCTTGAGGGCGCGAACTTCCCGTTCCAACTGTTTCACGCGCTCGAGCGCCTCGCGCACCTTGTCCGTCACGTCCTCGCGCGACCCGCGCACGAGGTGCGCCAACTCCTTCAGCAGCGCCTCGTTCTGCTCGACGAACTCGACGGCGCCCTCGCCGGTCACCGCCTCGATGCGCCGCACGCCCGAGGCCACGCCGCCCTCACTCACGATCTTGAACAGCCCGATGTCCCCGGCGCGCTCGACGTGCGTCCCACCGCACAGCTCCATCGAGAAGTCCCCGACCCGCAGGACGCGGACGTCCCGGTCGTATTTCTCGCCAAAGAGCGCCATGGCGCCCGCGGCGACGGCGTGCTCGTAGTCCATCAGACGCGTCTCGGCGGGGGCATTGGCGCGGATCTGCGCATTGACCACCCGTTCGATCGCCACCAGTTCTTCGGTGCCGAGCGCCTCCGGATGCGAAAAATCGAAGCGCAGCCGATCGGGCGCCACCAGCGAGCCCTTCTGCTGAACGTGCGTCCCGAGGCGCTGGCGCAGCGCCGCATGCAGCAGGTGCGTGGCGGTATGGTTGCGCGCCGTGGCGCGGCGGCGCTCGGCGTCGACTGTCGCACCGAGCGTATCGCCCACGCGGATGCGGCCCTCGAGCATGCGCCCGATGTGGACATGGGCGGCACCGCGCTTGCGCGTGTCCGTCACCTCGAAACGCACACCCACGGCCGCCAGAACCCCGGCATCGCCCACCTGGCCACCGGATTCGGCGTAGAACGGCGTCCGTTCGAGCACCACTTCGCCTTCCTCTCCGGTGTCGATCTGCTCGACCTGCGCCCCGGCGCGCAGAAGCGCCACGACACGGCCCTCGGCCTGCGTCTGCGCGTAGCCCTCGAACGCTGTGCGCGCATCGATCGGCGCGGCACCGCGCAGATCGACCCCGAACTTGCTCGCCTCCTGCGAGCGGCGCCGCTGGGATTCCATGGCGGCATCGAACCCGTCGTGGTCGATGCCGAGCCCGCGTTCGCGCGCGATGTCCGCAGTGAGGTCGGCGGGGAAGCCATAGGTATCGTAGAGCTTGAAGATCACCTCGCCCGGAATCACGGTGCCGGCCGGACCGAGATCCGCGATCGCCCCCTCGAGCAGCGCCATGCCCTTGGCGAGGGTCTCGGCGAAGCGCTCCTCCTCCTGGCGCAGCACGCGTTCGGCCTGCGCGCGGCCCCGGGTCAGTTCCGGATAGGCGCTGCTCATTTCGTGCTCGAGCACGGCGACCAGCTTGTAGAAGAACGGCTCGGAGATCCCGAGCTTGTAGCCGTGGCGCACCGCTCGGCGGATGATGCGGCGCAGCACGTAGCCGCGCCCCTCATTCGAGGGCAGCACTCCGTCGAGCACGAGGAAGGTGCACGCGCGGATGTGATCGGCGATCACCCGCAGCGAACTCGAGGTCAGATCGGTGGTGTCGGCGAGCTTCGCAGCCGCCACGATCAGGTTGCGGAACAGGTCGATGTCGTAGTTCGAGTGCACGCCCTGCAGCACCGCCGAGATCCGCTCGAGCCCCATGCCGGTATCCACCGAGGGCTTCGGCAGCGCCGCGAGCGTGCCGCCGGCGGCACGCTCGAACTGCATGAACACGAGGTTCCAGATCTCCACGTACCGGTCGCCATCCTCGTCCGGCGATCCGGGTGGGCCGCCGGGCACATCGGCGCCGTGGTCATAGAAGATCTCGCTGCACGGGCCGCAGGGGCCGGTATCGCCCATCGCCCAGAAGTTCGACTGCTCCCCGAGGCGCGAGAAGCGCTCGGCGGACACGCCGATCTCCTTCAGCCAGATGTCCGCGGCCTCATCGTCGTCGCGATACACGGTCACCCACAGGCGCTTTGGATCGAGCTGCAGCGTCTCGGTGAGGAATGACCAGGCGAACCCGATGGCCTCGCGCTTGAAGTAATCCCCGAAGGAGAAATTCCCCAGCATCTCGAAGAACGTGTGGTGCCGGGCCGTGTACCCGACGTTCTCCAGGTCATTGTGCTTGCCGCCGGCGCGCACACAGCGCTGGCTGCTCGCGGCGCGCACGTACTCGCGCGTCTCCTTGCCGAGGAACACGTCCTTGAACTGCACCATGCCGGCATTGGTGAAAAGCAGCGTCGGATCGTTGCCCGGCACGAGCGGGCTCGAGGGCACGACGGTGTGGCCGCGGTCGCGGAAAAATTCGAGGAAGGCGCGGCGCACATCGGCGGCGCCCAGAAAGGGGGGTCGGGTCAAGGTCGTCAGTCCAGTTCGAGCTCGGCGCCAGTGGCCGCCCGGATATCATCCGATGAAAAGCCCCGGTACTGCAAAAATCGCGCTTGCCGGGCGCGCTCGGTCCAGTCGGCAGGGGCCGCCGCCCCGAACCGGCGGCGGCGCACGTCCCGGGCGAGGGCGCGCCAATCCGGCCCGGCCTCGAGCGCCGGGCCGATGAGCTCGGCCGGCGCGCCCAGGGCCTTCAGGTCAAGCCCGATGCGCAGCGGTCCTTGGCCGCGCCCGGCGCGATACGCCACGAAGCGCTCGACCGTGCGCGCATCATCGAGCAGGCGCTCGGCCGTCAGGTGCTCAAGGGCCTCGCTCGCCGCCTGCGCCTGGAACCCGCGTTCGCGCAGCTTGCGACCGAGTTCGGCGCTCAAGTAGTCGCGCCGCGCCAGCAGCCCGAGCGCGGCCGCCCGGGCACTGTTGGCATCGGCGGCCGCCTCAGGCCGTGGCCGCTTCGCCACCGGCGCTGCGCGGCGGGCGGACCGGCAGCAGCCGGGCACGCACTTCGGCCTCGATCTCCCGGGCCAGTTCCGGGTTGTTCTGCAGGAAGGTTCGGGCGTTGTCCTTGCCCTGACCGATCCGATTGCCCTTGTACGAATACCATGCGCCGGACTTCTCGATGATGTCCTGGGCACTGGCCAGATCGATGATCTCCCCTTCGCGCGAGATGCCCAGGCCGTACATGATCTCGAATTCAGCCTCGCGGAACGGCGGGGCGACCTTGTTCTTGACCACTTTGACCCGGGTCATGTTACCGACCACTTCCTCGCCGTTCTTGATCGCGCCGATGCGGCGAATATCGAGCCGCACCGAGGCGTAGAACTTCAGCGCGTTACCGCCGGTGGTGGTCTCGGGGCTGCCGAACATCACACCGATCTTCATGCGGATCTGGTTGATGAAGATCACGATGGTGTTGGAGCGCTTGATGTTGCCCGTCAGCTTGCGCAGCGCCTGGGACATCAGGCGGGCCTGCAGGCCCACCTGCATCTCGCCCATCTCGCCTTCGATTTCGGCCTTCGGCGTCAGGGCGGCCACGGAGTCGATCACCACGATGTCGACCGCATTGGAGCGCACCAGCATGTCGGTGATTTCAAGCGCCTGCTCGCCGGTATCGGGCTGTGAGACGAGCAGCTCAGCGATATTCACCCCGAGCTTCTCAGCGTAGGCCGGATCGAGGGCGTGTTCGGCGTCGACGAATGCCGCAGTGCCGCCGTTGCGCTGCACTTCGGCGATCACCTGCAGCGTCAGGGTCGTTTTGCCCGAGGATTCCGGTCCGTAGATCTCCACCACCCGTCCGCGCGGCAGGCCGCCGACGCCGAGCGCGATATCCAGCCCCAGCGAACCGGTCGACACGGCCTCGATATCGTAGGAGGCGGCAGCGTCGCCCAGACGCATCACCGAGCCCTTGCCGAATTGTTTCTCGATCTGGCCCAAAGCGGCGGCGAGCGCTTTCTTACGATTCTCTTCCATCTGGGTGTCCCGGGTGTTTTGATAACGGAGGGGTACGTGAATTATCCCACAAAGATGCCGCGCTCAGCACCCTAGATACCTGCGCAAGATGTTATTTTCGCGGCCCGGCAGGACTGCACAGTGGGTACGTTTCGACAACACTGTACACGGCCCCGCTCGGCAGCGTACGACTCTCGAGCAGCGCGAAGTGCTCGAACCGCCACTGCACCACCGGCAGGCGGCGAGACTCACTTGGCCGCGTAACTTTGCGTGCCACGGTGACATGCGCGTGGAAGGGTTTGAGTTCCGGGACAAAACCCGCCGCGCTCAACGAGTCGGCCAACGCCCGCGCCAGCCGTTCGAGGGCCGGTGGCGGCTCGATCGGCAGGACGCACCGGACCTGCGGCTGCGGCCAGTCGACTACGCTTCCGAGCGACAGCTCGAGGCCCACCTCGGGCACCTCTGCCGCATGCGCCGCAGCCCGCGCGAGCGCCGCGAGCGCCGCGACCCGCGCGGCCGGCACGGCACCGAGAAAGGCCAGCGTCAGATGCCATTGCTCGAGCGGTACGGGCCGGCCACCGCAATCGTGCACGGCAGCGCGCACTGCCCGTGCCAGCCGCTCGCGCATGGCCGCATCGGGCCAGAGCGCGAAGAATAATCGCCGCGAGCGCGGCTCGGGCGCCGGCTCGGCCGGCCGAGCCACACCCGTGCCGCTCACGGCGTGCTCGCTCCCGCGTCACCGAGCACGGCGAGCACCTGCTGCAGCGCATGCGCCACCGTGCGACGGCGGACGGCGTCCCGATCACCGGCAAAGCGCTGCACGCCGCTCAGCGGCTCGTGCCGCCATCGCGCCGCGACCGCGAACCACACGGTGCCCACGGGCTTCTCGGGGGTGCCACCGTCGGGGCCGGCGATCCCGCTCACCGCCACGGCAAGCTCGGCCCCGGAGACCCGCAGCGCCCCCTGCGCCATCGCCCGGACCACCGCCTCGCTCACCGCACCGTGGGCCTTCAGAGTCGACGCGGCGACGCCCAGGTCGCGCATCTTGGCCGCATCGGAATAGGTCACGTAGCCGCACTCGACCCACCGTGAGCTGCCCGGCACGTCCGTCAGCGCTTTGGCGATCCACCCCGCTGTGCAGGACTCGGCGGTGACGAGCCGCGCGCCTGCGGCCCGCAGGGTCCGTCCCACCTGTTCGGCGAGGGCGTACAGCGCACGGTCCGTCACGGCAGGAGGGCTCATGCGTGCAGTGTACGCCGGGCGCGGCGGCGACCCCGGGGCGCCAGCCACGCTTGCGCCCCGCCCGCAGTGCGCTAGTCTTGGACGGACGGAGCCGTGCCACACGGGATCGGGCGCGAGGCCGCCGGAGGACGATCAAGAAGCACAAGGATCCCGCGAGGGGAACTCCATGCGCGTGCGGCACAGAGGATGGATGACCGTTTTGGGCCTGCTGGGCGCTGCGAGCGCGTGGGGCGGCAATTGCCGACTGCTGCAGCTCGGTCCGCTGCCGGTCACCCTGCACGGCCTGCGTCCGACCGTGCGGGCCGGCATCAACGGGCACCGGGCCGCGTTCCTGCTCGACAGCGGCGCCGCCTACGGCACGATCTCGCAGGAGACTGCCGCACGCGACCGGCTGGCGCTGCACGCCATCCCCGGGGACTCGCTGTACCTCGGCGGCGCCGGCGGGGGCATGACCCGACCGCAGCTCGCCACGGTCAAGACGTTCTCCGACCTGAGTGCGCCGCTGCATCCCGTGCCGTTTCTGGTCGTCCCGGGGCATGACTGGGGCCGACTCGCCGGCTCGCTCGGCCAGAATCTGCTGCGGGTCTCTGACGTCGAGTACGACCTGACCGACGGCGTCGTGCGCTTCCTCAGGCCGGACGGGTGCGCCGGCCAGCCCCTCGCCTATTGGGCCGACAAAACACCGTATTCCGGGGTGAAGCTGCGCCACGTGAGCGTGGTCCACTCGCAGATGCTCTCGCACGCCGAAGTGAACGGTAGGCGCATCACGGTGCTGCTCGATCCCGGCGCGCCGCGCTCGATCCTCTCGCTGCAGGCCGCCCGGCGCGCCGGGATCACCCGCCACAGTCCTGGGGTGACGCCGCTCGGCGCGGCGGCGCTGATGCGCCGGGGCCTGGCCCTCGCGGCCATGAGGGAGTTCCGCCGTGCGATCGCCGATCTCTCGCAGGCGTGCAGGCTCGCGCCGCACGATGCCCACGATCGCCACGAGCGCGGCACCGTGTACCTCGCGCAGCAGCGCGATCGGGCGGCGCTTGCCGATTTCGACGCCGCCCTGCGCCTTGCGCCGCGGGACGTGCAGGCGCACCGGGCGCGCGCCGAACTGCGCCTGGAGCAGCCCGACGCGGCCGCACACCGGGTGCAGATCGACGCGGACCTCGCCGCCGTGGCGCGTCGAGCCGCGCACGATGCAGCCCTGCAGCTCAAACTGGGCATCCTGTACGGCGAGGTCGGCCGCTACCGCGCCGGCCTGGCGCAGATCAACCGCTGGCTCGCCACGCACCGACCCCGCAGCGAGCAGGCCACGGGCCTCAACGCCCGCTGCTGGCTGCGCGGCAGGTCGGCTCGGGCACTGCACCGGGCACTCGCGGACTGCAACGAGGCGCTCAACCTCAGCGCACCGGAGACGATCGACGCCGGTCCCGGGTTGCCGTACCTGAGGCAATCACTGCCGGGGGACGACCCTGCGGTGCGCGACAGTCGCGCTCTGGTGTATCTGCGCCTCGGCCGCAACCACCAGGCGATCCGGGACTCTGACGCGGTGCTCGCTCACGCGCCGTACACGCCGACCGCCCTCTACGGCCGGAATCTGGCGGTCGCCCAACAGCGCTACCCCCGCATCGGCGCAGAGTTCCGGCACTTTGGACTCGCCCCACCCTCACCGGCGGGAAACCCGAAACATGCGACCCCTGGAGGGCACACCGCATGACGCCGGTACGCCATTGCGCGCTGCTCGGGCTGCTGATCACACTGTGCACCCCGGGCGTTGCCTCGGCGGCCGGCTGCAGGATCGAGCGGTATCCCAAAATGCCGGTGACCATGAAAGACCGGCAGGCGCTGATCCAGGTGCGGATCAACAGGGCGTCGGCGCTGCTCGCAGTCGACTCGGGCGCATTCTTCAGCGTGCTCTCCCCCGAGGGTGCCCGGCGCTACCATCTGACACCCCTGTTCGCACCGCCGGGCCTGTTCCTGGGCGGCGTCGGCGGGGACACCGAACCGCAGCTGGTGAGCGCCCGCACCTTCACGTTCGTGCACCAGACGCTGCACCACGTCGAGTTCCTGGTGGCCGGCAACGATTACTTCTCGCACGCCGCCGGCGCGCTCGGCGACAACCTGCTGCGGGTTGCGGACGTGGAGCTGGATTTCGGCAAAGGGTACATGCGCTTCGTGCGCACCGCGCACTGCGGCACTCTGCCGCTGGCGTACTGGGCCGGCCACCGGCCGGTCGGGATCGTGCGCTTCAATCCGCCGGCCGGCGGCGCGCCGCGGTTCGCGGCCACGGCGCGACTCGACGGTCATCGCGTTCAGGTGCTTTTCGATACCGGTGCGGGGCGCTCGGTGCTCTCGCTCGCCACCGCCGAGCGGCTGCACATCGGTCCCGGCGATCCTGGCGTGAAGCCCGCCGGTCGCGCGATGGGCTTTGCCCACCGCATGGTCAATGTCTGGATTGCTCCGGTCGCACGGCTGCAGATCGGCGGTGAAACGATCGAACATACGCACCTTGAGGTCATCCGGATGACGACCCTCGGGCCGGGCATCGGCCTGGTGCTCGGTGCGGATTTCTTTCTGTCGCATCACGTCTACATCGCCAACCGCCAGCACAAGATCTACTTCACCTATCGCGGCGGCCCGGTATTCGCGCTCGGCCAGCCCGGGTCGGCGGGAGTCGCCCGGAACCCCGCGGGCGCATCCGCGGCCAACCTGACCGCCGCCGAGTGGATCCGCCGCGCTATGGCCGCGCGCGCCCGCGAGCAGTACCGGCAGGCCCTCGCGGAATTCAAACGCGCCTGCGCGCTCGCGCCCACCGACGCGCGCTGCCTCACGTACCAGGGGCAGACCGCGCTCGCGGCGAGGCAGCCGGCACTGGCGCTGGCGTCCTTCCAGAACGCCGTGCGACTGCAGCCCGATCATTACCCGCAGTTGCTCGGCCTCGCCGCGGCACGGCTGGCACTGCGCAGCACCGTCAGCGCGTCACGGTGGACCGTGCTCACCGCGAGCGCGACCACCGCGCTCGCCGCGGCGAGCCGCGCGACGCCCGCCGAATCGATCGCGCAAATGACGCTCGGGGCACTCGCCAACGACGCCGGCGCATTCGCGCTGGCGCGGCATGCGTACCGCGCATGGCTCGATCATCACGGCGGGGATGCCGCCGCGCCGTACGCGTGGACCGGCCTGTGCTGGGCAGACGCGGCGGCAGACCGCCATCTGCACCAGGCGCTGCGGGACTGCGACCGGGCCCTGGAGCGCCTGCCCGGCTCGACGCCCGTGCTCGACAGCCGCGGCCTGGTGGACATCCGGCTGGGGAACTGGACCGGCGCGCGGCGCGACTACGCTGCGGCACTGGCGCCGCATCCGCATCGGTCACTGCCGCTCTATGGGCGGGGGCTGGTGGCGCTGCACTTCGGCCAGCGCCGCGCGGCACAGGCGGACTTTGCGGCCGCGGCGAGGACCCACCCGGACACCGCGCGCCGCTACGCGCAGATCGGATTGACGCCCTGAGCCGATCCGCTCAGGTGGCGCGCAGCACGAGCGCGGTGGGCAGCATCTGCGAGTCGACCGGCTCGCCGCGGATGACGCCGAGCACCTTGCGGGCGAGCAGCACCCCGCCCTCCTGCCAGTTCTGTCGCACCGTCGAGAGCGGCGGCAGGAACGTGGCCCCCTGCGGGGTGTCGTCGTAGCCGATCACCGAGACGTCCTCCGGGACGCGCTGGCCCAATTCGACCAGCGCCCGGATCGCCCCCATCGCCACCAGATCGGAGCAGGCGAAGATGGCGTCGAACTGCACCCGGCGGTTGTGCAGCGAACGCACCGCCTGCACGCCGCTCTCGAGCGTGAAATCCGAACGGCGCATCAGCAACGGCTTGATGCCGTGGCGGCCGAGCTCATCGAGGAACCCGGCAAAGCGCTGCGACATCTCGGGGTGATCGGGATTGCCGATGAACACCGGGTGGCGCCGGCCGAGGGACACGAAGCGCTCAGCGACGCTCATACCGCCGTGACGGTTGTCGCTGCCGACCACGATGTGCTCATCCCCGCCCACCCCGGCGGCGCCCCACACCACCATCGGCAGGCCCAGCCGGTCGTAGGCATGCACCGCATCCTGATGGGCGCCCTGTCCGAGCAAGATCAGCCCGTCGGCAGCCTGCACCGAGACGTCGCCCGCGGCCTGGCGCGTGGTGAGCAGCACGTTGTACCCGGCCGAGGTCAGCTCCTGCGAAATCCCTCCGAGCAGGGCCAGCGGGTACGGGTCCCACATGGTGCGCTCGGGCGTCGGGGTCATCTCGACGATCACCGCCACCGCGTGCGAGCGCCGCAGGCGCAGGTTGCGGGCGCTGACGTTGAGCTTGTAGCCGTGCTTGCGCGCCAGCTGCTGCACGCGCTCGCGGGTCGCGGGACTGACGAGCGCGCTGCCGGAGAGCGCACGCGAAACCGTGATCGTCGAGACACCGGCGAGCCCGGCCAGATCGGCCATGGTGAGGCTCGCAGGAGCAGTCGGGCTTTTTTTCTTGCGGTCCACCACAGCAGAGTCGCGCGGTCTGGGATCTCGCTATCATCCACGGGCTTACGCCGGCCGTAAAGACTACTCCTGCATGCCGCACCCTGTGAACCGCTATCGGCTGATCGGCGCTCTGGCGCTGAGCTTCATGATCTTCGCAGTCCTGCTGAACAGCGTCGGGACGGTCATCCTGCAGTCGATCCACAGTTTCCAGGTCGGCAAGCCCGAGGCGAGCCTGCTCGAGCTGTTCAAGGATCTGCCGATCGTGATCACCTCGTTCGCGGTCGCCTCGTTCCTGCCGCTGCTCGGCTACCGCCGCGCCATCGTGATCGGACTGGCGATCGTGGGCGCCGCGTGCACGCTCATGCCGCTGTTCCCGGGGTTCCACACCACCGAGTTGCTGTTCGTGTGCGTCGGCATCGCCTTCGCGCTCACCAAGGTATCGGTGTACGGGGCCATCGGCCTGCTCACGAGCACCCAGAGCGAACATGCCCGCCTGACCAATTTCATCGAAGGGCTGTTCATGGTCGGGGTGGTGATCTCCGGGTGGCTGTTCAGCGCCTTCATCCGCTCCGGCGCGGCCGCCAGCATCGCCTGGCTGCGCGTATACTGGGTGATCGCCGCGGCCTGCATCGTGGCGATGACGCTGCTCGGCAGCTCGCACCTGGACGAATCGGCCGCGCGCGGCAAGGTGCAGCCGGTGCGCACCTCCCTCGCCCAGATCAGCGGCTCGGCGCTGCGTCCGATGGTGTACGTGTTCCTGGCCTCGGCGTTCTTCTACGTGCTCATCGAGCAGAGCTTCGGCACGTGGCTGCCGACCTTCAACAACGAGGTATTGAAGCTGCCGGATGCCGTCGCCGTGCAGATGGCGAGCATGTTGGCCGCCTCCATCGCCGTCGGCCGAGTCGCGGCCGGCCAGGTGCTGCGGCGCGTTGCCTGGTATCCGCTGCTCAATGCCTGCATCGTCGGGATGGCACTGCTGATGCTGGTGACGCTCCCGCTTGCCCGAGGCATCAGCGGCGGACAGGTCGGCTGGCTACATGCGCCCCTGGCGGCCTACCTCATCCCGCTGATCGGCCTGCTGATGGCGCCGATCTACCCGGTGATCAACTCCGTGGCGCTGAGTGCGCTGCCGAAGCCCGCACACGCGGCCATGACCGGACTGATCCTGGTGTTCTCCGCGCTCGGCGGCACGCTCGGCTCGCGCATCACGGCGATCGTGTTTGCCCGCTTCGGGGGCATCCACGCCTTCTATTTTTCGCTCGTACCGATGACGCTGCTGCTCACGACGTTGTTTCTGTTCAAGCGCGAGACCCGCCGCGCTGCGGTCGCCGTCTCCACACTCAACCCCGCGCCCGAATGACGCGCCTTCTGCCCGCGATGTGCGCCACGCTGCACTCCTCGACGGGGCACGTCCGATGCGCCCGCCCGCTCAATGGGCCAACGCCCGTGCAGCACGAGCATCATCATGCTCAAAGGCTGGCGCGAACTGTGCGATGTCGGCATCGGTGAGTCCCACGTCCCGGGCGCTGGCAATGTCCCTCCATTGAGCCAACTTCAACGCGACGGTGCCGAGGAGTTCCTCGGCCTCGACGCGGCTGAGACCGAAATAGGGCGCTTCGCTCAGCAGCTGCTCGAGCGACGTGATCGGTCCGGAGGCCTCACTCAACCACGTCTTCGACTCCCGTGCTCTGTCGGGGAACGGGTTGACGTCGAAAGCAGGCGCCAGGCGCCATTTCCCGTCACCCGCGTAGAGAAAGCCGACGTTCCACAGATGGTCGTCCACGTTGGTGATCAAGAAATTGATGACCAGTCGCCGCCACAGCTCGCGCAGATCATCGGCAGGTGCGGCACCGATCCTTCGGATCGCATCGGCCAGCTCGGTGTATGCGCGATCCTCATCGCGACGGCACTGAAGCAGCGTCCCGCCGGAGAGGTAGGGTATTCGCGCGCCCTCGCCGTCGCGATCCACCGCTCGGCGCACAGAACCATTCACCTCCGCCAGACATGCTGCGCCGTGACGCGAACGCCCTCATGATGAGCCGCGCTCAACACCGCCTCGGCCCGATTGTCCAACGGCACCTCGAGCCCCACGGCCCTCGCTTCACAGCCTGTGCCGACCTCATCTGTGTGCGATAGCGTACAGATTGACCCGACCTGTCGCGCCACTCTACCCACTGTGCTGGATCGATCATGGAGAAACTCCGTGCTTTCGCCGACACCACAATCCGCCGTC
>JAJZDW010000052.1 GCA_021851405.1 Pseudomonadota bacterium
ATGTACTTTTATCATCGGTCAACTTGTAGTTCCATCGCGATTTTTCCGTAATTTGTGAAAATATCTCCCCATCCATCACTCATTGTGGTAACAGCGATGACATCCGTCTCGATTTGAGTCGCGCAGGAGAGACCCACCATGGCGCTTCGTCCAGCTCTTGGCCAGCAAATCCATCTGACTTTAATCCAACGAGGCGCGGCAGCTGCAGCAGAAGTAGCACGCGAGATAGGACAACCAGACCTGTTTGAACGGGTAAATGCCATCGTTGGCGAGACTCCCTCACCAAATTTTTTACATTCCGCTCTCTGCGCCATGTCTCTGCCGGTACGGCGGCCCGCCGATGAACATTCGCCGATCATTCGCCAGGACGGCCAATACACCCTCATCATCAGCCCCAAGCCGGTCATTGAAACGATTAACGACCAGCAATACTTCCGCACCCTTGGAGTACCCTACGGCTCGCTACCCCGTCTGGTTCTAATCCACATCATGACGGAAGCAGTCAGAACCCGTTCCCGTCACATCGTGCTCGGCCGAAACTTTACCGACTGGATGCGGCGAATGGGGTTCCGCACGATCAGCTACGGGCCGCGCGGATCGGCCACGCTCATACGTGAGCAACTCGATCGCTTACTTGCTTGCGAATGGATGATTCGGTGGGAGAACACCGCTGACGAGGGTCAACGTGCCTTCGCCATCAAAGAAATCAAGCTGACCAACGAATACACGGGCATAGATCGTAACGGCGGCAGCTTTATCCGTGAAATTGTTATGACGGAGGGGTTCTTCGAACACCTACGAGAGCATGCTGTTCCACTCAACGAGCATGCCATCCGCCAATTGCGTGATTCAGCCACAGCGCTAGATCTCTACACTTGGCTGGCTTACCGATTACCTCGCATCAATCCCAAGCGGCCAACCGCAATTAGCTGGCAACAACTTGCAGTGCATTTTGGAAATGATGGACGCAATATCCGAAAATTCCGCCAAACGATCCGAGACGCTTGGGAACGCCATGTCTCAGCCGTATATCCAGAGGCTCGTGCGGATTTTGATACGACCCTGGTGCGGTTATATGCTTCACCGGCCCCGTTGCAGCAAAAGCTAGTAGTCATATCCAATCAGCCGCCATCAACCGATGATAAAGGTGCGGCCTCTGCCGCTGCTTTAACTGACAACGCTCTTCCGGGCGTTGCCAAAGTCTTTATGGAAGCCCTCACCAATGCGCTAGGTCCAGCCGACGCGAAAGCTTGGTTGAAAGATGTGACATTGGAGATCTGCGACGATGAATGGGAATTGCTAGCCGGCACTCCGTTCGTCGCTCATTGGATTGCAAGTCGCTTTGACCGCGCGTTGGCGCGGGCAACCGCGGTGGCACAACTTGGCCGAGTTCCGACTGTTCGGTCACGCCAGAGTCGACGCTGACGATGAAGCGAAAATCGTAAAAATATGGATATTTCCGGAACCACGCCGACAATCGCGGATCTCTATGCCCGCTCTCTCAATGTTCTTGAATCGCTCCGTGCACAGGGGGTTCGGGGAGAACATGCGCGTCGCCAATCACCGCGCTTTTCCATTACGCGCGTGGCAGAGCTGGTCGGGCGTACCAGCGCCGCGATCCGGGAGGCGGAGAAAGATGGTCGTTTGCCATCCGTAGAGCGCACCACCTCCGGTCGTCGGATCGGCTATACGCTTGCCGAGATTAATCAAATGCGGTTGGTGTTTAACACGCGGCCGTGGCGCACCGAGGAAGATCCGTTATCCATCATCGCGGTGCAGAATTTCAAAGGGGGTGTAGGCAAATCCACCCTGGCCGTCCATCTTGCGCAATATCTCGCTATTCGAGGATATCGCGTCTGCTTGATCGACTGCGACAGCCAGGGCTCGACCACTGCCTTATTTGGCTATGTGCCAGATCTCGACATTGGCGAGAATGACACCCTTTATCCTTTCTTTCGTAACCCGGAGACGACGAGCCTCGCTTATGCGGTGCGGGAGACACACTGGGATGGGCTCTACCTCGTGCCCGCTAATCTCAAGCTCTACTCGTCAGAATACGAACTCGCCGCTCGCGTCGCGCGAGCCCAGCCCAACCTTTTGAACCGATTGGCGGAGGGAATTGCTTCAATCGGTGACCATTTTGACGTGATCATCCTGGACCCGCCGCCTGCGCTAGGCACGATCTCGCTGTCGGTGATGCGCGCCGCGAACGCATTGATTGTGCCGATCCCACCCACCGTGGTCGATTTCACTTCGACCACGACATTCCTGGCCATGCTCTACGAGACGATGTTGACGCTGGAAGAGCGGCATCTACCGATCAATTTGCGCTGGATGCGGCTGGTAGCGACGCGTGCAGATGAGCAGAAATCCATGCAACGAGAATTGCTGGGTCTCATACGCAACCTGTTTGGTGATATGCTGCTACGCACGGTTTTGAAGGACAGCGCCGAGATCGACAACGCATCGGCCCGCCTGATGAGTGTTTATGATCTGGAGCAACCTGTTACCTCACGCGAGACTTATCAGCGCTGCCTGACTTATCTGAACGGAGTGAATGCTGAGGTGGAGACGCAGATCCGTCTGACTTGGCCAAGTCAGGCTGGGCGTTTACGGGCAGAGGGCATCCTCTGACGAGATTGCAGGTCTGCAACTCCAGGGCAATTCTATGATAAATAAGGGTGTTTTAGAATGGCGACAGGGAATAGAGGTTTCGCTCAAGGGCTGACCGGGAGCGGCGCATCCATCGCGACAGGGTCTCGGCTTCCGCCACGCACTGGCATACTGGGCGCCCGCGACAACCGCCTGGCCGAGCTTGCTTCGGGCCAGGCCGTGACGCGTGTTCAAGAACTGGTTGATCCCGCGATCTGCCGCATCTGGGGCGGCCACAACCGTGATTACGCCGCGTTGAACGAGGAAACCTGCGCGGATTTGATTGAAAGCTTCAAAGCGCAAGGGCGGCAGGAAGTGCCAGCTATCGTGCGCAGGGTAAGTGATGACCCTAGTCATACATTTGAGGTGATCTGCGGTGCGCGTCGTCACTGGACGGCGACCTGGATGTGCGCCCATGACCAACCGCGCTTTCGGTTCCTTATTGAGCCGCGAGAATTGACCGATGAGGAGGCATTTCGTCTCGCGGACCTTGAAAACCGCAGCCGACGCGACCTGTCCGATTATGAGCGTGCAACCGATTATGCTCGTGCCATTGATCGCTACTACGGCGGCAGTCAACAACGCATGGCCGAGAGGCTGGAAGTGAGCAAGAGTTGGCTAAGCCGCTATCTTGAACTCGCGAAGCTGCCGGCTGACATTGTTGCGGGCTTCGGCTCACCTCATGTGATCGGCATCAGCCATGGTGCGATATTGGCGCCTCTCCTGCGCTCGCCAGCGCAGCGCGAACGCATCATGGCAGAAGCAAACAATCTGGCGTCTGAGCAGACGGAACGTGTCGCCAATGGCCGCGGTCTACTCTCTCCGGCTGAGGTTTTGCGCCGTCTAACCGCGGCCGCAACGAAACAGCCACGCTTATCCCGGAAGGTACCGACGGATTACGTGATCCACGATTCCGCCGGGGCGGTTGTGGCGCGGGGGCAAAAGGCGGGGCGGGGCGGTCTCACGCTTAATATACCCACCCTCGCACGGCAGGATCATGACGCTGTGCTCCGAGCGGTTACCGCAATTATAGACCATTTTACAACATCGGCGCATTAAGGAGCCGAACGTCACCCAAGAGAGGGCCGACGCATAACCCGGAGGAGGCGTTGTCCGACGCGCTGCGTATCGCTCACGGACAATTTGGGCGCGTCGCACTCCTGGATATGGATGCGCCGCTGGTGCGGCATGCGCATCCGCATTGCCATGTCTTGATCAAGGCTGAGGGCGCCGATACCCAGTTCATGGTGCGAAGCTGGTTCGCTCCATTGACGGGTGAGAACGCCGTCCTCATCAACGCCTGGGAGCCGCACCACTACGCCCATGATCTCAAGCGCCCCCGCACGATCATCCTGGCGCTCTACATCGAGCCGCAATGGCTCGGCCAGTTCCGGAGCAACTGGACCGCGAGCGGCACACCTGGGTTTTTCGAGCGGACCTGCGTGGGCCTTACATCCCGCATTCGGCGCCTGGCCGACGAGATGGCCGTGTCCCTGGCGGAAGGCGCCGAGACTGCGGCCGTGCAGGAGGCGCGATTGTCGGCACTGATGATCGCGGTCATCGAGCGATTCACCAAGTGGCAGCGGATCGGCACCTCGCTGCGGGAGATCGCGCGCCTCGACGTGGACCGCCGCATCCGACGGGCCGTGAGCGAGATGAGGCAGGATCCGGCCGAGCGGGGCGACATGGCCAGCCTGGCGCGGCGCGCTGGATTATCGCGCGCCCATTTCTTCCGCCTATTCGAGCGGTCGACGCACGTGTCGCCGCGCGTGTTCCTCAATATGCTGCGGTTGGAGCGAGGGGTGAGTGAACTTTTGGACGGCATAGCGCCAATTACCACTATCAGCGAACGTCTTGGTTTCAGCGCGCCGCCGCATTTCACCCGGTTTTTTCGCGACCATGCGGGCGCACCGCCCAGTGGTTTCCGCGCCGCCGCCGAGCGGCAGATAAATGAGACGCCTGGGTAAGCGGCGCGATCCGACGGTATCGCCATTCCACGGATCAGGACTTTAGCTACCTGACGTGATGGAGTGTGGCAGATGACGTTGGACGTCCATGCGCAAACCGTGGGGGAGGGCGGATGGGTCGGTATATCCATCCCGCGGGTGGAGGACGCGGCGCTGCTCGCCGGGCGCGGCCGGTTCATCGACGACCTCGGAATGCCGCCCGGAACGCTGCACGCGGCCATACTGCGCTCACCGCACGCCCACGCCACCATCGAAAGCATCCGAACGGACGCCGCCCGTGCAATGCCCGGCGTTGCCGCCATCCTGACCGGGACGGAGTTGCGGGCGCTCACCACGAGCCTGGTCGTCGGCGTCAAGGCGCCGGTGGAGTGCTGGCCCATGGCGATCGACCGGGTGCGATATGTCGGCGAACCGGTCGCCGTCGCCGTCGCCACCGATCGCTATCTGGCTGAGGATGCGCTCGGTGCCATCGAGGTCAGCTATGCGCCGCTGCCCGCGGTGGTCGCGCCTCTCGACGCCTTGCGCGACGGGGCGCCGCTGTTGCACGAGGGCTTCCCCGGGAATATCGCCAGCGACCGCAGCTTCTCCTACGGCGATCCTGACGGCGCTTTCGCCTCGGCGCCGCACCGCATCGGTGTCGATGTCGATTATCCTCGCAACGCCTGCACGCCGATCGAGACCTACGGCGTGGTGGCGGAATACGACCCGGCGCTTGACGCCTATGATGTGCTCGCCAATTTTCAGGGGCCGTTCAGCATCCACGCGGTAATCGCGCGCGCGCTGCGGGTGCCGGGTAACCGGCTGCGGCTGCGCACGCCGCCGGACTCCGGCGGCAGCTTCGGCGTGAAGCAAGGCATATTTCCCTACATCGTCCTGATCGCCGTTGCCGCCAGGCTGGCCGGACGTCCGGTGAAGTGGATCGAGGATCGGATGGAACATCTGGCGGGTGCCGTCTCCGCCACCAATCGCGTCACCAGGCTCCAGGCGGCGGTGGCGGAGGATGGTCGCATCCTGGCGCTGGATTGGGATCAGATCGAGGATTGCGGCGCCCATTTGCGTGCCCCGGAACCGGCGACGCTCTATCGCATGCACGGCAACATGACGGGCGCCTATGCCATCCGGAATCTGCACATTCGCAACCGCGTCGTTGTCACCAACAAGCTGCCGACCGGGCTGAACCGCGGCTTCGGTGGCCCACAGATCTACTTCCCGCTGGAGCGGCTGATCAGCCGCATCGCCGCAACGCTCGGGCTCGATCCGCTCGCTGTGGTGCGGCGCAACCTGGTGCCGGCCGACGCTTTTCCCTATCGGACGGCAACCGGGGCGTTGCTCGACTCCGGAGACTATCGGGCGGCGCTGGACGTGGCGCTCCGCGACGGCGATCATGAGAGCCTGCTCGCGCGGCGCGCGGCGGCACGTGTCGAGGGGCGGCTCTATGGCATCGGTTATGCCGCGGTCGTCGAGCCCTCGGTATCCAACATGGGCTACATCACCACGGTGCTGACCGCGGCCGAGCGGCGCCGCGCGGGCCCAAAGAACGGCGCTCAGGCAACCGCGACCATCACGCTCGACCCCGTGGGGTCGGTCTCGGTCCATGTCGCCTCCGTCCCGCAGGGCCAAGGACATCGCACCGTGCTGTCGCAGGTGGTGGCCGACGTGTTCGGGCTACGGCCTTCCGATATCCGCGTGGTCACGGAATTGGATACCGCCAAGGACGCCTGGTCCATCGCCTCCGGCAATTACGCCAGCCGCTTCGCCCCGGCGGTCGCGGGAGCCGCCCAGATCGCCGCGACGCGGCTGCGGGAGCGGCTGGCCCGGATCGCCGCGGCTCAGCTCAACGCCCGTGCGGACGAACTCGTGTTCTCGGCGGGCAAGGTCTTCAGCCCCGGCAATCCCGGCAACGCCATCCCCTTCACTCGGCTTGCCGCGACCGGGCATTGGGCGCCAGCGACCTTGCCGGAAGAGGTCGAGCAATCCCTCCGCGAGACCGTATTTTGGACGCCGCCGCAACTCGACGCGCCCAATGACGCCGACGAGGTCAATTCGTCGCTGTGTCACGGCTTCATCTTCGACTTCTGCGGCGTCGAGGTGGATCGCGACACGGGTGAGATCCGGCTCGATCGCTACGTGACGATGCATGACTGCGGACGCATCCTGCATCCCGGCATGGTGGCCGGACAGATCACCGGCGGCTTCGCTCATGCCTTGGGTGCGGCGCTCCTGGAGGAGCAATCCTACGCGCCGGATGGGAGTCTGCTTACCGGCACGCTGGCCGACTATCTCATCCCGACGGCGAGGGAGGTGCCGGAACCCGTCATCCTGCACTACGAAACGCCGTCGCCGTTCACGCCGCTCGGAGCCAAGGGCGTGGGCGAGGGCAATACCATGTCCACGCCGGTTTGCATCGCCAATGCGGTTGCCGACGCGCTTGGTCTTGCGGACATCCGGCTTCCGCTGCTGCCTTCCCGTCTTTCGGAGGCGCTGCACGGCGCCGAGCCTCAGCCGCCGCACCATGAGGCGAGACCGCCGCAGGCGACGCAAGGCGAGCGGACGCTGTTTGGCCGCGGCCGCGCCTCGGTTGACGCGACGCCCGAACAGCTCTGGGCGATGCTGCTCGATCCCGCTCTGCTCGCCCGCGTGGTGCCGGGCGCCGACAATGTCCGGCGCGAGAGCGATACCCGGTTCCGCGCGGAGGTCACGCTGGGCATTGGCCCGGTGCGCGGACGTTACCGTGCCGAGATCGCGCTTTCCGACCTCGATCCACCACGCGCCGTCACCTTGTCCGGCTCGGTCGACGGCGCTCTCGGCTTCGGGCGTGGCCGTGGACGGCTGCGGCTCGTGCCGGTCGGACAGGCCCGCACGGAGCTGACCTACGACTACGAGGCCGCAGTGGGCGGCAAGATCGCCTCGATCGGCGGGCGGCTACTGGACGGCGCGGCGCGGGTCGTCATCGGACAATTCTTCGAGTCACTCGCGGTGCAGGCAAGCGGCCGGCGGCCGAGCTTGTGGCGGCGCCTGCTCAGGCTGTTCCGGAGGCGCGCGTGAAACCGGCCCGTTTCGCCTATCAGCGCGCGGCGACGACGGAGCATGTGCTCGAAGCCCTGCATAGAAGCGGCGGCGAGGCCCGTGTGATCGCGGGCGGACAAAGCCTGGTGCCGATGCTCAACATGCGGCTCGCGCGCCCGGCGCTGCTGGTGGACATCATGCACGTCGCAGCGTTGAGCCACGTCGACGACGACGGCGCGCGGCTGACCATCGGCGCCGGGGTGCGGCAACGCGACCTGGAGATGCGTCACGACACCGCAGCGCGGCAGCCGCTGCTCGCTATGGCTCTGCCCTGGCTTGGCCATGTGCAGACGCGTAGCCGTGGCACGGTCTGCGGCTCCATCGCCCATGCGGACCCGAGCGCGGAGCTACCTCTGGTGCTCACCGCGCTGCGCGGTGAGGTGCATCTCCGCAGCCGTCGCCGTGCTCGCCGCCTCCCAGCGGAGGCATTTTTCACCGGCATGATGGTCACGGCGCGCGCCGAGGACGAGTTGATCGAGGCGGTTTCAGTCCCCGCGGTCCGCCCGGGGACAGGCTACGCCTTCCGCGAAATATCGCGCCGCCACGGCGACTTCGCCATCGCCGCGTTTGCCGCTGTCGCTGATGAAAAGGAGCTACGTCTGGCGATCGGCGGCGTGGCGGAGACCCCTAAGGCGCGCGTTCTGCCGACCGACCAGGGGCTTGACGACGCGCTCGACACCTTCGCCTGGAATCTCGAAGCACGAGACGATTTGCACGCGTCGGCGCGCTACCGCCGCGAGTTGGTCCGCCGCATCGGCCGGGAAGTCGTTCTGGCCGCCATACGCGATCGGGAAGCCCGCGCCCTCAAGGAGGCCACCTGATGTCCCGCCAAGCTCCCGCCGTGCTCGACGCCGGGCAGCGCCATCCGGTACGGTTCACGCTGAACGGCCGCAAGGCCGGCGGCGAGGCTGAACCCCGCATGCTGCTGCACGATTTCCTGCGCCATGTCCTGGGCGCGACCGGCACGCATGTCGGTTGCGAGCATGGCATCTGCGGCGCCTGCACGGTGCAGATCGACGGCGCCCCGGCGCGCGCCTGCCTGACGCTGGCGGTGCAGGCCGACGGCGCCGAGATCCGTACCGTCGAGGGGCTGGCGTTGGCGCCGGACCGGCTTTCCGCGCTGCAGGAGGCGTTTCGCGCCCATCACGGTCTACAATGCGGTTTCTGCACCCCGGGGATCTTGATGTCGCTCGACGCCCTGCTGCGCGAGCGCCCGGATTGCGGCGAGGCTGAGATCCGTGAGACGCTTTCCGGCCATCTCTGTCGCTGCACGGGTTACACGCCGATCGTAAAAGCCGCGCTGGCGGCGGCGGAAGCCTTGCGGGTGCCCCACCATGCTTGACCTCGGGACAAGCTTCGTTGCGAGCGCCGAGCGCGATCCCGACGCGCTTGCGATCGTCGACGGAGAGATGCGGCTCACCTATGGCGAATGGGTGCCTCGCATCGCTGCGGTGGCGGCGGGGCTCGACAGCATCGGGTTGCGCCGCGGCGACCGCCTGCTGACCCTGCTGCAGAACCGCTGGCAAACGGCGACGCTGCATTGGGCCTGCCAGATCTCGGGCGTCATCATCACGCCGCTGAACTGGCGCGCCAAGGCAGACGAGGTCGACTACTGCATAGCCGATGCCGAGGTGCGGGCGATCGCCTACGAGGAGGCATCGGCTGAGGCGGTGCGGGCGGCGGCGGCTTCGCGCGCCTTGCCGCGCCTCACTCTCGCCGTGGCTGGCGAGGGCGAGGTCGCCTTCGACGCGATGGCGGCCATGACGGGATTGGCCTTGCAGCCGCGCGCGACCGCCGAAGACTGGTCGCTGATGCTCTACACTTCGGGCACGACGTCGCGGCCAAAGGGCGTGCCGCGTCGGCACCGGGCGGAGCGCGCGGCGGCGATTGCCCATGTGGCGCAGAACCTCTACGCCCATGGCGAGCGGACGCTTGGTGTCATGCCGCTCTATCACACCATGGGCGTGCGCTCGCTTCTGGCGATGTCGCTGCTCGGCGGCTGCTTCGTCTGCCTGCCGCGCTTCGACCCGAAGATCGCGATCGACCTGATCGCACGGGAGCGTATCACCAATCTCTATCTGGTGCCGACACTCTACCATGACCTGGTGAGCCATCCGGATTTCGGCGGCGCGGATATCGGCAGCGTGCGCAAACTCGGCTTTGCCGGGGCGCCGATGACCGACGGACTGCTCCAGCGCTTGACCCGCGCGTTTCAGCCCGATCTGTTCGTCAACCACTACGGCAGCAGCGAGGTCTATACCTGCACGATCAACCAGAACGCCGCGGCCAAGCCGGGCAGCGCCGGACGCTCCGGCCTCAACCAGCGCATCCGTGTCGTGCGGTTTGCGGCTAGCGACGCTTCGGATCTGGCGGCGCCGGGGGAGGAAGGGGAAATCCTCGCCCTACTCGCGGGCGACGAGGCGTTTGAGGGCTATTGGCGCCGCCCCGACACCGACGCGACGGCGTTGCGCGACGGCTGGTATCGCACCGGTGACACCGGTTATTTCGACGCTGACGGCGATCTCTTCGTCACCGGCCGGGTCGATGACATGATCATCACCGGCGGCGAGAATGTCTCGCCCGTCGAAATCGAAAGCTGCCTTTCGCTGCATCCGGCCGTTACCGAGGTGGCGGTGGTCGGCCTGCCGGATGAGCGCTGGGGCAAGATCGTGACCGCGTTCGTGAAAACCGCGGCACCGGTCGAGGCGGCAGAACTCGACCGGCACTGCCGCGAAAGCGGCCTTGCCAATTACAAGCGTCCGCGGCGTTTCGTCTTCGTCGCCGAAATCCCGAAATCGCCGGTCGGCAAGCTACTTCGCCGCAAGCTGATCGATGGCGACTACGTCATCTCTCTATCTCAGGAACCCGCAGCATGAACGACGTTTTGGCGCCAGACCACCCCCATGACGGCTTTCGCATCGAGATCGACGAGGCGCACGCGCGCGGCGATATCGTGCTCGACCGCCCGCCCTATAACGTCATCACCATGCCGCAGCGCGACCAGATGCGGCGTGCTTTCGAGACGCTGGACGAGGATCCGCGCGTACGAGTGATCGTGGTGCGCTCGATCGGCCGGCATTTCAGCAGCGGCGGCTACATCAAGGGGTTCTTGGAAGCCTCGCCGGAACAGGTCTCGCATCTCGCTTGGAACATTGCCGCCCCGGCGCGCGCCTCAAAGCCGGTGATTGCCGCCAATCGCGGCTATTGCTTCGGCGTCGGATTCGAACTCAGCCTGGCGTGCGATTTTCGGCTGGCCTCGGAAACCTGCGAATATGCGCTACCGGAGCAGAAACTGGGGCAGATTCCTGGCTCCGGCGGATCCGCGCGGCTGCAGAAGATCATCGGCATCACGCGTACCAAGGACATCGTCATGCGCTCGCGCCGGATCGCCGCGCGCGAGGCCAATGACTGGGGCATCGTGACCGAAATCGTGCCCGACGACGAATTGGAACAGGCAACCGCCCGGCTCGTCGCCGAGCTGGTCACGTTTTCGCCCTTGGCGCAGCGCACGGCAAAGAAACTGCTCAACGACACCGAGGATGCATCGCTGGCCATCGCCATCGAAATGGAGGGTCACTGCTACTCTCGCCTGCGTTCGTCTGAGGATTTCCATGAGGGTGTCGCCGCCTTTCATGAAAAGCGCGCGCCGCGCTTCCGGGGCGTTTAGGCGATGGACGTGGCGTCCTTGCGCCTGGACGGGAAAATCGCCCTGGTCACCGGCGCGGCGCAAGGAATCGGTGCGGAATACGCCCGCGCCTTGGCGGGGGCCGGCGCGGCGGTGCTGCTGTCCGATATGGTTGATGCTTCCCCTGTCGCCGAGGCGATCCTGAGGGCCGGCGGCCGAGCCGAGGCGACGCGCACCGATGTGACCGATGATGCCTCCGTCGCGGCGATGATGGAGATGGCGGAACGCCGCTTCGGCGGCGCCGACATTCTGGTGAACAATGCCGGCCTGTTCGCGACGCTTGCGCTCAAGCCGATGGACGAAATTCCCAGCGCCGAATGGGACCGGGTCATGGCGGTCAATGTACGCGGCACCTTCGCCTGCTGCCGCGCCGTGCTGCCTGAGATGCGCCGGCGCGGCTATGGCAAGATCGTCAATATCGCGTCCGGCACCGTGTTCAAGGGCGTGCCGGGGATGCTGCATTATGTCGCTTCCAAGGGGGCGGTGGTGGCGCTCACCCGGGCGCTGGCACGGGAAGTGGGCGCCGGTGGCGTGCGCGTGAATTGCCTCGCCCCGGGTCTGACCATGAGCGAGGGCGTACGCGCGAACCCGAGCTGGAGCGCACAGGTGGTCGCCGGCAACGTCGCTAGCCGGGCGCTCCAACGTGAAGCGCACCCTTCGGATCTGACGGGTACGCTGCTGTTCTTGTGCGCCGCCGCCAGCGACTTCATGACCGGGCAAACCGTCGTGGTCGATGGCGGATCGGTGATGCATTGATCATGGCTGGACCTAGGCGCCTCGTCATCGGTATCTCGGGCGCGTCCGGCGTGCAGTACGGCGTGCGCATGCTGGCGGTATTGCGCGACACCGACATCGAAACGCATCTCGTGATGACGCAGGCCGCGGAAATCACGCTGGCGTACGAGACCCGTTTCAAGGTGGCGGAAGTGCGGGCGCTCGCTCGCGTGTGGCACCAGGTGACCGATATCGCCGCGGCGATCAGCAGTGGCTCGTTCCGGACGATGGGCATGGTGGTGGCGCCGTGTTCGATGCGCTCGATGTCAGAAATCGCCTCTGGCGTCACCAGCTCGCTGCTGACCCGCGCCGCCGATGTGACGCTGAAGGAGCGGCGGCGCCTGGTGTTGATGGTGCGCGAAACGCCGCTCCATACCGGCCATCTGCGCACGATGCTGGCGCTCTCGGAAATCGGCGCCATCATCACCCCACCGGTTCCAGCCTTCTATGCGCGCCCCGAGAGTCTCGACGCGATGGTCGACCATACCGTCGGACGCGTGCTCGATCTTTTCGATATCGATACCGGCATGGTGCGCCGCTGGCGCGACCCAGAGGGAGGAACACGTGACGCCTGACAGAGGAACGCTCGCCCCCGTCACCACGCTGCGCGGCTGGCTCGACCATCTCGCCGTGCATGACCGGCTTGCGGTGATGCGCCCGGGGCTCGGCCTGGTGCATGAAATCGCGGCGGTCGCCAAGCGACTGGACGGGAGAAAGGCGACCTATTTTCCCGCCCCGGGTGGCCACGCCATTCCCGTGCTCTCCGGTCTGGTCAGCGATCGTGGCTGGATGGCCGAGGCCATGGGGGTTCCACCCGCCGGGTTGCTCAAGCGCTTTCAGGATGCCGCGGCGAACCCGCTCCGATGCCGGGAGGTGCGGCAGGCCCCGGTGCAGGCGGTGGTTCACGATCAGGTCGACCTGACCACGCAGCTTCCCGTGCCGACCCACAACGAATTGGACAGCGGCGCCTACATCACCGCCGGCCTGTTGATCGCGCGCAACCCGACGAACGGCGTCCAGAACGTCTCCATCCATCGTCTCCAGATCAGCGGACCAGACCGCATGGGCGTGCTGCTGCTGCCCCGGCACACCCTCGCCTATCTGCATCTCGCGGAACAGACGGGGCGCGATCTCGAGGTGGCGGTGGTGATCGGCGTGGATCCGCTGACGTTGCTCGCTTCGCAAGCGATTGCCCCGCTGGACACGGACGAGCTGGAGATTGCCGGCGCGCTGCATGGCGCCCCGCTCGATGTCGTGAAATGCCGCACCAACGACGTCCGCGTCCCGGCCGCGGCGGAAATCGTGCTCGAGGGGCGGATTTCGCCGAGCGAACGCGCGCCGGAAGGCCCGTTCGGAGAATTCCCGCAATACTACGGAGAGCGCGCCGAACGCCACGTCCTGCGGGTGGATGCGCTCACGCATCGCCGCGGTCCCCTATTCCACACGATCGTCGGCGGTGGCCTCGAGCATCTGCTGCTGGGCGGCATACCGCGCGAGGCGACGCTGCTGGCCCATTTGCGCCGCAGCTTCCCGGGCGTGCTGGACGTGCATCTGGCACGCGGCGGCGTGTGCCGCTACCACCTCTACGTCAAGCTCGAGAGCCGGAGCGAGGGCGAGGCCAAGAACGTCATCATGGGCGCGTTCGGCGGGCATTACGACATCAAGCAGGTCATCGTCGTCGATCCCGATGTCGACATCCACGATTCGACCGAAGTGGAATGGGCGGTGGCCACGCGGTTCCAGGCTGACCGCGACCTCGTTGTCGTCTCACACGCCCAGGGCTCCAAGCTCGATCCGTCCGCACGCGACGGGCTGGGCGCGAAGATGGGTCTCGATGCGACCGTGCCGTTCGGCGCGCCCTCTATGAAATTCAAGCGGATCGCCGTCCCCGGCGAGAACACGGTCGATCTCGCGGCGCTTGTGGACCCTCGGCCACCATCCGCCTGGCGGGAGATCCGCTGACTGCCGCACGCCAACGAGACGCTGTCCAAGAAGACCGTAAACCAAGGGGAGGTTGAGCATGTCCATGACTGGTGCCGCGATGCCGCCTACTGTCGGAGTAACCGGGCGGCAGATGGCTATCGCCATCGTCGCTTCCTGCCTCGGCTGGTCGCTCGACCTGTTCGATCTGTTCATCCTGCTCTACGCGGCACCGGCGGTCGGTGCTGCATTCTTTCCCTCCAGCCGCCCAACGCTTTCACTCGCTGCGGTCTATGCCTCCTTCGCGGTGACCGTTCTGATGCGGCCCGTCGGCTCGGCAATCTTCGGCTCCTATGCTGATGTGCATGGGCGCAAGAACGCCATGACCATTGCCGTGGTTGGCGTGGGCGTGGTGACGGCGTCCTTCGGTTTGCTGCCGACCATCGCGCAGATCGGCGTGGTCGCGCCGGCGCTGTTCCTGGTGTTGCGCTTGGTCCAGGGCGTGTTCGTGGGCGGCGTGGTGGCCAGCACGCACACCGTTGGCACCGAAAGTGTGCCGCCGCGCTGGCGCGGTTTCCTTTCCGGTCTGATCGGCGGTGGCGGTGGTGGTCTCGGTGCGCTGCTGGCGTCCGCTGTGTTCCTCGCGGCCTCATCGCTGTTCCCGGGCGATGCATTCTCCGTGTGGGGCTGGCGATTCATGTTCTTCTCAGGGCTTTCCAGTTCCGTGCTTGGTTTTTTGATATTTAAAGGTCTGGAGGAATCACCGGTTTGGAAGATCATGGACGAGAAGCGGGCTGCCGTGCGCGCCGACCTCGCGCTCGCCACGCGTACGCGCTCGCCCTTGCGCACGCTGTTCGCCAGCGGATATCGGAACGTGCTACTGGTAAACTTACTGATAACCGCCGGTGGCGGATCGGCCTACTATCTGACCTCGGGCTTCATGCCGACACTGCTCAAGGTGGTCGGCAAGATATCCGGCGCCACTGCGTCGCTGATCCTGATAGCCGCCAGTGCCGGCGCCATCCTGGCCTCGCTTCTGTTCGGGACGCTCAGCGACTGGCTCGGGCGGCGTACCACATTCAGGGTGGTCGGCCTCGTGAATCTGGTGCTGCTTCCAGCACTCTTCTTGGCCATCCCCAACACGGCAAGCATACAGCAGCTCGCCATCTGCGCCATCGCGCTGGCATTCTTGGGAAACGCCTCCTATGCGCCGATACTGATCTTCCTGAACGAGCGGTTCCCGACGGCGCTGCGTGCCAGTGGCACTAGCCTGTCATGGAACCTTGGCTTCGCGATCGGCGGCAC
>JAJZDW010000053.1 GCA_021851405.1 Pseudomonadota bacterium
GACACAACTTCTAACAGCCGCCGGACGTCCTGCTCCGCGTCCAAACACAACGTCATCACTGACGTTATGAATGGACGCTGCGCAAGTGACTTGAACCGACGGGGTCGCGTGCATCCCTGCTCGCTCCATGGCGCCGCCCGCCGTCGCGGGCAGCGGTGCCGAATCACGCACCCCACGAACCGACGTCACACCGCACGCTCGCAGGGACGGCGATCTCTGCGGACGTCGTGAATTGACGACACCAAGGGTGCGCGATATTCAGCGGGAATTCAGCCTCGGCCCAGATAATCGGCACCTTGTCTCGAACACAGGAGCCCGCTGATGAAATTCCGCACCGCGTTGATGATCCCTCTGGCTGTCTGCGCGATGAGCAGTCCCGCATTTGCCGGGCCATATTTCGCCGGAGGTTTCCACACCATGGATCCCTACGTGGGGGCCAACATCGGCCTGCTACAGTACAATGAAAGCGGCGCACCGGGCTTCTCCCCGAGTGCCATCATGCTGCGTGCCGGCATGCCGCTGAACCCCTATCTGGCGATCGAGGGCCGGCTGGGCACGGGACTCTCCAGTGATCAGAGCAACGGCGGCTCGGTCAGCGTCGGGACTTTCGGCGGCGCATATGCCAAGGGATCTGTGGCGCTCGGACCGATTTTCTCGCTATACGGCGTCGCCGGCATTGCCACAGTCAACCTGCATCGCAACTTCCGCGACGGCAATACGACCGATACTGGTCTTTCGGCCGGCGTCGGCGGAGACGTACAGCTGCAGCGAAGCCTGGCGTTGAACTTCGAGTGGACGTACCTGCCCGGTGGCAATGACGCCGGTCATTCGTACAACTCGAGCCTATTCTCGGTCGGTGTGAACTACGCGTTCTGACCGGGACACCTGTCCCCTCCCGCAGCGCAGCACCCCGTGCTGCGCTGCGGAGCGGGCGAACCGGGATGGCCCGTTGTGGCCCCACGCATGGCGCGATCACGCGCCATGCAAGAACCCGTGGTGAGGCGATCGCGGCATCCCGGACGCTGCACATGCGCTGCATCCGAATGGACCGGAACCCGGCGCGAAATAACCCATCGCGCAGCTGTCGCCATGGAGCCCCGAGCGTCGTCGTGATCACGTCATGCGCCACGGGACCAGTATAGCCCCATCACAGCAGGAAGCTCGGCTGCCGCCCGTCAGTGCACTGCCGAGATGTCCACCTCGCCTGTCGGTTTTGGAGACAGCCAGATCGCGCACGCAGCGATCACGAGCGTCAGCCCGCAGAAGAAAAACACCCGGTTGGTCGCAATCATCATGGCCTGGGCACGCAATGTCTGATCAATCATGCTGGCGGCCTGAGCTGCTGAAAACCCATGGTGCACCAGGACCTCGGCGGTTCGGCGCACACCATTCATTACTCCGACCAGCTGTGCATGCGCTCGAATGGCGTCATTTTCCCACACGGTCGTGACGATCGAGGTGGCGATTGCACCCGAGAGCGAACGGATGAAGTTCAGCTGGCCAGCTGCAGCCGCGAGCTCGCCCGGATCAACGCTACCGAGAGCGGTGGTCATCAGCGGAATGAAGAAGAACGGCAGCCCGAACCCGGTGAGGAAGACCGGCCAGGCGACCTGCGCAAAGGTCATCTGCGCGGCACCAGTGCTGCGCAGCAGCGTTACGGCCGCGAGCCACAGCACGCCGACGAAGATGAGTTGGCGCGGATCGAATCGCTGCGCGAGTCCGGCCACGATCGGGGCGGCGACCATGGCGGAGATACCGAATCCGGCCGATGCATACCCCGCCCAGGTGGCGGTGTACCCCATCTGTTCCTGCAGCCACAGCGGCGTGAGTACAGTGACCGCGAAGAAGGCCCCCATGGCCAGGGCGAGATTCACCATCGATGCGCTGAAGCCGCGGTGGCGGAACACACGCAACGACACCACCGGCTCCCGGCAGGTCAGCTCCCAGATGAGAAACGCGGCAAATCCGATCGCGGCGATCAGCGCAAGGATGGTGATCTGAGTGGAGGCAAACCAGTCGTGATCCTTGCCGGTGTCGAGCAAGATCTGCAGCGCCCCCACCCACACGACGAGCAGCCCTAGCCCGACTCGGTCGAGCGGCTGGCGGCGCAGCGCAGTTTCCTGAGTGCGCAGGATGCGCCAGACGATCGGGCCTGCGATCATCGCAATGGGCACATTGACCCAGAAGATCGACGGCCAGTCGAAGTTGTTGCACAGCAGTCCGCCGAGCACCGGACCGAGCACGGGCGCAACCAGCGTCGTCATGGACCAGATCGTCATCGCAACCGGCTGCTGGCGCTTTGGGAAGATCTGCATCAGCAGCGTCTGTGACAGCGGCATCAGCATGCCGCCGGCCAGACCCTGGAGCACCCGCAGCAACACCAGCAGATTGAGCGTCGGCGCCAGGCCGCACAGCGCGGAAAATACCCCAAAGCCCAGAATGGACAGCGCGAACACGCGTACCGCGCCAAATCTCCCTGCCAGCCAGCCGGTGAGCGGCACGATGATTGCCTCTGCGACCGAGTAGGAAGTGATGACCCAGGTGCCCTCGTTGGGCGGTACCGCGAGACCGCCGGCGATATTGGGAATAGATACATTGACGATGGTCATATCGAGCACGGCGAGGAAGTTCGCCGCGGCGAGAAGGAACGCCGCCGACCACAATGCCGCGCCGGTCATAGGCGCGGCTACGACGCTGCCCGAGTCACTTGCCATGGCGGGTGCCGCTCAACCGCGCCGAGCGGTGTCGATGGTTGCCGTCATGGACAGTCCCACCCGCAACGGATGCCTCTTCAGCTCAGTCGCATCGATATCGATGCGCACCGGCAAGCGCTGCACCACCTTGATCCAGTTTCCAGTCGCATTCTGCGCCGGGATCAGCGCGAACGCGGCTCCCGTGCCGCCCGCCAGTCCCGCGACGCGGCCGTGATACACGACCGCATCCCCATACAGGTCCGAGCGCAGGGTTGCCCGTTCGCCAATGCGCACCCGCGCCAGCTCCGTCTCCTTGAAGTTTGCATTGACGTAGGCGTGGTAGATCGGCACGAGTGACATCAGAACGGCACCGACCGCGACTCTCTGACCCACCTGAACCGTGTCATTGGCGACAATGCCGCTGATCGGGGCACGGATGACCGTCCGGGTGAGATTCAGCTGTGCCTGCTGAAGTGCAGCGCGAGCAGCCTGGACCTGCGGATTGGTGTGCACGGAACTGTTCGCAGTCAGGGCGTTCTGCGCGGCCCGAGCTTCGCGGGCCTCGGACAGCCGGGCGCGTGCGGCAGCGAGTGCTGCCTGGGCATCGCGAAATGCATTCTGAGCCGCACTGAGGTCCTCCGCCGAAATGGCACCGGTCGACGCCAGGCGTTCCCGACGCAGCAGATCCTGTCGCGTCTTGGTCAGATTGCTGCTCGCCGCAGCAATGCGCGCGCGGCTCGCTGTGATTTGGGCATTCAGCTGGCGAACGCGCGCGAAGTCAGCGCGCACCGCCCGCTCCGTGGTATCGAGCTGAGCCTGCGCCCGTTCGACTGCGATCCGCGCATCCGCGTCATCTAGCGTGACGAGCACTTGGCCCGATCTGACGAACTGGGTATTACGCACCGCCACGGAGACCACGGATGCGGCCACTTGCGGCGTGATCTGCGCCGAAGTCACCGTAACGTAGGCGTCATCCGTCGTGACGTAATGCGACGCGATGAGCCACCAATAGGCTCCGTAGCCCAATCCTGCGGCCAGGACCAGCGCGCCCAGAACACCGAACCCCAGCAGACGGCGGCGGCGCAGCTTCGCATCGGCATCATGGGCTGCGTGTGGCGGCGAATCGACCGGCAGCCCGGAGCCATCGTCTCGCTGTGGCTCCGCGCCGCGGGCCGCGTGGTCACCCTGCACCGTCATCCTCGCCTCCACTGGTGCTCGTGCACGACTCTTTAACCGTACCGTACGGTACGGTATTAGCACGGCTCCACGGTGTCAAGCCAAAAGCGTACACTTCGGTTCTGGAATACGATGCGGTACGAACGGTGCGGGTCAAAACCGAACAGAAATCCCGGGACATCATTGAAGTGGCGGGCCAAGTGTTCCGCGCCAAGGGATTCGCCGCCGCCACCATGGCGGAGGTCGCTGCTCGTCTGGGCGGCTCGAAGGCGACCCTGTACAACTATTTCGCGTCGAAGGAAGCGCTGTTCGCGGCGGTCATGCTCGACATGGGCCGCAAGGTGGCTGATCCGATTTTCAGCGAACTGGAGCAGGCCCGCGACGGTCGGGCCGGGATCAAGACGTTCGCGCGGCGGCTCGTGCACGTTCTGGCCACCTCTGAGGTGCTCGATTTCAAGCGCATGATGGCCGCCGAAGGCCCCCGCTCCGGGCTCGGCAAGCTGTGCTTCGCCGACAACCACGGGAGATACCAGGGAAAATTCGCAGAGTTCTACCGGCGCCAGGTGTCCATCGGCATCTTCCGCGATGCCGACCCACTGCGCGCAGCGACGCACCTCGAGGGCTTGTGCAGCGCCGGCGCGATCCATAACCTAATGGAGGGCGTCGTCGACTCCGTACCTGCGACAGAGCTCACTGCGACGGCAGATGCGGCCGCAGACGTATTTCTGCGTGCCTACGCGATCGAGCCGCCGGGACGGTCGACTCGGCACCCCAAAGTGCGGCGCGTGAAAGGCGTCTAATCGGCTGACGGAAGATCCTTTGTGGACCGGCCGGCATGGCCACGCTTACTCAGCGGCCTTGGGCGCGGTCAGCCCCTTGCTGTAGAAACCCGAGGCGTCGAAGCAGCACACGCGCCGCTTGCCCGCGACCAGCATCTCGCAAGTGTTACGGATTCGGCGCGCGCGGGTCTCCGATCGCCTGGCGGCGCGGATCCACTGAATCCAGTCGCGCCGCGCGCGCGCCGTGAGGCCCGACCAGAGGGCCTGAGCCCGCGGCGACGCTGCCAGCGCCCGCCGTAGATCGGGCGGAACCCGCGTCGGTGGCTCACGCTCCAGAGGGTGGATTTCCAGCGTGACCCTCTCGCCCACCGCGACACCTGCGGTTGCACGCAGCCGAACGCTCACCTTGAGCCAGTGCCCCTTCTGGCCGTCCGGCTCCAGTGTTGCGCGGAATGAATGGCCATTGAGCGTCCCAACGACGGACACCAGACCACGCGAGGGCACTTTGGCGCTGGCCACCTTGGGCAAGAGAATGAAGCTCCACGCTCTGCCCGGTGCAGCTACAGGCCGCAGGAGCCGGGCATCGAAACGGATTGCCGTTCGCATGCCCGTCGTGCGCGCGCCACCCTGGACCTTCCGAAGTACCGCCATCGACCCATAATACCCGCTGTCAGCGCCTGTCGAGGACGTGCCCCCGAAGCGCGAATCGTCGCTCTCAGGCGCTGCTCACACCGCGCCCGAGACCGCCGGCCTCATCGGATACCCCGACCGATCATTTGTCGAGGCCTTTGGGCATTCCGTTGAACTCGCGCGGCGGAACATTTCCGGCCAGGTAGCGGACGAAGAAATCCCAGCAGCGACGCGTCACATAGGGCGTATGCGAGCCGTAATGATGCTTCTCGTTCGGCACCACCAGCATGCTGAAGTTTTTGTTCGCATTCATCAGCGCATTGACCATGAGAAAGGTATTGCTGGGCGGAACATTGTTGTCAATCGAGCCCGTGACCAGCATCAGGCGCCCCTTGAGATCCTTCGCCAGCAGCTCGCTCGCCTGATTGTCGTAGTTGGTCGTTCCGTTCTTGTGCTTGACGAGCAAGCCCTGCCACTTCTCACCCCAGGCGTAGTAATAGTCACGGTTGTCGTAGTTGCCACTCTCGGCCCAGCCGACCTTGAAGAAGTTCGGATCATGGAGCATCGCCGATACGGTGGCATTGCCACCGCCGGAATGGCCCCAGATGCCGACGCGGTGAATGTCCATCCACGGGTGTCGCGCCGCCAGCTGCTTGATGGCGGCGATCTGATCCGGGATGGTGTCATCGCCCATGTCCCCGTACCAATATCGCTGAAAGCTCGCCGAACGAAACGGAGTTCCCATGCCATCCACGGCCACGACAATGAAGCCAAGCTCGGCGAGCGCTTGGTTGCCCCCGTTTTCGGAGCGGAAGCTCCACGTGGCGATCGATCCGATCTGCGGACCCGGGTACACGAAGTCGATGACCGGGTACTTCCGATCGGGGTTGAAATTGGTCGGCTTGTACAGCATTCCGTAGAGCGTGGTCTTACCATCCCGCGCCTTCACGGTGAACAGAACCGGCGGCACCCAGCCCATGGCGTTCAGCCTGGCGATATTGGTTCTCGCCACCGTGGCGATCACGTGCCCGGTCAGCGAAGCGCGTAGCAGCGCAACCGGCGGGGTGGTTGGCGTGGAATAGGAGTCCACGAAGTACTTCCCGTCCGGCGCCATCGTCACGATGTGGTCGGCGTTCTCAGGAGTGAGCAGCGTCGTCTTACCGGTGAAGATATTCACCTTGAACAGCTGCCGGTAATAAGGGTTCATGCCAGCCGTGCGTCCGACACCCACATACCACAACGTATCGCTCTTACGATTGACGTAGGGAACCTGGATGACGTCGCCCCTTCCCCGCGTGATTGGGCGGATCATCTTGCCGGTCTTCAGACTGTACAAGTACAGATTCATCCAATTGTTCTGCTCGGTCGGCCAGATGATCACGCCCTTCTCGGGCAGATACTGCCAATCCGGTCGACCGTACCAGCCCTGATAGTAATCCTTCGCGGTGTATTCAAAGACCGTGCGCACCGCGCCGGTGCTCGCATCGGCCACACGAAACCACTCGTGCTGATCGTTTCGCGACGTCGACACCAGCGCAAACGTCCTCCCATGCGGCGACCACTGCGCGTCGTTCCAACTGCCCAGCCGCTGCTCGGGTGCCATTTGCAGCGGCACGACCTTGCGTCTCACGATGTCGATGACCACCGGGTGGACCATGAACACATGCTTATCGCCCGGCAACGGGTACGGCCACGTCTGCAGCGTCGGATGCCCGACCCGGGTGACCACCGTATACATGTCTTTGACTTTCCGCTGATCGATCTGAAAGGCCACGAGCTGCCGCGAATCCGGCGACCAGCGTACGACGGCGTCACCGTTCTTCTTCATCCCGTAACCGAAATTCTTCACGCCATTCGTGGTCAGCTGTGCAGCCTTGCCGGTCGCAACGTTTCGAACCCACAGGTTCCAATCGCGAATGAACACTCGCAATTTCTTGTTCGGCGCACGCGAATGCGCCACGTAATGAAACCTGGCGTGCTTCGATGAACTCTCATTACGTACCGTGCACACACCGGGTCCGGCGAGATTGCACAGATAGTGCCTCTTCCCCAGATGCACCTCGAGAAGACCATCAGTATCGTGACGAAAATCGAATCCGAACGCCGGCCACGTTTTGGCATTCATCGGTTTGCCGCGCGCCTTGCCCAACGCTGCGGCGAGTTTCTGCGCGTCAAACGCTGGCGACACGGCGCCGGTCACAGCGTCCATCGCCAAGATCTTGTCGCCTGCGACACCATGATCGCGGTACCAAAAGTGGGTTGCGTCCAGCCACTTGACTCGTCGCACCTCGTGATCGACCCGCGGGTCGACGAAGTGACCCACCAATGGATCAGTGCTGTCGAGGAGAAATTTCGCGGCCCGCGCGTAATCCGCGTCGGTGAGTTGCCGCGCATGAACGAGCATCGGCGCGGCTGCTGCAACCGCAACCACTGCCACCAGAGCGAAACGGATCGATTTCATGCGCAGCAGACCTTGTGATGACCGACGTTTATTGTGATCGACACGGCGCTGATCGGCACCGTGGCCGCCTGGAATGAACCCGAAGCGTTGCCAGAGCTTACTGGAAAGGACGATGTTGGAACAGAGGATGTCCGCCGCGACGAAAGCGATCGAACTTCCTCTGCCATTACCCGCTTCAGGGAGGGAATTTTTCCCGCCGGCACGTTCAACTGCGAAGCGCGCAAACACCCGAAAATATACTGGCACATCGCAGCCTTACATGACCTACACCTCAACGCGGCGACTGAACGTGTCGTCGCATTTTATGCTCTAATGTCACGCTATTCGCTTGTCTAATCACGAGAGAGTGCCGCATGCCACGCCTGATTGCCCTGCCGTCTCTGTGCCTGCTGCTGGTGTCCGTGACCGCGTTCGCTGCGCCCCCGAAGCCCGCCAAGACACCGCCCGTTCCGATACCCAAGGAACGCGCGGTCAGCACCCAGCACAGCGTGACGATCGGCGGCCAGACGATTCACTACACCGCCACCGCCGGCACGATCCTGTTGCGCAACAAGCAGAATCAGCCCGTTGGCAGCATGTTTTACGTCGCGTATACCGAGAACGGTGTCCGCAATCCCGCCGATCGCCCGGTGACGTTCCTCTACAACGGCGGTCCCGGCGCATCCTCCGATTGGATTCAGATGGGCGGTCTCGGTCCGTACCGCGTGAACATGGCAAACGGCAAAGCAACGCCGCCGGCACCCTATTCGATCACGCCGAGTCACTACAGCCTGCTGAACAAATCCGACCTGGTCTTCATCGATGCGATGGGAACCGGTTACAGCCGCGTCGTGGGCACAGGCACGGGCAAGATGTTCTGGGGCGTCGATCAGGACGTGAAGTCCTTCGGCCAGTTCATCTACCGCTATTTGAAGAAATACAACCGTTGGCAGTCGCCGAAATTCCTGTACGGGGAGAGCTACGGAACGACACGTTCGGCGGCGCTCGCCGACTACCTGCAGAATCAAGGCATCGCGCTCAATGGAGTCATCCTGCAGTCGTCGGTCCTGAATTACTTTGATTGGATGCCGGGCTCGGACAACAAGTACGTCTTTTATCTACCCTCGTATGCCGCGATTGCGTGGTACCACGACCGGTTGGCGCACAAGCCTCAGAGTCTGTCCGCCTTCGTACAGCAGGCTCGCGAATTCGCCGATGGACCGTACGCGCAGGCTTTGCGCCAGGGCGATCGCCTGCCGAAGAATCAGCTCGATGCGCTCGCTCAACAGCTGCACCACTTCACGGGGCTGCCGGTCGAGTATCTCGAGCGGGCCAATCTGCGGGTCACGCCGGCGCATTTCCGCAAGCAACTGCTGCTTCCCGAGGGCGAGCACATTGGCCGGTATGACGCCCGCTTCGCCGCCTCGGATAAGAGCGAGGTGAGTTCGCGGAATTCGTTCGATCCGTCCAATCAATTCACCGGCGCACCGTTTACAGCTGCGTTCGAGTGGTACCTGCACAATGTCCTGAAGTACCACTCGGTCCGCATGTACAAGGAGGAGAGCAACCAGGCATTCAAGAAGTGGGATTGGAAGCACGACCACCTGCCGATGCCGTACGTCGCGGGCAATCTGGCCTCAGCTCTGCGCAAGAATCCCTATTTGCGGGTGCTCTCGGAAAACGGCTACTTCGATCTCGCCACGCCGTTTCATGAGACTGAATACGATTTGGATCATGCCATGCTGAGTTCGAAGCTGCGCAAGCACATCACGTTCGCGTATTTCAAATCAGGACACATGATTTATCTGAATCCAGCCGCGTTGAAGGCGATGCATGCAGTCTTGAATCACTTCTACAGCAGTACTCTGAAGGCCGACCGGATCGACCCCGCACAGTAGTTTCAGGAACAGACGCTCTTGCAATCGCCTCGGGTCGCGGGGTGGCACATCCAGTGCCGTCCCGCGACCCGATTGCGAGCACTGTCCGCTGATGGGAACCCGCCCGGAGATGCCCGCGGAGCACTGCGTCGCCATCCGGTCCCATCGACGCGAGCACCTCAAGCGGCCGCGTGCCGGCGCCATCCCCATCGCACCGGCCGGATGAGGCCGTCATCCCGGATTCGGCTGCTATGGCCTTGGGGCAACAGTGCTATGCGTTTGCGATCGCCCTGCTCTGTGCGTATGGGCGCGAAAAATCCCAGAGCATCCTTGCCCCATGATCGGCCCCAGCGTCGGCGACCTAGTGGAGTTCTTGCTCGTATTGGGGTGCGTGCACGCAGAATGAGTCCCGAGGTATCCTGGGGTCCAGAACTCGCGACCACTGCCGCTCGTGCGCCGCCCACGCCCCATCCAGGGTCACCGCGACGCACGTCATTGGGCGACGGTCGCCGTAGCGACCCGCACAGCGCTTGCATTGATCAAGAACATCCGACGCGCAGCCGCGCGCAGCGCAATGGGTCCACCGGCTATGCCCATCGAGCCGGCCCATCATGACTCACGATTGTCATAAATTGCGGATATCGTGGCGCGCAGCACCATTGACACGGAAAGGTGCTGGTTTTCGACGACAGACGAGGCACTTCATGCCTCTGCCGAGCAAGGGTCATGAGGTACCGAATACAACTGGACTTCCCGCCGCCACAGCACATCGAGAGCGCAGCGGCGATGTCCCCGGGGGCAAGAGCCCTGAGCGAGGCCCACCCGCCACATACCCATGCGAACCTGCGGGACCCCCGGTGGTCCAACCGAACACTCCCGGCCCGTCCGGTGTACTCGCATCGCCCCCAAATGCTTCACAGCATCCGCGCTGCGGACCCTCACGATGGGATACTTTGCGGGGACGCGCGACAAGGGCACCACGTGTGCCGACGTCGCAGCTGCCCAATAGCGCAGATCAACTGTCTGCAAGAGCAGACACTCGGCTCGGAGCCTGCGCCAAAATTCCTATTCGGGATCCCGCGTTCGCCGCCATCCACACGCCACGCGATTCGCCGAACCGCGGCAGCGCAGGAATACCACGCGAATCCGCTTCCCACGATCCGACGCTTCGGTATCCTATGGCCCTTCCCTGCGCGCGTCCGATGTCGGCGATGACGTCGACGGTGTCACCGCGGGAGTCGATCCGACGAGTCCATGTTGAACTGAGCGGCCCTGCCCGGCTTTCAGGCCAGCCGCTCCCGCCCTATCGCGTCCATTGAAAGTCGAGAACCATGCGTTTCATTCCAATCCTCCGCAACAGTGATCGTATTCGAGTTTTTCTGGTCAGCGCCACGATGATCCTGGGTGCGCTCGGGAGCGCACACGCTGCCAGCCTGCCGCAGATCGTGCACGCCCGTCAGGAACATTTCCGAATGCTCGGTCGAACCGCCAAGTCTCTGCGCGACCAGTTCGGCCGACGGCGCCTGAATTGGGCCGCCATCGGCAGCGACGCACAGGCACTCGATCGTCTCGCCTCCGAGTTGCCGAGCTGGTTCCCGCCGGGCAGTGGCCAAGGGCATGGAGTGAAGACCCGGGCACGCGCAGTCATCTGGACGAACCCGCAGGCGTTCGCCCAGGCGGCGCACATGCTGCTGTTCCGGGCGCAGGGCCTCACCCGAGCCGCCGCACACCATGATCGGCGCGCATTGATGCTGAATGCCCGGGCGCTCGGTCACGCCTGCGGCAGCTGTCACAGCCGATTCCGGGCACATAGCGGCTGGTGGTAACCCGTGACTGATCAGATGCCGGCGGCTCGGCGAATCCGGGTCTGGGATCTGCCGACCCGGATCGCGCATTGGTCGATCGTGAGTCTATTCGGGGTCTGCTGGTGGACCGCGAAGAGCGATCACATGCAATGGCACCGCCTCGCCGGATACGGGATGCTCGCTGCCGTGTGGTTTCGACTCGCCTGGGGGTTCTGGGGCGGGGAGACCGCCCGGTTCGGGCACTTCGTACGTGGCCCCGGCACCACGCTTCAGTACGTCCGCAAGCTCTTCGCGCGCGGCGATGAGGCCGCTCCAGCACCCATCGGCCACAATCCGCTCGGTGCCCTGAGCATTCTCGCCATGGTCGGTCTGCTGCTGACGCAAACGACGTTCGGCCTGTTCGCCGTCAATGTCGATGGCTTTGCCTCCGGGCCACTCTCAAGATGGGTGTCCTACAGCGCTGGCCGTCGCTTCGCCCATTGGCATGGCGCGAATTTCAATCTGCTACTGGTGGTCGTTGCCATTCATCTGACAGCCATCGGATTTTATCGCTGGATCCGCAAAGAACGGCTGATCCCGGCGATGATCCATGGCCACAAGACGGTGAGCGCGCCGATTCAGGAACCGTACTTCGTACCCTGGTGGCGCGCCATCGCACTTGCCACCGGCATTGGCATCTGCGTAGCGCTCATCGCCAACATTGGCTCACTCGCATAGAACTTCGCCTTCAGCGCTTGAGGGCCGACGTCGACCGGAATGCGCAGATGCGCGACCGCAAGCCGGGTCAACACCATTGCTGACGGCGTGGTCGTCAACGGAACGCCACAGCGCAACAGAGCATCGACATCGCATGGGCTCGTCAATACCATCACCGCCCCAAAGCCCGCCATGATCACGACGAGAATTGACCTCGTAAATCCGTGGCTGCGCAAGCACCGCCGAGACTTTCGCGGTGAATGCCAATGACATTGCGAGGCACGCGCTATCCGGACGGATGATCGGGTGAGATCGAGGTCGGGCCTGCGCTACCAAACTCACGTCATCGCGAGACGACGTTCGGACCGTGTCCCGCGGAGAACGTCGGTCGCGTTCAAGACAGAATTTTTTAGTTGCGAAGCACGCAGTGCCCGACATCCGTGCTGCGAATGGCCGGCATTGCAGCGCGGCGTCACTGCCGAAGTCGTCCCCGAGGAATCTTCAAGAGTGGCTTTGGTTCTTCACAGAATCGGCGTCGTCGCGACGCAAACGTCCGGCAGCCGGCAGATGCCAGCCGTGCTCGATCGCCATGTACCGCAGCGCAAAGCAGAGCAGCCCGCCAATGATTGCCGTGGGCACCGGCGGAAGCGCGAGCCTCTGGCCTCCGACCGCCACCGCTGCTCCGGCGAGCGCCGCCAGCGCATAAAGATCGGCACGCAATACCGCAGGGATCTGGTTCACCAACACATCGCGCACCATGCCGCCCCCGATACCCGTCAGCATGCCGAGCAGGGCCGCCATCACGGGATTCAGGCCGTACACCAGCGCCTTCTGCGCGCCTGCCACTGCAAAAGAAGCCAGACCGATCGCGTCAAACCAGAGCACCGGATTACGGAGGCGCGCAAGGAGTGGATACCAGAAGAACACCACGAACCCGGCGAGCACGGACACTCCGAGGTACTTCCAATCAGCGACTGCTGCCGGTGGTGTTGCTCCGATGAGCAGATCGCGGGTAATGCCGCCCGCATTGCCCGCGGCGAACGCCAGCACCATGATGCCGAAAATATCGAGCCTGTGCTTAACCGCGGCGACTGCGCCACTGATGGCAAATACGAACGTACCCCCAAGATCCAGAACCATCAGCAGAACATGTGTCACGCCCATACGCCCCCCTTCGCGTTCCTCGCCGACCCTATGATGCGCCGTCCGGCGCTCGTAGCCTTCAGGCCGGCAACCACGCCAGTGTAGCGACCACCAGAGCCTCTACACCCGTGTCGAGCGTCGGATGGATCACCGGCAGAAATCGGGGATTGTGGTTCGTCGGGATTTCATTGATCCGATTCGCCGCCTTGGCCTTGGCGTAAGTTTCGGGATCGGTGCCGCCGACGAACCAGAAGACCGAAGGCGCCTTCCATTCAGCCCCGAATGACCCGAAGTCTTCGCTGGCCGTGGCCGGACCGGTTTCCCTGACGCGGTCGGAGGAGAAATGCCGTCGGAAGGCCGCTGCGACCCGCTGACTTGCGTCCGGATCATTGACAGCGAGTGGGTACCGATCGAGCAAGGTGATCTCAGGGGGCCGCGGCGCGCCGGAGGCCGCCGCCTCGGCGTTGACGATCCGTTCGATGGCGGCAAGCACGCGCTTGCGCACATTTTCATCATAGGTGCGTACGTTGAGCTTGATGATGGCCTCATCGGGAATGACATTTTCCTTCACCCCAGCCTGAAGGGCACCAATCGTGACTACCGCCGCCTCGGTAGCAGCCACCTCGCGCGACACAATGGTCTGGAGCCGCATAACCGTCGCGGCCGCCATCACGACGGGGTCAATGGCTGCCTGGGGCATTGAACCGTGGGCACCGCGGCCAAAGAGCCTGATTTGCAGACTGTCCGCGGCGGAGGTAATCGGCCCGGCACGACTCGCAACCGTACCCGCAGGGCCCACCATCACGTGCTGGCCGAGGACCACATCGGGCTTGGGAAATCTCACGAAGAGACCATCGTCGATCATCGCTTGCGCACCCTGCGCGGTCTCCTCCGCCGGTTGAAATACCACGAGCACCGTTCCGCGCCAGAATCTTCGCCCTTCGCCGAGCAGCGTCGCCGCCCCCACCAGCCACGCCACGTGCATGTCATGACCGCAGGCATGCATCACCGGGACATCGTTTCCATCTGCGTCCTTCGCCCTGCCGGTGCTGGCATACGGAGCGCCCGTCATCTCTTCGACGGGCAACGCATCCATGTCCGCGCGCAGCATGACCGTCGGCCCATCGCCATTTCGCAGGAGCCCCACGACTCCGGTCTTCCCGACTGCGCTCGTGACTTCGTAGCCACTGGCGCGCAGGTGTTTCGCCGCCAGCGCCGCCGTGCGGGTCTCCTGCATCGAGAGCTCGGGGTGCGCATGTACGTCCATGTAGAGGGCCTCGAGGTCCGGAAGCAGATGCTCCAGATTTTCCAGCACTGCCCTGGACCGGTCGGGAGATTCAACGCTCATGAGCTTCCTCCTATACTGGGGCCGCGAAGTCTGGCCTCTAGGCGTGGCACGTGTGCCACGGCATGTGAGATAGTTTAGTCCCGTTCGCGCGACGCCGGCCGGTAAAACGCAGTTCACGTGGGCCCATAGTGTCTGCACCGCACTCAACGAAGCGTCGGGGGCGCTGCAACTTCCCGCCACGTCGTCAAAT
>JAJZDW010000012.1 GCA_021851405.1 Pseudomonadota bacterium
CGTATACTGGGTTCGGGACGTCGAACGCTGTTGATCAGCCCGGGCCGGGCACGGCTTGGCTGATCAATGCGACCAATCCGTTCCTGAACAGCTAGGCCCAATCGGTGCTTGCAGCCGATGGTATTACTCAATTGTATTTGAATCGCAGTAACGTAGATGCGACGCCGTCGCCAATTAATGGCTTCGTGCGCACCGTCAATATCAATTCTGAATTGAGCGGGAACTTCCGCCTGCTCAATCGCAGATTCGCCTGGAACGTTTCGTACTCACACGGCGAAGCGTATTCGAGTTATTCGAATTACAACTTCGTGTACGGAAATCCACAGTACAACGTTCCCAACCTTCTGGGGTATGCGCTCAACTCTGTGATGGGGGCTAACGGGCAGCCGGAATGTAGCGTCACGCAACAGAACCCAAACTCCACCAACCCTTACATTGCTAACAGCGTGCCGTTTGATCCATTTGGAGTTGGTAACAATAGTGCGGCCGCTATTCGATATGTTACGGCTGATTTCGGCAACACAGCGGTGAACTGGCGGGACGATGCTCAGGCCAACATCCAGGCGCCGGTAGTGACGTTGCCGGCCGGAAAAGTGCGGTCATCCGCAGGTGTGGAGTCTCGCTATGAATATGCGAACTTCAATCCTTCGCTTGCGTCGCTCGAAGGTATTGGCGACTCGGTCGCAATCAATGCAACACACGGGCATTTTGCGACACATGAGGCGTACACGGAAATGCGCATTCCATTGCTCGGGCGACGGTACCACTGGAAGTTCGCGCACACTCTGAGCTTTGATGCGGCGTTCCGGCGAGTGAACAGCAGCCTTGCGGGATACAACAACGCCTGGAATTTCGGTGTGGTTTTCGCGCCGACGCGCGACATCGCGTTCCGGTTCGGAAGGGCCCGCACCTATCGCGAACCTTCACTGCAGGAGGCGTTCTCGCCGACGACCAATGCGTATGACTACGGAACGGATCCGTGCACCGTGGCCAATATCGATTCGGGCCCGAACCCGGCTGCGCGACAGGCCAACTGCGCCAAGGCTTTCGCGGCAATCGGCGCAAACCTGTCGACCTTCACCAGTTCAAACGTGGAGAACTTCACGATTCCTGTGACGGCGGGCGGAAATCCGAGTCTGAATAACGATACCGCGCACTCCATGAATCTCGGGGTGATCCTGACGCCCCGCTGGGTACCGGGTCTCACAGTGAGTGCGGATTACATTCAGATTCTCGTCAGCCAGGCAATCGAGTATGCTGGTGTCGGGGTGCTGATGGAGCAGTGCTATGACGCCCCTCCGTCGCAGTATCCGGCGCCGACGTGCAGTGACTTCACTCGTCAGGCCGGTACGGGTCAAGTGATCAGTGCGAATGAGACGTTTATTAACGCGGGATTCAATCACCTACGGTTGATCCAGTACAAATTGAACTACGATCATTCACTGAAGAGCCTGCCCCTGCTTGATCGCTTTGCTGATCCGGGGCGCATATCGTTCGCAGTCAACGCGGCAGATATGCGCGAGAACAACAGCTCTGTCTCTGGAAAAGGGTTCGACGTCATCGAGAGTGCGAACACCATCGGACTTCCGCGCTGGTCGTTCCAGGCGACGTTGGGTTACCATCGCGGACCGTTCCGAGCCTACTGGCAGACTAACTGCACCTCGCGAGAGTATTTCAACCTGACGTACACAGCATCGAACCAGTTGCCGCTGACGATTCCCTCCAGCACGATCCACAATATGGATATCCTGTACAACTTTGGTAGGCACTATCAGGTTGGGGTGCACGTCTTCAACGTATTCAACAAAGCTCCGCCGCAGCCGTGGACTTATGGCCCTGCGAATTTGGGTCGTATGTTCGAGGTGAGTGCGCGCGCCCGATTCTAGGAGGTCCAGAGGCAGGCGTGGCGCATCGTTGATGCGCCACGCCTGCGCTGTCGTGCAACGTCGCACGATCTTCCCTTCCTCCGCGCTCACTTGACTGGTGAGGAGGCACGATTTTCTTCGCTGTGGCCCAGCGTGCTTGTGTCCAGATTGGCCTCGCCAGCGCCCGCGCGATCGGTCGTATGCCGATGTCGAATCCTCGTCGCCCGTGATGGCCAGATCCAGCCCGAGTCATCCGATGGACGTCGTTTCTGATCTTGGCGACCGGTGCACTCGAGTCACCGCGGACCGCTTCGGTGCCTGTGTCACCCTGCTTGGCGAGCTCTTGCTACGCTAATTCCGTCTGGCGATACGAGCTAATTTGGACGCATCACGGGATGGTGGCGGTGGAAGGGTGTGCCGACCATCGTCTTCGGGAAGTCAGGCGAGGCGCCTACAGGCGCCTCGCACGTGCCGCGCGATCGGATGAACGCTGCTCTGCTGCGTCCGCGGCGTTACGGCGCAGCGTCACGGAGTCCAGTCGTCAGAGGATTGTCCAGACGACGCCGAGTGACACCAGGTCGGGATGTCCCCCGTAGGCCGTGAATCGCTCGTACTCGGCGCGTACGCCCCAGTTGCCGACTTGCCATTGTGCGCCCGCACCGAGCGCGAGGCCGGTGGTCGTTTTGCTGACCGCCAAGGACTGGTATTGACTCTGACAACCGAGAATACCGCAGTAAATGCCGTGCGGGAGGTAACGTGCGTTCAGATTCGAGCCGATCCGGTCTATGCCTGCCTTTACATAAAAATCAACGATCGGTATGGGCAGGTAGAGCATCGCGAACGCCGCTTCGCCTTTCTGTCCGATGCTTGCACTCGATGCAGAGACGCCGGTTCCGCCGAGAGAATCGAGATTCGAGACGCTGCCTCGACCCAGATCGAAGTAATCCACTTCGGCGCCAAGCATTTCCAGGGCGCGTACGCCGAGACTGAACTGATAGCCCGAACCAGATCGGTCGAAGCTGTTGAACTGGCTCGCGATATTGGAGGGATTGAACGCGGTATCCCGGGCACGCAAGTTCGAGTGAGCGTAGGCGGCTCCGACGTACACGTTGAACAGGTTGGTCGCTGCATGGGCCTGTGGCAGCACGGTGAGCGCTGCGATGAGCAGGATGGCCGTGGCGGCGGTGCGCGGAGTGCTGCAAGAAGCATGTGAACCGGACATGGCGTAATTCTCCTTCGACTCCACTCTGTCGGACGCGCATCGCAGCTCTGCGCGGTACCAGGACCCCTATTCGTACTGCGGCGCGCGGAATTCGTCTTGCCCGAGGAATGTCGCAACTCGACGACGTCATCCGCGGGTCGTGATGCGGTGCAGCGACCCCACGCTGTCGCGATATCGAGACATTGCGGTGGCCGATGCAGATGCAGCGCAAGCTCAGGGATTGTACACGAGCTCAGGGGTCCTGCCGTTGGGAGCGGCGCGCAGCGATGGGATGCAGGGTGCATGCAGCAATCACTGTTTGCCCCGATTCTGAATCGCGGACAGGTTGGATCGCGGGCTGCGAGTGCAGTATTGCGCCTGCTCGTGGCGCACGGGTGAACTCACCGTGTAATGTTGTGACACCTGGCAGCCACGCCGCGCTGCGCGAAGCACTCGCCTAGCCCCTGCGATGGTTTGGCTGTGGAGTGCGCAACGCGAAGTATGCGCAGTACGCAAAACGCGCATACTCGCGACGGCACAGGGATCGGCGCGCTCGAAAGTGATGCGCTATGTTCGGCTTAAGAGTCTCTGGTAGATTTCCAGGTATTGCCCGCTTTGGCGCTTCCAGGAGAAATCCTTCGCCATGCCGTTGCGCACGATGCGTCGCCACTTCGTCGGTTCGGCGTACCAGTCGAGCGCAGTGTTCAGCGCCCACTCCAGAGCAGGTACGTCGAAGTCGTTGAACACGACGCCGGTGCCCTGGCCGCTCGCGGCATCGAAATGCTCGACCGAGTCGGCGAGTCCGCCGGTGCGTCGCACCACCGGCACCGTGCCGTAGCGCAGACTGTACATCTGGTTCAGTCCGCAGGGCTCGTACCGTGAGGGCATCAGGAAGAAGTCCGAGGCGGCCTCGATCCAATGGGCGAGCGCGTCGTCGTAGCCGCGGTGGAAGACGACCCGGCCGGGGAACTGTTCGGCCAAATCGCGGAAGAATTGCTCGTACGGCGCATCGCCCGTGCCGAGCACGATGAGCGCAAGGTCCCGTGCGGCGAGGACTCGTGGCAGCGCCTCGAACATCAGATCGATCCCCTTCTGGCGGGCGAGCCGGCTGACGATGCCGGCGAGCGGCACCGATGCATCGCTCGTAAACCCCATGCGCGTGAGGAATGCGCGCTTCAGGTCGGTCTTGACGGTGAGGTGTTCGGCGTCAAAGTGCTGCGGCAGGTTCACATCGACACGCGGGTCCCAGATGCCGTAATCGACACCGTTGAGAATGCCCGTCAGGTCGAGCTCTCGCATGCGCAGCGAGTCTTGCAGCCCCATGCCGTACTCGTCGGAGCAGATCTCGCGGGCGTGCGTCGGACTCACCGTGGTGAGGGCATCGGCATAGAGAATGCCGTGGCGCAGAGGATTGATGAAGCCGGCGCGCAGATCGTCCTGGTGCAGCAGATGGGCCTGATCGCCGAGCGCGAGGTCGCCCGCGTCGGCGGCGGAGAAGATGCCCTGGTATCCGATGTTGTGGATGGTCAGCACGGTGCGGGCGGCGGTGAACGCCGGCTCCTGCGCAAAATGCGTGCGCAGGAACAGAGGGGCGAACGCGGTGTGCCAGTCGTTGCAGTGCACGATCTGCGGGGCCCAGCCGAGCGCCGCGCAGGCCATGAGTGCCGCGCGGGTGAAGGCGAGAAACCGCAGGTGCTCATCCGGATCCCCCGTGTACAGCGTCGGGCGACCGTAGAGCACCGGGCAGTCGATGAGGTACACGCGTACGCCGGAGCCGGGCAGTGTGAGCGTCCCGACGGAAAAGACGTAGCGGTGGGATCCGAGCTCGAGCGCGATGTCCTGCAGCCCCTCGACGGGCTGCGGCACGTACCGCGACCGGTCGATGCCGGCGTAGCCGGGAATGAACAGCCGGGCGTCATGGCCGTCGGCGTGCAGGCACTCGGCGAGGGCGCCGGCGACGTCCGCCAGGCCGCCGGTCTTGCACAGCGGGGTCGCTTCCGAGGCGAGGATCGCAACGCGCAGGCTCATGGCGAGTAGGTCCGGATTATCATGGGGACGATGCGCCGCTTCCTCATTGCTGTGGTCCTCACGCTGCTGCTCGCGATCTCGATCGGGATCGGGGTGGTCGTGGCCCGCTGGCCGTGGCTCTAGGTCCGAGTGTACCGGAAGGGTGCGGCATTCCGGGTCCGCCCGGCCCGGGACGGACGCGCTGCCGCGCGCTGTCAAGCCGCCGTAACATACGTATCTAATTGAAAACAAAAGAGTTTATGGGTCTCCCTGCCGTCCGCGGGACGCCTCCCTGTTAGACTAGAGGCCTTCTCCAGCACAGTGAGCGGCGCGCTCCGGCCGGACCGGTGTGCGGTTCGCGCCCGGCGCCCGGAACGCATCCACCATGTCGGCCTCCCCCTACGAACAGCTCGAAGAGGAATTCAAGCGGCTGCACGCGCTGCGCGGCGCGCTGTCGCTGCTGCGCTGGGACGCCGCGGTGATGATGCCGCGCGGCAGCGCGGACGTGCGCGGCGAGCAGCTCGCCGCGCTCGAGACCGAGCATCACGCGCTGCTCACCGCCCCGCGCATCAGCCGGCTGCTCGATCGGGCGCAGGCCAATACCCAGGGGCTCGAGGACTGGCAGGTCGCCAACCTGCGCGAGATGCGCCGCGAGCGCGATCACGCCATTGCCACCCCCGTGTCGCTGATCTCGCGCCTCACCAAGGCCGTCTCGCGGGCGGAAGTCTGCTGGCAGGACGCCCGCGCGAAAGGGCGGTTCGACCTGTTCGCCCCGCACCTGGAGGAAGTCGTGCACCTGGTGCGCGACAAGGCCGCGCTGCTCGGCCAGGCGCTGAACCTCGCCCCCTATGACGCGCTGGTCGATGAGTTCAGCCCCGGCATCACGACCGCAGACATCGACGCGATGTTCAAGGCGCTCTCGCGCCGCCTGCCGGCGCTGATCCGCGAGGTGATCGGCGCTCAGGAGAGCCGCCCGCCGCGCCCCATCGAGGGCCGCTTCCCGCACGCTAAGCAGCGTGCCCTCATCATCGAGGTGATGAAACAGATCGGCTTCTCCTTCGATCGCGGTCGCCTCGATGAGAGCGAGCATCCGTTCACCGAGGGGGTGCCGGGCGACATCCGCGTCACCACGCGCCTGGACGTCGCCGACCCTTTCACCGGACTGCTCGGCGCGATGCACGAGACCGGGCACGCCATGTACGACCTCGGACTGCCCCAGGACTGGCGCGACCAGCCGGTCGGCCGTGACCGCGGCATGGCGCTCGAGGAGAGTCAGTCGCTGCTGATGGAAATGATCGTCTGCCGCAGCCGCCCGTTCGTGCGGTACGTGCAGCCGCTCATCGCCAAGCACTTCGGTCTCGGCGGTGCGGAGTGGGAAGTCGAGAACGTGTATGCACACCTGACTCGCGTGCGCCGCGGACTGATCCGCGTCGATGCCGATGAGCTGACGTATCCTCTGCACGTGCTGCTGCGCTACGAACTGGAGAAGCAGCTGCTCTCGGGCGAACTCGCGGTGCGCGATCTGCCCGAGGCGTGGAACGAGGGGATGCAGCAGCGCCTGGGGATCCGGCCGGGCAACGACACCGAAGGGTGTCTGCAGGATGTGCACTGGGCGGTCGGCTCGTTCGGGTATTTCCCCTCGTATGCCCTCGGCGCCATGATCGCCGCGCAGTTGTACGAGAGCCTGCGCAACGACGTGCCGACGCTCGATGAGCAGCTCTCCCGCGGAGAGTTCGGCGGACTGTTCGAGTGGCTGGGCACCCACGTGTACGGGCTCGGCGCGAAGGTGCCGGTGCAGGATCTGCTGCGCGGGGCCACCCGCAAACCGCTCTCGGCGGCTGCCTACATCCGCTATGCGGAGGGGAAGTACCTGGCGGCGGCCGCGAGCGAGGCGGCATAGATGGACGCACCGGTGCACATGTCGCGGACGTTGGCGCGTCTGCAGGCGAAGTTGCGCGGACAGGTGGGCAAGGCCATCGAGGACTTCGCCATGATCGGTCCGGGCGACCGGGTGATGGTGTGCCTCTCCGGCGGCAAGGACTCCTACGCCCTGCTCGATCTGCTGCTGTCGCTCAAGCGCAGCGCGCCGGTCGAGTTTTCTCTGCTCGCCGTCAACCTCGACCAGAAGCAGCCGGGCTTCCCGGCGCACGTGCTGCCGGAGTACCTGGCCGGCCTCGGCGTACCGTTTCACATCATCGAGCAGGACACCTACAGCGTGGTCAAGCGCGTGGTGCCCGAAGGGCGCACCATGTGCGGACTGTGCTCGCGACTGCGCCGCGGGGCGCTGTACCGCTTCGCCGCCGAGCACGGCATCACCAAGATCGCCCTCGGTCATCACCGCGACGATATCGTCGAGACGCTGTTTCTGAACCTGTTCTTCGGCGGCCGGCTGAAGGCGATGGCCCCGAAGCTGCTCTCCGAGGACGCCCGCCAGGTGGTGATCCGCCCGCTCGCCTACGTCGCGGAGCGCGACATCGAGCGTTACGCGCGCGGCCGGTGCTTCCCGATCATCCCCTGCAAGCTCTGCGGATCGCAGGACAATCTGCAGCGCGTGGCCATCAAGCGCATGCTCAGCGAGTGGGAGCGCGCCTACCCGGGGCGCACCGAGAGCATCTTCTCCGCGCTGCGCAACCTCGATCCGGCCTCCCTCGCCGACCCGCGCCACTTCGACTTCGCCGCGCTCGAGGCGCAACGCATCGCGCCGATGAACGCCGCGGAGGAGCTCGAGCTCGCGACGGTCGGCGACCTCGGCTGACCGGCGCGCGCTGCCCCCATGGATGCCGCACTCGCCCCGCCGCTCGCCAACGCCTACTGGGTCTATCCCGGGCTGCTGCTCGCCGGGGAGCATCCGCTCGCCCAGGGCGCGCAGGCGGCGCGCGAGCGGCTGGCGCGCCTGCGCGATGCGGGGATCCGCGCCATCGTCGATCTGACCGCGCCGGAGGAGATCGACGCGTACGACGATGCGCTGCCGCTGGCAGTGGAGTATCACAGGAAGCCGATTCCCGACCACGGCGTGCCGGCGCGACGCGAACACATGGACGAGATCCTCGAGTGTCTGCACGAGTCGCTCGAGGCCGGCAGGCCCTGTTACGTGCACTGCCGGGCGGGAATCGGCCGCAGCGCCACGGTGATCGGCTGTCTGCTCATCGAGCGCGGCCTCACCGGCGAGCAGGCGCTGGCAGAACTTCAGCGGCTCTGGGAGCAGTCGGCGCGTTCGGCGGACTGGCCGCGCATCCCGGAGACCCAGGCGCAGCGCGAATACGTGCGCACCTGGCAGGCGCGCCCCATGCCCCGACGCGAGGCCGCGGCGCGAGCGGACGATCCGCTGTTCGATGCCGCGGCCCTCGCGGCCGCCCGTGCATTGCGCGAGCGTTTCCTCGGGGCGCTGATGGGGCTCGCCGTCGGCGATGCGGTCGGCGCGGCCACGCAGTACCGCCGGCCCGGCACCTTCACACCCGTGGCCGACATGCTCGGCGGCGGGCCGTTTGCGCTGCCGCGCGGCGCCTGGAGCGACGATACCGCGATGGCGCTGTGCCTGGCGCAGAGCCTGCTCGAGTGCGAGGGGTTCGACCCGGCCGACCAAGTCGAGCGCTATCGGCGCTGGCAGCGTGACGGACACCTCTCGGCGACGGGCCAGTGCCTGGGCATCACCGCGAGCACCGCGCACGCGTTGGCGGTGGCCGGGTGGCGCCACCAGCCGTTCTCCGGTTCGCATGATCCGGCTCAGCTCGATCCGGAGCCGCTCTCGCGGGTCGTCGCGCCCGTGCTGTTCGCGTTCGCGATGCCGGCGGAGGCCGAGCGGCTGGCCCGCGAATCGGCCCGCACCACCTGCCAGGCCAACACGGTGCTGAGCGCGTGTGCGGATCTCGCCCGCGCGCTGCTCGCGGCTCTGCACGGTGAGCCGAAGGCCCGGATCCTCGCCGAGCAGCGGCCGGCCCCGGCCGGCAGCGCCGGCAAGGGCGTCACGCGGGCACTCGCCGGGGCGTTCGAAGCGTTTGCCGCGACCGGCAACTTCCGCGCCGCGGTGCTGCATGCGGCCAACCTCGGCGGCGACTCGGACGTCACCGCGGCCGTGTGCGGTCAGCTCGCCGGTGCATTCTACGGCGCCAGTGCCATCCCCGCGCCCTGGCGCGAGGCGCTGCTGCGCGCCTCGCTGATCGAGGCCTTCGCCGATCGTTTCCTCGCGCACGCGCTGGTGCACATGGGCTGAAGCGGCCCGCCCGGACTGCTAAGCTCGCTGCTCCCGCATTGCACTTGCCCTCCACCGGGCGAGGTGGCCGATGAGCGCACCGCCGAGCAGGCCGCGGACCGCCCCGTGGGTCCGCCTGAGCGATGAAGAGTTGCTGAAGCTGCGCTTCCGCGACCTGCACCTGAGCGTCGATCACTCGGTGATCCAGGCGCACGTGCAGCGCCTGTACGAAGAGCTCCAGGCGCGCGGACTGAAGTTCCGCCCGCACGTGTGGTTCTCCGAGGAGTGGTTCTCGCCCGACGGCGTGCCGGGCATCGCCGTCCCGTTCTACCTGGCGCACCCGCGCCTGATGCGCCTGGAGCGCAACATCATGGGCGAGGTGGAGGGCGGCAACGCGCGCTGGTTCATGCGCATCCTGCGCCACGAGGCCGGTCATGCCATCGACAACGCATACCGACTGCGCCGGCGCAAATGCTGGCGTGAAGTGTTCGGGCCGGCCTCGCGCCGCTATCCGGATCGCTACCGGGCGCGTCCCGGGAGCCGCCGCTACGTGCATCACCTCGGCGACTGGTACGCACAGGCGCATCCCACCGAGGATTTCGCCGAGACCTTCGCGGTGTGGCTGACGCCGCGCTCGGCCTGGCGCAAGCGCTACGCCGAGTGGCCGGCGGTGCGCAAGCTGCATGTGGTCGATCAGCTGATGCAGGAAGTGCGCGAGCTGCGCGCGCCGGTGCGCAACCGCGACCGCGTCGAGCCGATCGAATACAACACGCGCACGCTCGCGCAGCATTACCGGCGCAAGGTGGTCCGTTACGGCCAGTACCGGCGCAGCATGGTCGAGGGGATGTTGGCCTGGCTGTTCACCGAGGAGCGCCCGCGTAAGGATGCGGCGCGCGCCTGCACGGTGCTGCGCGCGCACCAGCGCGAGCTCGTCGATGCCGTCTCGCGTGAACTTGCTCTGCCGCGCTATAGTGTACGTGAGATCATGCTGATGATGATCGATCGCAGCGAGGCATTGCAATTGTACGTGCGCGGCAGCCGCCGCGACGCCGTGCATGTCTCACGCTGGCTGCTGGAGCGGCTGGCGTCGATGTATTCGCAGGGTGAAACGCCGCACATTTTTCTATGAAGAAACTGCGCACGCTGGTCGTGATGCACCCCAGTCTGGTGCCGCCGAAGACGCTCGCCAATCACAGCGAGAAGGAAATTGACGAGTGGCGTACCGAGTACAATGTCACCACGACCCTGCGCCGTCGCGGTCATGACGTACGCTGCCTCGGGGTGCTCGACAGTCTGACCGAGATGCGCGTGGCGATCGCCGAGTGGAAACCGGACATCGTCTTCAATCTGCTCGAGGAATTCAACGGCATCGTCACCTACGATCAGCACGTGGTGGCGTACCTGGAGCTGCTTCGCCAGCCGTATACCGGCTGCAATCCGCGCGGGCTGCTGCTGTCGCGCGACAAGCCGCTGAGTAAGCAGTTGCTCGCCTATCACCGTATCCCCACGCCGCGCTTCGAAGTGTTCCGCCGCGGCACGCCGGTGCGCACCGCCCGCAAGCTCACCTTTCCGCTGTTCGTGAAGTCGGCCACCGAGGATGCGTCGCTCGGAATCGCGCAGGCCTCGGTGGTCGAGGACCTGGCGCGGCTGAAGGAGCGGGTGGAGTTCATGTACGAGCAGATCGGCTCCGATGCGCTGGTCGAGGAATACATCGAGGGGCGCGAGTTGTACGTCGGAGTGCTCGGCAACGAGCGTCTGGTCCGCCTGCCGGTGTGGGAGATGGTGTTCGGCTCGATGCCCGAGTCGCTGCCCATGATCGCCACGCGCAAGGTCAAGTGGGATCACGAGTACCGCGAGCGCTACGGCATCACCACGCACAAGGCGAGCGACCTGCCGAGCGGCGTCGAGGCGCGGCTCGACAAGCTCTCGCGGCGCATCTACCGGGTGCTCGGACTCTCCGGCTATGCGCGCATGGATTTCCGCCTCACCCGCGACGGGCGTCTGTATGCGCTCGAGGCGAACGCCAACCCGAACCTGCAGGACGGGGAGGATTTCGCCGAGTCGGCGCTCGCCGCTGGCATCAAGTACCGCGACCTGCTCGAGCGAATCATGAAGCTCGGGTTGTCTTACCGCGCGCTCTGGCGCTGAGCGCGCCGCGCTGTCAGCACTCGGTCGCGTGCGCTGCCAACGCCGCGCATCGGAAACTCGCATCTCGAGCCGCAAAAATGAGCACAGGGTCGCGGTTTTAACCGCGGGGTTGGGTCAACTTTGGGCGCAGGCCGCCGTTGTCATCCAGAGTACGCCGCGCGGGAGGTCACACCGTCCATGTCGAGCCGAATCCAGCCGGTCGGGAATCTCACCGAGTACTTCAAGGATGCGCTGCACGGGGTGCTCGAGAACCAGCATGTGGCCCTCGAGGACCAGACCGAGCATTACGTGGTGAACTTGCTCACGCTGTTTGCCCGCTCCGAGGCGCTGTTCGAATCCACCGCTGACGGGTTGCGGCTGAAGCCGCTCGTCGTGATGCTCACCGAGGCGCTCGAGGCCCGTACCCGCGAGGAGCGCGAGCGCGGGTTGCAGCGTCTCGGGGACGTCTCGCTGTTCATCGCCGGGTTCTTCGCGCGCGGCTTTGCGCGCAAGCTGATCGACATCGATTACCACATCGCCATGGGCGGATGTGCCTACGGCACGCTGGCCCGGCGGCTGTGCGCCTCAGCGCCCCCCCAGGAGGCCGCCGCCCGCCGCGGCCGCGTTCTCGGTCAGGTGTTTGCCGAGCTCGCCGCGAAGTTTCAACCCATGGTCGATGCGCTCAATGAACTGAGCGAAGCGGGCTACACCCACACCTGCCGGGACATCCTGCGCCTGTACGAGCAGTGGCTGAAGACCGGCAGCCGGAGGAGCTACGCGCTGCTGAGGAGGCTCGGCGTCGAGCCGGCGGCGCAGCCGGGGGCAGCGCTCGGCGCGCTGCACTGATCCATGATCCTGACCCGCCTGCAGGAGCTGATCGGCGGGATCTACGATCTCGGGGTCGGCTACGACGTATACGATTTTCTCGTCACCGACCGCTCGCGCCTGCCCGAGGCGGTGCGCGCACGCGCGAGTGCCGAAGATCTGATCGTGGCCGAAGCGGGCGACGAGATGGCCGTGTCACTGTACCTCGATCCGGGACTGCTCGAGCGGCTCTCGTGCGCCGACCCGATGGTGCGCCTCGATGAGCACAACGTCGCGGACTGGTGGATGGCGCTCGAGGGAGTGAGCCACTTCGTCTATCTGGCCTGGAATTGTGCCTACGACCGGCCGGTCTCGCTGCTTGAGCTCGAGATGCAGGCCGAGGTGGACAAATATGTGGCGAGCTTCTGGTTGCTGCGCGCGCAGTGTCCGCAACATTTCCCCTCGGAGTTGCTGCGGCTGCTGTTTGCGCGCACCCGGATCGATCCGGGGCTCGCCGGGGAGCGCCAAGCGCTCTACCGCCAGGCGAGCGGGTATGCCGAGCGCTTCTGCCGGCGGCTCGAACATCTGTTGCACGGGTCGAGCGGTACCGAGGCGGCGGTGCTCGCAGAGCTGCGCCGCTTCTACCGGTATACCCACGCACGCAAGCGCTTGCACATCGAGCGGCTGGCCTGACGCGTCTCTCCGCAAGGGCCTCCTGTGCGACGAAGCGGACAGGAAAGCGCTAGTATTGCGCCACCATGCCTACGGTGTCGCGACTCGGTCGACAGCTCAGTGAACTGACGAGCATGCTCGGTCGCATCGGCGCCCGGCATGCGCTGATTGGAGGGCTCGCGCTCGCGCCGTACAGCGTGGTGCGTGCGACACAGGACGTCGACCTGCTGGTGGATCTGGAGAACGCTGATGCGATCGAGAGGGCGCTTACCGTGCTCGGCTATCGATGCCTTCATCGCAGCGAGGAGGCGGCCAATTACGTGCGCGGCGACGAGCGTGTCGATTTTCTCTACGCCCACCGTCCGGGGGCAAAGCGATTGCTGGCCAGCGCCCGGACGCTCGTGAGCTCTCTCGGAGAACTGCGTGTCATCAGCGGCGAGGGCCTGATCGGTTTCAAGCTGCAAGCGCTCACCAACAATCCTCGGCGGACTCAGGATCTGGAGGACATCCGGGCATTGCTCCGGGCCAACCGGGAGCGGCTGGACATGGCGCAAGTGCGCGAGTACTTTCGCCTCTTCGACCGGGAGCCTCTGCTCGATGACCTCCTGCGGGAAATTGACTAGCGTGAACGACGCGCCGCTCGCCGCGGAGGGCGGTCTGGCGCTGCCGGCGGCTCGCGCAGAGGATCCGTTCCGGGCGCTCGATGAGCTGATGGCCGTCGTCGAAGCACTGTGCCCGACCTGGCCGCAGCGAGACCCGTTCGTCACCGGCGATAAAATGCGACTCTGAGGGCGATCCTTGCGCTGCCGAGTCCTTCGCCGATGAATCCGATTGTCCTGCTGCGCCGGCAGTCCCCCGACTGGGCCGCGCTCTCGAGCGACTTTCGCCGCGGCCAGCCCATTGATCCGCGCCGCTACGTGCCCGATCACGCCGTGCCGGGATTTCCGCACGACGTCGCGGCACTGATCGGCGCGTGGAACGAACGCTTCGATACGGATTTCTTCACATTCCGCGCGCTGCTGGTGCGTCTCAGTGCCGCCAATCTCGCCGCGGTGGGCGAGGCCAGTCGCTACGCGTATGACCAGCTGCCCGACATCGCCGCGCTGGCGCGCACCGGGCCGTTCTATCTCTATCCGCACGATGACGATGATTTCTTTGCGCCGTACGCCGCGCAGGTGGTGCGCGCTGCGGCGCACGAGTGCGATGCGCTGGTGACGCCGCTGTTTCGCATCGGCAAGCGCTCCTGCACGTTCGTGCCGACCGGAGGCACCGCCGAACACGTGCTCGGCGAGGTGCGCGCGCAGGATTTCTGCTTCCAGACCAACAACTACGCGGTGCACAGCCGGCGCCTCACGGACCCCGAACAGATCCGCGCCGTGAAGGATCACATCGAGGCGTCCGCCTATGCCGATGCCCACGCCTTCACGCTGGCAACGGCCCCGCAGGTGCTCAGCGCGACGGTGAAGACGCCCGCATCGGCCTCCATTCTGGCGCAGGCATTCAAGGGCCGTCTCGCGCTGCGGCGGGCATTCCATCGGGCCATCGATGAGCTGTACGCGCTCGAGCTGCCCGAGCGTTACGCGTGGCTCGACGGTCCGTGCCGGCGCATTGCCGTGTGGCTCGAGGCAATCTACCGCGGCGCGGTGCTGGATCCTGCCGAGGACATCACGTAGCGGGCGCGCAGCAGCCCGAGCGCCGTCTTGCCGTCGCGGATCTCCCCACCTTCGGCCCACTGGCAGGCCTCTGCGAAGGGCACCCAGTGCACCTCGATCACCTCGGCCTGCTCGTGCGCGGCGGCCGCCGGCGCAAGGCCGGTGGCGAGGTACAGGTGCAGCACTTCGCTGAACACGCCCGGGGAGCTGAAATACGCCCCGAGACTGTGCCAATCGGTGGCGCTCACGCCGGCCTCCTCGATCAGCTCACGGCGTGCGGTCTCGAGCGGCGGCTCACCCGGTTCGAGCTTGCCGGCCGGCAGTTCCCACAGCCAACCGCCGGCGACGTAGCGGTACTGGCGCAACAGGCAGACCCGCTGCTCGGCGTCGATGGCCACGGCCACGGCGCCTCCCGGGTGATGGACGACTTCAAGGGTCGCCTGGTGGCCGTTCGGCAGTCGCACCTCGTCGGTGGTCACCGAGATCACGCGGCCACGGTAGTGCAGAGTCTTGTTCGCAGGTTCCATCGTTCGAGCCTAGCACCCCGGGTGACGCGGCGCGATCAGCACCCTGCCCGACCCTTGAGGGCAGGCCAAGCGCGCCTTTAGACTGCGACAGTTCCGACTGCCCAGGTCCGCCGCGTGTCCCAATCCCGCTCCGACAGGTCCGCCGTCTACATCCACGCCGGCTGGCGTTGCGCGAGCACCTATGTGTGGAGCCGGTTCCGGGCGCTGTCCGGCACCACCTGCTTCTACGAGCCGTTCGCCGAGCGGCTGGCGCACCTCTCGGCCAAGCGCGTGGCGCGCGACACCGCACACGGGTGGCCGTCGCGTCATCCGCCGCTGGAGCAGCCGTACCGGGATGAATATCGTCCGCTGTTGAGACCTCTGCTGCGCGGCGTGAGGGGGTATCGCGAGTCTTTCGCGCTCGCACGCTATTTCCCGACGGACGGTGCACGCGGTGAGATCGCCTACCTCGCGCGTCTGCGCGTCCATGCCGAGCGGCGCGACTCGGTGGCGGTGTTTGGGTTCTCCCGCTCACTACAGCGGGCTGCAGCCCTGAAGACCGGGCTCGGTGGATACCACATCGTGCTGCGGCGCAGCGCAGCGCAGCAGTGGCTCTCCTGCCGCAGCTACCGCGACGCGGCCGACGTGCCGTACTTCGAACTGTGCCACGCGGCGCTCCTGGCGCAGGCCCCGGCGGGCTCGCCGGCCGGGCGTCTCGCCGCGAGCCTCGGTCTGCCGCGCATGCCGCGCTGGCCGCGGGACGTGCGTGGCCGGCTGCGGGCACTGCACCGGACGCTCTCGCCCTGGAGCGACGAGCAGTCCTATCAGGCCTTCCTCGGAGTCTACCTGCTCGGACAGGGCGCGGCGGCGACCGCAGCCGACGTCATGATCGACGTTGAGCGCCTGGGGGCCTCGGAGCCGTATCGATTGGCGCTCAGCGCGCGGATCGGCGCCGACACCGGTCTGCCGGTGGACTTCAGTGACGCGCTCACACCCCGGCACGAGACCGCAGCGGTCGGCGTGGACTTCGCCGCTGTGGAAGCCGATATCCGCAGCCGACTCGCGCAGTTCGGCGCGGTGCTCGAGCCGGCGGCGGCGCCTTGATCCCCGGGCCGGCCAGGGTCCATCCAGTACGTCGAGGGAGCCGGATCTGTATGCGCCGGGCGGGGCCGGCGCTTCATGGCGGCACCGGGTCCGATTCCGTATAGTCCTCGCCAGTCATGTCGAGCGAGTCTCATCTTTCGCGGCTCAATGAGCCGCAGCGGCGCGCCGCCACCTTCGGGGAGCCTGAGCCGGGCCGCGGCGTGCGCTGCGGTCCGCTGCTGATCGTGGCCGGGGCGGGCACCGGAAAAACCAACACGCTGGCGCACCGGGTGGCGCATCTGGTGCTGCACGGCGTCGCGCCGGAACGCATCCTGATGCTCACCTTCACGCGGCGGGCTGCCGCGGAGATGCGCCGGCGCGCCGCCGACATCGTGCGTGGTGCCTCCGGCGGGGCGGTGCACGAGCGGCTCACCTGGAGCGGCACCTTTCATGCGATCGGCAACCGGTTGCTGCGCCACTACGCCGCGGCGCTCGGGCTCGATCCGCAGTTCACCGTGCTCGATCGCGCCGATGCGGCCGATCTGCTCGATGCGCTGCGCCAGGAGCTGGGGCTTGCGCAGAAAGAGCAGCGGTTCCCGCGCAAGGAAACCTGTCTGCAGATCTACTCGCACCGGGTCAACACCCAGCGAGCGCTGCGCGCGACGCTCGAGGAGCAGTTCCCCTGGTGTGCGCACTGGACGCAGGAACTCACCGGGCTGTTCCGTGCCTACGTCGAGCGCAAGCAGCGCGAGCGTCTGCTCGACTACGACGATCTGCTGCTCTACTGGCACGTCATGATGAGCGAGGAGCGTCTGGCGAGTCTGGTCGGTGGACAGTTCGATCACGTGCTCGTCGATGAGTACCAGGACACCAACACGCTGCAGGCCGAGATCCTCCATGCCCTGAAGCCCGCGGGCGCGGGGCTCGCGGTGGTCGGCGATGACGCGCAGGCGATCTACTCGTTCCGCGCCGCCTCGGTGGAGAACATCCTCGCCTTTCCGCAGCGCTTCACGCCGCCGGCGGCCGTGATCACCCTCGAGCAGAACTACCGCTCCACGCAACCGATCCTGGATCTGTCCAACGCCGTGATGGCCGAGGCGTCCCGCCAGTTCCGCAAGGATCTGCGCGCGGTGCGCGGCGGGGGCGTGCGGCCCCGGTTGTGCACGGTGCTCGATCTGCGCCAGCAGGCCGAATGCGTCTGCACCGAGGTGCTGCGCCGGCGTGAGGCGAACGTGCCGCTGAGGCAACAGGGCGTTCTGTTCCGTTCCTCCAGCCACAGCGACGTGCTCGAGATCGAGCTCGGCCGGCGCGGCATTCCGTTCGTGAAGTACGGCGGGCTGCGTTTCCTCGAAGCCGGTCACGTCAAGGATCTGCTCGGCGTGCTGCGCTGGGCCGACAACCCTCGCAACGCGCTCGCGGCATTGCGCACGGTGCAGCTGCTGCCGGGTATGGGTCCGGTGAACGCCCGGCGCGCGCTCGAGCACCTGGAGCGCGCCGGCGGCGCCCTCGGGGCGCTCAGCGCATTCGTGCCGCCACCGGCGGCCGCCGAGCACTGGGCGGGGCTGCTCGCCCTGCTGCTCGAGCTTGCCGACCCCCGCTGCCCGTGGAGCGGTCAGGTGCAGCGGGCGCGCAGCTGGTACCAACCGCATCTGGAGCGCCTTTACGAGCAGGTCCATACCCGCAACGGGGATCTGGAGCAGCTCGAGGTGCTCTCCGGTCAGTATCCCTCGCGCGAGCGCTTTCTCAGCGAGCTCGCACTCGATCCGCCCTCGGCGGCCTCGGACCTCGCCGGTCCGCCGGCGCTCGACGAGGACTACCTGGTGCTCTCGACCGTGCATTCGGCCAAGGGCATGGAGTGGGACACGGTCTACCTGCTCAATGTCGTCGACGGCAGCTTCCCTTCGGAGTTCGCCGCCGGGAGCACCGAGCAGCTCGAGGAAGAGCGCCGGCTCTTCTACGTCGCGCTCACCCGGGCCCGCAATGACCTGTTGCTGTATGCGCCGCTGAAGTTTTATGTGACGGGCCAGCATCGTTACGGCGATGCGCACGTCTACGGCGGGCGCAGCCGCTTCCTCAGTGCCGCCGTGCTGGCGCATCTGGACAGCGAAACGCCCGCGGCGCTCGGCCCGGGGACGGCCGAGGCCGCTGCCGCCGGACTCGGCCCGGCGCTGGACGTCGGGGCGCGGCTGCGCCAGATGTGGTAGCGGCCCGGCCCGCTCAGTGCAGCGGGATTTTCACGAACTTCAGGGTGAAGCGGTCCGGCTCCCCGATCGCCGCATAGCGGGCACGGTCGGTCTTGCCCAGCCGGTAGGTGGGCGGCAGCGTCCAGGCGCCGGCCGGGTAGACCTTGTGGTCGCGCGGGTTGGCGTTCACCTCGGAGGCGGCCACCAGGCGAAACCCGCCCGCTTCGATGAGCTTGATCGCGTACGACTGCTGCACGTAGCCGGTGTGTCCGTGCGGATCGGACGGCGCGTTCGGGGCGGCGCGATTGTCGACGACGCCGAAGACGCCGCCGGGCGCCAGAGCGTGGTGGATGCTGCGCAGCGCGTTGGCGGTCTCGCCGCGCGCCAGCCATTGATGCAGCACGCCGAAGGCGACCACGAGGTTGACGGAGCCCGGCGGTACGACATCGCCGCCATCGGCGGGGAACGTTACGACTCGGACACGGTCGTACAAATGCGGCTCGGACGCGAGCAGCTGGCGATAGCGGGCATTGCGCGTGGCGAGAAAGGCGCTCGGTCCGGGGTTGATCAGTGCCGCCTCGAAGCGGCCGCGACGGCGCACCAGCGGAGCGATGATGCGCGTGAAGTACCCGCTGGAGCGCGGCCAGACCTGCAGGACGCGGCTCGTCGGCCGCAGGCCGAAGAACAGCAGCGTCTGCACCGGATGGCGGTCGCGGTCCCAGCGGCGCTGCGCCGCAGGGCGCGGCCCGGCCAGGATGGCGTCGAGCGCCGTCGCCGTGGAGTGCCGTCCACTGGTCGTGGCGCAGCCCGACAGCAGACTCAGGGTGGCCAGCACGGCGGCCGGTGCGGCTTTGGGTAAGGCTCGCATGAGGGCTGCCATTGTGGACGGGTATGCGGCCAAAAAAAACCCCGCTTCATCTGCAGCGGGGCCATGGGCCGACCGGCACGATCCGCCCGCCGCCCTCACCGATCAAAAGACTACCTCGGCACCCCGTCCAGGGGTGCACTCGCGTCGCGCCTCTGCCCGCCGCGTCGGCGGGGTCGAGGGTCGTCCCGGCCTGCGGCCGGGACGACCGCCCGGGGGCCGATCAGCGGCGGAACGGCCCGCCGCCGGTGCGCGGCCGCGGCGCGCGTTCCTGCGCCTCATTGACCCGCAGCGCGCGGCCGTTCATCTGGAAACCATTGAGCGCCTGGATTGCCCCCTGAGCCTCGCCCGGCGCCATCTCCACGAAGCCGAAGCCGCGCGGCTTGCCGGTTTCCCGGTCATTGATCAGCTTGACGGAATCCACCTTGCCGTGACGTTCGAAGAGCGTCTTCACGTCCTGCTCAGTGGCGTTGAACGGCAGATTGCCTACATAAATCGTCGTCATCCGGAGATCTCTCTTGGCAGCGCGAGCCGCGGGCCACACGGGTCCTCCGCGGGTATCGCAGAATCGAACGGGAAGGTTGGGGGGTGGATGGCCACGGTCGGGCCGGGTACGGGCGCACCTGAAAACCGGCGATCGGCACCAGGTTCACGTACGAACGATGCGCACAGACAGGCGGATCGAAGGCGCCGGGCACTCAAACGTGATCAATCCACTGAGGACTGGGTACGGTCTGATGCTACTCCCGGCGTTTGCGGGAAGCAAACACCGGGAGCGGCGCCCCGGCGCGTCGTCCGGGGCGTCTGTTGTGTTGCTGCAACAGTTAGTCGGCGGAGGTCTCGAGATAGGAGTAGCCGTCGAGCTCCGCCTGATAGAAGCGCTTGAGCACCTGGCTCTCGGCAATGCTCATGCGGCCGGCACGGATCGCGCGCTCGCAGTCGCGCATCAGCGCCGGGGACAGTTCGGCCACGTCGTACTCCATGTACTCGAGCACCCGGTTGGCGGTGTCGCCCTTGACGACTTCCTCGATCCACCAGCCGCCCTCATCGTGCCCGCGCACGTGTACGACGTGCGTGTCGCCGAAGAGGTTGTGCAGGTCGCCGAGCGTCTCCTGATAGGCGCCGACCAGGAACACGGCGAGGTAGTACTTCTGCGCCGGCTTCAGCTCGTGCAGTTCCAGCGTGTGCTTGACGTCACGCAGCGAGACGAAGTGGTCGATCTTGCCGTCGGAGTCGCAGGTGATGTCGGCCAGCACGCCGGTGCGGGTCGGGCGCTCATCGAGGCGGTGGATGGGCATGATCGGGAAGAGTTGATCGATCGCCCAGCTGTCCGGCAGGGACTGGAAGACCGACACGTTGCAGAAATACGTGTCGGAGAGAATCGACTCCAGGCCCTCGAGCTCTTCCGGCTCGCGCTCCAGGCGGCGGCAGACGTCGCGGATCTTCGCGCAGGTCGCCCAGTACAGGCGCTCGGCGAGGCCGCGGAACTCGAGCGACAGCAGCCCGAGGTTGAACATCTGCTGCACCTGGTCGCGGGCGGTGAGTGCATCGTGGTAGCACTCGACCAGACGGCGCGGGCTCACCGAGCTGAAGGCGTCGAAGAGGTCGAGCACTGGCTGGGGCATCTCCTCGCGACCGCCGTAGTCTTCCACCTCGCGGCCGGTGACGCGGAACTTGTCGAGCGCCGAGGAGCCGAGCACGTCGAAGATGAGGACGCTGTGATAGGCGGCGACCGCACGGCCGGACTCGCTGATGATCATCGGATGCGGCACTTCGCGCGCATTGCAGACGCTCGCGATGCGGTACACGACGTCGCTCGCGTACTCGTTCAGCGTGTAGTTCATCGACGAGGAGTAATTAGTGCCGCTGCCGTCATAGTCGACGCCGAGGCCGCCGCCGACGTCGATGTACTGCAGCCCCGCACCCATGAGCTTCAGCTCCGCATAGACGTGCGCCAGCTCGTTGATCGCGTCCTTGACGCGGCGGATGTCCTGCAGCTGGCTGCCCGGATGGCAGTGCACGAGCTGCAGACAATCGAGCATGTCGCGGGCCTTCAGCTCCCGCACCAGCTCGAGGATCTCGGTGATGAACAGGCCGAACTTGGACTTCTCGCCCGTCGAGTCGCGCCACTTGCCCGACCCCTCGGTCACGAGTTTCACGCGCACGCCGATGCGCGGGCGCACGCCGTACTTCTCGGCGTGCTTGAGAATGAGCGCGAGCTCCTCGAAGTTCTCCACCACTGGAATGATGGTCCGGCCGAGCTTGGTCGCGAGCGTGACCGCCTCGATGTAGCTGTCGTCCTTGAAGCCGTTGCACACGATCAGGCGGTCGGGCGCGTTTTCGGTCATGGCCATGACGGCGAGCAGCTCGGGTTTCGAGCCGACTTCCAGTCCGAAGCCGAACTCCGCCCCGTAGCGGTAGACCTCCTCGACCACCAGGCGCTGCTGGTTCACCTTGATCGGGAAGACCGCTGCGTAGCGGTTCTGGTAGTCGTTCTCCGCGATCGCCTGCGCGAATGCATCGTGCAGGTGCTTCAGGCGGTGCGCCAGGATGTCCGAGAAACGCACCACCACCGGGGTGGTCAGGTCTCGGGCCTCCAGGCCCTCGATCACCTCGTACAGATCGATGTCGCTGCCGCTGCCGGCGCGCGTATCGGGCCGCACCACGACGTGGCCTGCCGCGTTGATGCCGAAATACCCCTTGCCCCACGCGTTGACGTGGTAGAGCTCGAGGGAGTCCTCGATGCGCCAGGGCGCGGTCGGGTTGTACTGCGGGTTGGTGATGCTCTTGGGATCTACGGCCACGTCGGAGATTTCCGTACGACGCGCGGGAGTGCGTTCGGCGCGAACGATATCAAAATCACGCGGCAGTGAAAGTCCCGTGCGTGAATTTTTTCCCGCACCGGTGCCGCTCAGCCGCCGGTCGCCACCGGGCGGGCCGGATCGCAGATCCACTCGCTCCACGAACCGCCGTACAGGCGCGCCCCGGGCAGCCCGGCGATCTCGAGCGCGAGCAGTGTGTGACAGGCGGTCACGCCCGAGCCGCACATGCACACGGCGCGCTCGGGGCGCTGCTCCCCGAGGGTGCGCAGGTAACGCGCGCGCAGCGTCGCGGCCGGCAAAAAGCGGCCGTCGGCGAGGTTGTCGGTGAACGGGTGGTTGCGCGCCCCGGGGATGTGCCCGGCCACCGGATCGATCGTCTCGTTGCGGCCGGCGAAGCGGTCCGCGCCGCGTGCATCGATCAGGACGTGCGCGCCGCTCGTCAGCTCCCCGGCGGTGAGCCACTGCTCGACTTGCGCCGTGGTGATGAGCTCATCGGTGTGCGGCCGGCCCTCGAAGGGGCGCGGGTGAGCCGCGGCGGGCGCGGTGGTCTCGACCTCGAGCCCTGCGGCCTGCCAGGCGGCGAGCCCGCCGTCGAGCACCGCCACGGCCGGGTGTCCGAGCCAGCGCAGCAGCCACCACAGCCGCGCGGCGAACGCCCCGGGCCCCTGGTCGTAGGCCACCACTTGGACGCCCGCGCCGATCCCCCAGCCGCCGAGGCGCTCCGCGAGCGCCTGCGGCGCCGGCAGCGGGTGGCGGCCGCTGTCGGGGCGCAGCGCGCCGGAGAGGTCCCGGTCGAGGTGCGCATAGCGCGCGTGCCGGATGCGCGCCTCGCCGAACGCCGCCTCGCCCCAGGCCGGCCGCGCCAGATCGAAGCGGCAGTCGAGGATGACGAGCGAGGGAGCCTCGAGCCGCTGCGCCAGCTCAGGCACCGAGATGAGTGTGTCGAACATGTCGCCTCCGGCCGCGCACCGCCGAGGTCTGGCTGGGCGCGGCGGCCCATTGTATGCAGTGCGGCACGTCGAGGAGAACCCGCCGCATCGGCGGCGCCTCGCGTCGCTGCAACCGGAGCGGCTCAACCCGGTACAATTGCCCCGGCACAGCGAATCGGGGGAGTGATGACGATCGAGGTCTATTGGGGCAGCGGCAGTCCGTACGCCTGGCGGGTTCTGCTCGCGCTCGAACACAAGCGTCTCGCGTACGAGGCGCATTTGTTGCAGTTCTCCAAGCAGGAGCACAAATCCCCGCACCTGCTGCAGATGAATCCGCGCGGGCGCGTGCCGGTGCTCAAGGACGGCGATTATGTCTGCTTCGAGTCTCTGGCCATCCTCTACTACCTGGACCTGAAGTACCCCGATCCGCCCCTGTTCGGCACCAGCCCCGAGGAGGCCGGCACGATCATGCGGGTGATCTGCGAATACCAGGCCTACATCGAGCCGCACCTGCGCACGATCACGGGTGCGGTGTTCGCCGGGGATGCCGATCTGCACAGCGATGCGCTCACCCAGGCCATGCATGCCGTGGCGAGCGAGGCGCGCACCATCGAGGGCCGGCTGTCGAAGTCCGACTGGGTCGTCGGGGAGCGCTTCTCGGCGGTCGACATGGTGATATTTCCGGGCATCCAGCTGCTGAAACGCGCGCTCGAGCGCCCCGCGGCTCGCGAGCTCGCCGCGCGCTTCATGCCGGTGGAGATCAACTACCCGGCGCTCGGGCGCTGGCTCGCGCGCATCGAGAGTCTGCCGGGCTACGAGCGGACCTATCCGCCGCACTGGCGCGCAGCCTGAAATACGGCATTTCGTTGCCTGCCCCGCTTTGATACCCTCCGCGCTGGCGACGCAGGGCGGGCCGCTGTGCGGCCCGCCCTACCGTGCGGTCGCTGATTTTTGTCCTGATCGATGAGTGAGATGAACGAACACAAAGTCCACGTTGAATTTCCCGGTCGTATCGTCCTGGTCGGTTTCGGCAGTATCGGTCAGGGGGTCCTGCCGCTGCTGCTGCGGCACATCGGCATTCCCGCCGAGCGCATCACCATCGTGACGGCCGAGGAGAAGGGCAACGCGGAGGCCGAGCAGTACGGCGTGCGTTTCATCCATGAGCCGCTGACGCGCGAGAACCACCGGCGCGTGCTCGGCCCGCTGCTCGGACGGGGCGATTTTCTCCTCAACGTGTCGGTGAACGTCTCGAGCCTGGCGCTGGTCAAGCTGTGCTGGGAGAAGGGCGCGATGTACCTCGATACCTGCATCGAGCCGTGGCCCGGCGGGTACACCGATCCAACCGTGCCGGCCGGTCGGCGCACCAATTACGCGCTGCGCGAGGAGGCTCTCGCGCTGCGCGCGGGCAATGAGCGTGCGCCGACTGCAGTGCTCACCCACGGCGCCAACCCGGGTCTGGTCTCACACCTGGTCAAACAGGCGATGCTGAACATCGCGGCCGACACCGGCCTTGAAGTCCGTACGCCCGGCACGCGCGCCGAGTGGGGCGCGCTCGCCCGCGAGCTCGGTGTGAAGACCATTCACGTCGCCGAGCGCGACTCCCAGCGCGCCAACCTGCCGAAGGAGCCCGGGGAGTTCGTCAATACCTGGTCGATCGACGGGTTCGTGAGCGAGGGCTCGCAGCCGTGCGAGATGGGCTGGGGCACGCACGAGCGGAATTTCCCGCGCGACGGCAAGCGGCACGAGTCCGGCTGCCAGGCGGCGATCTACCTCATGCAGCCCGGCGCGGCGACTCGCGTGCGGACCTGGACGCCGCGCGCCGGGCATTTCTACGGCTTTTGCATCACGCACGGCGAGGCGATCTCGATCGCCGATTACTTCACGGTGCGTGAAGGCTCGCAGGCCCTCTACCGCCCGACGGTGCACTATGCCTATCACCCCTGCGATCAGGCGGTGATGTCGATGCACGAACTCGCCGGGCGCAACTACGTGCAGCAGGAGCGTCAGCGGCTGCTGATGAATGAGATCGTCACCGGCACCGATGAGCTCGGCGTGCTGCTCGCCGGGCACAAGAAGAATGCCTACTGGTACGGCTCGCAGCTGTCGATCGAGGATGCGCGTCGGCTCGCACCCTGGAACAACGCCACCAGTCTGCAGGTCACCATCGCGGTGCTCTCGGGGGTGATCTGGGCGATGGAGAACCCCAATCGGGGCATCGTCGAGCCCGAGGAGATGGACTTCGAGCGCAACCTGGCGATCTGCCGGCCCTATCTCGGGCCGGTGGTCGGGCAGTACACGGACTGGACGCCGCTGCACGAGCGGGGCCGGCTCTTCCCCGAGGACATCGATGCCACCGACCCCTGGCAGTTCAAGAACGTCCGGGTCGCCTGGTAGGCGCTCTCAGAGCCCCGGGTAGGCGACCTCGACGATGACGAAGCGGCGCAGGCCGCCCGGCAGCTCGACGCTGATGTCATCATCCAGGCGCCGTCCGAGCAGCGCGCGGGCGAGCGGGGAGTCCATGCTGATGAAGCCCGGCTCGCGGTCGATCTCATCCGGACCGACGACGCGGTAGCGGATCGCCTCGCCCGCTTCGGTCTCGAGCGTCACCCAGGCGCCAAAGAATACGCGGTTCGGATCCGACGGCGGCTGCGTCACGATCACCATGCCTTCGAGCCGCTTGCGCAGATAGCGCACGCGCCGGTCGATTTCGCGCAAGCGGCGCTTGCCGTAGATGTACTCGGCATTCTCCGAGCGGTCGCCCTGGGCGGCGGCCTCGGCCACGGCACGGGTCACCTGGGGGCGCTCGGTGCGCCACAGCGCCTCGAGCTCCTCGCGCAGCCGTGCAGCGCCCTGCGGCGTGATGTATTGCGAGGAGGCGGGCGAGGGGGCTCGGTAGCGGTTCATGGTGTGCGGTCCGTGCCGGCGTCGCCGGCGGCCGCGGTCGCCGAATCGCGACAATCTGCGCACGGCATCACGGTCCGGTCGACGGCCGGGGCGTTAGGCTTCGATCGTGGCCGTAAAGTATTACACGCACTTCCTCACCGGTGGCGGCGTCGAGCCCGAAAGCCCGACGACGCACGAATGGAGCGGCGTGGTGGAACTGCGCGAACCGCTGCGCGACCGGCGCGAGCTCGGCGAGCTGCGTTCGCTGCTGGCGGTGAATTTCAACCTGGCGTCCGAGGACATCCGCATTCTGAACTGGGCGCGTCTGCACTGAAGTCCCCCTGGTCGGACGGGCCTGTGGAGGCTCATCCGCCACCTCACCCCGATCCGATCCGCGGATCGGGGTCCTTTTTTTTGCTGTCGCTGAACCCCGAAACCGCGATCGGGGTGTCATAATACAAGGCTATGAAACGCGCCAACTTCTGCGTCATCTTCGCCGTTTGCCTGCCCCTGGTGGCGATGGGCGGGGCCACCGCCTTCGCGAACACGGGGGCCGTGCCCTCCAGCGCCCCTGCGCTCGCCGCAGCCCCGAGTGCCCTGCCGCCGCCCATCCAGACTGAGCACTTCGTGCTCAAGCCGGGGCAGGACGTGGTCGGCCGGGTCCAGATCGTGCGGCTCAAGCCCCACCAGGTGCTCTCTGACGTCGCGCGCGAGTTCGATGTGGGGTACGACGCGATCCGTCACGCCAATCCGAAAGTCGACCCGTGGCTGGCGCCGGTCGGCACGCCGGTGATCGTGCCGACACAGTTCATCCTCCCCGATGCCCCGCACGTGGGCATCGTCGTGGACGTGGCGGCGATGCGCCTGTTCTACTTTCCGCCGCATCGACCGGGACAGCCGCAAGTCGTGATCACCCATCCGGTCGGAATCGGCCGGCTCGGCTGGCCGACCCCGACGGGGGTGACCCACGTGGTCGGACACATCGCGCATCCCGCCTGGATCGTGCCGCGCTCGATTCTCGCCGAGCATGCCCACGAGGGTGTGCCGCTGCCGCATGTCGTGCCGGCCGGACCGAACAACCCGCTCGGCCAGTATGCGATGCCGCTCGCCTGGGCGGGCTACCTGATCCACGGGACCGACAAGCCCGCCGGCGTCGGCCGTCGCGTCAGCCACGGCTGCATTCACCTATATCCGGAAGACATCAAGCAGCTGTTCGGCCAAGTGCCGAACGGCACGCAGGTGCGGGTGGTCAATCAGCCGTACCTGTTCGGCTGGAAGCATGGACGGCTGTACATGCAGGCCTACGGCCCGCTCCAGGACGACAAGCGGCCCTGGAAGACCAATGCCACGCTGCTCGACCGGATGCTGACGCACCGCTTGATCCACCGCTTGGCCAGCGCGCGCGAACGCATCGACTGGAAGCGGGTGCGCGCACTCGTGGCGACGCCGAAGGTGGTGCCGCTGCCGGTGTCCGGCCGCGGTCTGGTCGGTTCGGGACTGCAGGCGACGGTGGTGCAGAACCGCGTGCCGAAGGGCTCGGCCTGGAACGGTAAGAGCGACCTGCCGCTCAGCACCACCGAGTTTCGCAAGATCATGGCCCGCTACGACGCTTCGCACAAAGACAAGCGCCAGCGGCAGAGTAAGGGCAAGTCCGCCGATCCCCGCGCCGCCGGCGCTCGCACCGCGCACGCTTCGTGACGTTCTGCGTCACCGTCGCGGCGCAGAGGAGCGCCGCGACGGTGAGTCCGGTGCGGCCGCGGCGCGCACCGCCGTGCACCTGTGATAGAGTCCGCGCGCCGATCGACCAATAGCAACGCTGCGGGGATATATCGGTGGTAGAAGGCGGTCCGGGCCTTTCCCTCCAAGTCGATGACGCAGAGCCGGTGGTGGCACATCGCCAGCCGGTCACCGCGTTCGTCGGCCGTACGCTCAAGGGGCCGCTGAATCGCGCGGTGCCGGTCGGCAGTTTCGCGGAATTCCAACAGATCTTCGGCGGCCTGTGGCAGCCCTCGACGCTCGCCTATGCCGTCGAGCAGTTCTTCGCCAGCGGCGCCAGCCGTGCGCTCGTGGTCCGGGTGGCCAACGGTGCGTGCGCCCCGACGCTGACGCTGCCGGCGGGTGCCGAGACGCTGCGGCTGGCCGGTCTGCAACCCGGCTCGCGCGAGTATCTGCGCGCCTCGGTCGATTACGACGGCATCGCCGACGGCGACGCGCTGTTCAACCTTGTGGTGCAGCGCACGCGTGCGGCCGGGTCCGAGCGCGTCGAGGACCAGGAAATCTTTCGCCGCGTGTCGGTGGCGAGCGAGCATGAGCGGTGCATCACCGGGGTGCTGCTGCATTCGCAGCTCGTGCGGGCCATCCCGCCGCTGCCCGCGCAGCGCCCGAACCGCTCCGCTCCCGGGATCGGCGGGGTCGGCATCAGCTATGTCGGCTCGAACAACGACGGGGATGACGGTGGGCCGCTCACCGATTACGACCTGATCGGCTCGGCCGCAGAGCGTATCGGTCTGTTCGCGCTGCGCGATGAACACTTCGATTTTCTCTGCGTCCCGCCGCTAGGCCGCGAACAGGACGTCGGCTTCGGCACGCTCCTCGTGGCCACCCGTCTGTGCCGGGAGCGGCATGCGCTGCTCATCGTCGACCCGCCGGCGGCCTGGGACAGCCCGCAGACGGCGATCGAGGCGATGCGCAAGTGGCCCTTCCGCAGCGATCACGCGGTGATGTACTACCCGCGTCTGCGCGCCCTCGACCGGCTGCGCGGGCGGATCGAGACGTTCGCCTGCTGTGGGGCCGCCGCGGGGCTGCTGTCGCGGGCCGAGGACGGCCTCCTCGGCGCATGCGCCGAGGAGGAGCCGATTCTGCGCGCCGGGCTGCAGCCGGCGCACGAGATCTCCGCGGCGCAGCGGCTGCGCCTGGCGCTCGTCGGCGTCAACACTCTGTCGGCGAGCCGTGCCGGCGCCGCTGCGGTCAGCGCGCGCACCCTTGCGGCCGGCGCCGGCGGTTCACCCGACTGGTCGTATCTGAACGCGCGGCGCCTCGCGCTGCGCATCGCCTCGAGCGTCGAGCGCGGTACGCGCTGGATGCTCTTCGAGCAGAACGTTCCGGCCACCTGGGCGCGCGGCTGCACGCTGGTCGATGCGTATCTCGCGCGGCTCGCCGACGAGGGGGCATTCGTCGGCGGATCACGCGATGAGCGCTATTTCGTCTTGTGCGACGAGCGGATCAATCCGGCCCAGTCGATCGCCGCCGGTTCAGTCAACCTGCTGTTCGGCATCGCCGCGCGCCGTCCCGGGGAATTCGACACCTGGCTGGTCAGCCACCAGCAGGAGGCGAGTCGCACCCGTCCGGTGTCGGTCAATCGCCTGGCGATGCGCCCGAGCCGCGGCAGCCCGGCGGAGTTTGCGCTCCGTCACTGAACACCGCGTGCCGCCTATGGCCACGCGCCGCGTTTGACGGCATCATTACCGGATGAGTGAAGAGGCGCCTTCCCCGCAGGAGCGCTCCGGCGCGCCCGCCGAGGCCGCACCGCAGCGGCACGTGGTCTTCTCGCACGGCCAGGCCAGTGGCCCGTGGGGCCGCAAGATCACGGCGCTCGCCGAAGTGGTGCGCAGCGAAGGCTACGAGGCGCACTCGGTCGACTACCGCGGCGTCGATGCGCCGCGCGAGCGGATTGCGCGGCTCGCCGAGTACTGCAAGGAGCTGAGCGGGGACCTGGTGCTGGTCGGCTCGAGTCTGGGCGGGTACGTCACCGTCGCGAGCGCCTCGGTGCTGCACGCCCGGGGGATCTTCCTGATGGCCCCAGCGCTGTACTTTGCGCAGCTGCCGCCGCTGCGCCCCGGCATCGTCGATTGTCCGACCGCCGTGGTGCACGGTTGGGGCGACGAGGTCGTGCCGTACGAGCACAGTGTGCGCTTCGCGCAGAGCTGCCGCGCGGCGCTGCACCTGCTCGACAGCGACCACAATCTGCACAGTCAGATCCGCGTGATCCAGAATCTGTTCGAGTATTTTCTCATAGCGCTCGATCTGCCCACGCTCTCCTGCGATTGAGTCCGGCAGCATGATCGGGCGGGGGAATTCGCCGCGGCGGACAGCGGGCGGGACGAGGGCATGAACTGGTTTTTGCATCGAGTGGCCGCGCTGTGGGTGCGTTGCCGAGTCCTGCCGGAGGACGCCGCGGCACGTCTGCGTGAGCGCTCCAAGCCGGTCTGCTACGTGCTCGAGCGGCACAGCGGCATCGATCTGGCCGTGCTGCAGAGCGTGTGCGAGCGGATGCACCTGCCGCGTCCGCGCAAACGCCTGCTGCACCGGCGCAGCGAGCTGCGCTCGTTCTTCTATTTGACGCACTTGCGCGGGGTCTGGAACGAGCGGCTCGACCGGCGTCCGCCGCCACAGATCGAGCAGCTGCTGCGGGCGCTCGACGCCGATCCTCAGGCGGACGTCGAGCTGGTGCCGGTCGCGGTCTACTGGGGGCGCGCGCCGCAGCGCGAGCAGTCTTGGTTCCGGCTGCTGCTGGTGGAGAACTGGGCGCTCACCAGCCGGGTGCGCAAGTTCCTCCAGGTGCTGTTCAACGGCCGCAACGCGCTGCTGGAGTTCGAGGAGCCGATCTCACTGCGCAGTCTGGTGGGCGAGGAGCGCGGGCTGGCGATGCACGGGCGGCGCGTGACCCGCTCGCTGCGCGCGCTGTACGTGCAGCGACGGGCGGCGCGCATCGGACCGGATCTGTCGCACCGGCGCGTGGTGGTCACCCGGGTGCTGCGCACCAGCGCGGTCCGCAGCGCCGCGGCGCAGCTGATGCGCGAGAAGAAGCTCACGCGCCGCGCGGCGCTGCGTGAGGCGGCCGGCTATGCCAACGAGATTGCGGCCAATTACTCGCATGCGTTCGTCCGCTTCCTCGAGCGGGTGCTGACCTGGCTGTGGAATCGGCTGTACGACGGCGTGGTGGTCGGCCACCTCGAGACGCTCGAGCGGGCCGCACAGGGCAACGAGATCGTCTACGTGCCCTGCCACCGCAGTCACATGGATTACATGCTGTTGTCGTACGTCATCTACGTCAACGGTTACGCGCCGCCGCACATCGCCGCAGGCATCAACCTGAACCTGCCGATCGTCGGACGGTTCCTGCGCATGGGCGGGGCGTTCTTCATCCGCCGCCGTTTCGGCGGCAACGCGCTCTACACGGTGGTGTTCTTGAAGTATCTCGCCGCCATCATGGCGCGCGGCCACTCCATCGAGTACTTCATCGAAGGCGGACGCAGTCGCACCGGGCGGCTGCTGCAGCCGAAGACCGGGATGCTCTCGATGACGGTGCGCAGCTTCCTGCGCGACCCGGTCCGACCCGTGGTGTTCGTGCCGGTGTACTTCGGCTACGAGCGCATCATCGAGGGTGCGACCTACATCGGGGAGCTCTCCGGCAAACCGAAGGAGAAGGAGAGCGTGCTCGGGCTGGTGCGCTCCCTGGGCCGATTGCGCGAGCGCTTCGGCCGAGTGCACGTGAATCTCGGCGAGCCGATCGCCCTCGAGGCGCTCCTGGATCGGCACGGACCCTGGCGCGAGCAGTCTTTCGATGAGGCCACGCGCGCCGCCTGGGTGAGCTCCGCGGTCGATGAGCTCGCCGGGCGCATCATGTGCAACATCAACGCGGCTGCGGCCGTCACGCCGGTGAGCCTGCTCGCGATGGTGCTGCTCGCGATGCCGCGCCAGGCGCTGCCGGAGGCAGACCTGGCGCGCCAGATCGATCTGTACCGCGCGCTGCTTGCCGGCTGTCCGTACAGCGAGCGGGTGACGGTGACCGAACTCACCGGGGCGCAGACGGTCGCCTACGGGGAGTCGCTGAAGATGCTCGAGCGTCTCGCCTATCCGTCCGGTGACGTGTTGCGCATGAGCGAGCAGAGCGCGGTGCTCGCGGCGTACTTTCGCAACAACGTCCTGCATCTGTTCGCGCTGCCCTCGCTGATCGCGTGCGTGTTCCTCAGCAACGCCGCGGTGGCGCATGAGGACATCCTGCGTCTCGTCGGACGCATCTATCCGTACATTGCCGCGGAACTGTTTTTGCGCTGGAGCGAGCAGGAGCTGCCGGTCGTGGTCGAGACGGTGCTCGGGGAGTTTGCCCGGCACGGACTGATCGAGCGCGACGCGCACGGGGCGCTGTGGCGCCGCCCGCCGCCCTCGAGCGCCCAGGCGATGCAGCTGTCGATCCTGGCTCAGGCGACGCTCCAGACCATCGAGCGCTACTACCTCGCGATCGCGCTGCTGGTCGAGGCCGGCCCCGGGACGATCAGCCAGGCGACGCTCGAGGAGCGCTGTCAGCTCGCCGCGCAGCGCATCGCGCTGCTGTACGGGCTGAACTCCCCGGAATTCTTCGATCGGCCGCTGTTTGCGAACTTCATCGACCTGCTGCGCCGGCGCGCCGTGGTGCGCGTCAACCGCTCCGCAATGCTCGAGTTCGACGAGGTGCTGATGCACGTCGCCGCCGACGCGCAGTTCGTGCTGAGCGAGCAGATCCGCCACAGCATCCTGCAGGTGACGCACGCCTGAGGCGCGCCCCTCACTGCGTGCGCGGGGAGACGGTCGGGATCTCCAGCGGCAGTTCTTCCCCGGCGAGCGTGTCGTCGTCGTGGCCGAGCGAGGGGATCCCGGGCAGGGTGTCGTTCAGGTTGGCGCGCGCATGCACCATGCGCTCATCGAGGTACACCAGCTCGTGCTTGCCGATCAGCACCACGTCTCCGTCGCGCAGGTAGTGCCGGTGCACGCGCAGCGAACGCACGTACAGCCCGTTCGTGCTGTTGAGATCCTCGATGATGCACGCCTGGTGGGTCGTGGTGATCTGGCAGTGATGGCGGCTGATGAAGCGGCTGTCGATCTGTACGTCGTTGTCCGGGGTGCGTCCGATGATGATGCGGCCGGGCAGCAGCGGGATCTCCTGCTGCGTGTCGCTGCCGTCGAGCACCTGCAGCCGCGCGAGCGGTGACACAGCGGCTTCGCGTCGCGGCCGCTGGCGCACCGAGGGGGTCGTCGCCATGCCCTCCGGGCGTGCGGCAAATTCCACCCACTGCAGTTCGCTCACCGCGCTGGCGATGTCCGCGGCCGTGACTTGATCGCGATCGTCGCTGTAGGCGGCCATCATGGCCGTATCGCACAGTGTGTTGATCAGGCGGGGTACGCCGCCGCTATAGCGGTGAATCTCGGCGAACGTGTCGGGTGTGAAGATTTGCCGGTCCGCACCGCCGGCGACGGCGAGGCGGTGGCGGACGTACTCGGTGGTCTCGTCTGAAGAAAGCGCCGAGAGATGAAAGCGCAGCCGCACGCGCTGCTTCAGCTGCACCAGTTCCGGGGCGTCGAGCTTGACATTGAGTTCCGGCTGGCCGGCGAGAATGATGCGCAGCACCTTCTCCTTGGTGGTCTCGACCCCCGAGAGCATGCGAATCTCCTCGAGCACGCGCTGGGAGAGGTTCTGCGCCTCATCGACGATCAGCAGTACGCGCCGGCCGGCGGCGTACTGCTCGATGAGGAAGTTGTTCAGCGTCACCAGCAGCTCGCTCTTCTTCATCTTGAAGGGCGAGAAGCCGAACTGGGCGAGCAGAGACTGCAGGAAGTCCACTGCCGAGACCTGTGTCTGGTTGATCTGGGCGACCACGACGTCCTGTGGCACGTCGCGCAGGAAGGACTCGATCAGCGTGGTCTTGCCCGCCCCGATCTCCCCGGTGATCACCACGAAACCGTCGGCGAACCAGATCGTCGACTCCATGTACGCCTTCGCCCGGGCGTGCTGTTTGGAGAGGAACAGGAATTGAGGGTCGGGGCTGAGCCGAAAGGGCAGTTCCTTCAGATGAAACGGCTCGATATACATGGCATCGTATGCTACGGCAGGCGCACACCCGGGGCCACCTGGGCGAGCAGGCGGCGCGCCAGCCGGTCGCGCTGCGCGACGGAGGGCTCGACCAGCGTGCAGTGCCCGAGCTTGCGCCCCGGCCGGGGCTGTTTGCCATAATCATGCAAGTGCAGACCGGAGATCCCGAGCAGTGCCTCGCGTGCGGGCATCTCGCCGATCAGGTTGATCATGGCGCTGTGGCCGGTCGGGCGCGTCGAGCCGAGCGGCATCCCGAGAATCGCCCGCAGGTGGTTCTCGAACTGGCTGGTGGCGCTGCCCTCGATGGTCCAGTGGCCGGAGTTGTGTACGCGCGGGGCCATCTCGTTGGCGATCAGACGGCCCTGGCGCACGAAGAACTCGATGTTGAGCACGCCGACGTAGCGGAAGTGCTCCAGGCAGCGGGTGAGGTAATCGATCGCGCTGCGGTGCCAGCGTCGCGTGCCGTAGGGTGCGCGGGTCACCCGCAGAATGCCCTCAGCGTGAACGTTGCCGTTCAGAGGATAGAAAACGGTTTCACCCCGCGTGCTGCGCGCTCCGATGATCGACACTTCGCACTCGAACGGCACCCATTCCTCGTAGATCAACGGCACGCTGCCGAGGCTCAGCCAGGCCCGCTCGAGGTCCTCGTGCGAGCCGATGCGCACCTGGCCCTTGCCGTCGTAGCCCATGCGGCGTGTCTTGAGGACCCCCGGCAGACCGATCTCGCGCACCGCGCGCTCGAGCTGAGCGCGCGAGCCGACCGCGCGCCAGCGCGTGGTGGGAATCTCGAGCCGCTCGAACAGACGCTTCTCGGCGACGCGGTCCTGGGCGGTGGCGAGCGCCGGGACCGGCGGACAGATGCGCGCGCGGCGCGCGCCGGCGGCATGCTTGCGCAGCGCCTCGACGGAGATGTTCTCCCAGTCGAAGGTCAGCACCTGACAATTCTGCGAGAGCCACTTCAGCACCTTCGGATCGGTGAACGGTGCATGGACCACGGGGGCGACCTTGCCGGCCGGGGCCTCCCGCGAGGGATCGAGGAAGAGAAAGTCGAGCCCGAGCGGATAACCGGCGAGCGCCAGCATGCGGCCGAGCTGGCCGCCGCCGATGATGCCGACCGTCACGAGCGCACCGCGCGCGGATCGGGATGCGCCAGGACTGCGGCCGTCTGATCGCTGCGGAATTTCTCGAGCGCCGCGGCAACCTCGGCGTGCTTGTTGGCCAGGATCGAGGCGGCGCAGAGCGCCGCGTTGGCCGCGCCGGCCGGTCCGATCGCGAAGGTCGCGACCGGCACCCCGCTTGGCATCTGCACGATCGACAGCAGCGAATCGATGCCGCCCAGGGTCTTTGACTGCACCGGCACGCCGAGCACCGGCAAGGAGGTCTTCGCCGCGGTCATCCCCGGCAGGTGCGCCGCGCCGCCAGCGCCGGCGATGATCACCTCGAGTCCGCGGCCGCGGGCGCTCGCGGCGTACTCGAACAATAGGTCCGGGGTGCGGTGCGCGGAGACGACCCGGACTTCGTAGGCGATGGCGAGTTTGTCCAACATGTCGGCGGCGGCGCGCAGCGTCTCCCAGTCCGACGTGGATCCCATGATGATGCCGACCAGCGTGTTCATCCGCGCAATTCTACCCAAGGAGGCCGCGCAGCGCGCGAAACAGGGCCCGGCCGGCCGGGCCCTGTGTGGCCGCTCCGGCGGGCTGCTCGGTGCGCGCAGCGCGCAGCAGGCGTTGCCAGTGGGCGCGGTCCAGATCGGGCCGCGCCGCCGCGAGCGCCTCGAGCGCCGCTTCGCCTTCCTTGAGCAGCCGCGCGCGCCAGAATTCGGCGCGCTTGAAGCGTTCGGTCTCCTCGGCATCGCGTTCGCTGCGCGATGCGAGTGCGCGACGGATCGGCTCCGGGTCGATCTGGCGCATCAGCTTGCCGATGTACTGCCGCTGGCGGCCCAGGGCGGCGCGGCTGCGCAGGGCGCGCGCCGCACGCACCGCATCGAGCAGCGCACTGGGCAGATCGAGCGCCTCGAGGTCTCGCTCGCGCAGCGTGATCAGCGTCTCGCCGAGGTCCTGCGCGGCGTGCGCGGCGCGCTTGCGCGCGCTTTTGCTCGGCGGCTCCTCGTGCAGGGGTTCATCGGCCTCAGGGGAGCGCATGGGGGTGATGGGGTGGGCGACGGTCCATGACTGCTACACTAGCGCATTCCGCCCGGCCGCGTGAGCACGGCGGCCGAGTCCGCCGGCCGTTGCGGCCGGGGATCGTCAGCCCAGCGAGGATTTTCCATGCCACAGGCGCTCGAGCCGCACGACCGCACCGCATCGCTTGAGGACGCCGTCCGCTGCGCGCTCGAGGAATCGGCGCGCCGGGGCGCGACCCAGGCTGAGGCCGACGCGAGCGTCGGCCAGGGACTCGGAGTCACCGTGCGTCTCGGGGACGTCGAGACGATCGAGTATCAGCGCGATCGGGGCATGGCCGTCACGGTGTACTTCGGGCAGCGCAAGGGCTCGGCGAGCACCGCCGATCTCAGCGCGGCGGCCGTACGCGCCAGCGTCGAGAAGGCCTGCGCGCTCGCCCGCTACACCGCCGAGGATCCGTACGCGGGTCTGGCCGACCCTGAGGCGCTCGCGCGCGACATTCCGAACCTGGACCTCGATCATCCGTGGGCGCTCTCGGCCGAAGCGGCCATCGACATTGCCAAGCGCTGCGAGCGGGCCGGTCTGGACGTCGATGCGCGCATCACCAACTCCGAGGGCGCCTCGGTCAGTACGCAGCGCCACACGGCCGTGTACGGCAACTCCCTCGGGTTTCTCGCCGGGTATTCCGGCACCAGTCATTCGGTCAGCTGCGCCCTGGTCACCCAGGAGGGCGAGCAGATGCAGCGCGACTACTGGTACTCGGCGGCGCGCGATGCGCTCGAGCTCGAATCGGCCGAGGCGATCGGGGTGGCGGCCGGTGCGCGCGCGTGCGCGCGTCTCGGTGCGCGCCGTCTGAGCACGCGACGCGCACCGGTGCTGTTCTCTCCGGAGATGGCGCGCGGGCTGGTGCAGCATTTTCTCGCGGCGGTGAGTGGCTCGAGTCAGTACCGCAAGGCCTCGTTCCTGCTCGATGCCGCTGGCGAGCAGGTGTTCCCGGCGTTCGTGCGCATGAGCGAGCGGCCGCACATCCGCAAGGGTCTCGGCAGCGCCCCGTTCGATGCCGAGGGAGTGTCGACGCGCGACCGCGAACTCATCGAGGATGGCCGGTTGCAGGGCTATGTGCTCGGCAGCTACTCGGCGCGGCGCCTGGGCCTGAAGACCACCGGCAACGCCGGCGGGATCCACAACCTGCTGGTCGGATCCGATGCCGCCTGCTCGCGCGAGGCGCTGCTCGGACAGATGGGTTCGGGTCTGTGGGTCACGGAGCTGATGGGGCAGGGCATCAATGGCGTGACCGGCGATTATTCGCGCGGCGCGAGCGGATTCTGGGTCGAGAACGGCACGATAGCCTTTCCGGTCCACGAGGTGACCATTGCCGGCAACCTGCGCCAGATGTTCCAGGAGATCGTGGCGCTCGGCGATGACCTCGATGCGCGCGGCGCGATCCGCTGCGGCTCGCTGCTGGTCGGGGAGATGACCATCGCCGGGGAGTGAGTCACCGAGGGCCCGCGCCTCAGCGCGGGGCGGTCGGCCGCTGCAGGGCGCGCCATCGCCGGCGCTGCCGCTCTCGGCCTACACTGCTGCCATGCACGCCTCGAACCATCCCTCGGCCCACTCCTCCTTCGCCTCCCTGCGTCTGCTTGCCGGTCAGGCACTCAGTCGCGCCGCCGGCGCGCCTCTGGTCGGCGGCAATCGCGTCGAGCTGCTGATCGACGGGGAGGCGCATTTTCGCGCCTGGGCGGAACTGATCGAATCGGCGCGGCACTATGTGCTGCTCGAGAACTACATCATCGCCGACGATGTCGTCGGCCGGCGCTTTCGCGACCTGCTGATGGCGCGGGCGCGGGCCGGTGTGGCGGTGGCACTGATCCATGACTGGTTCGGCACCTTCGGCAACGCATCCCGTGCGTTCTTCGCGCCCCTGCGTGCCGCGGGTGTCGCGGTGCGCGCCTTCAACCGTCCGCGCCCGGAAAGTCCGCTCGGCTGGGTCGGCCGCGATCACCGCAAGCTGCTGGTGGTCGATGGGCAGATCGGCTCGATCTCCGGGGTGTGCCTCGCGGCCAAATGGCTCGGCGACAGCGCACACGGCATCGCGCCGTGGCGTGACAGCGGAGTCCTGATCGGCGGACCTGCCGTGGCGGACATCGAAGCGGCGTTTCGCGACAGCTGGGCGGGCCTCGGCGCCCCGCTCGACTTCGAGGCCGCGCCGCTGCCGGCGCCGAGCGGGGAGGTGGCGCTTCGGGTCATTGCGACGCAGCCGGCGCACGGGGCGATGTACCGGCTGGATGCGCTGGTCGCGGCGATGGCCACCCAGAGTCTGTGGATCAGCGACGCGTACTTCGTTGGGATTCCAACCTACGTGCGCGGTCTGGCCGCCGCCGCCGACGATGGCGTCGACGTGCGGCTGCTGGTGCCGGGCAACAACAACCTGCCGGCGGTTGGGGCGCTCTCACGCGCTGGCTATCGGCCGCTGCTCGAGGCGGGGATCCGCGTGTTCGAGTGGAACGGCAGCATGATGCACGCCAAGACCGCCGTCGCCGATGGCCGCTGGGCACGGGTGGGCTCCTCGAACCTGAATCTCTCCAGCTGGCTCGCCAACTGCGAGATCGATGCGGCCATGGAGGACACCGGGTTCGCCCAACGGATGCAGGAGCAGTTTCTGCGCGACCTCGACAACGCCACCGAGCTGACGCTGCGCGGCCGGCGGCCGCAGGTGCCCGCCCGTTTCGGGCGCAATCAGCGCAGTGGCAGCTCCTCGCGGGCGGCCGCGAGCGCGCTGCGCATCGCGAACACCGTGGGTGCGGCGATCGCCAACCGGCGGGTGCTGGGGGACTCCGAACGCGGGGTGCTGACCGTTGCGGGCGGTGCGCTGATCGTGCTCGCCGTGCTCGGGTTCTGGCTGCCGCAGCTGCTGGCCTGGCCGTTGGCGGCGTTCGCCGGCTGGTTGGGACTGAGTCTGTTGTGGCGGCGCATCAGGCGCCTGCGGGCGCGCCATTAGGCGATGGGTGTGCAAGGAAGGGGGGAGCCGCGGGCCCCCGGGCGGCGCTCCCGGCCTGGCTAGGCGTGGCCGAGGGCATGACCGCCAGGTGCTCGTCATCGGGTTCGGCTCGCGCCCCGAGCAGGCCCCGGGGTGCACCGGTGACCGTTGCGGACGCGCATCGGAGCGTTCCTCGCGATAATATCTGCCTCAGAGGTCCCGCTGAGGCTCCGCTCAGTTCCCGAGGTGCAGATCATGGAATCGAAATTTATTCTGGTGCTGCTGGCGTCCACGACCGGCGCGACGCAGTGCCTGCGTGTCGCCTCGGCGATGAGCGAACGGCTCGGCCAGAAGCTGCGGTTTGCGCATGTCGAGATTGGGCCGCGCGCGATTCTGCTGCCCTCGCAGGAGCAGCTCTCGGAGTACGAGGTGGAGCATCTGGTCGAGCGCGAACGGGCCGAGACGGAGAAACTGAGCCGTATTGCCGCGGATTGGACGGCCGAGCATGGTATTTCCGCCGAGTTCGATCTGTATAAGGGCGACCAGTGGCGCGTGATGCGCCACTACCGCCGGACGGCCAGCATGGTCGTGTTGGCCTCACCGGATACCCAGCCCGTCGGGCATCGCGAGGGGCTGCGGGCGGCGCTGGTGCGCATCCGCCATCCCGTGGTGATGGTACCGCCGGCGTGGGAAGGCGGCTTTGGCCGGCGGCTGCTGGTGGGGTGGCGGGATGTTCCGCCGCTGCACCGCGCGCTGCAGGCGTTCCGCCCGTTTCTCGCCGCCGCTGAGCAGGTCGAGGCCGTGGCGGTCGATCAGGAGCAGAGTGCGCTCACCGATGCGCGCGCGGCCCTCGAGCCGATCGCGACCCGGGCCTGCTATCGGTCGGTGGCGTCCGAGGGACGGCGGACCGCGACCGTGCTGCTCGATGCGGCCACGGCATACCAGGCGGATGGGCTCGTCATGGGCGCCTTCCGACGGGGCGAGATCCTCAATTGGCTGGTGGCGGGCACCTCGAGTCGGCTGATCCATTCAAGCCCAGTGCCCCTGCTGATGCATCCCTGAGGCGCACGGGAGCGGGCCCGGGCTTCCCGCTGCGCCGTTACAGCCAGCCGAAGCCGCGGGCCAGCATGCTGATCGCCACCAGCAGAATCATCGGCACAAACACCTTCTTCAGGTGCACGTTTGACATCCGGTTGATCGTCTGTGCCCCGAGCATCGAGCCGCTGAGCACTCCGAGCGCCACCGGCGCGGCGATCATCGGGTCAATGTCCCCGCGCTGAAAGAAAATCCCGGCGGAGGCGGCTGCCGTCACGCCGATCATGAAATTACTGGTGGTGGTCGAGACCTTCATCGGCAGGCGCATCGCGGTGTCCATGGCCAGCACCTTGAAGGTACCGCTGCCGATGCCGAGCAACCCGGAAATCAGCCCCGCGACGTACATCATCCCGAAGCCGATGCGAACGTGCGCGACGTGATAGGGGATGTCCTGGTGAGTGCGCCGGTCCGAGTAGGTGCCCGGAAGCTTCAGCCACGCGGCCCATTTGTGGTTCTGCACGCCCCGGGGCAACTCTTCCCCGAGCCGCGCGACGAGCGGAATCGCCGAGATCAGCAACACGATGCCGAACACGAAGAACAGCACCGTATCGTTCAACATCGAGGAGACCAGAGCACCGCAGACGGCGCCCGCCGTCGTCGCGATCTCCAGGAACATCCCGACTCTCAGATTGGTCATGCGATCGCGCACGTAGGCCGCAGCAGCGCCGGAGGAGGTGGCGATGACGGAGACGATGGAAGCACCGATTGCCGTCGCGAATGAGACGTGGAAGATGAGTGTCAGGATCGGCACGATGAAGACACCGCCACCGAGTCCGGCCAGAGCGCCGATGAAGCCGGCCAACACGCTGCTCAGCGCGATGAACACCAGCGAGATGAACGTGCTGTTCGGCACGTCCGTGAGACCCGGCCGGCCCAGATAGGCGCCAATCCCGAAGATGCTGAACAGCAGGATCGCCAGGACGATCGCCGTGATGATGACGTAGGTGCGATCCTTTTCGATCGCAAAGGCGGCAATCGAAACGATGACGCGCAGCACGGGCGTGGCGAGCAGAATCAGCAGACCGGCGGTGACGACCGCCATGGGCTCGAAGCCCCTCAGGCCCGAGGCGACTTCCGCCAGGGTGTCCGGAAACGTCGAGAGCGGGAGCCGGCCGAGCAGCCGCAGCAGGTAGTATTCGATGACTCCGCCGAGTATTACTGCAACGCTCAGGAGTACGCCGCCGCGCAGCACTCCGCTGATGATGAGTTCAGTCTTGCGAATGAGGCCGTCATCCGGCCGATCCGTCCGGTCGTTGACGGTGACAGTGGGCGTCCGGGTGCCGGAAGGTGTCTGAATTTTTTTCTACTCGATACCGTTGAGGGGGAAAACTCAGTCGCAACGGTTCGCCTTACGGCGGCTGGCGCTGCGGCGGCGACAGTCTACTGCTGCCACGAGATTGCGACCCTAAAAAATCAAAAAAAGTCGTGCAAGTGCGACTCATGACCATCACTGACACGCGCGGCGTGCCACGGCCGAGGTCGCTGCGTGGCGCGCGCGTCTGCGCGCGGACGGAGACATGGGGCGCGCGACCTGTGGATATTTACAGTCAGGTGGTGCGAGGTTGGATCGGTGCGATGACGCCGGCGCCCGGGTCGCTTGCGAGGCCGCATCGGTCCGTGCAGACGCGTGAGAGGCTCAGCGTCGCGGGCGCCCTGGAGGGACCTCCCGTGGCGGCGGATCGGTGCAGCGGAGCGGCACGTGAGGGAGGCGCCATCCGGTGGCCCAGACGACGAAGGCCCGCCGTGCGGCGGGCCTCGTGTGTGTTGGCTGGGGGACTAGGATTCGAACCTAGGTAAACGGAGTCAGAGTCCGTTGTCCTACCACTAGACGATCCCCCAAGACTCGTTCGGCAAACCTGCCAGGCGGATCGCGCCGAGGCCGCTATTGAAGCGTGCCCCGGCGTGACCTGCAAGCCCAGGTTAGCGCTTGGAGTACTGCGTCCCGCGGCGGGCCTTGCGACGGCCAACCTTCTTGCGCTCCACTTCGCGCGCATCGCGGGTGACGAATCCGGCGTCACGCAGCGGCTTGCGGTAGGTCTCGTCGTATTCGATCAGCGCGCGGGTGATGCCGTGGCGGATCGCGCCGGCCTGGCCGGTGATGCCACCGCCGTCGACGGTCACGCTGATGTCGAAGCGCGCGCCGATTTCGAGCGTCTCGAGCGGCTGACGGACGATCATGCGGCCGGTCTCGCGGCCGAAGAACAGGTCGAGCGGGCGGTCATTGACCGTGATCTTCCCGGTGCCGGGCCGCAGGTACACGCGCGCGGTGGCTGTCTTGCGCCGCCCGGTGCCGTAATTCGCTTGCTGGAGTGCCATCGGTGGATTCCTCAGATCTCGAGCGGCTGCGGCTGCTGTGCCTGGTGCGGGTGTTCACCGCCGGCAAACACATGCAGCTTCTTGAACATGCGCCGCCCCAGCGGGTTTTTCGGCAGCATGCCTTTGACCGCGAACTCGATGGCCCGCTCGGGGTGTTCCGCGAGCAGCTTCTCGAGCGCGATCGACTTGATGCCGCCGATGTGCCCGGTGTGGTGGTAGTAAATCTTGTCGCTGAGCTTGCGTCCGGTGACCCGCACCTTGCCGGCGTTGAGCACCACGATGTGGTCGCCCATGTCGACATGGGGGCTGTAATCAGCCTTGTGCTTGCCTTTCAGGCGATGGGCAATCTGTGTGGCAAGACGCCCAAGGGTCTTACCGTTGGCGTCGACTACGAACCAGTCGCCGCGGACACTGCCGGACTTGGCGAAAACCGTCTTCATAAGAGCCTCTGCAGGGGGCTTCGATCCAAAAAGGACCCTATCTAAAGGGCCGGCAAGTCTACTGAAGGTGCGCGCGTATTGCAAAAGGCAGGAGCAGATCTTGAGCAGGAGGGCGTCCTGGGGCGCCGTTCGTCCGCGCACCTTCTATAATGAAGGGATGGACGCCTCACCTCTCGATGCCTGGATCACCGCCGCGGATCGTGCGCTGCGCGCGCTCGGGGCGCCTGCCGAGGCCGCACGGCCGACGCCGGGCGAGCCCGATACGGCAAAGACCATGCTTTCGCCGCAAGAGCGTCGCCATGCCGCCGGCTTGATGCGCATCAATCACGCCGGAGAAATCGCGGCGCAGGCGCTGTACCACGGGCAGGCGCTGGCCGCCGCCGAGGGCGCCACTCGCGAGATGCTGCTGCGGGCCGCCCGCGAGGAGGCCGACCATCTGGCCTGGTGCGCCACGCGGCTGCGTGAGCTCGACTCGCGGGCGAGCCTGCTCGACCCGCTCTGGTACGCCGGCTCCTTCGCCATCGGTGCGCTCGCCGGGGTCCTCGGCGATCGGATCAGTCTCGGCTTCGTGGTCGAGACCGAGCGGCAGGTGGAGGGACATCTGCAGGGGCATCTGGGCGCATTGCCCTCGGGTGATGCACGCAGTCGCGCCATCGTCGAGGCGATGCGCACCGACGAGGTCGCGCACGGGGCGAACGCGAAAGCCGCCGGTGGGATCGATCTGCCCGCGCCGGTGCGCGCGCTGATGAGAGCCACCGCCCGGGTGATGACGGGCACGGCCTATTGGCTCTGATTCGAGAATGGATGCGTATCCGACTGGTTTTCCGGGGGGCGCGTGCGGTAGGCTTTCGCCCTTGGGAGTAAATTAAGTAATCTTCTCCTCAAGACCAGGCCAGAAGGGGAGCCGGAGATGGAAGAAAACATCGTCAAGCCGCTGAGTGACATCCCGGCGATCAATCGCTTTCTCAGTTATTGCCGCATCCGCACCGTGCCCTCCAAGACGGTGGTCATCCACGCGGGTGATCTGCCGGACGTGCTCTACTACATCATCAGCGGCTCGGTCGAGGTGATGATCGAGGACGAGGAAGGCAACGAGATGGTGCTCGCGTATCTCAACCGCGGGCAGTTCTTTGGGGAGATGGGCCTGTTTTTTCAGGACCAGGCCACGCGCAGCGCCTGGGTGCGCACCCGCAACGCCTGCGAACTGGCCGAGATGACCTACCCGCGCTTCCGCCAGATCGCTGCGGAAAGCCCAGGGCTGGTGTTCGAGCTCGCCACGCAGCTCGCGACGCGTCTGGATCGCACCAACCGCAAGCTCGGCGATCTGGCGTTCGTCGATGTCACCGGCCGCGTCGCGCACGCCATCAACAACCTGTGTGACGAGCCGGATGCGATGACCCATCCGGAAGGCATGCAGATCAAGGTCAGTCGCCAGGAGCTCTCGCGGCTCGTCGGCTGTTCGCGCGAGATGGCCGGTCGCGTGCTGAAGGTGCTCGAGGATCAGGGGCTGCTGCGCGCCACCGGCAAGACCATCGTGGTGTTCAATGCGCGTCCGAAGATGCGCACCCGCCCGGTGGTGGTGCCGGTGAAGCAGGCCGGCAAGGGCAATCGGACCAGCGGCTCGGGCCCGGAGGAGTAGCGCGCCCGGCTCAGGCGCCGGCGAGCTCGGCGCGCATTGCGCGCAGGGTCGCGGTGTAATCGGAGCTGCCGAAGATCGCCGAGCCGGCCACGAAGGTGTCCGCCCCGGCGCGCGCACACGATTGGATGTTCTCGATCTTCACCCCGCCGTCGACCTCGAGGCGCACCGCACGGCCGCTGGCCTCGATGCGCCGGCGGACCTGCTCGAGCTTGCGCAGTGCGCCGGGGATGAACTGCTGACCGCCGAAGCCGGGGTTCACGGACATCACCAGCACCAGATCGAGCTTCTCCAGGGTGTAGTCGAGCCAGTCCAGGGGCGTCGCCGGATTCAGGGCGAGGCCGGGACGGCATCCATGTTCGCGGATCAGACCGATGGTGCGATCGACGTGCTCGCTCGCCTCGGGATGAAAGGTGATGAAGCCCGCGCCGGCCCGTGCGAACTCCGGCACGAGCGCATCGACGGGACGCACCATCAGGTGCACGTCGATCGGCACCTTCACCCCGCGCTTGTGCAGCGCGGCGCACACCGGCGGCCCGATGGTCAGGTTGGGAACGTAATGGTTGTCCATCACGTCGAAGTGAATGAGATCGGCACCGGCGCCGATCACGGCATCGACCTCTTCCCCGAGCCGCGCGAAATCCGCCGACAGGATCGAGGGGGCGAGCCAGTGAGCGCTCATACCGCCGGACCGGTCAGCCGGCGCAGCGCCTCGAGATAGTTCTCGCTGGTGCGCGCGATGATCTCCCTCGGCAGCTTCGGGCCGGGGGCGCGCTTGTTCCAATCGAGCGTCTCGAGATAGTCGCGCACGAACTGCTTATCGAAGCTCGGCGGGTTGACGCCCGGGCGATAGGCATCGGCCGGCCAGAAACGCGAGGAGTCCGGGGTCAGCGCCTCGTCGATCAGCGTGAGCGTGCCGTGCTCATCGAGACCGAACTCGAACTTGGTGTCGGCAATGATGAGCCCGCGCGCGCGCGCGTGCGCTGCGGCGAACTGATAGAGCGCGATGGCGCTCTGGCGAACCTGGGCGGCGAGCTCCGCGCCGATCAGCCGCTCGGTCTCGGCGAAGGAGATGTTCTCATCGTGCGCACCGATTGCGGCCTTGGTGGCCGGCGTGAAGATCGGCGCGGGCAGCTGCGCGGCGAGCGGCAGGCCCTGCGGCAAGCGGAGGCCGCAGACCGCGCCGGTCTGCTGATAATCCTTCCAACCCGAGCCGATGAGGTAGCCACGCACCACCGCCTCGATCGGCAGCGCCTGTAAGCGCTTGACGATCACCGCGCGCCCCTCGAGCAGCGCCCGTTCAGTCGGATCGCTCACCAGGGACTCCAGCGCGCGGCCCGTGAGGTGGTTCGGGATCAGGTGGGCCGTGCGGGCGAACCAGAACTCGGAGATGCCGTTCAGCACCCGCCCCTTGCCCGGGATCGGATCGGGCAGCACCACGTCGAAGGCGGACAGCCGATCGGTGGTCACGATCAGCAGCGCATCGGGGCCCGCGGCATAAATGTCGCGAACCTTGCCCTCGTGGATCTTCTCAAGACCGCGCAGTGATGTGCGGTAGACAGTTGGCGCATCCATGCTTGCTACTATAGCAGCGCATGCATCGCCCGCACGTCTCCGCACGCTCATGAGATACACCGGTAAGCTCGCCGGGGGCCTGCTCGGCTTCGTGCTCGGCTTCGGGCCGGTCGGGGCCGTGCTCGGGGCGTTGATCGGCCACCAGTTCGACGTCCAAGCCGAGCGGCGCGAGGCGGGCGGTCACGCCGGCGGCGCCGCGGCGGTCGCAGAGCGCTTCTTTCGGGCCACCTTTCGCGTGATGGGATGCCTCGCCAAGGCCGACGGGCACGTCTCGGCGCAGGAGATCGCCGCGGCGCGCGCCGTGATGGGACAGCTCGGGCTCACCGGTGAGCAAGTCCACGCGGCCATCGAGCACTTCACGGCCGGCAAGCAGCCCGGATTCGATCTGGTCGGGCAGATCAGCGAGCTGAACCGGGTGTGTCTCGGCCGACCGCATCTGAAGCGGGTGTTCCTTGAACTGCAGATCCGCGCCGCGCTCGCGGGCAACGATCTCGACGAACCGGTGCGCGCGCTCCTGACGCAGATCGCCGCTCGTCTGGGGATCTCCGCATTCGAGTTCGCGCACATCGAGGCGGCGCTGCGGGCGCAGGCGCGCCCGTTCGGGGCGCCCGCCACCCACGGCGAGGACCTGGAGCGGGCCTACCGGGTGCTCGGAGTCGCCGCCGCCGACAGCGACCGGGACATCATTAAGGCGTACCGGCGCCAGCTGAGCCGCCATCACCCGGACAAGCTCAAGGCCAACGGCCTGCCGGACTCGATGCTCGAGCACGCCAAGCAGCGCACCCAGCAGATCATCGAGGCGTACGAGCTGATCCGCGAGCGGCGCCGGATGCAGACTTGAACGCGCGCGGGTGACAGACGCCCCGGCGGTGCTTAATCTCTGCGCGTCATGTGGGCGCGCATGTGGGCATTTCTCGACGACTGGTTCTTCGGCACCGCCGCGGCGGGCGGGTCGGCCCGCGGCCGCCTGATCCGTGCGCTGAGCTATCTGTATGCGGTGCTGCGCGATCTGACCGGCGGACAGATCAACCTGCGCGCCATGGGGCTGGTGTACACGACACTGCTCACCCTGATCCCACTGGCGGCATTCAGTTTCGCGATCCTCAAGCTGTTCGGTGCCGGCGGCGATCTGCAGCCGGTGGTCTACCAGTTCTTCAGTGCACTCGGACCTGCGGATGCGGCCAAACTCACCTCGCGCGTGGTGCTGTTCGCCAACCACGTCGGCGGCGGGGTGCTCGGCTCGGTCGGCTTCGCGCTGCTCGCCTGGACGCTGATCGGCACCATCAAGAAGGTCGAGGACAGCTTCAACTTCCTCTGGCGCGTGCAGAAGGCGCGCAGCTTCACGCGGCGCATCACCGAGTACCTCACCTTGGTGGTCGGCGGACCGGTCATTCTGGTGATGTTCATTGGCTTCTCGCATCGGGCCATCGACAGCGCGCCGTTTCGCGACCTACGACGCCTGCCGTGGATCGATCTGCTCACCGCCGCGGGGATCAAGCTCGCCCCCTACATCACGGTCATCGTGTTCTTCACCGGGCTGTACCTGATGGTGCCGAACACGCGCGTGCGCTGGCGCCCGGCGATGATCGGTGCACTCGTGGCGGGCGTGATCTGGGCGGCGGTGGGGCGGGTGTTCACGGCCTTCGTGGTGCACTCGACGCGGCTCGCGATCGTCTACGCCGGCTTCGCATTCATCGTCGCAGGGCTGCTGTGGACGTATCTGGGCTGGCTGATCCTGCTCGCCGGGGCGCAGCTGTCGTTCTACATCCAGAACCCGATGTACCTGCGCCTCGGTCTGCAGGAGCTGAAGCTCTCGGGCGCGGAGTCCGAGCAGCTCGCGCTGCGCATGATGTACCTGGTGGGGCGTGCCTACCTGACGGGCGAGCGGCGCTGGAGTCTCACCGCGCTCGCCACCGAACTCGGCCTGCCCGGGGTCGCGGTGGCGCACATGGTCACGGCCCTCGAGCACTGCGGCATTCTGGTGGTGACCGAAGAGGACGAGCTGTTGCCGGCGCGCGACCTGGGGCGCATCCGGGTCGCGGAGATCCTCGACGTCGCGCGCAGCCGTCGCCCAGGGGACTTCACGCCGCGCGTGGTGCCCATTCCGCCGGTTGACCGGTTGCTCGCGGCGATCGATGAGGCGCGCCGTAGCCGCTGCGCCGATCTGACGCTGCGCGAGCTGGTGCAGGAGCCGCCGCGCCCGGCCCTCGTCGTGGCCTCCTCCGGCAGCGGCGCGTAATTCCGCGCGCTAGATCGTCTCGGTGCCCGTCGCGGTGCCAACCAGCAGCACGTCGGCCGGGCGCTTCGCGAACAGCCCCACCGTCACCACGCCGGCGAGCTGATTCAGCTCGCACTCGAGTGCGCACGGGTCGGCGATCGACAGCCCATGCACGTCGAGGATGTGGTTGCCGTTGTCCGTCACGCACTCGCGGCGCCACACCGGCTGTCCGCCACGCGCCGTGATGGCGCGCGCCACCAGTGCGCGCGCCATGGGGATGACCTCGATCGGCAGCGGGAAGGCCCCGAGCGTACCGACCAGCTTGCCGTCATCGACGATGCACACGAAGCGCTGCGCGGCCGCCGCCACGATCTTCTCGCGCGTCAGCGCCCCGCCACCGCCCTTGATCAGGTGACGGGCGCGGGTCGCCTCATCGGCGCCGTCGATATACACATCGATGGTGGCCACCTCGTTGAGGTCCAGGACCTCGATGCCCGCAGCCCGCAGCAGGCCGGTGGTCGCCTCGGAGCTCGATACGGCCGAGCGCACCAGCCCAGGACGCGTCGCGAGCGCGCAGATGAAGTGCCCGACGGTCGAGCCGGTGCCGACGCCGAGTACGTTGCCGGGTTCGACGTAGCGCAGCGCCGCTTCGGCGCTGCGGCGTTTCTTGGCGTTCGCCTCGGAGTCTTGCGAGCCTGCGGAGCTGATTGGGTTCACGACTGTTTTCCCGGGTCCGGAAACGAATGTGCCCGCTTGCGCGGGCACGAGGGCATCGAACTTTGATTCACTCGGCGGCCGCCGAAGCGACCGCCGAGTGAAAGGCCTTACTTCTTCTTCGCAGCTTTCTTCTTCGCGGCCTTCTTCTTTGCCTTCGCCATGTTGGCTCTCCAGTTGACGGGTTAGTCCGAGGGCCGAGTATATACATGCGAAACAAAAATACAAGCAAGTCCGAAGAGGATGTGTTAACGCCGCACAGAACTTTCGACGCATCGTGTGTTCCCGCCGCTCATCGCAGCGTGCGCGCACGTCCGCACTGCACGACGCCGCGCTCGGTGATCACCATGTCGAGCGGCACATCGTGCGTGGCGCGTTCGATGCGCTCGAGCTGCTGCAGCGCGTAGGCGAGTCCGACGAGCAGTGGCCGCGCGCCAGGCGCGCTCGCGCGCGTGAATGCCAGCGCGCGATCGTAGTAACCACCGCCCATGCCGAGCCGGTTGCCGCGCCGGTCGAAGCCGACGAGCGGGACGAACAGGACATCGAGCAGGCGGACGCTTGGCAGCGCCGCGCCGCGCGGTTCGGGGATGCCGAAGCGGTTGTGCCGCACACGTGCGCCGTAGCCGACGAATTGCATCGAGCGCGAATCGGGGGCGGCGTCGATGCGCGGCAGATAGATCCGGCAGCCGCGGCGGCGGGCGAGGGCGAGGAGTGCGGTGGTATCGAGCTCTTCGGGCAGCGCGAGGTACAGACCGATACGCAGCGCCGGATCAAGCAATCCGGTCCGATCGGCGAGCAGCGTCACTCGGCGCGCGCAGCGCGCGCGCTCGGCGCCCGAGATGCTCCGGCGTGCCCGCCGGAGATCGGCCCGCAGCGCGGCGCGGGCCTGCTGCGGGCTGGAATCAGAGAGCGTCACCCGCCTGTGCCGGTGCGAACCGTTGCTCTCGAACCGGAGCAACAAGTGGGACGGGCTGCGGCAGGTAAGGCTTTCCGCTCGGGGCGGACTTGCACAATTCTGCCGGCAAGCCCCAAAGTCCCATGGGTGTTTCAATTAGGGTCCGAGGTAACCCGGCCCGCGTGTCGAACACCGCAGGCGACGCTCGCATCACTGTACACCAAAGGCGGGACGGGCGCAGGCCGGCGGATCGCGGCGCGCCGCGGCTCACAGTTCGAGCGGGGGGGTGTGCCCGAGCGCCGCTTCCACGCGCTCGCGCAGCGCGCGCACTTGGTCGCCGGCTTCGACCGATCCTCGGCTGCCCCGCTCGCGCACCTGCAGCAGCTCGTTGGCCATATTCAGTGCGACCATCACGGCGATGCGGTCAAGTCCGATCACCTTGCCGCTGTCGCGCACCTCGCGCATGCGGGCGTTGAGGTACTCGGCAGCCTCGAGCAGCGCCGGCCGTTCCTCGTAGGGGCAGGCGACCATGTAATCCCGATCGAGGATGCGCACACTGACGCGGGCCGGATCATGGCTCACGCGCCGTGCTCCAGCGTCTTCAGTCGTCCGATCATGGCTTCGACGCGCGCACGCACCTGTTCGTTCTTCTGTAAGAGGCTGGCGCGCTCGCTGGCGAGTGACTCGTGCCGCTGGCGCAGTGCGCGGTTCTCCTCGCGCAGCTGCTCCAAAGTCGTGAGCAGCTCATCGACGCGTCCGGCGAGACGCCCGAGCTCGGCTTCCAGAACTGAAGGTGCGGCAGCGCTCATGCTGGCGCGACTATAGTGCCGCGCTCTCTGCGCGGTCAATGAGCGCAGAGAGCCGCCCCCACCCGCAGGGGCCGGGGGATCCCACGGCGCCGACATGCGGCATAATGGCGGCCAATGATACTCGCCGACTATGCCGAAATTCAGAGTGTGCTCAGCGCAGAGCACTCCCTCACCGACGCCGCCGAGGCGCACGGTACGCTGACCGGATCGCTGTGCTCGGCGCAGGGCTACCGCTTCGAGGACTGGCTGCGCGAGATCCTGCCCGACGGCTCGGCCCGTCACCCGAACGCCCAGACGCTGCAGGGGCTGTTCCGCGACACCGCTGGGGCGTTGAACAGCGCTCAGATGCAGTTCGATCTGCTGCTGCCCGATGACGACCGACCGATCCTCGAGCGCGCCGGGGCGCTCTCGCTGTGGTGTCAGGGATTTCTCTACGGCCTCGGCGTCGGGGTGCTGCGCGATGCGGCGAGCATGTCCGGCGAGGTGAGCGAGATCGTCAACGACATCACCGAGATCGGCAGCGCCGCGGTGGACACGGCCGAGAGCGAGGAATCGAACGAGGCGGCGTACGCCGAACTCGTCGAGTTCATCCGGGTCAGTGTGCAAGTGGTCTTCGAGGAGCTTGCGCCGATGCGCCAGCCGCCGCCCTCACCTGGAGCACCGTTTCATTGAAACCTGAGAGCCCCGCCGAAGAGTTCGCCCGCCGCCGTAGTGCGCTGCTGCGCCTGATGGGTCGGGACGCCATCGCCATCGTGCCCTGCGCCCCGGTGCGCAAGCGCAACAACGACGTCGATTTCCCCTTCCGCCAGGACAGCGATTTTCACTATCTCACCGGCTTTCGCGAGCCGGAGTCGGTCGCGGTGCTGGTGCCCGGGCGTGAGCAGGCCGAGTACATCCTGTTCGTGCGCGAGCGCGACCCGGCGCGCGAGACCTGGGACGGCCGGCGTGCCGGACCGGCCGGCGCCCGGCGCAGCTTCGGCGCGGACGATGCGTTTCCGATCACGGACATCGATGAGATTCTCCCCGGTCTGATGGAGAACCGCGCCAAGGTCTACTACACCATGGGGATTTACCCAGAGTTCGACCAGCGCGTCGTCGGCTGGGTGAACGGCCTGCGTACCCAGGCGCGCAACGGCCGCCATCCGCCGCAGGAGTTCGTGGCGCTCGATCAGGTGCTGCACGAGCAGCGCTTGTTCAAGTCGCGCACCGAGCTCGAGTTGATGCGTGAGGCGGCCCGCATCGGGGCGCTGGCGCACGTGCGCGCCATGCGCTTCTGTCGCCCCGGGCGCATGGAGTACGAGCTCATGGCCGAGGTGGTGCACGAGTTTCGTCGCCACGGCGCCGACACCTCCTATTACCCGATCGTCGGTTCGGGGCCGAACAGCTGCATCCTGCATTACAACGAGAACAACCAGCCGATGCACGATGGCGATATGGTGCTGATCGATGCCGGCTGCGAGTACGAGTACTACGCCTCGGACATCACGCGCACCTTTCCGGTCAACGGCCGGTTCACCCCCGAGCAGCGCGCTGTCTACGAGGTGGTGCTCGAGGCGAACCTCGCGGCGATCGCCCAGGTGCGTCCGGGCAACGATTGGAACGCGCCGCACGAGGTGGCGGTGCGGGTCGTGACCCAGGGGCTGGTGCGTCTGGGGTTGCTCAAGGGTCGGCCGGCGAAGCTCGAGCGCGACGGGGCGTACCGCCGGTTCTTCATGCACCGTACCGGGCACTGGCTCGGCATGGACGTGCACGATGTCGGGGACTACAAAGTGGGCGATGCATGGCGGGCACTCGAGCCCGGCATGGTGCTCACCATCGAGCCGGGCATCTACATCCCGCACGGGGCGCGCGGCGTGCCGAAGCGCTTCCGGGGGATCGGCGTGCGCATCGAGGACGATGTCGCCGTCACCAAGAACGGCTTCGAGGTACTCACCAACGGCGCCCCGAAAGACCCCGACCTGATCGAGGCGCTCATGGCCGAGGCGCACGAGAGTGCCGCCGAAGCGGCGCCGATGCAGCCGCACGCGAGAGCGCGCCGGGGACAGCGTGCCCACGCATGAAGCCGCAGGCGGCGTGCCGCGCGACTTCGACGTCGTCATCGTCGGCGGCGGGTTGGTCGGGGCGAGTCTCGCACTCGCACTGAGCGGCAGTACGCGCCGCGTGCTGCTCATCGAGGGCGTGGCAGCGGACTCGAGTGCTCAGCCGAGTTTCGATGAGCGCACGACTGCGCTCGGCAACGCCACGCGGCGCATCTTCCAGGGGCTCGGCGTCTGGGAGGAGTTGGCCGGCGAGGCCGCCGCGATCCGCACCATCCATGTCTCGGAGGCGGGCCGATTCGGCAGTGCGCGCCTGCGCGCCGCGGAGCAGGGCGTCGATGCTTTCGGCTACGTCATTGCGAACCGGGTGATCGGCCGGGCGCTGTGGCGCGCGCTCGAACGTGCCGGTGGCGTCACGCTACGCGTGCCGGCGAAGGTTGTGGCGGCCGAGGTCGCCGCCGATGGCGCGGCGCTCACGGTGCTCGGTGCCGACGGGGCGCACGAGGTGGTCAGCGCCCGTTTACTGGTGGCCGCCGATGGGGCCAACTCCCTCGTGCGCGCAGCGGCGGGGATCGCGGCGCAGATCGAAGACTACGACCAGGTCGCGATCACCGCGCCGGTGCTGACGGATCGTCCGCACGGCGGCACCGCGTACGAACGATTCACCTCGAGCGGTCCGGTCGCGGTGCTGCCGCTGCGCGGGGGGGGCTACGGCACCGTTTGGGCCTGCGAGCCCGCCCGGGCCGCGCAGTTGCTGGCGCTCCCCGATGCGCTCTATCTGGCCGCGCTGCAGGAGCGCTTCGGCTGGCGGGCCGGTCGGCTGCTGAGCCTAGGCCGGCGCGCCTCGTACCCGTTGCGACTCTCGCGCGCCGAGGCGACGGTGGGGACTCGCACCGTGCTGGTGGGCAACGCGGCGCAGGGGTTGCACCCGATCGCCGGCCAGGGCTTCAATCTCGGTTTGCGCGATGCGGCGCTGCTCGCCGAGCGGATCGCCGCGGCGAGCGGCGATCCGGGCGCAGCGGAACTGTTGCACGGCTACAGCGAGGCGCGCGCGGCGGACCGCGGCGGCGTGGTTCGCTTCACCGACTCGCTGGTCAAGCTGTTCGCGAGCACGTTGCCGGGGGCCAGCCTGCTGCGCAACCTCGGTCTGGTCATGTTTGATCTGTCGCCGCCGGCAAAGCGCGCGCTTGCGCGCGTGAGTCTCGGGTTCGGCGGACCGACGCCGCGTCTGGCACGCGGGCTGCCCGTGGCATGAGCGGCGCCGAGGCACACTGGGATGTGCTGATCGTCGGTGGCGGGCCGGTCGGCGCTTGCGCCGCGGCGCTGCTGCAGCGCGCGGCCGGCTCGGGGCGGCGTGCACTGCGCATCGCGGTGGCGGAGCCGGCGCGGCCGGCTCGTGCGGCCGACGGCGAGCCGCTCGATGCGCGTGTGTCGGCGTTCTCGCGCGCCAGCGAGCGGATCCTCGCTGCGGCCGGCGCCTGGGAGCGGATCGATGCGCAGCGCGTCCAGCCCTACGAGCGAATGTGCGTGTGGCCGGCGCATGTGCCGGCGCGCAGCCCCGATGCGCTCCTCTTCGATGCCGCCACCGTGGGCGAAGCCGATCTCGGCGCGATCGCGGAGAATCGGCTGGTGCAGTGCGCGGCGCTCGAGGCGTTCGAGGCGGCCGGCGGCACGATTCTCAGCGGCGGATTCACCGGTCTGTCGATTCGCGACGAGGCCGTCGAAGTGCAACTCGCTGAGCGCTCGCTGCAGTGTCGCCTGCTGGTCGGCGCCGACGGTGCCCGCTCGCGCGTGCGCGAGAGCATCGGCATCGCGGTCCAGGCCGCGGACTACGGTCAAACGGCGATCGTCGCCAATGTGCGGACCGAACGGCCGCACGAACGGACCGCCTGGCAGCGCTTTCTCGGCGAGGGGACGCTCGCGTTTTTGCCGCTCGCCGACGGGACGAGTTCGATCGTGTGGTCGATCGAGGAGGCGGTGGCGCGCGAGCGGCTCGCGATGCCGCGGACGCAATTCGAGGCGGCATTGCAGGAGGCCTCCGGCGGTGTGCTCGGGACGCTCGAGCTGTGCACCGAGCGGGCCGGTCTGGCGCTGCGGCGGCTGCGCGCCGAACGCTTCGCCGCGGCGCGCTGCGCGCTGATCGGCGATGCGGCGCACGTCGTGCATCCGCTGGCCGGTCAGGGCGTGAACCTCGGGTTGCTCGATGCGGCGGCGCTGGTGGAGTGCGTGCTGCAGGCGCAGCGGGCCGGGGAGGATCCCGGGGCGCTCGCCCCGCTGCGCCGCTACGAGCGCTGGCGCAAGAGCGAACTGGCGCCCATGGCGTTCGCCATCGACGGCTTCAATCGCTTCCTCGCCCACGGCCAGGGTCCGCTCGCGCGTGCCGCGCAGCACGGACTGGCTTGGGTGAACCGCAGTGAGGCGCTGAAGCGCCTCTTCATCGCGCAGGCGCTCGGACTCTCCGGTGAGCTGCCGGCCGTGGCGCGGCCGGGCGCCGCACCGCTCAGCTGAGTGCGATGCGGTCGATCTTCGCCGCGCAGATGAAATCGTTGTCCGAGAGCCCACCGATGGCGTGGGTGCTGTAGCGCACCCGGCAGTAGGAGTAGCCGACCTCGAGGTCCGGGTGGTGGTCCTCGATGTTCGCGACGTGCGCCAGCGCATTGACGAAGCTCATGGTGCGCAGGAAATCCCCAAAGCGGAACTCCCGCACGAGGGATGTGCCGTCGGCGGCGAGCTGCCAGCCCGCGGCGAGCTCGCCGAGTTTCGACTCGGCCTGCGTGCGCGTCAGGGGCGCGATGCCGCCCTCGCACGGCGTGCACTTGCGCTCGGTCAGCGTGCTCATGAACATCGCTCCTGGTGCACGTCGGTCAGGCTGCAGCCGTGTCCTGGGCAGATTTCTTGGTGAACCGACGCGCCACGTAGCGTTCGAGCATTTCCTGGAACTCCTCGGCGATGTGATCGCCTTTGAGCGTGACGGTCTTCTCGCCATCCTCGTACACCGGCGCGACCGGACGCTCACCGGTGCCGGGAAGACTGATGCCGATGTTGGCGTGCTTGCTCTCGCCCGGGCCGTTGACGACGCAGCCCATCACCGCGACGGTCATGTCCTCGACGCCGTCGTACTCGCGCCGCCACGCGGGCATGCGGTGGCGGATGTGGCTCTGGATGCTCTGGGCGAGTTCCTGGAACACCGTGCTCGTGGTACGGCCGCAGCCGGGGCACGCCGTCACCAGCGGCAGGAACGCGCGCAGGCCCATGGTTTGCAGGATCTCCTGCGCGACGATGACTTCCTGGCTGCGGTCACCGCCCGGCTCCGGCGTGAGCGACACGCGGATGGTGTCGCCGATGCCACGCTGCAGCAGCACCGCCATGCCGGCGGTCGACGCGACGATGCCCTTGGAGCCCATGCCGGCCTCCGTCAGGCCCAGGTGCAGCGGATACTCGCAGCGCGCGGCGAGATCGCTGTAGATGGCGATGAGGTCCTGTACCCCGCTCACCTTGGCCGAGAGGATGATCCGATCGCGCGCCATGCCGAGCCCCTCGGCGCGCTCGGCGCTCTCGAGCGCCGAGAGCACGACCGCGTTGCGCATGATCTGCTGCGCGCTCAGCGGCTCGGTACGCTGGGCATTCTCATCCATGAGGCGCATCAGCAGATCCTGATCGAGGCTGCCCCAGTTGACCCCGATGCGCACCGGCTTGCCGTAACGGCAGGCCATTTCGATCATCTCGGCGAACTGCGGGTCGCGCTTGCTGCCGCGACCGACGTTGCCCGGGTTGATGCGGTACTTGGCGAGCGCCTCGGCGCAGGCCGGATGCTCGCGCAGCAGCTTGTGTCCGTTGAAATGGAAGTCGCCGATCAGCGGCACCGACACGCCCATCTGATCGAGCCGCTCGCGGATGTGCGGCACGGCTGCGGCAGCCTCGGCGGTGTTGACCGTGATGCGCACCAGCTCCGAGCCGGCGCGCGCGAGCGACTTGACCTGCTGCGTCGTGCCTTCCACGTCGGCCGTGTCGGTATTGGTCATCGACTGCACGACGACCGGGGCGCTGCCGCCGACGCGCACCGCGCCAATCGTGACCTGGACGGAAGAACGGCGTGCAATGCTCGACATGGGAACCTGCTAGTGACTTCGGGGGCGTATCAGGGTCAACCCGGGATTTTACCGGTCTGGGCCGCCGGCCGCGACCATCGGCGCAAGCGGGGCGCATCGCCCGCGGGGGCCTCTCCCTTCCGGACGCAACGCTGGTATCATGCCCGGATTCCGAACACCAAGCTGCTCGGAGAGAGTCCGGCTCCAGGGTCGGGCCGCCGAAGGCGCAATTCCGCCCGGAAACGCTCAGGCACATGAACGGCAGCTTGCGCAGACCCCGAGAGGGGCTTTGCGCGGGGTCTCTGGAGAGCGGCGGGCGCCTCGGCGCACCGACCCACCGAAGGGGAGAGGCGCGCGGGCGCCCGATCTCTCAGGTCACCGGACAGAGGGGCGGCAGGCAGCGGCCTGCCGCTTTTTTTGTTTCCCTGGAGGATCCGTGGCTCGACGAACCCCGTTATTCGCTATTCATCAGTCCGCCGGTGCACGTCTCGTGGATTTCGGCGGCTGGGACATGCCCTTGCAGTACGGCTCGCTGCTCGCCGAGCACCATGCGGTGCGCCGCGCCGCCGGCCTGTTTGACGTCTCGCACATGTGCGTCGTGGACCTCGAGGGCGAGGGGGTACGGCCGTTCCTGCTGAAGGTCTTCGCCAACGACGTCGGCAAGCTCAGCGTCCCGGGCAAGGCGCTCTATGGGTGTCTGCTCAACGAGCGCGGCGGCGTCATTGACGATCTGATCGTGTATTACCTCGGCGAGCAGTGGTTTCGCGTCGTGGTCAATGCCGGAACCCGCGACAAGGATCTTGCCTGGATACGCCGCCACGCCGAGCCGTACGGCCTCACGGTGCGCGAACGGACCGACCTGGCGATGCTCGCCGTGCAGGGGCCCGAGGCGCGCACACGTCTCGCCGCGCTCTTGCCGCCGCCGCTCGCCGAGCGCGCCCTGGCGCTCGGAGCGTTCTTCGGCGCGGAGCTCGGCCGCTGGTTCGTCTCGCGCACCGGGTACACCGGCGAGGACGGCTTTGAGGTCATGGTGCCGGTCGAGGAGGCCGAGGCGCTGTGGCGCGCGCTGGTCGCGGCCGGCGTGCTGCCCTGTGGCCTCGGCGCGCGCGATACGCTGCGCCTGGAGGCCGGCATGAACCTCTATGGCAACGACATGGACGAGACCACCAACCCGCTCGAATCCGGGCTCGCCTGGACGGTGGCCATGAGTGCTCCGCGGGCCTTCATCGGCCGCGAGGCGCTCGAGGCGGTGCGTGCGCGCGGGCTGGAGCACAAACTCGTCGGACTGGTCCTCGAGGAGCGTGGCGTGCTGCGCTCGCACCAGCGCGTGCTCGCAGCGGGCATCGGTGAGGGGCAGATCACCAGCGGCACGTTTTCCCCGACGCTCGAGCGCTCCATCGCGCTGGCGCGCGTCCCGATCGCCGCGCCCGATCAGGTACAGGTCGAGGTGCGCGGCAAGCCGCTGGCCGCACGCGTCGTCAAACCGCCCTTCGTGCGGCACGGCAAGTCGCTCATCGGCTGAGCCGCGCACCGCCCGAGTGGCAGATCCATCGCCTTCATTCACACACATACATCCATCGATTCGACTCCACGGAGCGTCGCATGAGCAAGGTTCCTTCCGATCTCAAATACACGCGGACCCACGAATGGTTGCGGACGCTGCCCGACGGCACCGTCGAGGTTGGCATCACCGACCACGCGCAGCATTCCCTCGGCGACTTGGTGTTCGTCGAGGTCCCCGAAGCGGGCCGCACGGTGACTGCGGGCGAGCCGTTCGCCGTGGTCGAGTCGGTCAAAGCAGCCTCCGACGTCTACGCGCCGCTCAGCGGTGAGGTCACCGAGGGCAACGGTGCGCTCGCCGGGGCGCCCGAGACGCTGAACACCGATCCTTACGGCGCCGGCTGGCTCGCTCGGCTGCGCCCTGCAGGAGCGCTGCCGGGGCTGCTGTCGGCCGCCGAGTACGAGAAGCTCACCGCCGAGGAGGGCGACTGATGGCCTTCGTGCCGCATACCCGCGCGGACGTCGCGGCGATGCTCGAGGTCATCGGGGTCGATGGCATCGAGCGGCTCTTCGAGGAGATTCCCGCGAACTTGCGCATCGGAGCGCTCGAGGGCGTGCCCGAGGCGCTCAACGAGATGCAGCTGGCACGGCTGATGGGCGAGCGTTCGCGCCGGGACGGGCGGCCGCTGTGCTTCATTGGCGCCGGCGCGTACGAGCACCACATTCCCTCGGCGGTCTGGGCGCTGGCGACGCGCGGGGAGTTCTACAGCGCCTATACGCCGTACCAGGCCGAGGCCAGCCAGGGAACGCTGCAGCTGCTGTACGAATTCCAGACCATGATGACCAACCTGACGGGCATGGAGGTCTCCAACGCGTCGCTGTACGACGGCGGTAGTGCGCTCGCCGAGGCCGCCCTGATGGCCGTGCGGGCCAACCGGCACTCGCGCTCGCAGCGCATTCTCGTGCCGCGTACGGTGCACCCGTATTACCGTCGCGCCGCGCTCGCCATCGCCGGCAATCAGGGCGTGACGTTCGAGGAGGTGCCGTATTCGGCCGAAGGCGGCAGTACGGCGCTTCAGGCGCTCGAGCGCTACGCCGCGGAGGACATCACCGCGCTCGTCATCCAGCAGCCGAACGTGTTCGGCCGACTCGAGGACGTGGACGCGCTCACCGATTGGGCGCATGCCCACAAGATTCTCGTCGTGGCCGTGGTCAACCCGGTCTCCCTGGCGCTGCTGAAGCCGCCCGGCCAGTGGGGTCGCGAGGGCGCCGACATCGTGGTCGGGGACGGCCAGCCGCTCGGCATTCCGCTGTCTTCCGGCGGGCCGTATTTCGGCTTCATGACCACGCGCATGGCCTACGTGCGCCAGATGCCCGGTCGCATCGTCGGGCGCACGGTGGATGCCGACGGTGAGGGTGGGTTCACGCTGACGCTGCAGGCGCGCGAGCAGCACATCCGTCGTGCTAAAGCCACCTCGAACATCTGCACCAACCAGGGACTGATGGTCACGGCGGCCACCATCCATCTGTCGCTGCTTGGGGCCGAGGGCCTGCGGCGCACCGCGGTCGCCTCGCATGCGCGCACCGGGGAGCTGCTGCGGGCGCTGACCGGCGTGCCCGGGGTGCGCCGGGTGTTCCCGCTGCCGGTGTTTCACGAGGCGGTGATCGGCCTGGAGCGGCCCGTGGCGCCGCTGCTCGAGCGACTCGCCGCGCGCGGCGTGCTCGGCGGCTGGGACCTCGCCGAACACTACCCGGAACTCGGGCACGCGCTGCTGGTGTGCGCCACCGAGACCAAGACCCAAGAGGACATCGAGCGCTACGTGACGGTGCTCGAGGAATGCCTGCGCGAAGCGCAGGCCGCCTGATCCGAAGAGACTCCGATGAGCACTGAACGAACCAACCGACTGGAAAAGCTGATTTTCGAATACTCCGTGCCCGGACGCGGCGCGGAGGACCAGTGGCCGAGCCCGCCGGCCGCGGCGAGCACGGCGGATCTGCCCGCCGCGCAGCTGCGCGGCACGCCCCCCCTGTTGCCCGAGGTGAGCGAGCTCGAGACCGTGCGGCACTTCACCCGGCTCTCGCAGCTGAACTTCTCGATCGACACGAACTTCTATCCGCTCGGTTCGTGCACGATGAAATACAACCCCAAGGCGTGCAACCAGTACGCCATGCTGCCGGAGTTCCTCGGGCGCCATCCGCTCGCGCCGGAATCCGCCGGCCAGGGGGTGCTCGAGTGCCTGTTCGAGCTGCAGGAGATGCTCAAGGCGGTCACCGGTATGCAGGCGGTGGCGCTGAGCCCGATGGCCGGCGCCCAGGGCGAGTACGCCGGTGTGGCCATGATCCGTGCCTATCACCGGGCGCGCGGCGACCTGGAGCGCAACGAGATCATCGTGCCCGAGGCGGCGCATGGCACCAACCCCGCCACCGCGACCATGTGCGGCTGCGTGGTTCGCGAGGTCCCGGTCGATGCCGACGGTGACGTCGATCTGGCCGCGCTCAAGGCCGCGGTCGGCCCGAAAACCGCCGGCATCATGCTGACCAACCCCTCGACGCTCGGGGTGTTCGAGCGGCGCATCGAGGAAGTGGCCCGCACCGTGCACGCCGCGGGTGGGTTGCTCTACTACGATGGAGCCAACCTCAACGCCATCCTCGGCAAGGTTCGCCCCGGTGACATGGGCTTTGACGTCATTCACGTCAATCTGCACAAGACCTTCTCCACGCCGCACGGCGGCGGCGGACCGGGTGCCGGTCCGGTGGGTGTCTCCGCGCGGCTCGTGCCCTTCCTGCCGGTGCCGATCGTGGCACGCGAAGAGGGTCGCTACGTGTGGTTGACCGAGCGCGATCGGCCGCAGTCGATCGGGCGGCTCTCGACCTTCGCGGGCAACGTCGGGGTGCTGCTGCGGGCGTACATCTACATGCGCATGCTCGGTCGCGACGGCATGGCCAAGGTCGGCGAGTACGCGACGCTCAACGCCAACTACCTGCTCGCGCGCCTGACCCGCTCGGGCTTCGATGCCGCCTATCCGAAGCGGCGCGCCAGCCACGAGTTCATCATCACCGTGAAGCGCCAGGCGCGCGAACTCGGGGTGACGGCCATGGACTTCGCCAAGCGGCTGCTGGATCATGGTCAGCATGCGCCGACCACGTATTTCCCGCTGCTGGTGCCGGAATGCCTGTTGATCGAGCCGACCGAGACGGAGAGCAAGGCCGCGCTCGATGCGTTCGTGGAGGCGATGGCGCAGATCCTCACCGAGGCGACGCAAGAACCCGAGCAGGTCCGCAGCGCTCCGCATACCATGCCGGTACGGCGGCTCGACGACGTCCGGGCGGCCAAGCAGCTGGACCTGGCGTGGAAAGCGGCCCCGTAGCGATCGAGCGGTACAAACCCAGAGGCCTCAAGCGACTGCTGCGCGCCTTCGGCGCCAGCGGCCGGGGGCTGGCAGGGGCATTTCGCGAGGAGGCCGCATTTCGCCAGGAACTGGCGTTCGCAGCCCTCGCCGTGCCGCTGGCGCTGTGGCTCGGCCATGACGGTACCCAGCGCGCGCTGCTCGTCGCTCCGGTGCTGCTGATCCTGATCGTGGAGTTGATCAACAGCGCCATCGAGGCGACCGTCGATCGCATCGGGCTCGAGCGCCATGCGCTCGCCGGTCTGGCCAAGGACATCGGCTCGGCGGCCGTGCTGATGTCATTCGGATTGCTGGCGGTTGTGTGGCTGCTGGTGCTGCTGGGGCGCTAGCGCAATGTCATCCGGGGGGACGATGCGAGTGCTGCGAGTATTCTGTCTGTCCGTGCTCACACTGGCGGTGGGCTCGACCGCGCTGGCCGGCGCCGCGCCTGCTGCGCCGCCGGCGCATCCGGCCCTGCCCTCGGCCGTGGCCGCCCACTTGGCGCGCCAGGCCGCGGCGCTCGAGTCCAATCCAACCTGGGCCGCAACGCTCGCGCGCATCGCCAGTAGCGTGGTGGCGATCAACTTCAACCAGGACCGCGCCTTCGACACCGACGTGAACGAGACCGCGCAGGCCACCGGTTTCGTGGTCGACGCCAAACGCGGCATCATCCTCACCAACCGCCACGTCGTGACGCCGGGGCCGGTCACCGCGACGGCCACGTTCCTCGACCGCGAACAGATCCCGATCTACCCGATTTACCGCGATCCGGTGCACGACTTCGGTTTCTACCGCTTTGATCCGAAAAAACTGCGCTACATCCACCCCAAGGCGCTGAAACTCGATCCGGCCGGTGCCCGGGTGGGGCGCGAGATCCGCGTGATCGGCAACAATGCCGGGGAGCAGCTGTCGATTCTGGCGGGCACGCTCGCGCGGCTGCACCGCCGGGCACCGTACTACGGGTTCGGCAACTACAACGACTTCAACACGTTCTACCTGCAGGCCGCCTCGGGCACCTCCGGGGGCTCCTCGGGCTCCCCGGTCATCGACATCCGGGGCCACGTCGTGGCGCTCAATGCCGGCGGGGCGAGCAATGCCGCCTCGAGCTTCTATCTGCCGCTCGCGCCGGTGCAGCGGGCGCTGCGGCTGATCCAGCAAGGCAAGCCGGTCACCCGCGGCACGCTCTACACGATCTTTCACTACATCCCCTTCGATGAGCTCGAGCGGCTCGGCCTGCCGCGGCCGGTCGAGACCGCGGTGCGCAAGGTGTTCCCGCAGCGCACCGGCATGCTCGTGGTGAGCACCGTGCTCGGCGGCTCACCGAGCGCGCGGGTGCTGCAGCCGGGGGATATCCTGGTGCGTCTCGATGGGCACTACGTGACGACCTTCGAGCCGCTTGAGCGCATGCTCGATGCGGCGGTGGGCCGCCAGGTGACGCTGCAGATCGAGCGCGGCGGCCACGCGCTCACCGTGCGTCTGCCGGTCGGGGATCTCAATGCGCTCGCACCGAGTGCCTACGTGCAGTTCGGCGATGCCGTGGTGAACACGCTCTCGTACGAGATGGCGCTGCAGTTGAACGTGCCGCCGCGCGGGGTGTGGGTCGCCAATCCCGGCTTCGTGTTCGGCGCCGCCGGCGTGCCGCGCGGGGCGGTGATCCACGACATCGATTCCTGGCCGATCGACAATCTGCAGGATTTCCGCCACGCCCTCGCGCGGCTCGCCGACGGCGAGTACGCCACCGTGCGCTTCACGCTCGCGAGCGATCCGAACAGTACCCAGCTGGCCTATTTCCGCATGGACCGGCGCTGGTTCCCGGCCGAGTACTGCGTGCGCAACGACACGCTCGGCCTCTGGCCGTGCAAGATGCTGCCGGCCGGACCGCCGCCGCTGCCGCACCCGGTGAGCGCGACGGGCTTTCCGGTCTATCGCAATCCGCTGCTGACGCGGTTGGCGCACTCGCTGGTGTCGGTGACCTTCAGCATGCCGTACTCGATCTCCGGGGTGACCGAGCACTACTATCACGGCACCGGACTCGTGGTGGACGCCAAGCGCGGCTGGGTGGTGGTCGACCGCAACACGGTGCCGGTGTCCCTCGGCGATGTCACGATTACTTTTGCCGGCACGATGCAGGTGCCGGGCCGGGTGGTGTACGTCAGTCCCATCCACAACCTCGCCGTGGTCGCCTACGATCCGCGCCTCATCGGTTCGACGCCCGTGCGCTCCGCGCGCCTGCGCCCCGCGCGGCTCGCCTCCGGGGAGCCGATCAACGTGGTCGGTATCGGGGATGACAACGATCTGCATTTCCGCCGCACCGAGATCTCGAGCATCGAGCCGCTCGAGCTGCCACTGTCGCGCACGATGCGCTTTCGCGACACCAACATCGAGAGTATTCAGCTGGTCAACCCGCCGAAGAGCTTCGACGGGGTGCTCACCGACCGGCACGGCAATGTGCTCGGGCTGTGGTCGAGCTTTGCGTTCGATACCGCGACCGGTGTCGGCCAGGACCTGCAGGGCGTGCCGATCGAACCGGTGCGCGACATGCTCGCACGCATGCGCAGCGGCCAGCCGCTGCACTCGCTTGACGTGGAGCTCGCGCCCACGCCGCTCTCGAGCGCGCGCCTGATCGGACTGACACCGTTCTGGGCCCAGCGGCTCGCCGCACAGAGCGCCACGCGGCGCGTCGTGTTGACGGTCATTCGCACCACCGGCGGCTCCCCGGCGTCCCGGCTGCTCGAGCCGGGCGACCTGCTGCTCGCCATCAATGGGCACGTCGTGACCCGCTTCGAGCAGGTCGAGCAGGCCACCTCGGGTCACCGCAGCGTACGATTGACCGTGTGGCGGGGCCAGGAGGCGCTCACGATCACGGTGCCGACCGTGGTGCTCTCTGGCACCGAGCTGCGGCGCGTGGTGCAGTGGGCTGGCGCTACGCTGCAGCGTCCCTTCCACTCCATGCTGGCACAGCGTGGGGTGCCGCCGTACGGAGTGTACGTGGATAACTTTGAGTACGGCTCACCGGCCTCGCGCTATGGCCTGTTCGCGGGGTTGCGCATCGTCGCGGTGGACGGCAGGCCGACGCCGGATCTCGATGCGTTCCTGACCGCCGTGACCCACCGGCCGGATCATGCCTCGGTGCGCATCACGGCCCTCGGCTGGAACAATGCGCCGCAGGTCATCACGTTGACGCTCGACAACCACTACTGGCCGGCCTACGAGCTGCTGCGCACGGCGCACGGCTGGGTACGGCGCGCGCTGCACTGAGCGCAGGGGCGGAGCGTTCGGATGGGGCCCATTGCATCGGCGGATCTGCAGGCCGCCCTCGACGCACTGCGCGCCGGGGAGCTGGTCGCCTTCCCGACCGAAACCGTGTACGGACTCGGCGCCGATGCACGCAATCCCGCGGCGGTGCGGCGCATCTTCGCGGTCAAGGGCCGCCCCGCAAGCCACCCGGTGATCGTGCACCTGCAGAGCCTCCGGGAGCTCTCGGGCTGGGCGCGGCACGTGCCGCCCGCGGCTCAGCGGCTGGCCGAGCGGTTCTGGCCCGGGCCGTTGACGCTGGTGCTGCCGCGCTCGCCCGAGGTCGATGACAGTGTGACCGGCGGTCAGGACACGGTGGCGGTGCGCGTTCCGGCGCACCCCGTGGCCCAGCAACTGCTTGCCGCCTTCGGCGGCGGGCTTGCCGCGCCGTCCGCCAATCGCTACGGCCGCGTCTCCCCGACCCGGGCCGAGCACGTGCGCGAGGAACTCGGCACGGCGGTACCGGTGGTGCTCGATGGCGGGGAGTGCCCGATTGGCCTGGAATCGACCATCGTGGCATTCCAGGACGGCACGGCGCGCTTGTTGCGCCCGGGCCGGATCACCGCCGGGGAGATCCGCGCACAGCTCGGGTCGTTGCAGATCGGCGCCGATGCGGCCTCGCCGCGCGTGCCGGGCAGCACGGCGGCCCATTATGCCCCGGCCACCGCGCTCGAGATCGTGCCCGCCGAGCGGCTCGAGGCCCGCAGCGCAGCGCTTGCGCAAGCCGGCCGGCGCGTGGCGGTGTTGGCCCAGCGCGCCCCGCGAGTCGCGCTGGCGGGCGTGACTTGGATCGATGCCACGGCGCTCGCCGAGCGCTATGGTCATGACTTGTATGCGCACCTGCGCGCCCTCGACACGAGCGGCTGCGAGCGCATCCTGGTGCAGGAAGTGCCGCAAGGCGATGAATGGGAGGCGATCCGCGACCGACTGCACCGTGCGGCCGTCGGCGCCGCCGCGCCCGGAGATACCCCATGAGCGTCCGTCGCAGTCGTTTCGTCGATCCGTTCCAACCCGCGGAGGTCCGCCGGCTGGTGCGTCAGTTCGGCTCCCCGCTGCTCATCCTCGACTGTGAGCGCGTGCGCGTGCAGTACCGCAAGCTGCGCGCCGCGCTCGGGCGGGTCGACCTGCACTATGCGCTGAAGCCCATGCCGCACGCGGCGGTCGTGCAGACCGTGCTCGCCGAGGGTGGATTCCTCGATCTGGCCACCACCGGGGAGGTGCAGCTGGTCCGCCGGCTCGGCGTCGATCCGGCGCGCTGTATTCACACGCATCCGATCAAACGGCCGCAGGACATCCGCAATGCACTCGAATTCGGCGTGCGGACCTTCGTGGCCGACAACCCAGATGAGGTGCGTAAGTTCGAGCAATTCTCCGACCGCGCCGAGTTGCTGTTGCGCGTCTCGTTCAGGAGCCCCGGGGCCGTGTGCGACCTGTCGCGCAAGTTCGGCTGCGATCCGGAGGATGTGCTGGAGCTGGCGCGACTCGCCGCGGAGCTCGGCATCACCGTGCGTGGCCTGAGCTTTCACGTCGGTTCGCAGGCGGGGGATTCGGCCAAACACGTCGAGGCACTCGACGCCTGCGCGCAGCTGATGGCCGCGGGCCGGCGGCGCAAGCTCGGCGTGCTCGACACGCTCGACATCGGCGGGGGATTCCCGATCGACTACACCCAGCCGGTGCAGGACATCGAGCGCTTCTGTGAACCGCTGCGCAGCGCACTCGAGGCGCTGCCGAAGCGCGTGCGGGTGATCGCTGAGCCGGGGCGCTTCATCGTCGGCCCGGCCGCGCTGGGGGTCGCCTCGGTCATGGGCCGCGCACGCCGCGAGGGACACTGGTGGTACTACCTCGATGACGGGCTGTACGGCTCCTACAGCGGCCAGCTGTTCGATCACGCCCGCTACCCGGTGGAGCCGCTGAAGGACTCCGAGGAGCGTCTGCCCTCGGTGCTCGCCGGGCCGACCTGCGACAGCATCGATGTCATCGCCGAGAACCTGATGCTGCCGAAGCTCGAGGCGGGCGATCTGATCGTCGGGCGTGCCATGGGTGCGTACACCTGGGCGAGCGCCACGGAATTCAACTTCTTTCCCAAGGCCACCGTTGTCGCGGTGAACCTCACGCCGGGAGACTCCGGCATGGTGATGCCCTTTCCGCTGTAACGCGCCGCTGTGAGGCGCAGGGAGTGAACCGCGTGCTGCGCAACGTCGTTTTCGATATCGGCTGGGTGTTCGTACACCTCGACACCGCGCCCTTTCTTCAGTTTCTGCGCGAACATGGGGCCGACGCCCGTGACCTGAACTCGGTGCTCACGCAGGTCGCGCTGCACGAGCACGAGTGCGGCCGGCTCACCGGGCGTGCTCTGCTCGAGCGCTTCGCGGGACTGGCGCGCCGGCCGATGGATCTTCAGGCCGCGCACGAGCGCTGGACGAGCATGTTCGAGCTGCAACCGCGGATGGTGCGGCTCGCTGAACGCTTGAGCGAGCGCTACCGGGTGTTTTTGCTCTCCAACATCGGGGATCTGCACTGGGCGCACCTGTCGCGCGAGTACGGTGTGCACCGCATCGGCCATGGCGCGTTGCCCTCGTTCCTCGCCGGCGTCATGAAACCCGACGCGGGCATCTACGCCGAGGCAGAACGGCGCTTCGCGCTCGAACCTGCGGCCACGGTGTTCATCGATGATCGCGCCGAGAACGTACAGGCGGCGCGTCAGCGCGGCTGGCAGGCGATCGAACACACCGGGTACGCCTCGACCGTGAGCGCGCTCGGGGCGCTGGGAGTGGCATGCTGAGCGGGCCGCACACCGCAATTCACCGGCAGGTCGAGGCGCTGCGCGCGGGGCGTGAGCCGCGCCTGATCGCGCGGCTGCCCTGCGGGTGGGCGTTGCTCGGGGAGCGACAGTTCCTGCGCGGCTACGCGCTGCTGCTGCCCGATCCGGTGGTGCCGACGCTCAATGCGCTCACGGCGCCCGACCGGGCGCGATTCCTACTTGATCTGGCCCGCCTCGGCGATGCGGTGCTCGCCGTCACCGGTGCGGTACGGATCAACTACGCCATGCTCGGAAATCTCGAGCCGGCGCTGCACGCGCACGTCATTCCGCGCTATGCGCAGGAGCCCGAGACGCTGCGTACCGCGCATCCCTGGGCGTACGACTGGCAGGCGGGCGAGCCGTTCGATCCCGCCGCGCACGCAGAGCTGCTGTCGCAGTTGCGCGGCGCGCTCGAACGGCTCTGATGCCTCGCGCGCGCTACTTCGGCGGGTTGGCGATGAGCGCGCGGAACTGACGCAGCTTGTGCTCGATGATGGCGTCGTTCTTCGGACCCATGCGCAGCATCAGCTTCTGCCCGGCGGGCAGTGCTTGGAGCTTCGGGTCGGCGAACTGCCAGAACACCTTCGGGCGCACCAGGGTGACGGGTGAGGTGACCGCGGGCGTCGCGAGCAGACTGTCGATGGCCTGCACCAAGCGGTCGTTGAAGTACTTGCCCGGGTAGCCCAGGCTCTCATACGCCCGCTGGAACAGCGGGTAGAGGCGGAAGTACAGCTGGGCCAGGCCCTGGACGTTCAGCCGGCTGACCACCGCCACGAAGGGGGTGTAGCGCGCGTAATTGCGTTGACTGAGCAGCGCGACGCCGCCCTGGCGGTTGACGATGGTCTCTCCCGGCGTTGCCTGGATGGGACGCAGGTCGGCGGACACCTTGGCGCGCGGCAGGCTGTCGACGCTCACCACCACCCGTCGGATGATGTTCTTCGGCACGATGAACTGCGCGACGGCCGGGTGGCCGATCAGCGTATCGAGGGCGGCGAGCACGACTGCGTCGCTGTGGTTCAGCGGCGGCAGCGGCTGCGCGCCGGCGGTACTGCTCGGTGCGGGTACGGGATGTGCGATGGCGGGAGCCTGTGCGGCGCTCGGCAGCGGCGCGGAGGCCGGGGCGGGGGCCACGGCCGGCGGAGCGGGCGGCACGGTGCCGCTGGCGGCCATCGGCGTGCTGGTGTGAAAGCGATAGTAGACGCCGACGCCGATCAATGCGGCTGCCACGACCGCCGCCGCCACCCAAATGACCTTGTTGCGGAAGGACTCTTCCGGGTCAGTCTTGTTCCACATCTGGCGTCACTCCCGAAGCCCTGGAATATTGTACTGTACACCCATGACCATACGCCGGGTGTTGAAGATGGGCGAGCCTCTGCTCGCGCAGGTCGCCGCGCCCGTGCAGCGCTTCGACGCAGACCTCGAAGCGCTGGTGCGGGACATGGATGAAACCATGCGCTCCCTGAACGGCGCCGGAATCGCCGCCCCGCAGATCGGAGTCAGTCTGCGCGTGGTGATCTTCGAGGTCGCCGACAACCCACGCTATCCGAATGTTGCGCCCGTGCCGTACACGGTGCTCGTCAACCCGCAGTTGACGCCGCTCGGTGGCGAGCAGGCCGAGGGCTGGGAGGGGTGTCTGTCGGTGCCGGGGCTGCGCGGGCTGGTGCCGCGCTACACGCATCTGCGCTACCGCGGGTTCGATCTGCACGGGGTGCCATTGGAGCGGACCGCGCACGGCTTTCACGCGCGCGTCGTGCAGCATGAGGTCGACCATCTCGATGGGGTGCTCTACCCGCAGCGCGTCCAGGATCTGCGCAATCTGGGGTTCGAGGATGCGCTCGGGGCGCGCATGACGCCGATGCCGGATTAGCCGCCGTCGCGGCCCGCCGCCTACGCGAGGGTGTGAAACACCCGCTGCACGTCGTCGTCCTGTTCGAGCTTGTCGATCAACGCGAGCACTTCCTGCGCCTGCGCCTCGGGCAGCTCGGTAGGCACCGTGCAGACGTACTCGTGTTCCGCCGACAGCGGCGTGATGCCGCGCGTCTCGAGGGCTTCCTGCATCTTGCCGAAGTCCTCAAAGGCGCAGCGCAGGAGCAGCTGCGGCTCGCCATTCTCCCCGGTGCTCTCGCCCATGTCCTCGAGCCCGTGATCGATCAGGTACAGCTCGAGCTCGTCCTGGTCGATTCCGGCCGGCGCGAGACGGAACACGCCCATGTGCTTGAAGAGGAACGCGACGCTTCCCGACGTGGCGAGGTTGCCGCCGTTCTTGGTGACGATGTTGCGCACCGAGGCCACGGTGCGCGTCGGATTGTCGGTTGCCGCTTCGATCAACAGGGCCACGCCATGGGGCGCATAGGCCTCGTAATGCACTTCGTGGTAGTGCGTGGCATCCCGGCCCGAGGCCCGCTTGATCGCTGCCTCGACTTTGTCCTTCGGCATGTTGACCGCGCGGGCGTTCTGCATCACGCGCCGCAGGGACGGGTTGGAATTCGGGTCCGCGCCGCCGGACTTCACCGCGATGGTGATGTCCTTCGCAATGCGCGCGAACTGCTTGGCCATGCGGTTCCAGCGCGCAAACATGGTGGCCTTGCGGACTTCGAAGATACGTCCCATGGAAAACTATCGCGGTGTCGGGAAGGGCTGCAGGCTCAGGCGAGCTGAGCCTGCAGCACGCGCAGCCGGCGGCGCTGCAGACGCAGGCGCTGCTCGAGTTCCTTAAAGCGCAGCTGGAAGCTGGCGTGTTCCCAGTGCTCGACCACGGCTCGCTTTTTCTCCGTGAGCCACTGTTCCTTCACCTTGGCCCAGTCGGCGATGGCCGCCAGGAAGCTCTCGTACTCGTGTGCGATGTGCTGGTGCAGCTCGGTGATGCGCGAGGGCGGCGCGGTCGGCGTCACCTGCGCGAGCGCGCGCTGCGCCCGCTGGAACTGCATCGCGAGCAGTGCGCGCTGGATCTGGAACGTCGGCGTGCGCTTCAGTTTGCGCGTCAGCCCGACGTACTGCAGGCTCGCGATTAGCCACTTGGTCGGGTCCCACTGCCACCAGCGCACGCCGTTGCGGTAGTCGTGCGCGAAGATGTGGTGGAAATTGTGGTAGCCCTCCCCGAAGGTCAGCACCGCGAGGACCGGGTTGTCACGCGCGGTGTTCTCCTCGGTGTACGGGCGCGAGCCCCACATGTGCGCCAGCGAATTGATGAAGAACGTGAAGTGGTGGCTGAGCACCAGGCGCAACACCCCGGCGAGCAGAAACACGCCCCACACGTCCCCGACCAGCCAGCCGGCGAGCAGCGGCAGACCGAAGTTCGTCAGCAGCACCAAGGCGAGGTAATGGCGGTGCTGGAAGGCGAGGATACGGTCGCGGCGCAGATCCGGGATGTTGGCGAAATCTTCCCGTCCGCTCGGGTACTCGCGCACCATCCAGCCCATGTGCGAGAACCAGAAGCCGCGACGCGCCGAATACGGGTCGAGTTCCTCGTCATCGACGTTCAGGTGGTGGCGGCGATGGCCGCTGCACCAGGCCCAGGCACTGTTCTGCAGCGCCATGGAACCGAACACCATGAACAGCAGCCGCAGGCTCCAGTGTGCCTCGTAGGCGCGGTGCGCCCAGAGCCGGTGGTAGCCGGCCGTGATCGACAGCTCGTTCGCCGTCAGAAAGACCCCGAGCAGCACCCAGGCCGCGACGCTGTAACCATGGACGATGCCGTACCAGGGCACCAGCACTGCCGCGGCCAGAAACGTCAATGAAAACAATATGATATTCGTCCAGATCGGCGGTGCCGACGGGACTGAAGAGGACGGAGCCGGGGCGGATGAGTTCGGCATGGGCTGTGCGCGCTCGGAGCGGTTGAACAGGGACCGACTTACCTTAGCACGATCCGAGCGCCCGGAGCATGCGTGAAATCACGGGGAGGCCGCGGGCCGGTGCGCACCGGCCCGCGGCGATCGGCCTAGAACCAGTACACGCCTTGCACCGCCAGCTCGCTCTGGTCCGTGCTGCTGCGCGTGATGCCAGCCGCCGAGGTATAGACGAAGCTCGGGCGATTGGACGTATCGTAGCGACCCTCGAGGCGCAGCTCGAAATCCGTTGCCGGGTCATAGCCGAAGGTCACCGTGCCTTCCTTCAGGCGCTGCGCGGTCCCCGTGATGAACCCGTTGCGGTCATCGAAGGACTCCCCGCGCAGCGACACGCGCCAGCGCGGGCTGAACCGGTAGTTCACGTACAGCGCCACGCCGCTCCACTGGCCACCGAGGGTCACGCGGCTCGCGCGCTGCTGGCCCCAGTCGTAGCTCGCCACGAACTGCAGGGCGGCGGTGAGGTTGTAGGTCGCGACGGTGTCGATGAGCGTGCGGCGGGCAAGATCGACCGGGTCGTTGCCGATGTAGCTCTGTGCGGCGAGGGAGAACTTCTCGGTCGGGGAGAGCGCCACGCCCAGCTCCACGGTCTTCGACCCGGAGGTTACGTTGGTGTAGTTCCAGCCGTTGTTGACCCCGAGCGTCACGCTCACCACGCTGTTGAACGCATAGCTGGCGCGCACGCCGGTATGCGTCATGGGTTCGGCATAAAAGAGAAACGAGCGCGAGAAGTTGGTGTTGCCCGTCGGTGCGATGACCTCGGCGCCCGCGAGCGTGGTGAACTTGCCCGCCTCGAGGGTGAGGTTGCCCTGAACGTATTGCAGGTAGCCCTGCAGCAGGTCGATCGCATTGTTGCTCGAGGCCGAAGCGCTCTCGGCGGCGTTGACGATCTTCGCGTCACTTCCGCCGATGACGTCCATGAGCGCGCCGAAGCCCTGTTTGGGCTGGTAGGCGAGGGTGAGCCCGGCCTGGTCGAGCTGAAAGGCATCGTGCGCGGTGTCGAACTGATGGTAGGTATTGCCGCCGGAGGAGGTGTAGTACGAGGCGGCCAGATACCCGGAGGCCGTGATGCCGGAGTTCGCGAGCAACGTCTCGAGCGTCGTGGCGGGGGTCTCGGCGGCGCGTGCGCCGGCCGGAGCGAGCGCGGCGAGCGCCGCGACCAGGAGCGGCAGAGTCGGGGAGCGTGTGGCCATGCGGTGCCTTTCGTGAGCGCAGTGGGGAGCGGACAGAGCACAGCAAGCACGCCCCGTGCCAGCGCGCAGGGATGCGGATTTCCCAGTAAAATCCGCATCCCTGCGCGGCGGGGCATCGAGATCGCACCGAGCTGGTGCGTCGTGAGGCTCATCGTGGTGCAGGGGCCGCTCGAGCGCCACCACAGTACGTCGCGCCCGGTCAGCAGCTGGTGAGGAAATCGCCCGCCGGGCGCCCATGGCGCGTCCCGGCGTGAGACGTTTGCAAGACAGGCGTACCCAGGCACCGGGTGCCTCGACTGCGCGTGAGGCACCTTCAGCCCGTGGTCGGGCCTGGGCGTCGATTTCCTCCCCCGCGGGGCTATTCGAGCGGGGCGCGGGCCTACGTTCTGCTCAGCGATGACACGGAAGAGAGGATCGCTGTGGCCGGTGGGTCAGGCGAGCGGGGCTGCGAGCTTCGCGACCCGGCCCCCTCAGCGCCAGCCCGTCGGCGACTGACCGCATTGCAACGGCCCGGCCGCATCAGTGAGCGCCGTGACCCGTGCCCTCGGCCGCCGCCCGCGCGCCCAAGAGGCGCACCGTGAGCGGTGTGTGGATTCCGCGGCATGACCAATACGAGCACGGCACGAGGTGGCAGGGCTTCAATGAGTTCGCCGAAGTCACGCGAATGGCCCGCGGTTCGTGCCGCGGATGGGCTGAGGGATGTCGCTGAAGTATCTGCGCAAGAGCATCCGTCACGCCGGTGCGTGATTCCAGCCGCATGCCTCGGGAGGGAGCGCCGCCCCCGAAAAGTGCGCCCCTCGATGCCCAAGGCGAGCGTGGAGACTCGGCTTAATGCAGCGTGAGCGCCTTGCGTACCGAGGCGTTCGTGAGCAACTGGTTCGCAACGCTGACCACCGCGTCCGACAGCACCTGGTTGTAATTGTAGAGCTGGTACGATCGACCGAAGGTCTTGTTTCTGCCCCAGACGGTGCCTTGCCACAGCAGCGCGCCGCTGCGATTGCGCACCGTCAGCGAGAGCACGACCGATGCGCGATACAGGTTGTGCTCTCTGACGAAGAATTTGCGCACTTGGCCCGAGATGACTCGGTCGGCGTTCGCGCCGCCCGCGGTGTAGCCCGCCTGGGCGAACAGGTGTTGCAGGTGCTTACGGACGAATTGACCCACTGAGCTGACGGTCGTCACCAGGCGGGGCTTGGATTGCTCGACGTTCTCACCGACGAGACTGGGATTCGCCGCCGTATCCGTGAAGGGTTCAAACCGAACCGTCGCCAGAGCGCCGATCGTGGGTGTGACGTCCAGATGGAGCTGATGAGTCGGCGTCCACAGGAGCGATTGGTTCAGCAAGGGCGTCTCCGGCGCACAGCCGGCGATCAGGACGAGCGCCAGGGACGTGGCGGACAACGCGGCCCATCGGGTCTTCGATGAGAACTTGGTCACGGGTGCCTCCCTTCAGAACGTGGGTGTTCGATGTGTTGTCTTGAAGCTATCACAATGCCGGGTCCGACCGGAATTTCCTGTGGCACGCCGCCGAGGCGCTCAGCGCGTTCGGCAGCACCGCGGGCCAGCCCAACCGACTCGGCGGTGGACGACGATCCTTAGTTGCGCAGACACGGTCCCGACAGAGCGCGGCTGCGGCCGGCCGCTCGGGGCCGCCCTGAGCGCGATCGAATCGGCGTGCGCGGCCGATCCGACGACGGACGTGATGGGCTCATTCATGGCCTGCCTCCTCTGGGCGCGGACCGCGGTTCGCCCTCGGGCGCTCCCGCAGGCGCAGAGGCGCCTCACCGGGTGCCACCCCGCGCTACGGCGGAGCCAGACCGCTTCCCCTCAACCCCCGACTCCAGCCTGACCTTCGGCTGTGCACGTCAGGCCCTCTCCTCTAGTGAGGCTTTGGCGCACTCGGCGCGGCGGGCGTCGGATCGCTCGCGGCGCTCGGGTTGGCCGAGCCGGTGTCGGCGCGCAGGGCCGCTTCCGCCTCGCGGCGCGTCATGACGATGATGCTGATGCGGCGATTGATTGGATCGAACGGATTGGTCTTGTCGAACAGCACCGTCGAGGCGAGACCGACGACCCGGGCGACCTTGCCGTGCTGCAGCCCGCCCTGCACGAGGGCGCGGCGGGCCGCATTGGCCCGATCGGCCGACAGCTCCCAGTTGGTGTAGTGGTTGTGACCGGGATAGGGATGCGCATCGGTGTGGCCGATGATCGCGATCTGGTTCGGCACGGAGTTCAGGTACGGGGCGAGCGTCTGGAGGATGCGGCGGGTGTAACTGCGCAGTTTCGCGCTGCCGAGGTCGAACATCGGGCGATTCTTGGTATCGACGATCTGGATGCGCACCCCGCGCGGGGTGATGTCGAGCAACAGCTGATTCTTGAACGGCTTGAGGGCCTGGCTCTTCTGGACCGCCTGGCGCAGTTGCGCCATCAGGGACTCCAGGCGCTTGTGGTCGGCCTGGGCCACGCGCTTGCGGGCCTGCTGGGTCGTGGCCGGCTTCGGGATCGCGCGCAGCGAATCTGTGCTGCCGGCGCCCTTCTGCGGCGCACGGATCGCGGCGATCGGGTTCGGGCTGGTGTTCATGCCGTTCAGCCCGCCGCCCAGGTTGATCGGGCTGGTGCTCGCGCCACCCGGGCCCTGCGGCCCGGGTGCCGCCCGCGTGCTCTGCCCGGTCTGCATGCTGGGGTTCTTGAAGTAGTTGAAGATCGCCGCGCGCTGGGCCTTGTTGACCGCCGTGACGATCCACATCACCAGGAAGAACGCCATCATCGCGGTGACGAAGTCGGCGTACGCGACTTTCCAGGCGCCGCCGTGGTGCCCCGCCTCGCTGCGGCGCGCCTTTTTGACGATGATCAGCGGCCGTTCGTCTTTCAACGCAGCCATCAGGCTTTCGCGGCTTTGTTCTTCAGCTGCGCCTCAAGGTCCGCGAAACTCGGCCGCACGTCGCTGAACAGCAGTTTGCGGGCGAACTCGATCGCAACGGCCGGCACATAGCCGCGCACGTTCGCCACCAGAGCCATCTTGACCAGCTCGAACGCCTTGACCTCGTCGTTGGCCGCGTGCCCCATGGCCGCGGCGAGCGGACCGGCGAAGCCGTACGAGACCAGAATGCCGAGGAACGTGCCGACCAGCGCCGAGGCGACCCGCTCGCCGATGCTCGCGGTGTCGGCTCCGGCGATCGAGGCCATGGTGTTCACGATGCCCAGCACGGCCGCGACAATGCCGAAGCCGGGCAGCGCATCGGCCATGCGCTGTACGGCGTGGCCGGGCTCGTGCACTTCCTGGCGGAAGGTCTCGAGCTCCTCATCGAGCAGGCTCTCGAACTCGTGCGGGTTGAGATTGCCGCCGACCATCAGGCGCAGGCTGTCGGTAATGAAGTTGTGCAGGTGATGATCGGCCGCGATCTGCGGATATTTCTTAAACAGCTGGCCGCCGTCGGGCGAGTCGATGTCCGACTCGATCGCCATCAGGCCTTCCTTGCGGATGCGCAGCAGCACGTCGTAGAGCAGCTTCAGGATCGATACGTAGTCGTCGTGCTCGTAGCGCTCCTGTTTCAGCAGCGAGGCGATTCCGGCGAAGCTCGCCTTGACCACCTTGATCGGATTGCTGGTGAGGAACGCGCCGAACGCCGCCCCGATGATGATCAGGAATTCCGCCGGGTGCCAGAGCGCGAGCAGCTTCCCGCCCTCGATCATGAAGCCCACCGTCACGCAGGCGAGGACGACAATGCTTCCGATGATCTGAATCACGAGCTGGCAGCGCCTGTACTGAGAGAGCCGTGCAGAGTCCAGGCGCCAATCCGGGCCATCCGGTCCTTTGCACAGCGGTGCTGATGCGAGTATCGGCGGTGGCGGGGCGATCTTGAACCGCGGAGGGCCGGAACTGTGACGCTGACCGTGTAAACTGCCCCGCGAGCGCCGCCAGAGGGTTGCGGCGAGGAGACACCCGTGTTTGAGCATCTCGACCGGCTGGCGCCGGACCCTATCCTCGGCCTGATGGCCGCATTTCGCGCCGACACCGATGCCCGCAAAGTGGATCTGGGCGTTGGCGTATACCGTGACGATCGCGGCGATACGCCCGTCATGCAGGCGGTGCGCGAGGCCGAGCGCGCCGTCCTGGAGCGCCAGCGCACCAAGACGTACGTGGCCCCCGCCGGCAACCCGGCATTCAACGAGGCCCTGCGGCGTTTGGCGCTTGGCGAGCACTCCGCGCTCGAGCGCTCCGAGCGGGTCCGGGCCGTGCAGGCGCCCGGCGGCTGCGGTGCGCTGCGTCTCGGCGCGGAGCTGATCCGTGCAGCCCGTCCCGAGGCGGTGGTGCACGTGAGCAACCCGACCTGGGCGAACCATGTGCCGCTGCTCTGCGGGTGTGGCCTGAAGCTCGAACGCTATCCGTATTTCGAGGCCGCGACCGGTGGCGTGGCGTTCGAGGCCATGATGGACGCGCTGCAGAAACTGCCGCCGCGTTCCGTCGTGCTGCTGCATGCCTCCTGCCACAACCCCACGGGCGCGGACCTCGAGGAGGGCCAGTGGCGACAGATCGCGGCGCTCCTCGCCGAGCGCGAGTTGCTGCCGTTCATCGACATGGCCTATCAGGGCCTCGGCCGGGGCGTTGCCGAGGACGCCTTCGGCCTGCGGCTGCTCGCCGAGCAGCTGCCCGAGGCGCTGATCGCGGTGTCCTGCTCGAAGAACTTCGGACTGTACCGCGAGCGCGTCGGCTGCCTGATCACGGTCAGCCAGAACGGGAACGCAGCGGAGGCTGCGCTCACGCAGCTGGTGCGCATCGCCCGGGGGCTGTACTCGATGCCCCCGGATCACGGCGCGGCGATCGTGGCGGAGATTCTCGGCAACGAATCGCTGCGCGGGGCGTGGCAGCGCGAGCTCGATGCGATGCGCGAGCGCATCGTGACGCTGCGCGAGGCTGCTGCCGAGGCACTCGCGGCGAGCTGCCCGGACCGGGACTTCAGCCACATCGTGCGCCAGCGTGGCATGTTCTCCTACCTCGGCGTCGATGCGGACACCGTCCGACGGCTGCGCGAGGCGCATCACGTCTACATGACCGACGACAGCCGGATCAACGTCGCCGGTCTGCGTCAGGAGAACATTGCGTACTTCGCCGAGGCGGTTGCCCGGGCGCTCGCTCAGTAGGCTCCAGGGGCCTGCGGCGCGCCCTTGCGCTCGAGGATCATGAAGGTGAACGCGTAGGCGTTGCGTGCATCGGCGGGATGGCGATGGCACTCGACATCCGCCCACTGGATCGGGTCGATGGCCGGGAAGAAGGTGTCGCCGCTGATCTCGGCGTGCACCAGCGTCAGATAGATCCGGCGCGCGAACGGCATCAGCAGGCGGTACACCTCGGCCCCGCCGATGCCGATCAGCTCCGGCTCCTCGCGCACGCAGCCGAGCGCGTGACCGAGGGAGTGCACGGCGAATACCCCGGGGTTGTGCCACTGGCGGTTGCGCGTCAGGACGAGGTTGCGCCGATCGGGCAGCGGCCGCCCGATCGACTCGAAGGTCCGGCGGCCCATCAGGATCGGCTTGCCGGTGGTGATCGCCTTGAAGCGCTTCAGATCATCGGCGAGCCGCCACGGCAGCGAGTTGTCGCGGCCGATGCAGCCGTTCTCGGCCATGGCGGCGATCAGCGAGACTTGCGGCTGAGCGAGGCTCATCGGCTGCCTCGGGCCGTCGGTGCACGCTCGAGCACGTGGCGCCTCAGATTTCCACGACGGTGTTGAGCGAGACGACTCCGCGCTGCGGCATGCGGAAGAATTCCGCCGCCTGGGTGCTGTGTCGCTGCATGCGCGCGAACATCTGCCGCTGGATGCCGCGCCAACCGGGCAGGTCGCGCGCGCGGACCACGTGCTGGCCGACGAAGAATGAGCTGTCTTCCATGAACACCTTCAGGCCGCGCGCGCGGCAGCCGCGCAACGCCTCCCCGACGTCGGGCGTTTCCATGAATCCGAAACGCGCCGTCACCCGGTAGATCCCGGGCAGCGTCTCGTCGATCTCCACGCGATTGGCCGGATCCTGGCGCGGTGTGCGCATGATCTCCAGGTTCAGGATGATCACCCGCTCGTGCACCACGCGGTTGTACTCGAGGTTGCGGATCAGTGCCGAGGGGATGAGGTCCGCCGTGCTGGCGAGGAACACCGCGGTGCCGGGCACTCGGTGCACGTTGGCGAGCAGGTTCGGCAGTTCGCTGCGCGGGATCGCCTGGCGGACCAGCGCGGCACGCAGCTCGAGCCGTCCGCTGCGCCAGGTGACGAACACGGCGAACAGCACGACCGCGAGCGCCAGCGGAATCCAGCCGCCGCTGGGCACCTTGGTCATGTTGCCGATGAAGAACACGCTATCGACCACCAACAGCAGTCCGAACACCAGCGTCACGAACCACTTCGGCCAGTTCCACTGCTGCAGGGCCACGAACGCCCCGAGTACGGTGGTGATCAACATGGTGCCGACGACGGCCGAGCCGTACGCGGCCGACAATGCGTTCGAGGACCGAAATCCCACCACGAAGGCGACGACCGCGCAGCACACCAGCCAGTTGACCGCCGGCACATAAATCTGTCCGAGCTCGGTGTCCGAGGTCTGCAGCACGCGGATGCGCGGCAACAGGTCGAGCTGCACGGCCTGACGGGCTATCGAGAACGCCCCGGAGATCACCGCCTGGGAGGCGATCACGCTCGCGGCGGTCGCCAGGATCACCATCCACGGCAGCGCAGTCGGGGAGACCATGTAGTAGAGCGTGAGCGGGATGTAGTGCCCGTGGGCGAGTTGCAACGCGCCTTGGCCGAAGTAGTTGATGAGCAGCGCCGGCCAGATGAGGAAGTACCACGCGATGCGCACCGGCTCCTTGCCGAAGTGTCCCATGTCCGCATAGAGCGCCTCACCGCCGGTGAGGCACAGGAACACCGCACCGATGATCGCGAGCGACACGCCGGGGCGGTGCACCAGCAGCTCCATGCCGTAGATCGGGTTGATGGCGTAGAGCACGACCGGATCGGCGCGGATCGCATTGATACCGGTCACGGCGAGCACCAGGAACCACACGATCATGATCGGGCCGAACAGCGCCCCGACCCGCGCGGTACCGCGCCGCTGGTAGATGAACAGCCCGAGGATCACGGCCACCGTGACCGGCACGATCAAGTGCGTGAAATCCGGGCTCAGCACCGCCATGCCCTCCGCGGCGCTGAGCACACTGATGGCCGGAGTGATCAGCGAGTCGCAGAAGAAGAACGCCGTGCCGGCGAGCGCGAGGCCGACGATGATGCGGGCCCAGAGACTGCCGGCGACGCTGTTGCGCTGCGCCAGGGCGAACATGGCGAGAATCCCGCCCTCGCCCTCGTTGTCCGCGCGCATGATGATGGTGATGTACTTGACGGTGACCGAGATGGTCAACGCCCAGAGAATCAACGACAGCGAGCCGAGCACGGCCAGATGGTCGAAATGCCCGGCCTCGGTGAGCGTCTCCTCGAGCGCATAGAGCGGGCTGGTGCCAATGTCGCCGTAGACGATGCCGGTAGCCCCGATCACCGCCGCGAGCGTCCAGCCGCGCGCCTGGCCCGAGTGAGTGCTCACCGCATCACCGCGCCGCGGCTCGCGTTCGCGGAGTCTTGCGCGCTGCGCGGCGCGGGGTGCTCGTGCGCGCACCCGTGCGCGCACTGCGTTTCTTCTTTTTCGCGGGCGCCGGTGCGCTCTTCGCGCGCGCGCGCACTGCGACCGGCGCGGGCCGAGCGGGCTTTCGCTTCGCCGGCCAGAGCATGGTGCCACGGCAGTTCGGCGCGCCGCAGCGGCAGGCGTAGATCTCATCGACGTCCGCCGGATCGTCTGCCGAGCGCCCGAGCTGGTAGTCGTAGTTGAGCTCTTCGCCCGGCTCGATGGTGCGGATCGCCTCGATGAACACCCGCTTGCCCTCGATCACCGCCTCGCAATTCGGATCGCAGCAATGGTTCATGTAGCGCGCATCGGTGCCGCCGACGCCGGCATCGATCACCGTGCGCGCATCGAGGATGAACAGGAACGTGTGGTTGTCGCGCTCGTCGCGGTCCTCGTAGCGCCGGTCTGCTTCCTGATGCGAGACGTGCTCGCCGAGATACTCGGTCACGCGGGTGCCCTTGCGGATGCGTCGCAGCGCGAACGCGCCGCGGCCGTGCACACGCGAGCGGCGGACTTTGAAATAAGGCGCGCCGCGCGCGGCGGTCTTGCCGGTCATGCTGAGTCTCCCTAGACGGCCACCGGCGCTGCGATCGCCGGATGGTATTGATAGTTGACGAACTCGAAGTCCTCGAGCCGGTAGTCGAACAGACTCGGTGGCCGGCGCGCGATGCGCAGCTGCGGCAGCGGCAGCGGCTCGCGCTGCAGCTGCAGGCGCGCCTGATCGAGGTGATTGGTGTACAGGTGGCAGTCCCCGCCGGTCCAGATGAACTCCCCGGGCGCGAGATCGCACTGCTCGGCGACCATGTGAGTGAGCAGGGCGTAGCTGGCGATGTTGAACGGTACGCCGAGAAATACATCGGCGCTGCGCTGGTAGAGCTGGCAGGAGAGCCGGCCGCCGGCGACGTAGAACTGGAACAGCGCATGACAGGGCAGCAGACGCATCTGGGGCAGATCGGCGACGTTCCAGGCGCTCACCAGGATCCGGCGCGAATCCGGGTCGCGCCGGATCAGCTCGATCGCCGCGCTGATCTGATCGATGGTGCGCCCGTTGGCCGCCGTCCAGGCGCGCCACTGCTTGCCGTACACCGGGCCGAGCTCCCCGTGCTCGTCGGCCCACTCGTCCCAGATACTCACGCCCTGTTCGCGCAGCCAGCGCACGTTGGTGTCCCCGCGCAGGAACCACAGCAGCTCGCAGATCACTGAGCGCAGGTGCACTCGCTTGGTGGTGACCAGCGGGAAGCCCTGCGCCAAGTCGAAGCGCAGCTGCTCCCCAAAGCACGAGAGCGTCCCGGTGCCGGTGCGATCAGCCTTCGGCGCCCCGCGCTCGAGGATGCGGCGCATCAGGTCGAGGTACGGGCGCATCGCGGTTCAGCGAGCGGTGTCGGGGAGAAAATTGCCCGAGGTCTTGCGCGCCTGATAGGCGTAGATCATCAGACCGGCGCCGATCACGATCATGGGGAAGGAGAGGACCTGGCCCATGGTCACCCAGCCCCAGGCGAGGTAGCCCAGCTGCGGATCCGGTAGGCGCACGAACTCCACCAGAAAGCGGAACAACCCGTACAGCAGCAGGAACAACCCCGCGGCCGCCAGGCGCGGTTTGGGCTTGGCGGTGAAGGTCCACATCACCGTCAACAGTACGATGCCTTCAAAGAACGCCTCGTAGAGCTGCGAGGGCTGCAGCACCTGGCCGTGGTAGAGAAATCCCCACGGCAGCGTCGTCGGCTTGCCCCACAGCTCGCCGTTGATGAAGTTGCCGAGCCGCCCGAAGAACAGGCCGAGCGGCGGCAGCGGTGCGGTGAAATCGAACACGTCCGCAGCGTTGCGCTTGCGGCGCAGCGCGAAGATCGTCATGGCGAGAATGACCCCGAGCAGCCCGCCATGGAAGGACATGCCCCCATCCCACACCTCGATCGGGTACCACGGGTTGTGCGCGGTCCAGAACGTCATGCCGTAGAAGAGCACGTAGCCGATGCGCCCGCCGAGGATGACCCCGAGCATGCAGTAGAAAATCAGGTCATCGACGTCGACGGCCTTCCAGGTCGACACCGCACGCGAGGCGCGATAGCGAGCCATGCCCCAGGCGCCGGCGAAGCCGAGCAGATACATGATGCCGTACCAGTGGACCTTCAGCGGGCCGAGCCGGAACGCGATCGGATTGATGTCGGGGTACTTGATCATGGCGGTGAAGTTTAGCCGACCTGGCCGACGATGCGGCAGAAGAACGCCTTCAGGTAGCGAGTCTCGGGGATTCCGGGGTGAATCGGATGGTCGGGAGACTGGCCGCCCGCCTCGAGAACCTGCGCCTCGCGCCCGGTATGGCGCGCGGCGGCCTGCACGGCCTCGAGCAGCGCCGCTTCCGTCAGGTGGTACGAGCAGGAGCACGAGACCAGCAGACCCTCATCGGCGAGCACGCCGAGGGCGAGCTGGTTGAGTTTGCGGTAGGCCGCCTGGCCGCGCGGCAGATCCTTCTTGCGCTTGATGAAGGCGGGCGGATCGAGCACCACAACGTCGAAGCGCTCGCCGCGCTCGTGCAACGCCGTGAGCGCATCGAAGGCGTCCGCGTGCAGCGTCTGCGCGCTCAGGCCATTGGCCTGGGCATTGCGCTCGACGAACTTAAGCGCACTCTCCGAGGCATCGACGCAGAGCGCGGCAGAGGCCCCTGCGGCCAGCGCCGTCAGGCTCCATGCGCCGACGTACCCGCACACGTCCAGCACCCGCGCCCCGGGGACCAGATAGCGGGCGAGCCGGGCGCGGTTGGCGCACTGGTCGTAGAACCAGCCGGTCTTCTGTCCGGTGGCGAGTGGCGCGCTGAAGTTCAGCCCCGCCTCGCGCACCGTCAGCCCTTCGGGCACCGTACCGAAGGCGGTCTCGGCCGTGCGGGGCAGCGTCTCGAGCGCTCGGGCACCGGAGTCGTTCTTCCAGAACAGACCCGCCGGCGCGAGCAGCTCGCGCACCACCGCCTCGAGCGTGCCGCGCAGTGCCTCCATCCCGACCGTGGCGATCTGGCCGACCAGCACGTCCCCGAAGCGATCGAGCACCAGCCCGGGCAGGCCGTCGGACTCGCCGAACACGAGCCGGTAGTACGGCTCGCGGTGCAACCGCTCGCGCAGCCGCAGCGCGCTGCGCAGGCGCGCCTCGATGAGCGCAGCGTCGATCGGGTGGCTGGGGTCGCGGCTCATGATCCGCGCGCAGATGAGCGCGTGCGGATTGACGTAGGCGTGGCCCAGGAACTGCCCGCGGTGCGATTCGACCCGGGCGTGGGCCCCGGGGCTGAAGGCGCGCAGTGGCGTCTCATCGGCGACCTCGTTGCTGAACACCCACGGGTGTCCGGCCACGATGCGCCGCTCCTCCCCGCGCTTCAGGCGCAGCGTGGCAGGCGGAGCATGGAGCGGATCGGCGAGGGTGTCGCTCAAGGGGGTGCCGGGGGTGGTGCAAAACGGGGCGGCAGTATACAGGCGCTCGCGCCGCGCCGCGCGTTATGCTGGCCGCCCCCTCACTGGTCCGCCGGGCGTGCCCGCGGGAGCCTCATGGACAGCCGACACCTGAACGCGGACGGTACGCCGCGCTACACCAATCGCCTGCTCGCCCAAGCGAGCCCGTACCTGCGCCAGCACGCGCACAACCCGGTCGATTGGTATCCGTGGGGGGATGAGGCCTTCCGGCGCGCCCGTGCGCTGAATCGCCCGGTGCACCTGAGCGTCGGCTACGCGGCCTGTCACTGGTGCCACGTGCTCGCCGCGGAGAGCTTCGAGGACGAGGCGACGGCCGCACTGCTGAACGAGCAGTTCGTGAACATCAAGGTCGACCGCGAGGAGCGGCCCGACGTCGATCGGATCTACCAAATCGCCCAGCAGATGCTCACGCACGGGCCGGGCGGCTGGCCGTTGACGATGTTTCTCACCGCTGAGCGGTTGCCGTTTTTCGGCGGCACGTATTTCCCGCCCGAGCCGCGTCACGGACTGCCGGGCTTCCCGGATCTGCTGCGGCGCGTCGCCGAGTATTACGCGGCGCACCGTGAGACGCTCGACGGGCAGCGCGAGGCGCTCGAGGCGGCCTTCGCGAGCATCGATCCGCCGGCTGCGCAGGCAGACCTCGTCCTTGACGCCGCGCCGCTCGAAGCGGCGCGCGCGGGGCTCGAGCGCAGCTTCGATGCGCGCTGGGGCGGTTTCGGCGGCGCACCGAAGTTTCCCCATCCAAGCTCGATCGAGCGGCTGCTGCGCCACTGGCGCGCCAGCGTGCAGCACGAGCCGCCGGACCTCAAGGGGCTGTACATGGCGGGGCTGACGCTCACGCGCATGGCCGAGGGTGGGATCCACGATGCGCTCGGCGGCGGGTTCTGCCGCTATTCGGTCGATGAGCGCTGGGGTATTCCGCACTTCGAGAAAATGCTCTACGACAACGCCTGGCTGCTCGGGGTGTACGCCGATGCGTACCGCGCGAGCGGCGATGAGTTGTATGGCGCGGTGGCGCGCGACACCGGGGAGTGGATGCGCCGGGAGATGCAGTCGGCCGAAGGCGGCTTTTACGCCAGCCTCGATGCCGATTCGGACGGGCACGAAGGCAGTTACTACGTCTGGAGTCGCGAGGAGGTGCAGGCGACGCTCGAGGCCGACGAGTACGCCGCGTTCGCGCCGTACTACGGCCTCGATCAGCCGCCGAACTTCGAGGGACGCTGGCATCTGTCCGTGGCGCGCGCCGCCGGACCGCTCGCCGCCGAGCTCGGACTCGAAGTTGCGCACCTCGCCGAGCGGCTCGAGGGCGCCCGCGGGAAGCTGCTCGCGGTGCGCGAGCGGCGTGTACGGCCGGCACGGGACGAGAAGATCCTGACCGCCTGGAATGGCCTGGCCATCGCCGGCTTGGCGCGCGCGGCCGGGGCGCTTCAGTGTGCGGGTCTGGAGGAGTCGGCGAGCCGCGCACTCTCGTTCGCGCAGCGCACGCTCTGGCGCGACGGGCGGCTCGCGGCCACCGACAGCGCCGGCGGGGCGCGGCTCAACGCCTACCTCGACGATTACGTCTTCCTCGCCGACGGGGTGCTCGAGCTGCAGCAACTGCGGCTGCGTCCGTCGGAGCTGCGCTTCGCGTGCGAACTGATGGACGTGGTGCTGGCGCATTTTGCGGCCGCCGAGGGCGGGTTCTACTTCACCTCCGACGATCACGAACCGCTGTTGCACCGCCTGCGCACGTTCGCGGACGAGGCGCTGCCGGCGGGCAACGCGGTGGCGGCCCGGGTGCTGCTGCGGCTGGGGTACCTGCTGGGCGAGTCACGCTACCTGCAGGCCGCCGAGGGCATCGTGCGGGCCGGCTGGGCGCCGCTCTCGCACCACCCGCAATCCCACGCGACACTGCTCAATGCGCTGGAGGAACTGCTCGACCCGCCCGAGATCGTAATCCTGCGCGGGGACCCGGACACGCTGCGCAGCTGGCAGCGCGAGCTGTCCCGTCTGTACGCGCCGCGGCGCATGGTGCTCGCCGCGGCGGCCGATGCCGAGGACCTGCCGCCGGCGATCGGCGCCAAACCGGCGCGCGGCGCCGCCACCGCCTACCTCTGCCGCGGCAGCGTCTGCAGCGAACCGATCGAGACCCTCGGGGCGCTCGCCGAGGCGCTGCGCGGTTGAGTCAGGCGAGCAGCTCGACCGCCCCGCCGATCGCCGCGGTGTTGATCGTGAGCGTCCGCTCGGTGGCGAAGCGCTGCAGGTAGTGCGGTCCGCCGGCCTTCGGGCCGGTGCCCGAGAGGCCCTGGCCGCCGAAGGGCTGCACGCCGACCACCGCGCCGATCATGTTGCGGTTGACGTAGGTGTTGCCGGCCGGCAGCGAGCGGAACACGTGCTCGGCCAGTGTCTCGAGCCGGCTGTGCACCCCGA
>JAJZDW010000054.1 GCA_021851405.1 Pseudomonadota bacterium
ACCAGCGGGTGCTCCGGCACCCGACATCGCCGCTGCCGCTGCTGCCTTCCGGCCCTGACGGGGTTCACGACTGGTCGTCGCGGAGTAGCCGATGCGGGCCACCACAGCCAAATGTACTCGTACCCGCCTCTGCGGGCTCACCCGTCCCTGAGCATTCGTCCGCTGCCGGACGGTGCCCAGAACGATCACCGGGAGAGGACCATGATAGCAGCTCGCGAGCGGCCGTGCGGGGCCCGATCCGGGTCCGTCCGGGGGAGATCCGGGTCTTGACTCTGGACCTTACTCCAGAGCATAGACTGAGCCCCGATCCATCTGCGGGAGCGACCATGGACACCCTCGGCATCGGCGCGCTCGCCCGGCGCGCCGGCGTACGCATCGACACCGTACGCTACTACGAACGCAGCGGCCTGCTTGCCCCGAAGACGCGCCTGCAGTCCGGCTATCGCCGCTACGGCGCCGCCGAACTCGCCCGTCTGCGCTTCATTCGCCGCGCCCAGACGCTCGGGTTCTCCCTGAAGGAGATCCGCGACCTGCTCGCACTCTCCAAGGGCCGGGACGTGGGGCGCGTGAAGCACGCCGCGCAGAGCAAGCTCGCCGACGTCGAGCAGCGCATTGCCGCCCTGCAACGCGTGCGCCAGGGGCTCGCGAGCCTCATCGAGGCCTGCCCGGGCCATGGGGACCCGACCGAATGCCCCATCCTCAAGGCGCTCGGCGGCGAGGACCCGGCGCTGCTCGCCGCAACGGCGCTGCCGGCCCTGCGCCCCGGCACGGCCTGAGCGTCGCGCTCAGGACAGGCCGAGCGCGGCGCGCACCAGAAACAACACCCCGAGAGCGAGAAACAGCAGACTCGCGACGATCCGAATCGCGCGCAGCGGCAGGCGCAGCGCGAGCAGCTTGCCGATGAAGATCACCGGGGCGCAGGCGAGCACCATCCCGACCGTGCTGCCGGCGACCACCGCGGCGAAGTTGCGGTAGGCGGCCCCGAGCACCGCGGTGGCGATCTGCGTCTTGTCGCCGAGCTCCGCCACGGTGAAGGTGAGCAGCGTAGTCCAGAAAAGCCCGCCGCGGGTCACCCCCTCCTGCGCCCCGTCCGCCCGCTCCGGCTTCAGCTCCCAGGCGGCCATGACGATGAGACTCACGCCGACGATGACATTGACCAGCCGGGGACTCAGGGCGTGCCCGAGCCGCTCGCCGATGAAGGCCGCGAGCGCCGCGCTCAGCACCGTTCCGCAGATCATCGCGGCCAGGATCGGCCACGGCCGGCGGTGCCGCACGGCGAGCATCAGCAGCAGCAGCTGGGTCCGATCGCCGATCTCGGCGATCGCCACCGTCGAGAGGCTGGCGAGAAACGCCTCCATCTAGCGCTGCGCTGCGCGCACGGAACGTCGCATCAGACTACGATCAGCTTGACGTCGATGTTGCCGCGGGTCGCGTTGGAGTACGGGCACACCTTGTGCGCCTCGTTCACCAGGCGCTCGGCGGTCTCGCGCGCCACGCCCGGCAGCGAGACCTTCAGTTGCACGTCGATGCCGAAGCCGGCCGGGATCTGGCCGATGCCCACCGACGACTCGATCGAGGTGTCGGTGGGCACCGCAACCTTGTCGCGGCCGGCGACGAACTTGATCGCGCCGATGAAACAGGCCGCGTAGCCGGCGGCGAACATCTGCTCCGGGTTGGTGCCCTCGCCGCCCGGCCCGCCGAGTTCCTTGGGCACGGACAGTTTCACCCGCAGACGACCATCGTTCGTTGCGGCGCTGCCGTCACGCCCTCCGGTGGCTTTGGCATGTGCGGTGTAAAGCGGGGTTATCGAGGTCATCTCACCCTCCATCGTGCGAGAATTAATGGCACCGCCGGCGCGATGCGGCGGGCACTCATTATATTGTAGACTTCAGCGGGCAGGCGACCTTCAACCCGGCGCGGGATGTCAGAGATGCCGATGCGCACGCTCCGCGAACGACCGACCCGCTGCACCCGCATTACGGAACGCTGCGCCGGCGTGCGGCACGCCGGCGCAGGCGCAGAGCAGCGATGAGCCTGCGCACGCGCATCCGCGGACTGGGACGGCGCTGGCTCATCACCTTCAGCCTGATCGCATTGGCGTTGCTCGCCTACCTGTGGGCCGGGTACGCCCTCGCGCCGCGCCTGATCCGGATCGAGGCGACGCACTGGGCGCAGCAGCACCCGGGAGTGACGCTCGCACTCGGTGCGATCCGGGTCGACCCGGTGCACCTGAGCGTCTCGATCCGCGACATTCGTCTCGGGGAGCGCGGCCACGCGATCGCCTCGGTGCAACGCCTGTTCATCAGCCTCAGACCGCTGGCACTGCTCGCCGGCACCTATCACATCAGCGCCCTGGAACTGGACGCGCCGCGGCTCGATGTGCGCATCGGTGCCGACGGCAAAACCAACCTCGCAGCACTGACCGCGAGTGCACGCCGCGCCCCGAGTGGCCCGCCGCCGCAGATCCGCATCGATGATCTGCGCATCGAACGAGGCGCGCTGCGCTTCAGCGACCGCAAACTCTCCCCGACGGCGCGCGAGTCGCTCTCGCCCATCACCTTCCGCCTGGTGAATTTCCGGTCCTGGGCCGGTCGCGGCGGACGGTTCGCCCTGCAGGCCAACAGCAGCGATGGCACCCACATCGCCTGGTGGGGCGCGGTGTCGATGGCACCGCTCGCCGTGCGCGGCGGGGTGTCCATCGACGGCGAGCCGCTGACGGGGCTGGCGCGTTTCGCACCGGCGCACCTGCCCGTGACCCCGCGCGCCGGTGTGCTGAGCCTGAACACGCGCTACACGGTGGATGAAGGCCCGCACGGTCTTGCGCTCGCGCTCTCGAGTCTCACCCTGAGCGTGCGCGCGCTCGCGCTCGACGGCGGCACGGTGCTGCACGGCATCCTGCGGGCCCACTCGATCCACCTCAGCGACGCGGCCCTGCGGCTGACCGCGGGCGCCGCACCCGAGGGACGGCTGCGCGCGCTCAGGCTGCGCGGCCTCCGCCTCGAGGGCACCGGCGCCGCCCGTGGACAGCACGCGAGCCTCGGGGAACTCTCGCTCGAGCACGTGCACCTCCACTGGCCTGCGCGCCGGATCGCGATCGCGGCGCTCGCGCTGCACGGACTGCAGCTGCCGATCCAACGCGACCGCGACGGGCGCTTGGCGCTGCTGCGCCTGTTGCCGGCACACTCGGCTGCGCACGCGGCGGCGCCCGCCGCGCCGCGTGGCGCGCCGCCCGCGACCCCGCCGTGGAGCGTGCACCTAGCGCAGCTCACCGTGAGCGACGTCACGCTGCCGGTGCGCGATCGGTCGGTCACGCCGACGGCGCACTTCGAGGTACGGCTGTTTTCCCTCACCGCCCGGCAGCTCGGCACGGACCTGAGGCGCGCCGTGCCGTTCTCACTGCGCGCCGGGATCGCCCCGCGGGCGTATCTGGTGCTCGACGGACGCATCGTCCCCGGCCGGCGCGGCGCCGCACTGTGGGTGTCACTCAGTCACCTGCCCGTCGCGCCGTTCGCCCCGTACCTGCCGCTCGCCCGCACGGCCGAAGTCCACTCCGGCTCACTCGGCGTGCGCGGCTTCGCCGAACTCGACCGCGGGCGCCTGATGCACCTGCACGGCCGCGCCGAACTGAGCGACCTGCACCTGCTGGCGCGCGCGAGCGGCATCGGCCTGTTCGGCTGGCGAGCGCTGAACCTGACCGGCATCGACTACCAGCCCGGGCAGCTCGTCATCGGCGACGCCCGGCTCGATGCACCGGTGGGTCGCATCGTCATCCTGCCGAACCGCACGCTGAATCTCGCGGCACTGTTCCCACCGGCACAGGCCAGCGCGACGCCGAAGACGCCCGCGCACTCATCGCGCTCGAACATCCCGAAGCCGGCCGCGACGCTCGCGGTGCGGCTGCGGCGCCTGCAGATCCTCAACGGCTCGATCCGTTTCGCCGATGAATCGATCTCACCTCGCTTCCACGCGCCGATCAACGATCTGCACGGCAGCATCTACAACCTATCGACCGCCCGCACCGCAATCGCCCGGGTCGCACTCGCCGGCCAGGTGATCAACCGCTACTCGCCGGTGAGCATCCGCGGCGCATTCAACCCGTACGGACTCGGGCGCGACACCGACATCCGTGCCGGCTTTCAGAACATCCAGCTGCCGATCTTCGATCCGTACTCGGACCGCTACGCCGGCTACGCGATCGCCCAGGGCATTCTCAGTGCGCAGTTTCGCTACCGCATCGACAACGGCCGGCTCAATGCCGATCACCGCATCGAGGTCGATCAGTTGCAGTGGGGCGGGGCGAGTGCGAGCCACGATCGGGTCGGCTGGCCGATCCGGCTCGCCACGGCACTGCTGAAGGACCGCAATGGGGTGATCCGCATTCACCTGCCGGTCACCGGCTCGCTGAACGATCCGGACTTTCACATCGCCTCGATCGTCTGGACGATGCTGCTGCATCTGCTGGAGAAGGCCGCGCTCGCCCCGTTCGATCTGATCGGTCAGCTGTTCGCCGGCGCCGCACAGGCGCAGTACGTCGCCTTCCGGCCCGGCTCGGCGGCGCTGCCGCATACGGCCGGAGCGAGCCTCGCGGCGCTCTCGCAGGCGCTCGCGGCCCGCCCCGCGCTGAACGTCGATATCCCCGCCGGACCGGGCGGCCGTGCGGATGCCGTGGCCCTGAAGAACGAACGAATCGAGGCCCTCGCACTGACGCACGTGCACCGCGCCCCGTCCGGCGGCTTCGCGGCTCTGCCGGCGCGCGAGCAACGCCGGACGCTCGAGGCGCTGTATCGCACCCGCCTGCACCGGCGGCCCGTCTACCCGGCGCCGCCGGTCACATCGCCCGCGGCGAACGCCACCGCCAAAATCCCCGCCGCCGCACGGCGCCTCGAGCGCATGCACCGCCAGATCCGCTGGCTGCGGGCGCAGCTGCGGCCCACGGTGCACCTCGCCCCCGGGGCACTGGTGGCCCTCGGTCTCGCGCGCGCCCAAACCATTCAGAACGCTCTGCTCGCCCACGGCACGTTGAGCCCGAACCGGGTATTTCTCACCACGACGCAGTCGGGGCTCCCCGCGCACGGCCGGGTGCGCCTGCAGCTGCAACTGCGGTAACGCTCAGGCACTCGCCGAAATCCGGCGCAGGCTGATGATGTTCACGCAGCTGCGGCCGTTCCTCGATCACCGCTAGCGGGGCGACTATCGCCTCATGGCATGCGAAGACGCGCGCACCGTCGACACGCACTGAGGCGACCACCCGCCTCCCGCATTAGCGCGCAGCGGCGCGAGTCCGATCAATCGCCGCCACGAGGTGATAGAACGCCTCGAGCAGCGGCACCTCAAGGCCCGCCCGGTGGGCCCTGGACACCGCGTCGCCCAAGGTCTCTTCGACCTCGAGGGGCCGGCCCGCCTCCAGATCCTGTAGCGCCGACATGCGGTGCCCGGGCGCCTGGGCGGCGAACTGCGCCCCGGCGGCGCGGACCGACTCGACCGCCTCGGCTTGCGAACCGGCGAGAATGCCCTGCAGCGGGAGAATCGCCCCCTCGGGCAGCAGCGCCACCCCACAGGCACTTGCCAACCGTACCGCCTCGCGGGCCATGCGCACGAGCACCCACGCACTGCCCGGGTCGCTCAAGTACTGCCATGTCGCCGTCCGCGTGGTCACCGCGAGGCTCATCAGCGGCAACCAGGCGACGAACTTGCTCCATTCCCAGCTGAGGATGTTCGCCACGGCGCAGGCGCGCACGCCGGCCGCATCGATCGTCGCGGCGAGCCATCGTGCCCGCTCGCTCTCGCGACCGTCGAGCTCCCCGAGCAACAGACTGACATTGCGCGTGAAGAGGACTTCGCCGTCGGCCCGTACCTCCCCGCTGGTATTGGCGAGCGCACCGAACACGCGCTCGGCACCGAACACCGCCGAGAGCAGTTCATTCTTCAATACTCCGTTCTGCACCGAGAACGCCGTACCGATCGTGACGTGTCGCAGAGATTCCAGGGCGGCTTGCGTACCGGGGGTCTTGGTTGCCACGATCAGGCACTCGGCCGCCTCGAGCCGCGCCGGATCGGTGAGCACCGTGACCGGGACGGTCAGCTCGCGCAGTCCCGTGATGCGCAGCCCCTCGCGTGCAATGCGCCGGGCGCGCTCCCCGCGCGCCAGCACGATCACGCGGTGTCCGGCATGCGCCAGATGCGCCGCCAGAATCGATCCCAGGGCACCGGGACCGAGAATCGCGAACTGCGCGCGCATCACTGCGCCGCGCACAGCACCGCGCCCACGGGCGCCGCAGCGTACCGGTCCACGGTCAGGAGCACCTCAATGGACACACCGCCCTCGCCGAACCGCGCGACGGTCGTAGCCCCGATGGGGATGACCTGCCCGGTATTGGCGCACCGCAGCAGCACCTGCGCCCCGCCCCGCACCAGGACCCGAGTCGCACCGGACAGCCGCTGCGCCGCCCAGTTGACCACCCGGCAATAGGTGACCGCCAACTTCCCGTTCATTCCACCCATCAGGCCGCTCGAGCGCATCACATGGCTCCTGTGCCACCATCGGCCTCATGGTAACCCGCTGTCGCACCGCCGGGGGACCCGTGCGAGGCGCGGACCCGGCGGCCGACGCGCACGCGTAACTCACCCCCGCACAGGACTGATTTCACGTCGCGCGATGTCGCCCCCCGCAGCGTCTGGCATTACGCCAGGCTCCACGGACCCGACCTGTCCGATTCCCCCCCTCAGGTCCGATCGAGCACTGCCCGAGCGATGGACGCGAGGCGATGTGTGCAGAGACGGACGGCACGACTGGCCCAAGAGTGCATGGATCGTCGTAGGTGCTCCGCCGACGCACCCCCGGACGTCTGACGGTGAAGGTCCTCACCCCAATCGCTCTTGACGGACGCCCCTGACCTCAGGATGAAGAGCCGGCGCGTGACACCGAGCCACGCACCGACCCCTCTGTGCTCGCACATCCTGTTGCCGCCGCCGCACCCCTCGCGTGCGGCGCCGCCGGAACGCTCGCCAGGATCACGGGTAGTCCATCGCCACGTCGCCTCTCAGCAAATGGGCATGCAGGACCACGAACGAACCAAGGGAGTCTCGCGCATTTTTTCCTGCATTTTTAGTGGAATATGTACTTCAGTTGCGCCTGGATCTCGCGTCCGAAGATGGGCCTGGCCATCTCAAATCCATTCGAAATCCCGGAGGTCAGAATGCGCGCATTGCCTTCCGTGAGCCCGATGGTGTCAGTGAGGTTCGTACCCTCGACGCGGACCTCGAAGTGCGAGCCGATGTCCCCCACGATGCCGGCATCCACCGTGTCATACGCAGGCAGGATCTGCTGATTTCCCGGATTGGAGTAGCGCTGATCGACGTGGGTGAAGGTGGTGAACACCGTGACCGCGCCCCAGCTCATCGGCACCGTGTATTGCGGCGTGATCCTGAACTGCAGCCGCGGCTGGCGCTGCAGGTATGAGCCATCATTGCTCGCGCCCGGCGCGCAGCTGCCGCTCGCCGCGAATTGGGTGCAGAAATGCGTGTACTTGGAGTCCTGCCAATCGCCGGTGAACTGCAGCTGCAGGTTGGGCAATGGCCGCCAGTCACCGGACCAGTCCACACCGTTGGAGTTCGCCCCGTAGGAGTAGTTCACCTGCGTGCCGTTGAACAGGAACGCCTGGAACGGAACCCCAAAGAACTGGCGGTGAAACAGCGTCACAGATGCAAAGAAGGTATCGCCTTCCGCCTTGAACCCGACCTCGTAGTTCTTCACCTGCTGGGCATTGGGCGTGCCGCTGCGCAGATCATCGAAACTCGGGAAATGGTACCCGGCGTTGACCCGTGCATACGCGCTCATGTGGTTACTGAAGTCATAGTTCGCCCCCACGCTCCACGCCCCCAGGGTGTGATCATAGGTCGATGGGGTCCACTGACCCGTGCGCACACTGACGCTGTTGTTGTAGAACGTGAGCGGATTGCCGTCGAGATTCTCGTTTTGCAACCCTTCGATACTGCCGTCGATGACATCATTCTCGACACGGTACTCGGCATCGAACAGCCAGGGACCGGTGTGCCACTGATCCGACAGGAATTCGGCGGTGTTGCGGCCCGTGTAATGGTCGCGCAGGCTGTAGAACGATCCGCCCAGGATGCCGTTCTGGGTGACGTAGCCGGTACAGGTGCCACCGGCAGTGGCCGCAGCCGGGCAGCCCGCGGCGGTGGACAGCGTCACGTTGACGAGCGGCGCGTTCGGAACGGCCAGCATCAGCTCGTTATTGCCCAGGAACCAGCTGTCGTTGGCCGAGTAACTGGCGAAATAGCTGCCGATCGTGAACGAATTTCCTTTGAACAGCTCGCGCGAGAGATGGATTTCATTGGTGAACGACTGGATCTTGTTGTCCACGATCCAGAAGCCGAGCGAGGCCACCTCAGTGGCCGGATTGAGGGTACCGCCGTTGACGAGGCTCCCCGTTCCGCTGACGAACGGGCTGCCGCCGGTGGCGCCCATGATCGACGAGGTGCTATTGGCGGTGACGATCTGGCTCGCGATGAAGCTCGACAGCGTCTCGGGCGCCAAGTTATTGAATAACGCGTTGGTCGGCATCTGGCCGGCGGTGTAGCCGAGAGTGTCGCTCAGGGCCCACCGGCCGATGTGGAGATTCAGATCACTGCCGAACATTTGGACATTCGAGCCTCGACCATTCGCGAGGTCACCGCTGATGGTGCCCGGAGTGCAGCCGTTCGCCGGGGCCCCGGGCGTGACGCAGGGAAACTCCTGCACCGTGATGGCACGGTTGGCGTCACCGACGAACGTGCCGGTATTGGGATTGAACCCCGGGAAGCCGGACACGTTCTGGCCGCTCGGGTTGACCGCAACCGGGATATCCGTGATGAACAGGTTCTTGTCATTCAGCTCCCGACCCCAGAACAGCAGATTGCCGTCGTGAAAAGTGTGATACAGCGTGGCGGTAATCTGTCCGCCCCGGTTCGCCGGAAACTGACTGCGACGGATCCCGCTCGACTCGCGGTAGAAGCCGCCGACGCTGAAATACCAGTGGTGGGCCAACGGCCCACCGTAGAACCCGTCCAGACGATACAGACCGTCGGTGCCGACCGTCAGGCCGATCTCACCGTGCGGCGTCGCCGTGCCGTGACGCAGGATGTAGTTGACCGTGGCGCCGATCTGGCCACTGGAGTACACGACCGCGGGGCCGCCCTGCACGACCTGTACCCGCTGCACGGTATCGTCGAGGCGGATCAGCGATGAGTTGTCCATGAAGGAAATCGTCGGGGCGGCATAGACCGGCGAGCCGTTGATTTGCATCGTGACGTAGGGCGCGTCGCCACCGCCGGGGAAGCCGGCGATCTCGATGTTCGCACCCGTGGCACCGCCGCTGGCCTCGGGCCAAAGACCCGGCACGATCTTGAGCAGATCCGCGGCGCTGGAGGGCATTGCATCGTGGATCTGACTGAGGCTCGCGGTCGTGACCGAGAAGCTGGCGTTGAGCAGTTTCACGCCGCCGGTCATGGGCGTGGCGGTGACGATCACCGTTTGCAGCGTCGGCAGTGCCGGTGCGGTGACGTGCGATGCGCTCCCAGGAGATGGGCTCGCGGCGTCAGCGGGTTGGGCGGTCGTGGCGTGGACACGGCCTGCCGCGATGGTCAGAAATCCGGCGACCATGGCCGTCATCGGGCGACATTTCATAGGAATTGCCTCTTCATGTGTGAACGGGACGAGACGTGAGGCAGGCGCGTTGCGCGACCCACCCCCGGAGGTGGGCTGGCGTTTCGCCCCATGCGCCGGGGTGTCGTTGTTGCGCCAAGGCGGCATCGGCATCTCCCCATCCGGCGCGTCGCATCGAGAAGGCCAAACTCTGCCCGCCGTCCGCCCCGGTCAAACCGGGCGGCCGTGGATTCGAGCCCGACAATCACGAGCACTACCCCCCTCAAAAATACGCAAAACGAAATCGGTGTTAGTTTCAGAATTCACCGAATGACATCGATACCAATGGTATCGATGTCATTGAACGCCACGCAAGGTTGACGGCGGGCATCGCAACGCTACGATGCGATTAATCAATTTTGGCCCGACAGTTGTTGTGATTGCGCAACGCAGCAGTTCGCGCGTCGAGCCTCGCGCATCGCGAGTGAACGTTCCCCACGACCACACGTTGACGGCTCTTCGCACTGTTCATGACAGCGCTTGCGCGCTCTTGGCTCGCGCGCTCATCGCCCCAGTCTCAGGCGATGAAAATGTCGATGATTCCCGCCATTTTGAGTACACCGGCACGGTGCCTTCGTGCCTGAGACGCGAGTGGTCGCTCGGCGTGTGCGCACGTCCCGTGGTTCTGTCGAGCCCCTGTCTCAGACGCTCGAGATTTTTTTCAGCACACCCAAGCGCAGGGCGCAGCGCGCTCCTCACCCAGTTCGTTCTGAACGATGCGCTGCGCGCCGAAATGCGTTTTCCGGACCAATGTGACCGCTGATTCCGGACGAACGGGACCGGCCGTTCCGGCCGAACGTGACCGCTCATTCCGCTGGAAGGTGACCGATTTTTGGGCGCGTGCCCGGAATCTGCGGTCACGATCCCCCGGAATGACCCGCGCCGGGTCTGCGCTGGACCTCTCACCGCTGGCCAAACTGCCCGATTTTTACCTCGGGGGAGCCGATGCCAGCCCAGCGGAGTGCCCTGCGCAACATCACAGAAGTCCTGCGCCTGAAGTTCGAGGCGCGATTCAGTCACGAGCGGATCGCGGCGGCGACCGGCCTCTCCAAGGGGGCCGTGAGCAATGACGTGCAGCGTGCGCACAATCGAGAAGGCGATCTGCGAGAACCCGACGAGCGGCTAGGCGGGCCGTCTCGCGCGCTTCCTGGCGGGGGTCTACTGCGGGAGTGATTACCCGTTCAACCTCACGGATTTGCGGGCGCTCGATACGGATCTGGCGAATGCGTGCCTGGACTACCTGAGCTACGACCAATTGGGAAAACGAGAGGTGCACCATCACCTCTCCGGCGGCGGACCCTCTCCCGCCTGTGACCGCCCGAAATGGCGATGACGCCGGCGCGGAATCTACCAGTCACCATCTCCCGCACAGAAGGCGGTCGGCGGACTTGCAAAGGTATGCGAGCTGCGCACAGCTTGAATTTGGACCCTGCGATTACGCCGAAATAGTGAAACGTGCGACCGCGAAACGCTCGCGCCCATCCATCGATGGGCTCGAAAATGCGGTCGACGTTTTCTGCGCCGTCAGAGGTCGCGGCAGCAACCATGTCGTCGTGGGGCCGTCCTAACGACTATAGAGTGTTACGGATTTCAGAAAATGGCTAGCGCCGAACCTTCGGCGTGGCCCATGTTCCGTTGCCGCTTGCCGCTCGGTATTCGTTAATCGAATTGCGATTCGGATGCTCATTCTGCGCTCCAGTAACCCATGATTTTTGCGCCAAGCGTTCTTTAGCCTGTTGGTGAGTCCTTTCAAGCTCCCGGAATAGACCGTAGTACTTCCTTGATTCCTGATGGCGCCTGTCCCCAAGCCAACCGCGTGTCGCACCCTGTAACGCGGAGCACTGCTGGAGTTCCAATTGAGTCCACCGCGTTGCGCCCTTTCTGAGCAGACGGATGGCCTCCTTAACGTTGCGCCTTCGCCCCGCGGCCCTCTTCTTTCGCTCCGCGGGCGTTGTAATTAACCGGGAATCTGGATGAGAGCGTTGAATGTGCGTGGCGACCGGGATGTTTGGCATTTCCGGTTTGCCCTGGCATCGACTGTAATGTGCGTGTGCCTTGATTGCACCCTTGTCTCCCCAGTCTCCGTCAGTACGACGCGATATCTGGTGACTCGCCGTCGCGGCTACGTGGCTGCGCACAAAGCCGATGTGCCGTCGGCGCGGCGTTCGTAGCGATCCAGAGCATGCTCGACCATTAACCGAGATTGATGGGTGTCGTAGCTCGCCTGGATTTCGACGAGCTCGATCCCCGCCTTCTCGAGCGCTCGGCGCTTGACCGCATCGCGGGCGGCGGCCTGCCCGCCTTCCTGGTGGTGTCCGGTCCCGTGGTACTCGATGGCGACTGCCGGGTAGCCTCGGCCGTCGATGATGAGAAAGTCGAGGCGCTTCGCGCTGATTGCCCGCCACGCGAGATAGCCAATTTCCTTTCGATCTCGAGGACCCTCTGTGGCAACGAAGGCGCCCAACGACATTTCCGCGAAAATTCGGTAGCGACGGGCGGGGCGTTGCCGAGTGATTTCCTCGAGCTGGATCAGAACTCGCGAGGCTTCGCTGTTGACAGGCTTCTTTGGCTTCAGGATCGCGGCCTCGACCGCCTTGAGCTGGTCGCCATGATCGGACAGATCCAGATACGGCGCACCACCCCTGCGGGTGGATTTCGCGCGATTCCAGCCGCTGGATCCGCGGCGGCGCTTCCGGATCAGTGCGCCCAGCACCGCGAAGATTCCAAAGACAATGAGCGCCGGTAACAGTCCACTGGTCATGTTTCGCTCCGCATACAGCGCCGGAACTCCTGTAGATCCTGTCCAGGTTGTTCTACCTGGTAATCGGCGCTTGGATCAGCGCCGTTCTGGTAGGCGCTCTGTCCCTATTCGCTCACATCATGCCAGTGCGGGATGTGGGACCGGAGTAACCCCGTCACACAATGAAATAGCGATTGCCGAGGCATTGGGGCCAGAAGGGCGTGAAGTGGTCCCTACGCAGCGGACCTCATAGACGGGCGTTGATCGACGTGTTGCATTCTGCGCGCATACTCGTTGGTGGACGAGTATCCGAGTGATGAGTGCAGGCGGACAGGGTTGTAGAATCCGTGGATGTAATTTCGCGATCGCGCGATGCGCCTCCTGTTTCGTCGCATACGGCTGTCTAGCCTCAATGGCACTTAATCCCGCCCCGCCGCATCGCGCTCCGTACGTCTTGCACCCACTGTTCGCACTGCAGCGTGAGCCGCCGGGCAGCGCCAGTGCCGAACGCGAACCGCTGTATGCCCACAACAGCGATGATGCCGGCGGCCGCGATCGTGTCGACCAATGGCACAGAAGCGGCTTGCACGCCCGCGGTAACCGCTGCCACCGCCATCACGGTGAGTAACGCCGCCCAGCGCCCGGAGTTCGCCTTCATATTCCGCACGAGCGCGGCCCACCCCTCCCTCCCCGTCCAACGATGCGGGCGAAGTGCGGTCTCGTAGTGGTGCGGTGTGAAGCGCATCCAGCCGATCCGCCCACCATCGCATCATCTCGCGCCGTTCCGGCAGGCGGGTGGCGCGGTTGTAAATGCCTCGCATGCTCGAATCACTGTGCGCCAACTGCAACTCGATCAAATCCGGCGCAAAACCCTGCTCGTTCAGCTGCGTGCTGGCCATGGCTCTGAAGCCGTGCGGCACGATGCGATTCGGCCCGCAGCCCAATCGCTTCAGCGCCTGCCCGAGTGTTGCGTCTGAGATCGGCTTGCCCGCAACCAATCCGGGAAGCAGCAAGCCGTTGGGATTGCCGCCTGTGATTGCTTGCAAATCTGTGAGCAACGTCACAACCTGCCGCGACAGCGGCACGAGGTGCTCGCCGGGGGTCTTGCGGCGCATCTTCATGCGTTCACCGGGAATGCGCCACAGCGGCCCTGCGGGCGGCACCAATCCCTGCGATCCGCCCGCCCCAGCATCGACGCTGCCACCCAGATCAAACTCGCCCTACCGAGCATTACGCAGCTCCCCGGGCCGCGTGAACACCGGCGGCAGGACCTTCAGCGCATACTCCGTGGACGAATCGCCGCTGTACCCATCGATGGCCCGCATCAGCTCCCCGATCTCTTCGGGCTTGGTCAGTGTCGCGTACTGCTCGGCGTGCACCGGCGCGAGCAATCCGCGAAGGTCAGCCGGTCGCTCACCTGGTACTCCAGCGCCTCGCCCGATAGCCCATACAGGTTCTGCAAGATGAGCATCTTGAACATCACCACCCGGTCCATCGGCTTGCGCCCGGCGGCCGACTTTCGCTCCTTGTGGTCTATCCGCTCAAGCTCCGCTCGGAACATCTCCCAATCGATCACCACATCGAGCCGCTCGAGCGCATCGCCCGCCTCGGAGAGCTTGGAGAAGCGCTTGTGCAGGTCGTAGAAGCCAAATTGAATGTTCATGCCTCATTATAACTCCAACGACTTCGTCACTGAAGACAACAGGGCCATTTTTTGGAGGTGCTCATCATTTATAAAGCGTCTCTCCTACCCCAGGGCCACACGCCGCGCAGCAGCCGGAAGAGTGCGTCGCCACGTTCCAGACTCCATCGCGACGCTGCGCCACCTGTTCGCTCGCAACGTTGGTCGACAACTCGACCGATGTCCGTGTTGCGCACAGCTATTTGTGAAGCGCAATTTATGACACAACAAATTTCGCTGATGGTCGTCTATTCGACCATCACGCGATTTTGTCGCTTTCATTGTAGCTCAAAGGTCACCACGTATTCGATCAAGCAAACGTCGTGGACCAATCACATCGATACAAGCGTGATCAGAAGTTATGTAGACACGAACTTCGTTTTCCTTCCATCTTGCCCATCGCGGCACAAACGGGCGAGACCGTGCTGGACCCTGCCTACGCTGCGGAAGAAGGACGTTTGGCACCACGGACATGTAGTGCTTA
>JAJZDW010000013.1 GCA_021851405.1 Pseudomonadota bacterium
GTCAATTGGACGATGACGTTAAGGCACGCCTGCAGCGCCGAGCGGACCGGCATGGACGCAGCATGGAAGCGGAGGTTCGTGACATCCTGCGTGCTGCGGCCAAGAACGATGGTCGACCGTCCGGCGGGTTGGGGTCGCGTATCGCGGATCGGTTCCGCGGCCATGGTCTTGAGTCCGACCTTCCCGATGTCCGCGGGCAGAGCGCCAACCCGGCAGAATTCCACGATTGATCATCCTGGATACCAACGTGCTCTCGGCGCTCATGCGAACCGAGCCCGAGGAACAGGTCGTAGGCTGGCTTGACCGACAGCCGGCGGAGTCGGTGTGGACAACCAGTATCACCGTATTTGAGGCGCGTTTCGGCATCGCGTTGCTGCCGCAGGGTGGACGCAGGAGAACCCTAGAGCAATCGTTCGCGCGAATGCTGCACGAAGACCTGGAGAATCGCATACTGGACTTCGATAGCTCGGCGGCAGACGAAGCAGCAGCGCTCGCCGCGAACCCGCCGAAATCGGGACGCCCCGTCGATTTTCGCGATACACAGATTGCCGGGATCGCGCTCTCGCGTCACGCCACGATCGCCACGCGAAATGTCCGACATTTTCAGGGACTGAAGGTCGCCATCGTTGACCCTTGGAAGGCTGGCGGACGCTGAGGAGCACACTTCTTGTCAATATCTCGGTGCACGCGGACCTGAGAAGTGCTCGGTCATCTTGGCATTGGCCAACTGCATTTCGCTAGTTCGAGACTGAGAGAGAGTCTCATCCGCCGCCGCATTTTCATGCCACTTATGGGGAGCATGAGGCGCAGTACAATATTGCGACCCTGGATGTCATTCACGGGTCAGTTCCCCGACGTGCACACGCCATGTGGTGGAATGGGCGTCACTTCACAGGGACGAGCTGATGAAGAACTGGGAGCGGTGGCAGGTCCCCGCGCCTACCGTTCCCGTTCAACCGTCGGAGTAATTGCAATGGCCATCTGGTCCATCGTCCGATTCAAGGTCCTGCCGGAATACAAGATCGAGGTTTCCTTTGCCGACGGCACTAGCGGCATTGCAGATCTCGGTCCTCGACTGTCCCAAGGACCGCTCGGAGACGGCTTTGACCCACTGTGCGACGAGAAGATGTTCTCACGAGTGCTTCTGGAGCACGGCGCACTTACCTGGCCGGGCGCGATCGATTTGGCCCCGGACGCCATGTATGCGCGCATCCGATCGTCCGGAAGATCGACCCTCGACCCTCGCGCCAGGCGAGTCGCGTAGTATCTGATCGGCTGCGCTTCGACGAGCACTTCTCCGTGCGATCCTACGGGCTTCGCGGGCTGAACGATATTTTCACGTCTTCCCAAGCGCCGCGATGAAGTTCATGAGTCGCTCAACGGAAAACCCATCGAGGCGGTAGTCCGTCAGCGCGGAGATCTCCGGTTGACTGAGATCCAGTAGTACCGCTGCCCTGGTTTGGCTGAGGTGCTGCGCGGCAACCAGCTTAGTGATCTTCACTGCGAGACGCACTTTTGTATCGAGGTCTATCGCATCCAGGAGTCCGAGATCCGCGAATACGTTGCCGGAGCTTGCCTCGATCGGTGGACGCCTGTCTAGTCTCATTGTCATATCATACGTTGTTACGCGAGGGTCACGGACACTGCTCCGGCGCTGCGATCATCGGGTCTTTACCGGGCGACGATCTGTACGTCCTGTACGAGCTGGGTGAGGCAGTCCATTAGCTTGCGCTCGGAGAATCCACGGAAATGGCCGCGGAGAATCTTCGATAGCTCCGGTTGCGGGATGCCGAGCACAGTCGCGGCCCGGGTCTGAGTCATGCCTCTCTCCGCAAGGAGTTCGACGATTCTGCTGACGAGCTGCGCTTTCACGAGCATGCTCTCAGGGGCGCGATAGCCGAGGTCGGCATAGACGTTGGTGGTACCGGGTCGATGAATTGCCTGCTTGCGAGAGTGGGCTGTCATACGGGGGTTTGTCTCGGGGTAACGGGTCAACTCGGCAGTCGGGCCGCGGCCGCAACGTTTGCGTGGCTCGTCGGTCGATTGCATCATGGACATTGGATTGGGGTATGTGCCCGATCGGTGACTGGCCTCGGCATGATGCCGGGGCCTTTTGCTATCTTCCAATGATTGAAACATCTGACGTCCGCGGTGGACGTCGCTACGGACGTCTCCATACAGCGTCGAGCACACCCGGACTGCGTGGGACGAAATTGTCGCACCATTGGTGCTATTTTTTCGTCTCGCCGCACTCAGGAGGCAGGTGCTTTGAGAGCGCGATGGATGCCAGGTCGATCTCGGTATAGACGGGTGGTCACGGAGATCGGGAAGCTCCCTGGGGCGCAGATGCCGTGGCAGCCGCGTCTCAATCAAGGCCTGGTGCGATTCCTGGATCAACGTCCTGCGCCGATCCATGGCGATCATGACAGCTGGACAGGCAGGATCGTCGCGGCGGTGAATGCGGATGGGGAGGCGTTTTTTTCCACTACGACCTGGCGAGGCATACGTGCAATGCGGGTCAGCGTCGTGAATTGGAGAACATCGGATCGAGACGTCGAGAGGGCCATTGCCGCCGTCCAACGCGCGCTTGCCCGGGCGCACGGCGGATCAGAGACCGCGAATGCAAACGGAAAGGCGATTGAAGAGAGGAATTCGAAAGGAGTCCGGCGGATGGGCACTGCGTAACCTCCTGCGTCTGATGCGTTCATCGTAATCCTGCGTGACAAACGGCGGCACGCTCGAGCGTGTCAGTGACTCACTTGAGGGAATTGTGCAGGAGCGCGGTTCCGCGCGCTGAGTGGATCATTGATGAGGAGCGTCGATGGACCGGCAATCGCGGCGAGTTTGGTTCGTGCGCGGGCACCCAGATGATTGCCGACCGCGAGAGCGGTCCCCGTTCGGATGATTTTGATCATCGCTACGCGCAAGGGGAGCGAGAAATTTTTCCCGGTCCTGCACATGCGGATGTGCCGATAAGCTAATACCGTGGCGGTATGCGTTCTCATGAACGCTGAGCTCCGCTGCGGATGGGCGGACCGGAAGATCTCGCCCATGGACATGCTCGACGGTCACGGCGCAATGCAGAGGCGCCGAGCTTGACCGAGGCGGATCAATATTGTGTACTGACGCGGGGCCATGTCATGATCTCCCCAAGAGACGGGGGGTAAATCACGTCTGACCAGCGGAACTTGGTCTCGCCAATTTGGCTGCAGGGGATGCGGGCGAAACACAATCAATACGCGGTCGTGCCGGAAATCAGAAGTTCATAAAACACGCGAGGAGTGAGCGTGAAGAAATCATATTCTGGGGCGTTAGTGACGTTGATGATGCTGTCGACGGCTGCCTGGGCAGGGCAGGCCAAGACGAATCTCGCGGCCGACTTCGGTGCGCTGCCGAATGTTCGTGATCTGACGCTCAGTCCCAGCGGACATGTGGTGGCGTGGACGCAGCCTCGGGGGCGGGGGAGTGGGGTCTTCATCTTCAACGTCGGCACTAAAGCGGTCCGGCGTGAAGTACGGCTGTCCCCAGCGCTCACGGTGTATTGGTTGGGGTGGGAAAGCGACCGTACGCTGTTGATGCGAGCCGTCACGACGGAGCCGGCGCCGCCCCAATCGGAGTTGAGATGGCATCAGCCCATCCGAATCAATATTGTGCTTGCGCTGAATATCGCCACCGGAAAGATCCGCACGTTGCTGTCGGACCGGATGGTCGGGGGAAATTATTTCACCACCGGCGTGCAATTGCTCGACTGGGATATTCCGCAGCGTCCGCACACGGTGATCATGTCGGTCAAGATGTTCAATCCGACCGCTTACCGCTCGACGCTCGGCACGATGATCCACAGCGAAGTCGGGGATTCCGGCATGGTGGACTCGCTGTTCGCAGTGGACACTCGGACGGGAAAGAGTACGGCGATCTCCTCCGGCGATGCGTACACCGACGGCTGGTTCATTGATAATGCCGGCAATCCCGTGGCGCGCGCCGAATGGCATGCGAATCGCTACACGATCGAGGCGAGGCAGGGTGATACCTGGCGACCGATCTACCATCACGCCGGCGGGCAGGTCCCGGATTTTGGCGCGCAACTCGATCCCACGGCGCATGCGATTCTGGCGTTCGCGCCGGGCGGGAGTGGATTGTGGAAGATTCCGCTCGATGGCTCGCCACCGCAGGAACTCTTGCCCGGTGCGAAGCACAGGGTGACTCAGTTCGATCTCTCGCGCTATTCGAAGACATTGCTTTACATGTGGGTCGGTCGGTCCGATCCGCACAGGCTCTGGTTCGACCCTTCGGCGAAAACGCGCTATGACTCCATCGCGCACGTCTTCCCGGGCCGCCGGGTCGAGGTCTACGATCACTCGCGGAATGGCCAGGAGGTGCTCGCAGAGGTCGATGATCCGCAGGACCCACCCACGTATTATCTGATTAATTTCGCGGCTCACAGCGCAGTGATTGCCGGTACGAGTTATCCGCAGCTCGCCCATGTCGAGTTGGCGCAAGTGCATGCCGTGCGATATCCGGCCCACGACGGCCAGACCGTAAAAGCGGAGGTTTACATACCGCCGGGCGGCGGCAAGGATCTGCCTCTGGTCGTGTTGGTTCCCGGGGGCGCGGTCGGGGACAGTCTGTGGAATTTCGATTGGTTCGCGCAGTTTCTGGCCGCCGAGGGCGATGTGGTGTTGCAGCCAGAGGTGTCGGGTACCGCGCTTGCGACCGAGGGGGGCTACCTCTTGTGGGGAGGTGTGTCACAACGCTATGCAATCGAAGGTGTGCACCTGCTGGTGAAACAGGGTTTGGTCGACCCACATCGGGTGTGTATCGCGGGCATGGGGTATGGCGGGTATGCCGCATTGGCGGGAGTTGCGTTTTCTCCCGGCACGTATACCTGTGCGGTGAGCGTCAACGGCATCTCGGATCTCGGTGCGTTGGTTGCGCATATGATTCACGTATTTGGCGGAAGCGATTCGACGCACGCGGCGCTGGTGGCCTGGCGCAGCCGGATTGGATCGCCCGTGGATCCCAAAGTGGCCCGAGAGTCCCCCATTCATGCGGTGAAGGCCATCGAGGCGCCGGTCCTGCTCATCGGTACGCAGGACGATACCGTCGTGCCGGAGAGTCAATCTGCGGCCATGGCCCACGCGTTGAAGGCGCAGGGCAAGGATGTCACGTTCTCGAGGCTGGCGCGGGGCGGGAATTCTCTGGCGAGAAGTGGCGATCGGATCAAGGCACTGACGGCCATCGGGTCATTTTTGAATCGATATTTGCACCCGACGGGCTGAAGTCATCGCAGTAGGTCGAGGATGGCGGGGCTGACCGGTAGACAGGCCGAACGCTCGGCGGTTGGGATGACAGGCCGGACGCGCGCGGCCGGTGAGTCCGGCCCGCGGCTTGCTTTCACGGCAGCGGGAGGGCTGCGGTGAGTACGCCCTTCGAGAGCACGCTCGAGGGGTATTGCGCTCGGGCGATGCGCCGCGGGGTGACCCGATCACTTCGCGGGGAACGTGTTTGCGCGTACTCCGAGGTGAGGCGAGGCGAGCGACGTGTCCTAGGGGCTGTGGCTCGGTGCATCCTGTGGTACGCACCGAGCGCTACGGAAACTCGAGTACTCCTCGATGAGCCGCGCAGGCACGAAGGGGGCCGACCGGTGTTCGGTCACAGTGCGCGAGGCTGTGCTTGCGGATCGGAGGTGTTGTCCGTCGTGGCGGCTTTCGCGCACTTCTTGTAGTAATCCGGATAGTCGGACGTCATGCCCTTGAACCGGCGATGGATCCACAGATATTGATCGGGGACCGCCAGCACCTGGGCTTCGATCAAGCGATGAAACTGCGCGGCGTCTGCGGCCGGTGAATCGCTCGGAAAATTCTCGAGCGCCGGCAGGATCACCAGCCGGTAGCCGCCGCAGCCGGGCAGGCGTTCGACGAAATACGGCAGGACGGCCGCGCCGGTCATGCGTGCAATGCGCGACGTGGCAGTGTTAGTCGCAGCGGGAACGCCGAACAGCGGAACCATCTCCGCGCCTTTCTTGCGGTAACACTGATCGGGCGCGAACCACACGCATTCGTTGTTCTTCAGCGCCATGACCATCGCGCGGATGTCGTCGCTGCGGATCGCACGTCCGCCGTTGCGGGTGCGCAACCGGCATTGCAGATGCGCCAGGACTTCGTTCTTGGTCGGCCGATACAGGATGTTGATCGGGAACATTTCCGAGAGGATCCGTCCGCCGATTTCGAGCGGCGTGAAATGTGCCGTCAGCAAAATCGCTCCGCGTCCTCGCGCGAGGGCGCTCTTGACGTGCTCATATCCCTCGATGCGAGCCAGCTTGCGGATACGTGCTCCATCTCCCCACCACGCCAGTGCGATTTCCATTGCCGAGATGCCGAGGCTCTGGAAGTGGCGCTTCAGCACCTGGTCCCGTTCGTTCGGCGGCAGATCCGCCAGGCACATATTGATGTTGGTTTGCGCGATGCTGACGTAGCGCACCGGCATCTTGCGCAGCAGCGCCCCGAGCGTCCGTCCGCAGGCGAGCTGCACTCGAAACGGCAGCATCACCAGCAGACGCAGCATGCCGAGGATGAGCCACAGGGCCCAGTAGCGCGGTGCCAGCAGTCGAGTCCAGTGAGATCGTGAGGGGAGTGCGTCTACATCATCGACATCGCGCATTCGCAACTGGCCTGGTCGGCCGGAACGTTTGAGGCGCGCCGGCTATGGTGGCTCTCTCGGCCTCGGGTCGGGCGTGAGGGCCGTGCGACGCGCTCTACGCCGCCCGCAGCGTGTGTGCGGAGTGCGCGATCGATTCCGTCGCCCGGATGAAGAAGTCCCCCCACTGCACGTCCGCACCGCTACGGTGTTGTCGACGGTCGTACGTCCCCAAAACGCTGACTGTCAGTCCCCGTCCCAAGCGGTTGCGCCGCCGTCTGATCGAAATCGGTGGTCGCGGAGAACTTTACAGCACAAAGTAGGGTCTGACTAGAGAATTCTTCACGGCTGTGAACCGGTGCCGAACGAGCGTCGTGCGGGATGCTCGGCTCGCCAGAGGCGCGTACGCCGCGCTCACGTATACTCGTTACCGTCGCATCGAAGACCTCCGGAGCGATCCGGCAGCGGTGCCGCGCCGAAGCGCGTTGGCCACGGCGGTGAGGCGCGGCTCGAATGAGGCGGCGGTCCCGCCGGTCCCGAAACAGAGCTTTCTCCGGGACGCGCCTTGAGAGTAGTCTTGCGGCTTTCATTACAACAGGGGGCGTCGATGCTCGAGGATCAATCGACCTTGACGGGTGAGTGCCCGGCGGGCACGCACAATGACGTGGATCTGAGGCGGACGGCTGCGAATCCCGATTATTGGTATCCGCTGGCGTGGTCCGATGAGCTCAAGGCGGGGCAGATTCTCGGGCGCCGGTTCGCCGGTGAGCCGATCGCGCTGTATCGCGGTGAGAGCGGGCGGGTCTTTGCGCTGGAAGACCGGTGTGCGCACCGCCAGGTGCCGCTGCACCTCGGTGTGGTCACCGGGGACGTCCTGAAGTGCCACTATCATGGCTGGGCGTACGATTGCTCGGGGAAATGCACGGATGTGCCGTATCTGGGCAAGGAGCGCCGTCCGAACGGGGTGCGCAGCTACCCGGTCCGCGAGATCGACGGTCTCATTTTCATCTTCCCCGGTAAGGCCGAACTGGCCGAAGAACGCCTGCCGAGTTCGCTCGGTGCGTCTCAACGACGCGACTACAAGACCCGGCGTCTGAACCGTGAAGTCGCCTGCCATTATACGTTCATGCACGAGAACCTCTTCGACATGAACCACCAGTTCATGCACCGCAAGCAGATGGGCTCGATCCGTGCCAGCTGCCTCGGGCGCAAACATGGGGAGCAATGGGCGGAGGTCGAGTACAGCTTCAGCCGAAGCGAGGGCAAGTCTACGGTCGGCGAGCGCGTGATCGTCGACATGATGCGCAGCCGCGGCGAGGAACGGCAGGATTTCCGCGATCACATGCGCATCCGCACCGATTATCCGTCGCAGAGTCTCAGGGTCTGGGTGGGCCGCAACATTCAGGAAACACAGGATCCGGTGCTCGAGGTGTGGTTGTGCTACACGCCGCTCGATGCCGAGCACCGCACCAACCGCACGTTCGGCTATCTGTCGGTGAAGAAGCCCCCGATCCCGGGACTGATCCACGTGGTCTGGCCATTCGTGGTGCACTTCACCGAGAACATCTTCCGCGAGGACCAGGAAATCGTCGAGCACGAGCAGCGTGCGCACGACGCCCAGGGCGCGGACTGGAACAACGAGGTGTTCCCACCAATCCGCGATCTGCGCGAGGTTCTCGCCCGCTGCGGCGTACCGCTCTGAGGACGCGAAGAGGAGTGCCTCGAGCCGAGCCTCCGGGGAGGTAAACGGCACTGTCGCGTCGTGGGCGGGGGATTTGGAAACCGATCCGGTCGTCCTGACGTCTGCGACGTCAGGACGACCGAAGAGAATCTCAGCGGAGGCGCGACCGGCGCGGCGCCGTGCTGCGGGGTCAGCTGCGCCGACCCAGGGCCGCGCGGCGGCGGCGCGAGGCGGCGAACCCGAGGCCCAGCAGACCGGCGGCCAGCAGCGCGAGCGAGCCGGGTTCCGGCATGCCGACGGTGGTGACGCCGTTCGTCTGGATGCTGAATGACAATCCGGCCTGCACCTGATTCATGTCATCGTAGAAGAGCAGGATGCGGTGCGATCCGGCACTGAGCGTCTGCGCGGTGCACGTCCCGAGGGTGTACGGGTGAACGCCGCCGAGATCGCAAACATTCATTCCGTCAAGGTACACGAACGCCGAGTCGTCCGCGCCGATGCCGAAGGTGACGTTCTCGGTGGTGGGGACATTGAGGTACCCGGAGAAGATCGCCGTGAGTCCGCCATTCGTATCGTTGGCGCCAGTCCCGTTCGGCGGGAAAAAATTGGAGCTCTGATCGAAGGGCAGGGTGATCGTCCCGGTGCCCGTCTGCGTGACGTAGGAATTCAGTCCCGGACTCCACCAGGTCAGCTGGCCGTTGCTCAGGTCCAGACTGCTCGGCATCGTGCCGGAGTAGTTCGGGTTGAGCAGGGGTAATCCGTTCGGACCGAGGTTCGCCAGGACCTCGTTGGAGTACGTCCCGCAACACAGGGTGTTGTAGCTCGGATCATGGCTGGAGACTTCGAAATAGGTGGCCGAAAGCGTGCTCGCGTGAGCCAGTGCGCTGGCGAGGAGCGTCAGTGCGCTGGCGGCCAGCCAGTAACGGGCGTGTTTCAGTACCGACATGAGCGTGACTCCCAGGTCTGAATCATGGCGTCCTCGCAGGTTCTGGCGTTGCCGGCTTCGTGGCCGCAGCACCCGCTCCGTGTTCCGTTCACCCGCTTGCACGCGGCCGACGGCACGCGGTCGAAATGCAGCAAAAATGATGCCAGGCGTGAATATTTATTTTGAAAACAAGGTGTTGTGAACTTTCAGATCTGAGGGATGCGGGTGATCTGTAAAAATTTCCGACGATTTCCATCCGCGCAACCCACCGGTGCTCCGAATTCGCTGCGCGCACCGGCGCTGCGACGGATCGATGCGCCGTGTCATATGGGTGTCAGGAAGGGCTGCGACACTGAGCGCCCCTGAGATCCCGACCCAGAGTTCTCCTGTGACCGATACCGTTCCCTCACTCCCGGCGCCGCTGCGCGTTCGTGCTCTGTGGATGCTGACGGTGGCGATCGCCGTTCTGGCCGGTGGCGCGGCGGCATCCGCGGCGCCGCTGCGGACGGCATTGCGGCGGGTGGGCGAGATTGCGGTGCCGGGACAGCCGCTGCGGACATTCGACATCGGCGATGTCAATGCGGCCGGGATCTATGCGTTCTCGGACCGTTCGAATCATGGTCTCGACCTGATTGATGCGTCGACCGGACGATTTCTGGGCCGTGCCGGCGGCTTCGGCCACGACGGTCCGAAGGGAGTGGTCGCGGTCGGAACGGGGACGTTCTGGGCCAGCGACGGCGACAGCGGAACGGTCAAAGTGGTGGACGTGCGAACCCGCAGGATCATCGCGAGCGTCCTGACCGAGCGCGGCAAGACCACCGATGAGCTCACCTATGATCCGCGCGATCATCTGCTCGCCGTGGTCGCCAAGCACGACGGCCCCCCCATTCTCAATCTGATCTCCACGCGCAGTCGCAAAGTGGTCGGACGCGTCACGCTCGCCGCCGCCACGGACGGGGCCGAGCAGCCGGCCTACGTGCCGGCGACCGGTCTGCTCTATCTGTCACTGCCGGTGCTCCATCACGTCAAGGCCGAAGGCGCCATCGCGGTCATCAACCCGCGGACGCGCCGGCTGGTGAGGCTGATTCACGTGCGCCAGTGCATGCCGGCAGGGCTGGCGCTCGGGCCGCACACCGATCTGCTCGTCGGTTGCAGTGACGATGCCGTCACCGCCGGGTTCCCGGCGCATTCACTGATTCTCGATGCACGCTCGGGCAACATCGTCGCGCGCATCGTGCAGGTCGGCGGCTCGGACGAGGTGTATGCCGATCCGCGCGCGCACCGGTACTACCTGGCCGCGGTGAAAAATCCCGGCGGCCCGGTGCTCGGCATCGTCGATGCCCGTACGCGCCGCTGGATCGCGAATCTGCCGAGCGGACCGGATGCACATTCCGTGGCGGCCGATCCGCGCAGCGGAAAAGTGTTCGTTCCGATTGCCGCGAGCCGCAACGGCGGCCCGTGCCGTGAGGGCTGCGTTGCGGTGTTCGCGCCGCGCGGAGTGAGCTGAGCGCCTACCGACCCCCCTCAGGTTGGGATGCGCGTTCCCGCAAAGGTTTCCGATGCGGGACGCGCACCCCAACCTGTCTTTTTGCCGGATGGCTCGGCGCGGATGCTCAGCCGACCGAGGGGCCGCTCAGAGCACGAGCACGATCACGACCTTCGTCTCGGGCGAGAGCGCCGTTTCATTGGCGCGCAGCAACCGGTGCGACGGGCCGTCGCGGTACAGGACGCGCCCGCTGCTGCCGATCTCGATGTCTGACACCGGGGTTCTCATAGTCATCGCGAAACTCCTCTGACGGTGGGGATGTGGGCGTGCCTGCCCCGATCGTTCGTCCTGCAACTGGAACGTACAAGAGGTGCCGTGCGTTCGCGGCTGCGCTTCAGCCTGCGGCGTACTCACAGCTCGCCGCGGCGGCCGCAGGCACCGTGGTGACCCAGCCCGGCTTCTCCGGGTGGGTGATCCCGTAGGCCTGCCCCGGAACGCGGGCACCGCCCTTGCGATGCGTCAGCGACAGGTCGGTCAGACGCACCCCGAGCAACTCGGCGCGGCTCGGGTCCGGATCGGCCGGCAGCCCCGGCGGGACGTACAGGGTGCTCAGCGCATTGATGTCCTGGCGCGCCAGATCCCGCAGCGCGAAGACGTGCAGGACCGGCGCGATGTTCTCGTACGCGGAGGCCTGGTAGAGCACCGCCTGGTGATCGCTCGGGTAGCTGCGCAGCAGGATGTCGGTGAGCGCACCGAGATTGCTGCGCGAGGGGTGCGCCTCGGGCGTGAGCAGACCGACCACCCCGATCTGCCACAACACGAGCGGGATGCGTGCATCGATCGCCGGTTTCAACAGTACGAAGCCGGTGGCCTCGTAGGTCTGCAAACCGGGCAGTGCCGGATCGATGCCCAGATCGGCCACCATCATGTCCTCGGCCGAAATCCCCGGCAGCATCTTGGCCTCGTGGCCTTCGCGGCGCGCCTGCACGATCGCCTCGTGCGAGGGGTACACGAACACGCCGGGATGGCCGTAGAACGCCGCGCACACCGACTGCCCCTGGCGAACCGGGGCGAGCAACGTCTCGACCATGTCCTGGTAGGCCCAGAGCCGCGGCTTGCCGGTGCCGTGCTCGTAGTGGCGTTTGAGACATTCAGCCGACGCATTGAGCTGTTTGACGTAGCCCTCGGTATGCGGGTCGGTGAGCAGATAGAACACCTTGTCGGCCGTGAACAGGCAGTGCTCCGCTTCGCGCGTGAGCTGACTGATTGCGGTCATTCCGGTGCCGACCACGGTCAATTTTCCATTCATGGCAGCCTCTTCTGTCGTTGTGTGGGACAAAAAGCGGGCGGGCGTTCCAGGCCGGACGGCGCAGGCGTGCGCGGCGTGCGAGCGAAGCCGTTGTCGTGGCAGTGTTTCGCGAGCCGGTCCGGACCGCCGAGGCCGCCCGCGCGCCGGGCGCAGCGAGAGTCGCGGTCGCGTCCCGCGCGGGCGGTTCTGCTTTTTCCGGGGCCATAGAGATATGAGACACTTTGGCTCAGCCTTCGGGAATAGGCGCTACAACGAGTTCGTCCCTGCCATCGACGATTTCGTCCCAGCGCTCCCGAGGCGGTCTCGGTGACGGCGGAGCTCCGGACGCGCTGCGTGAGGGAGGGCCGATGCAAATCAGGGGCAAGTGCCGCGGGACGCGTGACGGGACGGGTCGCATCCGCGTGCCGCTGGTGTTCGTGAGCGTGTTCTGGGTGTACGTCACGGGCGTCGACCTCCTGCAGACCACGAGCACTCAGGCCGCGCTCTCGGCGATGCGTGTCAAAACCGTATTCGCCCCCTGGGGCGCGCAGCTGATCGAGCATCTGGTGCTCTACCCGGTCCTGCTCGGCTGCCTGTGGGGCTCGCAGCGCCTCGGCTGGCGGCCGTCCGCACGGCGGGTGCCGGTGCAGTTCGCGCTCGGTCTGGGATTCTCGGCACTGGCCGCCCCGAGCCTGCTGCTCGGGGAGCTCTGTGCCGGTGATGTCGCCGCCGCTCCGCACGTGGCCGTCGCGTCGCTCTGGCGCGCTGCAGAACTGGAGGGGAGCCTGTGGCTCTCGAGCGTCACACGCTTCCTGCTCGCCTATGCGTTTGCGCTCGCACTCCTCTGGGCGTGCCGGATGGGCCGTGCGCTGCGCGAAGGCGAGACCCAGGCCGCATCGCTGCGCCGGGCGCTCTCGGCGGCGCGCCTGGCGACGCTGCGCACGCAACTCTCCCCGCATTCGCTGTTGAATCTGCTGCACACCCTGCAGGGTCAGATCGGCTGGGATCCGCCGGCCGCCCGCGAACTGGTGGCGAAGTTGGGCGAGGTGCTGCGCGAGCTGCTCTGCGCGAGTGAACGGGAGTTCTGGCCGCTCGAGGCGGAGATTCGCTTCGCGCAGCAGTACCTGGCATTGCAGCAGCATCGCTTCGCCGAGCGGCTGCGCCTGAATGTGCCGGCTGCGGCCGGGCTGCCGGGCGTGTGGGTGCCGAGTCTGATTCTACAGCCGCTCGTCGAGAACGCGGTCGTGCACGGTCTGCGTGGTCACCACGGGGCAGTGTCGATCCGGGTCGAGGTCGCGGCGGCTGGGAATGAACTCACGTTGCGGGTGGTCAACACCGTCGCGCGGCGCGATGCCGACCGTGCCGAGGGGATCGGTCTGAGGAATGTGCGTCATCGGCTCGCGCTGCATTTTGGGGAGCGGGCGACGCTGCGCGCAGCGGCGCAGCAGCAGGGCGAGTGGACGGTGGAGATTCATCTGCCGCTGCTCGGGGTCGATTGCGGCGCACCGAGCCTGTAGGGAGGGGAGATCGATGCTGACGGCGATGATCGTGGATGACGAGGCCTCCGGCCGCCGGCTGCTGCGCGAGTACTGTGCGGCCGAGCCGGATCTAGAGATCCTCGGGGAGTACGCTGACGGGCACGCGGCGCTGCAGGCCGTGCAGATCACGCGTCCCGATGCGATCTTCCTCGACATCGAGATGGATGCGCTCGACGGCGTGACGCTGGCGCGTGCACTCGAGATGCCCCGAGCGCCGGTGGTGGTCTTCGTCACGGCGCATGTGCGCTACGCCGCGGAGGCGTTCGAACTCAGCGCGGCGGATTACCTGCTGAAGCCATTTGATGCGGCGCGCTTTCACGACACCGTCGAGCGGGTCCGGTGGCGCCTGAGGGCCGAGCGCAGTGCCGCACGTCAGGAGTCGCTGGAGGCGGCGCTCGAGCACCTGCAGCGGGCCCGCGCGGCACGCGTTGCCCGGCGGCCGCGCCTGGTCGTGGGGACGGGAAGTGACCGGCAAGTGCTCGACGCCGAAGAGATCGAGGCGGCCTGTGCCGAGCGCAACTACGTCAAACTGAACGTGGGGTCCGAGGCACATATTCTGCGCACGACACTGCGCGCGGCGCAGCAAGCACTGTGCAGCCAACCGTTGCTGCGGGTCAGCCGCTCCTGTCTGGTCAATTTCAACCACGTGCGCCGGATCAGTCGCACGCGTCGCGGCGACTACATCCTGGTGCTCAGCGGCGGCGTGACGGTGACGAGCGCGGAAGGTTACCGGGAGACGGTGCGCCGGCATCTCGAGCGGTATACGCTCGGCTGACACGCCGCGTGCGTCGTCGCGTCAGCCGAGCGCGGCGGGATTGGCGCGCCAGACCGCCCAGGAGAGTGCGCAGGCAAACAGCACCCAGGCGAGGTAGGGCAGCAGCAGCGCACCGGCGGTGCGGCTGACGCGCCAGAACGCGTTCGCCGTGATCCCGATCAGTCCCGCGAGCAGGACGATCCAGACGAAGGACGCCGCGCCGAGGTGCAACCGGAAGAACAGCCATGACCAGGCCGCGTTGACGACGAGCTGGGCGAAGAAGAGCAGCAGCGGGCGGGATGTCGCGGGCCGAACGCACCAGACTCGCCACAGCGCGAGGCCCATCATTCCATACAGGACGGTCCAGACCGGACCGAACAGCCATCCCGGCGGCGCCCAAGCCGGGCGCACAAGATGCGCGTAGAACCCTGCGGCATCGATCGAGGCGACGGCCCCGACGGCCGCAGCCCCGTAGGCGAGTACGAGTGAGATCACGAGCCGCTGCAGGGAGTGCCGGCGGGCTGTGCGGGCGGCGAGGTCGGAGGAGGTCGGACGCATCATCGGCATAGCCTGCGGCAGGGCGTGCGGCGCGGTCAAGCCACGCCGCAGTTCGCATCGGGCGTCGCGCCCTCGACGGTGTCGGTCCGTCCGGGGTGGGCTTCGCGGGCAATGTGCGCCTCCGTCCAGGGGCGCAGCAGATGCGCCAGCAGTTCCAGATCGTTGGCGAGGGCGAGCGGTTCGCGCTCCAGCGCCGAGCGCAGCGTGTCTTTCAGCCACGGACTGAGGGCCGGGTGCCAGAGTGCGTGGTGAATGCGCCGTTCGGCGCTGATCAGATCGATCTCGGCAGTCATGGTCTGTTCTCCTCACCGGACATCAGAAATACCCTTCTCGCTTGTGCGGTTCGAGCGAACCACCGGTGTCGCGATCGGCGAGTCGACCGGTGCGCTCGGACCGGCGAGAGCGTAGGGTCGCGGCGACGACCGCTGCGCGCGTCTCGGCCTCCGACGCCGCCGCCGCGGTGACCGCCCAGCGTACGAAGGCGCACTTTGCGGATCTCGGGAATCTCGGCGGGTCGCAATGGCATGCGCTGTGGCTCATCGACGACCGTGAATTGTCCGTCGCGCGTCAGTACGGGACGGGGACGGGCCAGATACAGCGGCGCCAGTTCGATGTCGTGCACCAGGTCATCGGTGAGCCCGTCGAGCTCGGTCCAGTTCGACAGCGGAAAGACACACGTGCTCTCGTGCTGGCCGAGACGGAACTTGAACAGGTTCCACAGTTCCGGTCGTTGCCGGCGCGGCTCCCAGGTGTGGTGCGGACCGCGCAACGAGACGATGCGCTCCTTGGCGCGCGAACGCTCCTCGTCGCGCCGGGCACCGCCGAGGATGATGTCGTATCGACCGCCATCGAGCGCAGTCTTCAGCGCCTCAGTGCGCATCACCCTCGTGTCACGATCGCCGTGCTCGAACGGGTTGACGCCGGCGGCGCGGCCCGCTTCGTTGTGATGAACGCGTAAGTCAAAGCCGTACCGGTGCGCGAAGCGGTCGCGGAACTGCAGCAGTTCGCGGAACTCCCAGGTCGAATCGATGTGCAGCAGCGGCACCGGCGGGCGCGACGGATAGAACGCGCGGCAGGCCAGATAGGCGAGCACGGTGGAGTCTTTGCCGGCGGAGAACAGCAGGACGGGGTTGCGCGCCTCGGCGATGGCGTCGCGCAGCATGTGGATCGCCTCGGATTCGAGTGCCGTGAGCGAGGCGCACGCGACCTGCGGCGGGGGCTCGCCCGGGCGCTGTGCCGGGGCGGCGGCGCTCGTCATGCCGGCATCTCGGCAGGCTCGCGGACGGCGCCGGGCATGGCGGCGTGCGGTCCGCGGCGCGGATCGAACAGGCGCTCGGGGCTCTGCTCGCGCAGGCGGTAGAGGTACAGCCATTCGTTTTCGACCAGCTGCCGCAGGTCGGCCTGGCCTCGGACCACCCGTTCGATCCGCTCGCGCGGCGCATCGATGAGCACCGTCAGGCGCAGCGGCGCGTGCCGCCAGCCGGTACCGTCGTGCACGGACTGGCGGGCCAGTCCGATGCGCAGATCCCCGCTGTGTCCTTCCAGGACCCCGATGCGACCGCCGAGCACGTTGTGCAGCAGCTTGTCGCCGCTGCCGAAGCGCTGCGGATCGACGGTGGAGCCGTAGTACTGCAGGTTGATCCAGTGTGCCACGACCAGCGGGCCGGCGAGCAGTTGCTCGAGCAGCGCACCGTCAGGGTCCTCCTCGGCGCGGTACTCATGCAGGAAGGCCCGCCCCTGAAGATCGATGCCACGGGTCCGCTCGCGCGCGGCAAGGATGAACGCCGCGTTGCCCGCGAGCCCCCATTCGGGGCGCACTTCGGCCCAGTCGCGCGTGCGGCGCTGCAGCCGGCGCAACAGAGCCGTGTCGCGTCCCGCCAGATGCGCAAGCCCCAGGTCTGCGGCACGCTCGCGGCGTACCTGCGCGCCGGCGCGCCGCAGAGTGTTGTACAGACGCTCAAGATCGGCCGCGTGGCCGGCCGGGAGGTGCGGCGGCGCGAACAGCTCGACGGTGTCGGTCACGGTGTCGTGCAGCCCGGCGATCACCACGGTGTGCTCCGGGAGGGATATGCCGTGCTCGGGGAGTGCACGGCGCACCGCAGGATCGTTCAGCAGGTCAGCCAGTGCGCGTGCGTTGACCTCGCCGCTGTGGCCGCCGCAGGCACCGCAGGCGAGCGCGGCGGCCTGCGGATTGTTGGTGGTGCGTGCGCTGTGTCCGATCAGCACGAGCAGTCGGGCCGCGGGCCGCTCGATCCCCATGGCGTGCAGGATCCGCGCCGCAAGCGGCGCCTGTTCGGCGAGTGCCTCAGGGCCACGGCGGATCAGATGCGGACGCAGCGAAGCGTGCTCGGCGCGCTTCAGCCCGGTGTGCGTTGGGATGTCCGGCGCACGGGCGAACGTGCGGGCGAGCAATTTCGCCAGGTAGGTGAGACCGAAGATCTCCACGGTGCTGAATGCGCCCGTCGGCAGACGCAAGAACGGTTGCAGGCTCGCGCGACGCTGCAGCGTCCGTTGGCGCCGGTCCGCGAGTCGGTCATCCTCGGCCGCGTTTCCACTCGTATCGCTTGCCGTGAGCGTCGGGGCGAGCAGTGCGGGCAGCTGGGGCCACTCGAGCGAGGTCCCGAGCGGGGTGTAGCGCAGGGGCAGACCGAAGAAGCCTGCAAATCCATAGGTGCGTACGTCGCCGTCGGTCTGTTCGACGGCGCGCCGCATACGCTCTGAGCGCACATCGATGCAGAAGACGAGCTGTGCGCTGGGCGCAGCGGCTTGCGGGACGGGGCGTGCCGCGTGCGCTGCGGCGAGCGCGCCGAAGAGACGCGCCTGATAGGCGATCTCGTGTGCGCGCTGCCAGAGCAGGTCGATGGCCAGCGATGCGGGGGGCTCGGCGGCGATCGCGGCGTTCCACTGCGCGCGCCAGTCCCACCACACGGAGCGCTCATCGTCCCGCCCGTCCTGCAGCAGCGCCTCCCAGCTGAGGCGGATCACGAGCAACTGCGCCAAGTGCTCATCCTCTCCCCCGGCGAGCGCCGCCTCCCAGCGCAAGTAGGCGCACCACGCCGCCCAGCCGTCGATGCGCCGGGCAATCACTTCGAGCAGCTCGGTCCATTGTCCGTCGCGCACGGCCAGTCGATCGAGCGCCCAGTGGAGCGCCGCGTCGAACTGCTCGGGCAGCCGTGCGGCGCGCCCGTGCAGCGGCCGGAACCGCTGATCCTCGAGCAGCGCGGAGCGCCAGCCCGCGAACAGCCCAGGCCGGCGATCAGGCGTCGCGTCTGCCTGCAGCGGGTCGAAGTAGGCCGCACAGTACTCGCTGATCTGCTGCGTGATGCGCAGGCGCCAGGGGACTGCGCCGCATCGGTGCGGGTCGGCGTCGAGCCGGTCGCTGAGCAGCGGGAGTCCGTCCGCGACCGGGGCCGGCTGCTCGAGCGCCCGCACGGCGGCCGCGATACTCGAGACCACGGGCTGCTCGCGCAGGGCCTGCTCGAGGTGCGTCCGCTCGATCTGTCCGTGCTGCCAGGCGAGCAGGTACTGCGCGCGCGCCCCGGTCAGGGGCGCGCCGCAGAGGCGCTGCAGCCGCTCGGCCGCCGCGCCGAAGGGCAGCGCCCGATAGCCCCAGTAGGGGCTGACCGCGACCTGCCGATCGAGCGGCCAGGCGGGCGCGATAGTGCGGCAGGCCGCCTCGAGGGCTGCGCGGTGCAGACTTCGGCGGTGCTGTCGCACCGGTGGGGTCGCCGCGCCGCTCATGCGGCGCCCCGTTCGCGCGGTGCCAGCCACGGACTGAGGTGTCTCCCCGCGCTGCGCACGCCGCACCAGGGCCATCGCGACGTGACGAGCCGCGTGACCGGCTCATCGAGGAAGTACCCGGCCGCGCTCCACACGTACAGGCGTGAGTGGCGCGTCGCGGAGCCGGCACGCCCGAGGTGTCCCTGCGCCCAGTACAGCGCGACCAGACAGAGTGCGCCGTACAGCGCCAGCAGCGGCGCCGGGCGTGCCTGGGGGACACCGAGGCCACGGTTCATCGTGAGGTGCCAGAGCAGATACAGCTGCACGGCGAGGGCGGCCGCCAGGAAGTTGCGGGTCCGGGTGGCGAGATTCGGCACACCGTCCCACAGCAGCGTCGCGACACCGAGCGTGCACACCAGCAGAGCGATCCAGGGAACCGTCGGGGCGTGCCATACGGTGTGCCACAGGCGCGCCGAGACTGCGACTACGCCGGCGGCGACTGCCAGTCCGAGCAGCGGCGCGTAGGGTGCGCGCGACGGGGGTTCAGCTCGCATGCGCACCTCGGTGCTCTCGCGCACCGCCTCGCCGGAGCAGAGGAACGCGTGCGCCTTGTAGAGCGCATGGCCGAGCAGATGCAGCAGAGCGAGGCCGTACAGCCCCAGACCGCATTCGGCGGCCATCAGCCCCATCTGCGAGCAGGTCGACCAGGCGAGGCGCGTTTTGCGCGTCGGGCAGGTCATCAGGGTGAGCCCGGCGAGCGCCGCGGTCGTGCTGCCGACGATCACCAGCAGCCCCTGGGCCGGCAGCGATGCGCCGATCAGCGGGGCGAGGCGGATCAGCACGTAGCCGCCGAGGTTGACCACGCCCGCGTGCATCAGGGCGGAGACGCTGGTCGGCGCTTCCATGACCTGCACCAGCCAGCCGTGCAGGGGCAGCTGAGCGGATTTCAACAGCACGGCGGCGGCGAGCAGCAGCGCGGCCCACTGCGCGTCGGCGCCGGCCGCCCCGTGTGCCGCGATCAGCCGCGCCAGGGCGGTCAGTCCGAGGGTGTGCCAGCGGCGATAGAGCAGCAGCGCGGCGCCGAGCAGGCACCCATCGGCCAGGCGGCTGGCGAGGAACTTCTTGCGCGCGACGATGCGGGCCGCCGATCGCTCGCGGTAGTGCGTCAGGAGTGGGTGCAGCGCGGCGCTGCTGGCGGCCCAGGCGAGCACCAGCACGGCGAAATTACGCGCCGCCACCACGGTACTCACACCGGCGAGCGTCAGCAGCAGCGCACACACGAAGCGCCGCTCGCCGGCCTCCCCGGCGAGATTGCCGCGCGAGTAGCGCGCGATGACCCAGCCCAGAAACGTGATCAGCGTCATCACCGCGGCAGCCGGACCGTTGTGCAGGCCGAATGCCAGGCCCGGCACCAGGCGGCTGATATCCCCGGCGAGCGCTCCTGCGAGCGCGCCGCCGGAGGCCCACGCGAGCGCTGGCCAGAGCGCGCGGCGGCGCAGCGCGGCGGCGGCGGCGCCGAGCAGGTACAGCAGCGGAACGAGCCAGGCGGTCCAGTGCGGGGGATGCAGCATGCGTACTCCGGGGGGTTCGGACGACGCGGGGGAGTATTCGCAAAGGGAGTGGATCTGTAAAATAGAATAAAGAGAACGAAACGTTCGAGAAAACAGAACATGCGAAACCTTAACTTCCGTCACCTGCTGTATTTCTGGACCGTCGCGCAGCGCGGGCACCTGACCCAGGCCGCCGCGCAGCTGCGCGTGTCGCAATCGGCCCTGTCGGCGCAGATCCGTCAGCTCGAGTTGTATCTCGGTCAGCCGTTGTTCGAGCGCTCCGGACGCGCGTTGCATCTGACGGAGTTTGGCGCCGTGGTGCTCGATTACGCCGACAGCATCTTCGGGCTGGGGCAGGAACTGATGGCGACGGTGCGCGGCGGGCTCGGACAGCGCCAGCAGCACCTGCGCGTCGGGGCGGTTGCCACGCTGTCACGCAACTTCACGGAGAATCTGCTGCGGCCGCTGTTCAGCCGCGCGCAAGTGCGCCTGACGCTGCAGTCCGGCAGTCTTGCCGAGCTGCTCGAGCAGCTGCGCGTGCACACCCTCGATGTGCTGCTCTCCAATCGCCCGGTGGTGGCCGAGCGTGATCGGCCGTGGCGCTGCGTGTCGCTCTCGCGCCAGTCGGTGTGTCTGATCGGGCCGCCGCGCTCCGGGCGGCGGCGCTTGCGGCTGCCGGAGGACCTGGTCGGTATGCCCCTGGTGCTGCCCGGACCGAGCAGTGACGTGCGCACCCAGTTTGATTTGTGGTGCGAGCGCAGGCGCATCAAGGTCGAGGTCGCCGCGGAAGTCGACGACATGGCGATGCTGCGGCTGTTCGCGCGCGATTCCGGCGCCGTTGCGGTGGTGCCCGAGGTGGTGGTCCAGGACGAATTGCGCGAGGGGCGTCTGCAGCGCTACGGCGCGATCCCCGGCGTGTTCGAGCATTTTTACGCGATCACCGCGTTCCGGAACAGTCCCTCGCCGCTGGTGCAGCAGCTGCTCGTGCGCACGCGCGCGAAATAGAGGCTCGGGAGCTCAGCGCGCGGCACGCGTGCCCAGCGGGGCATCTGCTCGCCGGTTCTGCCTGGGCGTGTGCACGCTCCGATCCTGACCTCGAGATGCACGCCGTATCGGTCCGGCGTGCACCATTTGACCGCAGGATGGGGTGTGCCACGCCGATCATCGTGGGCCTCGCTGATCGTGCTCGCGATCCATGCGACGCGGCGCGTGCAGGAGTGAGGGATCGCGCGCGGTCCGGTCAGATGCTGCGGCCGTAATAGAGTGCCGAGACGTGGGTGGCCTGGGCGAAGAACAACCAGCGTTCGGTGAGCAGGCCGAGTGCGGCGCAGACGACGGCGAGCGCGCTGCTGACGAGCGGCGCGCCACCGCTCGCACCCAGCAGGCTCAGCAGCAGCGGCAGAAGGAAGCCGAGCCCGAGCGCGATGCGCCGCAGCGTCATGCCGTGGCGCCGGGCGATCTGAAAGCCCATCTCGCGCAGCACGAAGTTCTCCGTGAAATGGGGTGCATCGAGCGGCCGCACGACGGTGCCGTGCGCCATTCCGATCGCACTCGCCAGGGTGGCGAGCGGTGCCTGGCGGTCGATGTGGCGCCAATAGGCGAGCTTGGCGAGCAATGCCGCGGCGGCCGCGGCGGCCGCGAGCGCCGCCGGCCACCCGCCGGCACCGATCACCACGGTGTGCAGCAGCACGAACAGCGTGCCGCCGGAGAACAGCGCAAAGACCAGATAATCGGGCGCCGTGTGCGGGTTGTGCCACTGGCGGATCGGCTTCAGGCTCCCGTAGATCATCGCGGTGCAGTAGACGGTACCGAGGCCCGCGAGCGCCGCCGCCGCCCCGAGGAGCCGCGTGAGCGGGGCGGCCGGTGAGTGGTAGGCGCTGGCGGCGAACGCGAGCGCCACCGGATAGGTGAGCAGCGCCGCGACGCCCTCGCGCGACAGCCAGGAGGAGCGCCACTGGCTGAAGGCGCGCCAGGCGCGCTCGCGGCGGCCGAGGTGCAGTGCCGAGGCCGCCAGACCCGCGGTGGCGAGCACGACGACGAGGCCGATGCCGGTGAGGAGCAGGGTGGGGGCGGCGGCCGCGGCGCCCGCGGCGGCATCCAGGCCGAGCCACGCGAGCAGCCCGTAGGCGAACCCCGTGAGCGTCGTCAGCAGGAGGATCGAGGCGGCCGGCCTCATCGACTCAGGGCCTTGTCGAGCAGTCGCAGCAGTGCCGCGCCGACGCCCTGGCTCGGCCGCGCCGGACTCTCCTCAGGTCCGGTCGGGAGCTGCGCCTGGCGGGGGGGCAGGTACTTGTTGGTCGGGCGGTAGCCGAGCTCGGCGAGCAGGTCCACACCGCCGCGCTCCTCGACGAGCTTCGCGACCGGACTGTCCGGATCGGCCAGATCCCCGAAGTGGCGCGCCTTGGCCGGACAGGTCGACACACAGGCCGGTTCGCGCTCCGCTTCCGGGAGCGCCTCGTTGTAGATCCGATCGATGCACAGGGTGCACTTGCGCATCACGCCGTTGTCCTCATCGAACTCACGCGCCCCGTAGGGGCAAGCCCAGGAGCACAGCTTGCAACCGATGCAGATGTCGGTGTTGATGAGCACGATGCCGTCCTCGGCGCGCTTGAACGAAGCGCCCGTGGGACACACCGTGACGCACAGTGGATTTTCGCAGTGCAGGCACGAGCGTGGGAAGTTCACCGTGCGTGAGCGTTCGGGGCTCTCGGTTTCGTACGAGTGGATGCGGTTGAACCACACCCCGTCCGGGTTCGCCCCGTACTTGTCGTAGTCGGGCAGGATCCCGGCCTCGCCTCCGGTGTTCCACTCCTTGCAGTTCACCGCGCAGGCATGGCAGCCGACACAGGTGTCGAGGTCGATCACGAGCCCCATCTTGCGCGCCCCCGGGGCGCGCTCGGGCAGCATCGTCATGTGGGTTTCTCCGAGCGAGGCGTGATGTGCAGCGGATTGGCGTCGGGGCGCGGTGCAGTCTCATCCGGGCTGTCCGGCGAACAGCGCTCGAGCCGAACCGTGAGGTCGAACCAGGCGGCCTGTCCGGTCACCGGGTCTGAGTTGGACTGCGGCGCATCGGCGCCGTTGCCCGGCAGGAACTCCGAGATCACGTGATTGAGGAGGAAGCCGCGGGTGAACTCCGGCGCATCGTGCTTCAAGCCCCAGGCGCCGGCGCGCTTGCCGATCGCATTCCAGGTCCACACCGTGTGGCGGTTCACCCCGCTCATGGTGCGCGCCCGCGCCTTCACCCGTCCGGTGCGCGATTCGACCCAGACCCAGTCCTCGTCCTCGATGCCGAGCTCGGCGGCGAGCTCGCGGTGCAGATAGAGGCGATTCTCAGGGAGGATCTGGCGCAGCCAGGCGTTCTGCGAGCCCCAGGAGTGATACATGGCCATCGGCCGCTGCGTGATGGCGTGCAGCGGGTAGCGCGAGCGCTCGCTCATCGCCTGCTCGAGCGGCAGGTACCAGATCGGCAGCGGATCGCAGTAGCGCGCGATGCGCGCCCGCAGCCGCTGCGGCGGCACGCGCGCCCCGTGCCCCTCGGCCGCGAGCCGCAGCCGCTGCAGCGGTTCCAAGTACAGCTGCAGGACGATCGGCTCGGCGGAGCCGATGAACCCCATCTGCTGCGCACCGGCGAGATAGTCCCGGTTGGCGAACTTGTAGTAAAGCTGTTGCGGCGGCAGGTGCTGTGACCAGAACCCGCCGTTCTCCACGTAGCGGCGCAGCTGCTCGGGGTTCGGCTCCCCGCGCCCGACGGCGGTGCCGTCGGCACCGCGAAAGCCGGCGAGCGGGCCGATGCCGGGGCGACGCTGATGCCGCACGATGTAATCGGCGTACGAGGCGTAGAGCGGACCGCCCCGTGCGGCGGTGAAATCCGCCAGTCCGAGCCGGCCGGCGAGTTCGATCAACACGTCCTGGAAGGGGCGTACGTCCCGTCCGGGGTCGAGCACCGGCACGCGGATGGCATCGGCCGGTCCGTGCGCCGAGCCGATCGGCCGATCGAGCAGCGAGATGCAGTCGTAGCGCTCGAGGTAGGTCGTATCGGGCAACACCAGATCGGCGTAGGCGACCGTCTCGGAGGCGAACGCATCGGCCACCACCACGAACGGGATGCGGTACTCGCCGTGCGCATCCGTGGCGCACAACATGCGGGTCGTCTCACCGGGGTTCATGGCGGAGTTCCACGCCATGTTGGACATGAAGAGCAACAGCGTGTCGATTTTCTGCGCGCCGGCCTCGAAGGCCCGCGCGATCGCCATGTGCATCAGGCCGTGGATGGCGAGCGGTGCCTCCCAGGAGAAGGCCCGGTCGAGCCGCAGCGCCTCGCCCTCCTCATCGACCAGCAGATCCTGCGGGCCGAGCGGAAAGCCGAGCGGTGCGGCATCGAGCGGCGTGCCCGGCGGCCCGACGGTGCGTCCCGGGGGGCCGCCGCCCGGGATGGGCTTCGGGTACGGGGACTTGTAGCGCCACGAGCCGGGCGTGTCGACCGCACCGATGAGCATCTGCAACACGTGGATCGCGCGGCAGGAATGGAATCCGTTCGAGTGCGCCGAGATCCCGCGCATGGCGTGCATGGCCACCGGGCGGCCGACCATGCGCTCGTGACGGCGGCCGGCGGTGTCGGTCCAGGGCTGCTCGAGCACCACGGGGTGACGGAAGGCCGCCTCTGCGATCTGCGCGGCCAGGCGGCGAATGATGGCGGCATCGACGCCGCAGCGCGCTGCGACGGCCTCCGGGGCATAACTCGCCTCGCTGTAGCGCTCGGCGAGCAGTGCGAACGCCGGACGGGCGGCACGGCCGTCGGGGAGCGTGAAGCGCCCCATGAGCGCCGGATCGATGTCGAGGGACTCGGCCGCAACGAGCGTACCCGCGGTGCGATCGAAAGCGAGCGCACGTCCCTCGGCGTCGCGCGCGATCAGGCCGTGCTCGGCACTGCCCGGCACATCGATGACGAGATGGTGCGCGTTGGTGTAGCGCACCAGGAACTCGGTGTCGATCTGTCCGGCCTCGAGCAGGCAGTGGATGAGGGCGAGCACCAGCAGCCCGTCGGTGCCCGGGGTGACGGCGATGAACTCATCGGCGATCGCCGAGTAACCGGTGCGCACCGGGTTGAATGAGACGATTTTCGCCCCGCGGGCCTTCAGGCGCGCGAGGCCGAGTTTGATCGGGTTGGAATCATGGTCCTCGGCGACGCCGAACAACAGAAACAGCCGCGCGTGCTCCCAGTCCGGCTCACCGAACTCCCAGAACGCCCCGCCGAGCGAATACAGCCCCGCGGCCGCCATGTTCACCGAGCAGAACCCGCCGTGGGCGGCGAAGTTGATGGTGCCGAACATGCGCGCGAAGTGCCCGGTGAGCGACTGGGACTGGTCGCGTCCGGTGTACAGCGCCAGGCGATTCGGATCGCTCGCGCGGATCGCCGTCAGCCGCTCGGTCAGAAGCCGCAGGGCCTCCTCCCAGGAGATCGCCTCGAACGCGCCCGAACCGCGCGGACCGGTGCGCTTCAGCGGGGTGCTGAGGCGCGCCGGGGACAGCGCCGTCATGATCCCGGCCGAGCCCTTGGCGCACAGCACGCCCCGATTGATCGGGTGGTCGCGGTTGCCCTCGATGTAGCGCAGCCGGCCGTCCTCCAGGTGTACCTTGATGCCGCAGCGGCACGCGCACATGTAACAGGTGGTGTGCGCGACCGATTTGACGCTCATGGAGTCCCTCGGCGCCGCTCGGTCGCCGGGGAGGGCTCGCGGCGCTCAATGGCATTCGGTGCAGTCATGTCGAGTCCTCGCAGCGGGCGATCGGCGGACGCCATGATGCCGAGGGCGTCTCCATGCCGCAAATGCAGATATTGCAGTCTCTATATAAACTGAATGCATTGCATGTGCTCCCCCGGCCGCACTCCTCCCCGCATGCTACGCGGGACGCGCGTCTCTCGGGCCCCCGCTCGGGGGGCCCGAGGGCGTGACTAGGGAGCCAACGGGCTCGACAGGGCCATCAGAAACGGTGCCACCGGCACCGAGGCGAGCACGTGGCCGGAGGCCGTCTGGATGAGCACACAGCGGCCGCTCTGGCTGTCGATCACGTACGCCTCGCGGCCGTCGCGGCGGAAGGCGACCCCGATCGGGCCGGGTCCGACGCGGAGCGGCGCGCTCTCGGCGCCGCTCGCGGTGTGGATGACGCTCAGGGTATCGACGGCCGTGTTGGCCACATAGAGTCTCTTTCCATTCGGCGAGAGGGCGAGCGCGTGCGGTGAGAGGCCCGTGGCGAACGGCTTGCCGGCCTGTCCCGCGGCGGTCTGGATCGGCAGCACTTGGTGCGCGAGCGTGTCGATCACGTACAGGGTGCGGCCGTCGGGACTGACCGCGAGCGCGGTCGGACTGGCGCCGGCGGGGAAGGTGGCGCGCACCTTGCGCGTACCCGTATCGATCAGCGTCACGGTGTTCGAGCCCTGATCGCTCACATAGAGCGTGTGTCCGTGGGGCCCGAGCGCGAGTCCGGCCGGAGCGCTACCCACCGCGATCGGCGCACCCGCCTGGCGCGTCGTGGTGTCGATCGGCTCGACCGTGTTGCTGCCGCCGTTGGCCACCCAGAGCGTGTGGTTCCCGCGACCGATGGCGAGCGCAGTCGGGCCGGCCCCCACGGTGAGGGTGGCGAGAACGGTGTGCGTGTGTCCGTCGATCATCGAGACGGTGTTCGAGCTCTGGTTCGCCACGTAGATGCGGGTTCCCGCGGCGTTCGTGACCACCGCATCCGGGTTCTCACCGACGGCGATGCTCGGACCGCTCGCACGGGTGGCCGGATCGAAGGGCACGACCGTGTTGTCCGCGAAGCTCGCCAGATACAGCAGCGGCAGCACCTGACCGGCCGGTGCGGTGCGCACGATGAGCGCGGTGGCCGGCAGACGCGCCCCGTGGGCGACACGGGCGCGCAGTGCAATGCGGTAGTAGCCGGGCCGAGTGCCGGTGTGGGCACTGACGGTGAGGGGCACGGCATGCGTCTCGCCGGGGCCGATCACGAGGTGGCCGCCAGCCGGGTGCACGCGCAGGCCGGCCGGTGCGATCGCATGCCAGCGCACCGTCGTGGCGGCGGCGTCGCGTGGGTCGGTGAGCACGAACGAGGCGACCGCCGAGTGCCCCGGCAGCACGAGCGTGCGGCGCTTCAGCGTGTGCCAGCTCGCGGCCGTCGCGGCCGGGAAATGCGGCGTGCCTGCGGTGTAGGACGGCGGCGCATCCTGCGCGGCCGTCCCCCAGAGCAGGTCGGGGGTTCGTGCGAGCGTGAAGTGCAGCCGCACCGTGCCGTGCAGCGGCAGGGCGAGCCAGGTGTGCTCGGTGCCGTGCCCGTTGACGGTGAGCGCATGCACGTACGGGCGGTTCGCCGCGGCGCCCGGGGCGCTGATGCGCACCGTGAGACCGCCCGGAGAGGCGATGACGATGTGCGGGAACAGCGGGCTGCCGACCACCAGCCCGCGTACGGGCGGGTTCTGCGGGTACAGGCCGATCGCCGACCAGACGTACCAGGCGCTCATCGTGCCGAGGTCATCGTTGCCGGGGATGCCCGCCGGGGTGTCGTTGTAGAGCGTGTCGATCGCGGTGCGCACGATCTCCTGGGTGCGCCAGGGTGCACCGGCGTTCAGGTACACCCACGGCGAGCCGAGGCTCGGTTCATTGCCGAGCCAGGCGTTCGGGGCGGCCTGGCCCGCATTGAGGTGGGTGAAGAACGCATCGAGCCGCCGGCGCGCCGCGGCACGACCGCCCATCGCATCGATCAGGTCGTGCAGATCCTGCGGCACCATCCAGGTGTACTGGGCCGCGTTGCCTTCCTGGAAGCCGCGCTGGCCGTTGGAGTTGATCGGCGTCGCGACGAACGCGCCGGTTGCATCGCGCGCGCTGATCAGCCCGGTCGCAGTGTCGAACACGTTCTGCCAGTTCATCGAGCGGCGCAGGAAGCGCCGGGCGAGGCGCATCGCGCCGTTCTCCCCGGCGAGCCGCGCGATGGCGAAGTCGTCATCGGCGTACTCGAGCGTCTCGGACGATCCGTTCGGCACCGGCGCCGAGGAGGTGGTGCGGTCATCGGACAGGTAGCCCTGGCGCAGGTATTGCTTCAGGCCGGGCCGCTCCACGTACCAGCCCTGGCCGGGCGGGGAGTGCGTGTCCGTCGCCCCTTTGACCATCTCGTGCAAGGCTTCGGGGACGTTGAAGTCGCGCGCCCCGAACGCCCAGCCGCCCGCGAGGATGATGTCGGCCGCATCGCCGCCCATCACGCCCGTGTAACCGTTCTCGAGCGGCCACTTCGCCAGCCAGCCGCCCTGATGTCCTTCGTCGAGCAGCGACTGCATCATGTCGCTCGCGCGGTGCGGGGCGAGCACTGCGAGCAGCGGCACGTCGGTGCGGTAGATGTCCCAGCCCGAGTAGTTGGCGTACTCGTCATGATGGGCCGCCAGGCGATGGATCCGGTCATCGAAGCCGCGATACTCGCCGTTCACGTCGCTGTAGAGCGTCGGGGAGAGCAATGCGTGATACAGCGCGGTATAGAAGGTGGCTTGCTCCGCGCGCGTGCCGCCGCTGATCTGGATGCGCCGCAGCAGGCCGTTCCAGATCGTCGTGGCGCGCTTGCGGGTCGCTCGCACGTGCCAGCGGTCCGGTGCGGCGCGCAGATTCTCGAGCGCATCGGCGCGGCTGACGTAGGAGATGGCCACTTCCACCTTGACGGTGCGGTGTTGGGCGGTAGCGAAGCTGACCCAGCCGCCGGTGCCGACGCCGCGCATGCTGCGCGCGCCGGGGTATACGCGGGCGCCCCGCCAGGCGCCCGAGGCGCTCATCGGGCGGCTGAAGCGCGCCACGAAATAGATCGTGTAGAGATCCGGAGCGCCGCAGAACGCCCCGCCGGTCGCCGAACCGCTCACCTGGCGGGGCGAGTCGACGCGAAAGTGCGCGGCAGTGACCCCGGCCTGGTTGGAGGAGACATTGAAGAGGAGATTGCCCGCACGGCCCGCCGGGAAGCTGAAACGGCCAAGTCCCGTGCGGCGCGTGACGGTGAGCTCGGCGCCGATTCCGGCGCGTGCGAAGCGCAGCGCGTACCAGCCGGGTGAGCCGTGCTCATCGGCATGCACCAGCGGCAGCGTGGCGCTCGCCGGCGCGGTGATCGCACCGCTCGTCGGCAGGATGCGGATATCCCCAGCCACCGAGCAGCCCGGGCCGCTCAAGTGGGTGAGGCTGAAGCCCGTGATCGCGGAGTCCGTATAGTTGTATCCGCCCCCGGCCGGTGCGCTCGGGGTGTCCGGACTCCACTGGATCATGCCCAAGGGCAGACTCGCCCCCGGGAAGGTGTCGATCGGTCCGCCGACGGCGGTGCCCGAGGTCCCGACGAACACATTCACCCGGGCGGCGGGGTCGCTCACCGTGGCGACCGCGGGGGCGGCGCTCGCCAGGCCCGCGGTGCCCGCGAGCAGCACCACCGCGGTGAGAAGCGCAGGAGAACTCGAACGCAGAGCAGTCGGCAGGACGGGTCTCATGGGGGGCTCCCTGGGGTGCTGCGGAGGCGCTAGGGTACCCTCATCAGACCGGGACGCAAGGCACGTCGCCGGTTGGCGCGGGGGCGGAGCGGGCCGGCGTGTATATTAGAAAAAACTGATATGATCGGCGCACCGACCATCGCCGAGGTCTGCCCATCATGATGCACTCTGCGCAGGATCATTCCGCTCGCCGCGACGGTACGCTGCACGAGCTGATTCCGGTGGAGGTCCACGCCTTGCTGCAGGCGCGCCAGGCCGTGCTGATCGATGTCCGCGAGCCCGGAGAATTCGATGCCGAGCGCATTCCCGGCGCGCTGTTGTTTCCGCTCTCCGGGTTCGATCCGCAGTGTCTGCCGCTCGAGAACGGCCGGCGGATCATCTTTCAGTGCGGGACCGGGCGCCGCTCGGCGCTCGCGGCCCACCAGGTGCTCGCGCTCGGCCATGCCGAGGCGACGCATCTGGCCGGCGGCATCAGCGCGTGGAAGCGGGCCGGACTTGCGGTCACGCGCTTCGATCCGGCGAGCGGGGAGGTCAGAACCGTGCGCGGCTGAGGCCTCTGGCGACTCGGGGATCTGCGTGCCCGTCGCACCCGAAGCCTGCGCCGCTCGGGCCGCTGACCTTGATGGAGAAGATGTGCCTCGGCCGGGGGACGCCGGGAGGGTGGCGGTTCACCGGCCGGGCAGGACGGCCGGCGGGTGGAACGCGGGGACGTTGCCGACCGCGGTGATTTCGTAGACCTCGCGTGCGTAGCGGCCGCCGAGCGCCACGCCGCTCGCCCCGACGACCAGTCGCAACAGAGCGCCGCTGCCGTCGGCGACGCATGCGGTGAAGGTTTCTCCGAAGTTCGAGCCGGCCGCGGCCCGCAGCGTCCAGGTGTCGCCGGCCAGACCCGCCTGGCGGCAGGGGCCGCCGCGCCGCAGGCGCACGCCGCTGGCGCGGGTCATGGCGTAGAACTGACGGGCAAAGGAGGGCAGGTTGGTCTGTGCATACCGGCCCGGTGGATCGGCATGTGCGAACCAGCGCGAGCCGAAATGCACGTAGCTTTGCGCACCGATGTGCAGGACGGTGAAACCGCTGGTGCTCGCCCAGTTCTCGGGACTGTGCACCTGCGTGCGGATCGTCATGGGGTGAGCGCCGGTGCCGCTGGTGAGGCGCGCGCGATAGTTGGTGAGCGACCCGAGCGCGCGCAGCGAGAGGGTCGCGGGCCCGCTCTGAGCCGCGGGGGCCGCGGTGCCGGATCGGGCGCAGCCGCCGAGGACGAGGGTGCTGGTGAGTGCAAAGGCGAGCGCAAGGGCGAGAGTACTACTGCGAAACGTCATGCGAGGTCTTTCGAGAGGGGGCGCGCGAAGGTTGGGCTGCGAGGGCTTCTACCATCGTGCGCCGTATCGCTCAAGGGTATACGCCGAGTCGCGTCGGCGGGAGGTACAATGCCGCGCGCTTGATCCGCAAGCACAGCAGGACGATTCGCAATGAACGCGAAGGCCGGGGATCTTCAGGGGCGCGTGGCACTGGTGACGGGCAGCTCGCGCGGCATCGGCCGGGCGATCGCGCTGGCACTCGGAGACGCAGGCGCCGATGTGGCGGTCAACTGTCGCACCCAGGCCGGACACGCCGAGGAGGTGGTGACGGCGCTGCGGGCGATGGGGCGACGGGCCATCGCGGTGGTGGCCGACGTGTCGGTGCGCGAGGCGGTCGAGGACATGGTGGTGCGCATCGGCCGGGAACTAGGCCCGATCGACCTGCTGGTGAACAACGCGGGCATCGCCAACGTTCGCGGCCTCGACGATCTCGATGAGGCGGAGTTCGACCGCGCCCTCGCGGTGAACCTCAAATCGGCGTTTCTGTGCACGCAGGCGGTGCTGCCGTCGATGCGTGCGCTGCGCCGCGGGCGCATCATCAATATTTCCTCGGTGGCCGCGCGCGGCCCCGGTGTGGTCGGCGTCCATTACAACGCCGCCAAGGCGGGCCTGGAAGGGCTCACGCGCGGCTACGCCGCGCGGCTCGCGGCCGAGGGCATCACCGTCAACGCCGTTGCACCGGGTCCGATCGACACCGACATGGCCGGGCCGCTCCTGCAGACCGATGTCTTTCGGCACATCCCGGTCGGGCGGCTCGGCGCAGCGGAGGAGGTCGCCCAGGTGGTGCTGATGGTCATCGGCAACCCCTTCATCACCGGGCAGACCATCGGCGTCAACGGCGGCATCCTCCTCGGCTGAGGCGGCGCGTGGACGGCTACGAGTGATACAATGTATCATTCAGGCATGGGCACGCTCGGAGCATCCGGTTCGAAGTTGCGCGGAGGGCTCGCGGCGGCGCTGGTGCTGCTGCTCGCCGGCTGCGGTGGCGCACCCCACCGCGGGCCGCCGCTGGCGATCGGCGTCGAGAGCCAGTATGCCGACGTGCTGCGTCAGATCGGCGGGCCGTACATCCGCGTGCGCGCCGTCCTCAGCAACCCCAACACCGATCCGCACGCGTTCGAGGCGAGTCCCGCGGTGGCGCGCGAGGTCTCCGGCGCCGCGCTGGTCGTGATGAACGGCCTGGGCTACGACGCGTGGATCAGACGCATCATGGCGGCCGCACCGGTGGCGCACCGGCAGGTGATCGATGTGCGCCGTCTGTTGGATCTTCCAGCCGACACCGTCAATCCGCACCTCTGGTACGACCCGCGCACGATGCCCGCGGTGGCCGTCGCCGCCGCCCATGCCTTCAGCGCGCTCGACCCGGCCCATGCGGTGTATTTCGAGACGCAGGCGCAGCGCTTCGACGCCTCACTGCACGCCTGGCGCGCTGCGCTGCGGGCCTTCCGGGCGCATCACGGCGGCACCCCGGTCGCGGTGAGCGAGCCGGTGGCGAACGCGCTGCTCGAGGCGGCGGGCTGTCGCATCGTGACGCCGCTCGCGCTGCAGCTGGCGGTGATGAACGGCACCGATCCGTCGCCACAGGACGTGGCCGTGCAGCGAGCGCTGCTGCGCCAGCATCAAGTGCAGGTGCTGGTGTACAACCAACAGGTGACCGACCCGCTCACCGCCTCGTTCCTGCAGCTGGCGCACGCGGCGCACATTCCGGTGGTTGGCGTGTACGAGACGCTGCCGCAGGGCTATCACTATCAGGGCTGGATGCTCGCCGAGCTGCAGGCGTTGCGCGCCGCGGTGACGCAGGGAGTCTCGACCCGCAGGCTCGGTCCGCCAGCGGGGGCGCCGTGAGCGGCACAGCGGCGCTCAGCGTGGAGGGCGCCTGCGTTGCGCTCGGCGGACGCTCGGTGCTGCGCGAGGTGACCTTTGGTCTCGAGCCGGGGGAGTTCTGTGCGCTGATCGGGTCGAACGGTTCGGGCAAGACGACGCTGCTGCGCGCCATTCTCGGCTTCCTGCCGCTTGCCGCGGGCCGCATCCGTCTTAACGGTGTCGTGGGTGCACCGGGCCCGATCGGCTACGTCCCGCAGAAGATCGCGCTCGATCCGGCCTTGCCGCTGCGCGCGCGCGACGTCGTGACGCTCGGGCTCGACGGGGCGCGGCTCGGCCTCTCGTGGCCCTCCAAGGCCCGGCGCATCGAGGTCGATCGGATGCTGCGGGCGGTCGGCGCCGACGGGTTCGCCGAGCAGCGCATCGGGCTGCTCTCCGGCGGCCAGCAGCAGCGGGTGCTGGTGGCGCATGCCCTTGTGCGCCGACCCAAACTGCTGCTGCTCGATGAGCCGCTGGCGAACCTCGATGTGCGCAGCAGCGCCGAGATCGTCGCGCTGCTGCGGCGCCTCTCGCGCGAGTACGGCGCGGCGGTGCTGCTCTCGGCGCACGACATGAACCCGCTGCTGAGCGCGATGGACCGGATCGTGTACCTCGCCAACGGCGCAGCGGTGGCGGGGCGTCCGGAAGAGGTCGTGCGCACGGAGGTGTTGAGCAGTCTCTACGGCTATCACGTCGATGTGGTGCGGGTGCACGGCCGCGTGGTGGTGGTGGCGGCCGAAGCCGGCGAGCAGATCCACGAGGCCGTGGCTCGCGACCCGGTGCACACCGCGAGCGTGCCGTAGCGGGCGCGGCGCACCATGTCCATCCTGTTGTCCGCGATCGAGTTCCTGCACAACGAACCGGTGCGCGTCGCGCTCATCGTCGGCGGCGGGGCCGCGCTCGTGTGCGCCGTCGTGGGTGTTGCCACGGTGATGCAGCGCCAGTCCTTCGCCGGTCACGCGCTGGCGGATGTCAGCAGCGCGGGCGGTTCGGCGGCCTATCTGCTCGGTCTGAACCCGCTGCTCGGTTTCCTCGGACTTGCGGCCGCGGCCGCCGGGGTTCTGGAGTGGTCGGAGATCCGCGAGGCGCGCGAGCGTGACCTGCTCACCGGCGTGGTGCTCGGCGCCGGACTCGGGCTCGCCGCGCTGCTGCTGTATTTCGCCGCGACGGTGCGCAACGCGAGCGGCGCGGCGCTCACCGTGCTGTTCGGATCGATGTTCACCATTCCCGCGACGATCGTGCCGCTGGCACTGGCCGTCACGGTCGTGGCGCTCACCGTGAGCGCGCTCGTGCATCGACCGCTGCTGGTGAGCGCGGTGTCGGTCGATCTGGCGCGGGCGCAAGGCATCCGCGTGCGCGCGGTGTCGCTCGCCCATGCGCTCGCGCTGGCGCTGGCCGTCGCGCTCGCGGCCATGACCGTCGGGGCCATCCTCTCCACGGCGCTGTTGATCGGACCGGCGGCCGCGGCGCTGCGCGTGGCGCGTCGTCCGGCGGCGGCCGTGGCGCTCGCCGCGGCGATCGGGCTCGGCGCAACCTGGGGCGGGATCATCCTCGCCTATGAGAGCTTCTATTGGACGCCGGGGCGCGGGTGGCCGGTCAGCTTCTTCATCGTCGCGCTGGTCTTCGCCGCGTATCTGACCGCCGGGGTGCTCGCGACGCATGGGCCGCGGCGCGCCGCGGCCCATCCCTCCGGCTGCGAGGCGCACTGAGGTGTTCGCCCCTTTCATGCTGCATGCCTGGCTGGTCGCCACGATGGTGGCGATCGTCGGCGGCGCGGTCGGGTTCTTCGTGGTGGCGCGGCGTGCGGCGTTCGCGGCTCACGCGCTGCCGCTCGGAGCCTTCCCCGGCGCGGCGGTGGCGAGCCTGCTCGGGGTGAACGAGCTGTTCGGACTGGCGCTGTTCAGCGGCGTCGGGGTCATCGCGATTACGCAACTGCAGCGCGGGGAGCGGCGCGAGGTGGCGAGCGCCCTGTGGCTCGCATTGGCACTCGCGGTGGGCGTGCTGCTGCTCAGCCTCTCCGGCGCCTACGCCCAGAGTCTCTACGGGTTGTTGTTCGGTGAGGTGCTCGGGATCAGCCGAGCGCAGGTGCTCGGAGTCGCGCTGCTGAGTGCGCTGGCGCTGGCGCTGCTCGCGCTGTTGGCCCGTCCGCTGCTGCTCGAGTCGCTGTCGGGCGATCTGGCCGCCGCGGCGTTCGGGCGGGCCCGCTCCCTGGAGGGCGCTTTCCTGCTCATCGTGGCGCTCTCGACGGCGATGGCGGTGCCGGTGGTCGGCGCGCTGCTCGTGTTCAGCCTGATGGTCGGCCCGGCGAGCGGTGCGCGCGCCTACACGGATCGACCGTGGCGCGCGCTGCTGCTCTCGGTGCTCCTGTCACTGGCGGTGGTGTGGTCGGCGCTGGCGCTGACCTACCTGACCGACGGGCCGGTGGGTTTTTTCGTCGGCGCGCTGAGTGCGGTGTGCTACGTGGCCGGTCGGCGGCGCAGCCTGCGCGCCGGGGCCGGATCCTGAGGGGCGTGCGGATGAGCCCCGCCGTCAAACGGCACGCGCACCCGCTGCTCGAGCGGCTCGAGGCGGTCTGCCGACGCCGAGGTTTGCGCCTGACGCGCCAGCGTCGCGCCGTCCTGCACCAACTCGCGCTCGAGGGGCGCGCGCTCAGCGCCTATGAGCTGCTCGAGCGGCTGCGTCCCGAGGACGGCCGCTCGACGCCGGCGGGGATCTACCGCGCCCTCGAGTTCCTCATCGAGGCCGGCCTCGTGCATCGGCTCGAGTCGACCCGTTCGTTCATTCTCTGTGACCTCACCGAGCCCCCGACGGCCCCGCATGCCGGGCAGTTGCTGATCTGCCGCGCCTGTGGGACCGTCGTGGAGAGTGAAGACGCTCGTCTCACGGCAGCCGCCGAGCGACTCGGTGCGGCGCACGGGTTCGTGATCGATGCGCGCGCCGTGGAGCTCACGGGACGGTGTGCGCGCTGTCGTGCTGCGCCCCCCGGAGCGGAAGGGCGGCGCATCGCGGTGACCGATGAACCTTCGGAGTGATTGACGGAGTGAAACCCCATGACTGAGACCCGAATGAAGCGCCGCGGCGCGTCCCTCGCACTGGTGGGCGCGGCCTGTGCAGCGGTCCTGATGATTCCTCTGCGCGCGCATGCGAGTGCGGCGTCGTACACCGCGATGAGCGGCAATCCGTGCGCCGGGGCCCCGAGCGGCGCGCCGGGGCCGGCATTCATGCACATGATCCTGCATCCCGGGGCGCACTTTCAGCAACCGCCGCCCTCGGCGCGGCAGAAGGCGAGTGCGCAACGGGCGGCGGACCGCCAGCGGGCGCGTGATTGGGCGGACCTGTGCCGCTACCGCGCCGCGGATCAGGCGCTGCATCACCGGGCGCGGGTGGTGTTCATGGGGGATTCGATCACGGACTTCTGGCAGGACGCCGATCCGGCCTTCTTTACGCATGGCATCGTGGACCGCGGGATCAGCGGCCAGACGAGCGCACAGATGCTGGTGCGGTTCTGGCCGGACGTGATCGCGCTGCATCCGAAGGTGGTGCAGATCCTCGCGGGCACCAACGATATTGCCGGCAACACCGGTCCGACCACGGAGCACCAGTACGAGGATGACATCCGCGCCATGGTGACTCTGGCCGAGGCGAATCACATCCACGTCATCCTCGGGTCGATGCCGCCGGCCGTGCGCTTCTGGTGGGCACCGAAGTATCACCCCGCCGCCGAGATCCGTCGGCTGAACGGCTGGCTGCGCGCCTACGCGAAGCGCCACCACCTGCGCTTCGTCGATTACTACGCGCATCTGGTCAGCCCGAGCGGCCGCTTCCGCCAGCGTCTCTCCAATGACGGCGTGCACCCGAATCGCAACGGGTTCCGGGTGATGAGCGCTCTGGCGCGCCGGGCGATCGAGGCGCCCTGGCCGCACTCGCCGGTGCAGAGCGCTCAACGGTGAGCGCGGCGGACCGTGGGCACCGGTGCGAGCCGGTGACGGCCGCGGGACGCGGCCGATGGGCGGTCAGCGCTCCGCGAGCCTGAACACGAGTGCGTGAGCGCGCATGTTCCGTGCGGGCTCGCCGCGGTTTTGGCCCGGGGTCACGGGCCGCGCGGGTCGCAGTCGACGGGGCGTGTGAGCGGCGGGGTACTGCCACCGAAGTGGAACGTGAGCCCGCGGGCGACCGTTGAACCGGTCGAGGCGCGAGAACTCGCGGGGGACCCCGAGCAGAGGACGGGCGAAGGTGAGGAGGCCACTGCGCCGCTGCGCCGCTGCGGTCAGTGACCGCAGCGGCGCTCGGCGTCAGAGGAGCTCAGCTGCGCGCGTTGAACGACGCGCACCAGCCATCGGCGTTCACCGAGTAGCCGGCGTAGATCTGGCAGCCTGCATAGCCGGTTTTCTCCCCCGGGGTGCCGAGGAAAAAGCGGCACATCGCGCAACGATCGCCCGGCTTGAAGGCCGGGAATTTCTTGCGATCGACGGCGCTGGCATGCGCGCGGTAGCCGAGGGACTTGGCGAGCGGATCGCTCTCGGACAAGTGCGGCAGTTTTTCACCGGCGGCAGACGCGGTACGCGGTCGCAGACCGACCACGGCGACGGATGCCGCAACGGCAGCCGAGGCGAGAAAGGCGCGGCGAGAGGGATCAGTACGATTCTTCGAGTCGGACACAGCAGACCTCCAAATCGGCGGGTGAGCTAAGTATCGGTCAAGCCTTGCGGTCGTGGCAACCATCGCGGCGCGCGAGAAGTACCTATGGCAGGTGCGGGGGGATTGCCGGTACCCGGTCCGCAACGGACGGATGCGCCCGGGCCTCGTCAGATTCATCGTGCGCGGCGCAGAGTGAGATTGATGCGCTGGCGTCCGAGGCGGGGATGTTGCCCATCGGCGACAGGCGCCACCCCGTGGAAGGCGAGGCGCGCCGGGCCGCCCCAGACCACGACGTCGCCGTGGGTCAGCGGCAGTCGCAGCGGCCGGTTTCGGCGTGTGTCGCCGCCAAAGAGGAAGACCGCCGGCAACCCCAGCGAGACCGACACGATGGGCGCATTGAAATCACGCTCGTCCCGATCCTGGTGCAGGGACATGCGAGCGCCGGGGGTGTAAGCATTGATGAGGCAGGCATCGGGCTCAAAGGACTCGAAGCCGGCGGCCCGTGCCGCCGCGACCGCTACTTCGCGCAGCGGCGCGGGCAGCGCGGGCCAGGGCTCCCCGCGCTGCGGATCCAGCGCGCTGTAGCGGTAACCGCACCGATCCGAGATCCAGCCGAGCGGGCCGCAATTGGTCATGGCGACGGACATCCGCTGGCCTCCCGGGGTCATCAGGTGTCGCAGTGGTGCTGCGGCGGTGACTCGGGTGATCGCCTCGAGCAGCGCATCCTCCCAGGTGAGGGCAAAGCCTTCGAGCCAGGCGAGCCCCACAGGCAGGGGCCGCGGGGCGTCACTCGAGGTGAAGAGATCAGACTCCTGCATCCTGGTGTGATCCGAGCTTCGGGTCTCGCCTCAAGCACAAAAATCCAGACACTCCCCGTGCGCGCATCGCCGCAGCGGTGCCGCCGTGCACGGCGGCCGGGGTCATCAAGCCGATGCCGCTGTGGCGGTGTTCGTGGTTGTACCAGTGAAAGAACTGCTGGCAGTGCGCGCGGGCGTCCTCGATCGAGCCGAACCGCTCAGGGAAATCGGGACGGTATTTCAGGGTCTTGAACTGCGCCTCAGAGTACGGATTGTCATCTGAGACGTGTGGACGGCTGTGGGTCTTGGCGACCTCCAGATCGATCAGCAGCGCCGCCACGGGCTTTGAACGCATGCTCGTGCCGCGATCGGCGTGCAGTGTGAGCGTCCCCGGTGCGATGTTCTGCTTCTGCAGAGTCTCGGCGATGAACTGCTCGGCGAGTTCTGCCGATTCGCGCAGCGCGAGCATCCATCCGACGACGTAGCGGCTGAAGATGTCGAGGATGACGTACAAGTGGAAGTGGACCCATCTGGCCGGACCCTTCAACTTTGTACTGTCCCAACTCCAGACTTCCCTGGGCCGCACCGCAAGCAGCTCGGGCTTGGCGTAGACGGGGTGCACGCGTTGATTGCGTCGCTCCCCGCCTTGGTTGCGGGCCGCCAGCAGCCGGTACATCGTGCGAATCGAGCCGTGATAACGGCCTTCGTCGAGCAATGTGGCATAGACCGTGGGCGGGGCCACATCGGCGAAGCGCTCGCTATCGAGTACCCCGAGCAGCAGCTCCTGCTCGGAGTTCGAGAGGGCCAACGGGGGTCGCGACCTTGCACGCGATGCGCGCCGTGGGCCAATGGCCCGATGCCGGACTCGATCGCGATACACGAACCCACGGTTCAGCCCGAACGCCCGGCAGGCGGCTTTGAGCCCGACATGCGGGGCGAGATCGGCGACAGCGAGCATCATTCCTCTTCGCTCCTGTCGTCCGATGTCGGCAGACCCAGGGCCACACAGAGTTTTTTTTGGGCCTCGATGATCAGCTCCGCGCGCTCGAGCTTGCGCCGCAGGCGGGCGTTGTCGCGATTGAGCTGCTCGATCTGCCGGGCTGACGGGTCGGGCTTCGGTCCACGCTTTTTTGGGGGCTCGCGCCACCCGATCGGCCGCCTCGAGCTGCTTGCGCCAGCTCGAGAGCATCGAGGAATAAATGCGCTTGCTACGCAGGAACGCGCCCAGCGTGCCGGCCGCCTTGCATCGGTCGGCCTCGACCAGGAGCACGCGCTTCTCGCCGGCGGAAAACCTGCGCCGCCGAGCGACCGCCACGACCTCTGGGTCCGGCCGCGCCGCGGCCCCGGGCATCCCTTCACTCGCCCTTCGGGTTCCTTCCGGGATGCCCGGACTGAGAGTGGACCGATCGTGGCTCATCGAAAAATCCAGTACTGCTGCCATGAGTGATACTACCTTGGACTGTAAATTCCAGAAGGCAGGTATTCCAGCTCACATTGGCACAGGGGGGAGACGCAGACCGCCAGTTCCCGTCCACCACCCCCGATGCTCCAATTCGATAGGCCGATTTTCGACTTGCCTCCCGACCTAAACGATTGCCAACCCTCTGCCGATCCAGCACCCGGATCCCCCCGAGCTACAGCCCCAATTGGGCACCTAGACTCTTTGAGCGTATGGATGCATCATATTTATGCGCTGGCCAGTGGCCGGTGTCGCGTTGCGGACGGTTCCGCTGTTAGTAAGAGGTATGCTTTCATGCCCACTCCCGCTAAAGGGGCGTCCGCTCCTTCCAAATCCGTCCCGGTTGAGTATCAGGAGATCCTCGTAAGGCGAGATGGGAACCGCCCCATCTCGTTCGCGGGCCAAACGCTTGCAAAGGTCTCGATGAGCGGAGGTGTCACGGGTTGGTCCATTACTGCGGCCCTATATAACACCCGTGGCGGCAAATTTGTCGCCGCCATCTCCAAGGCCAATTCCGTCATTGAGTTCAGCCAGGGAATCCAGGACCCCGAAACGGCACATGGCGGGGCATTCCACAAAGCCCAGGTCTTCGATACTTTCGATGAAGCAATCTCCTGGTTTCGCCCAGGCCGTCTGACTGACGCTCTTCGCAAACAGCTCGGGCTAGACGAGCCAGAACGCATCGAGTAATACTGGTGAGTAACCGAGATCCGGAGCGGAGGAGCCCGGGATGTCGGTCGGTTCTGGTCTCGAGTTATCCAACCCAGGAAAGCCATGACATTTCCGAAGCCAGAATATTCGCGGGGTCAAGTAAACAGGGCCGGCGAGATTCTGCGCGCGTATGCCCAGTCGACCGAACCGGTCTCAATTGAACAGTTGGATGAATGGGACTGGGCCTATAAGGTCCTCGCCAACTGGCGCGCCTGCCACAACTACCCCATCAACACGTTCCAAGCGACTCTGAGAAGCAGGCTCAAGTCCATAGACAGCAATGCAACTGTTGCTCAGCGATTAAAGCGATTGCCGTCAATCGCACTTAAGCTAAAGAGATTTGATGGGATGCAGCTTGCCAGGATGCAGGATATCGGTGGACTTCGCGCAATCTTGGGCAGCATAAAACAGGTCCGGCGACTTGAACATGTGTACCGAGATCGAACATTTCAGCATGAGCTGGTCTCTTGGAAAGACTACATTGCTGAGCCAAAAGATGATGGCTACAGAAGCATTCATCTCATATATCGGTATAGGAATTCGAAAGTGCAATCTTACGACGGACTGCTGCTGGAACTACAGCTTAGAACCAAGCTGCAGCATGCCTGGGCCACGGCTGTCGAGACCATGGGGACATTCCTGGGTCAAGCCCTGAAGTCTGGCCAAGGTGAGGGTCAGTGGCGGTCGTTCTTCGCAGTCACCGGGTCTGCACTTGCTCATCTTGAAGGCTCCCCACCGGTGCCTGGGCATGAGTCTTTGTCGCGGAGCGAGACATTTCTGCGAGTTGCAGAGACAGAAGCTCAATTAAACGTTCTTGAAAAGCTCCGAGGATTCTCAGTTGCCGCAGAAAAGATAACAACCGAAAAGGGTCACGGCGTTTTTCACCTGGTTGTTTTAAATTCGGCCGACAAATCTGTATCCATTCGCCCGTATGCAATGACCCGACTCGAACAGGCGAATGCAGACTACGCTGATGTCGAGAAGCAAGCCCAAGCCGGGGAGCCTGTGGAGGCTGTATTGGTGTCGGCCGGCCCCGTGGAAGCCCTGAAGAGAGCGTATCCCAACTATTTTCTGGATACCAATGAGTTTGTTGCTCAGATTGATAGGGTAATCCAAGAAGCCAAACGCCCGCCGCTTAACAGGACCCTAAGTCGGCGAAAGGTAGTTGCCCCTAAGTAACTACCGTGACTGGAAACGTCACGGTCTAAGGCGAACGGCTCGACAGAGATTACCCTGCTGCGCCACCAGGACTTCGTTGAAGCGATTCTGAAGTATCACAGTGGAAGTGTGAATGCGGAGCAGCTGGCTCGGTGGTACCTGATTCCCGGGTACTCACGCATCGAGCACCTAGATGCGCTCGCGATGGCGTCACCCGGGCAATAAGGTGCCATCCTCCAGCAGCCGCATGCTTGGGCACAAATGGGACATCAACTACCCATCATCATCGCCAGCCGATCGGCATAAGACCTGATTCGCGGAGTTTGAGCGCCGTGACTGATACGTTTCCAATGGGAGTTCAATTTGACACCAAAAGAGGAATGGGGCGCATCTCTTCTCGAGTTTGAGCAGGCTCATGAGCGAACTGTCTTCGAGGTTGCGGCATGGCGCGGCCTGCAGAGTTCCAGGAAGACGCTGAGTCAGAGCATGATTAGCCACGGGATGGCGAGAAATGAGGCGCAGGGAGCATTCGATGGAATGATGGCCGATCACACAGAGAGATTCACTACGGCCCTGAAGGAGGAGAGCACGCGCTGGCAATCCTGTCTCAATCTGCTCCGCGCTTACCCTGATGTGCTGACATCGAACGATTGACGTCATCTCCTCAAGAGGGGCGTACTTGTAAACGTTGATTCCGATCCTGTCTGCCGGCGCTCCTTCCATGCGCGTGGATGGCGGCTACCGTGCAATACCGCTACGACGATAATGGCATCCTCATCAATTTGGTAAAAGACGCCGAACGGGAAGCGCCTAATGAGAGCACGTCGGACCGATTTGTGAACCGCTGTTAACGCGCTGGGCTGTTCCGCAATCGTATTGATGGTGGCTTGCACCTGGTCAACGAATTGCACTCCGAGGCCAGGTTCGTTTGCCTCGTACCACAGAGCAGCCTCGGCCACGTCCTGTTCTGCTTCAGGCCGGAGACGGACCTCTACCGTCACAGACGCCGGCGTACGTCGGCCAGGACATCGGCTGCCGGCCGGCCGCGATTCTTGTCTAGCTCGTAAGCCGCCAGGCGACGGTCAAGTTCAGTCTTTTGCTCCGGTGTCACCGGAAGCGCCTTGCGATCCTCAGCGATGCTATCCCATAGGTCTTCAACGAGCTTTATGCGCTCTTCGACCGGAAGCTGTCGCAGATTGGCGTTCATGAGAATGTCTCGGGCTCGATCCTATTGAGTCAGCATACCGCCAGAACTGAGCTTGTGCCAAGCCTGCATTTCTTGGCTATTCGCTCAGAAATGGCGGTCCAGACACGTTGGTGAACGACGCACAATCGGACGCCATGTGACGGCCGAATTGGACACTGCCCAGCCGCATCTGCACCGACTCCATTATTGCAGGAGGTCAGCAAGATATTTCAAAGCGGCCCGGATGTCGGATGTGCCGCTCCCGCATCTTCATCCGCGCCGCCGGGACGCGCCATTCCGCTGCTTGCAGGTCGATCTCGCTCCATTCCGCAGCCCGAAGCTCGCTGGGACGTAGAAAGACGAGAGGGGACAACTTCAGGGCGATCAGCGTCGTCGGATGCCCTATGTAGTCATCGATGGCGCGGAGTAGGGCGCCGATCTTCGCCGGCTCCGTGATCGCCGCCCGGTTCTCCACCACGACCGGCGCCAAGGCGCCCCGCAGGTCGGACGTGATGTCCCGCGTCGCTCGACCCGTCGCGATGGCGTACCGGAATATCTGCCCGCAGCGCTGCAGGGCCCGATGCGCCGTCTCGTTCATCCCACGGCTCTCGATTGGGCGCAGCACGCCCAGCACCTCAGGTGCCGTGATCTCGGCGATCGGCCGCGACCCCAGGCGAGGGTAAACGAACGAGCCCAAAATCCACCGCGCCTGGGTCATCGTGATGGGTGCCAGCCGTTCCGCCTGCATCTCCAGCCATTCCTCGGCAATCACCTTGAAGGTGTCCGCCCTGGCGACCTTGACCGTCCGCCGCTGCGCGCTCGGGTCGATCCCCCGAGCCAGCAGCTGCCGGGCCTCCTGCAGCTTCTCCCGCGCGTACTGCAGGGTCACATCCGGGTACACGCCGAGAGAAATCCCGCGGCTCCCTGCCGTCATATTTGTACTTGAACCGCCACCACCGCGACCCGTTCGCGTTCACCACCATATACCGCCCGCGCTCGTCATAGACCTTGTATGCCTTCTACTTAGATCTCAGGCTCCGAATCTTCGCATCCGACAACATGGGCGCCGCTCCGCAGCCCTCTGGGGTAACCGGGACTCACGCCGACCTGACTGACCCCACTTTTCGCACCTCGGGCGTGTGGTCATGCCCCTGGATGGCGGCAGACGGGTGTCGGCGGGTGTCGATGCGGAAACACTGCGATTCCCAGTGTTTCCGCGCAATGTTGGGATGTTGGAGGACGGGCAGGGAAGGCGGGGTTTGAATCCACCTGGTGCCCGGGGCCGGACTCGAACCGGCATGGAGTTGCCCCCGAGGGATTTTCATACCCACTACGGTTTACACCGCTGCGTTCGCCCGGCGAGTTCGCCGGCCACGACGCATTTGGGGTCTGGACTTTACCTTCACCGTGCCGCGACACGATCACGCCTCGCGGTTTAGGCAGGGGCCGTCAAGTCTCTACACTTTCCGGGCAGCCCCGCGGCCGCTCGGCTTAGCTCGGTATTGCAGCCACCGTGACGTGCTGCTGGTCCACCGACTTTGACCCCATTCACACCGGGCGTTTCCGCCCCGGGTGCTCAACTTCGTTAAGTCCCTTGCGTCTACCAATTTCGCCACCCGGGCAAGGGAGGCCGGCGCATTCTACCCGAGGCCCGAGCGTCCCTGGCACCGTTGCGTGCTCGAGGCAATAAGGAGCCCTACCTATGCTCGGTTGCGCAGTGCCTATGGAGATAAATGTCCGAATTGGCGAGACTTGCCGCCCATCGAGGCTGTGATGGGCCGATGAGAGGCATGTCCGAGACGACGCTCAAAGGGGAAAATGTGCATCTGTGGCGCGGCGAGCGGCACGTGCTGCGCGGCGTCGCCTTCACGGTCTCCGGTGGGGAGTGCCTGCAGCTGACCGGGCCGAACGGGGCCGGCAAGACGAGCCTGCTGCGCACCGTGTGCGGCATGGCCTACCCGGAGGCCGGACGGATCTGCTGGCGGGGCACGGACGTGCGCGAGGACCTGCCGAGCTTTCACGCCGAAATGGCCTATCTCGGCCATGAGCCGCCCCTGAAGATGGAGCTCACGGGCCGCGAGAACCTGCACTACTGGGTCGCCGTGCGCCGGCGGTTCGCCGCCGCGGAACTCGAGGCCGTGCTCGGGCGGGTCGGCGCAGGACGCTGGGCCGACCGACCGGTGCGCACGCTCTCGGCCGGTCAGAAGCGGCGGGTGGCCCTCGCGGGGCTCCTGCTGATGGCGGTGCCGCTCTGGCTCCTCGATGAACCCACCACGAATCTCGATGTCGAAGGGCAGCACCTCGTGGGCGCCCTGATCGACGAGCATCTCGCCGCCGGCGGGCTGGTCATGGCGGCCGTACATCATCCGCTCGCGGTCTCGGAGCGGGGACTGCGGCGATTGGAGCTGGGCGGTGTCTGAGCTGAGTGTCGTTCCGTCCCTGACGCGCCCCGAGCGGGCCCCGCGCAACGCGCCGGGCGCCGCCGCGGTGGCCTGGATGATGCTCGAGCGTGACCTGAAGCTTGCCTTTCGCAAGGCGAGCCAGCTGGTCCAGCCGCTCGCGTTTTTCGCCATGGTGACCACGCTGTTCCCGCTCGCCATCACCCCCGAGCTGACCCGCCTGCGGCACATCGCCTCCGGCGTGCTGTGGGCGGCGGCACTGCTGTCCTCGCTCCTGGCGCTCGAGTTCCTGTTCCGCGACGACGCCCAGGACGGCACGCTCGAGCAGTACGCGCTCTCCGGGCGCGCCCTGACGGGGCTCCTGGCCGCCAAGACCGCCGCGCACTGGCTGCTCACGGGGCTGCCGCTCGCCCTCATCGCACCGCTCGCGGCCGTCTCCCTCGGCGTGCCGGCCCATGCACTGCCCGGGATCCTGGCCTCGGTGACGCTCGGCACCGTGACGATGAGCCTGCTCGGGGCCATCGGCGCGGCGCTCACCCTCGGGGTGCGGCGCGCCGGGGCGCTGCTCTCGCTGCTGACACTGCCGCTCGCCATCCCGGTGCTGATTTTCGGCGCGCACGCGACCCAGCTGGCGATCCGCGGCCAGCCGTACGGCGCGGCGCTGACGCTGCTCGGCGCACTGGCGGTGTTCGGCATGACCCTGGCACCGCTCGCGGCGGCCGCCGCCGTTCGCATCAACTTGGAGTGAGGGCTCACCGCAGATGACCTGGACGTGGTTTCATCGGCTCGCTTCCCCGCCGCACCTGTACCGGACCGCGGGGCGGCTGACGCCCTGGTTTGCGTGGCCCGCGGCGCTCTTGATCATCGCCGGACTGATCGGCGGGCTGTGGCTCGCGCCGCCCGATTACCAGCAGGGCGATGCCTACCGCATCATGTACGTACATGCCCCGAGCGCGTGGCTGTCACTCATGGTGTATACGATCATGGCCGTGGCCGGCGCGATCGGTCTGATCTGGCGCATGAAGGCCGCGCACGCGCTCGCCGCCGCGGCGGCACCGATCGGCGCCTCCTTCACGCTCGCGACGCTCGTCACCGGCTCGCTGTGGGGCAAGCCGATGTGGGGCACGTACTGGCAATGGGATCCGCGCCTGACCTCGGAGCTGCTGCTGTTCTTTCTGTACCTGGGTTACATGGGGCTGCGCGCGGCGTTCGAGGATCTGCAGCGCGCCGATCGGGTGAGCGCGGTGCTCGCCGTGGTCGGGGTGATCAACGTGCCGATCATCCACTACTCGGTGGTGTGGTGGAACTCGCTGCACCAGGGGCCCTCAGTGATGTATCTCGGCAAGCCCACGATGCCGCCCTCGATGCTCGTGCCGCTGCTGCTGATGTTTCTCGGCTTTACGTTGTTCTTCGGGGCGGTGGTGCTGGTGCGCCTGCAGGGCGAGGTGCTCAATCGCGAGCGCGCCGCACACTGGGTGGAAGAGGAGCTCGGCGCATGATGCGATTTCTCGACATGGGCGGGTATTATCCCTGGGTGTGGCCGGCGTACGCCGTGACACTCGGGGTGATGGGCCTGAACATCTACTGGGCCATGCGCCTGCGCGAGCGGGCGCGGCGAGCGGCGCTGCGCAGACTGCAGACGCAGGAGGAGCCATGACACCGACCCGACGCCGCCGGCTGTTGCTGGTGATCGGCATTCTCACCGGCGTTTCGATTGCCGGCGGGCTCGCGCTCTCGGCGTTTCGCCAGAACGTGACGTTCTACTTCGTGCCCACCCAGGTCGCCGCGGGCAAGGCGCCCATCGGGGAGTCGTTCCGGCTCGGCGGCATGGTGGCCAAGGGCAGCGTGCACCGCACACCCGGCAGCATGCAGGTGCGCTTCATGGTCACCGACTACCAGCACGAGATTCCGGTGGAGTACACCGGGGTGCTGCCGGATCTGTTCCGCGAGAACTCCGGGGTGATCGTGCACGGCAAGCTGCTGCCCGACGGGGTGTTCCTCGCCAATCAGGTGCTCGCCAAGCACGACCAGAACTACCGTCCGCCGGGCATCCACCAGCCCTGGGGGATCCGGCACGGCGATCCGCGCGACCCGGCGCTCGCGGTGAGCGCGACGGCGAGCGCCGCCGGCGCGCACAGCAGCACCATCGAGGCGGCCACGGAGTACGCCAAGTGATTCCGGAGCTCGGCCAGTTCGCCCTCATCCTCGCGCTGCTGCTGGCGGTGCTGCAGGCGTTCTTCGGCATCGCCGGTCCCGCGCTCGGGCGCGAGCGCTGGACCGCCGCGGTGGTCCCGGCGGTCGCCGGGCAGTTCGTCATGGTCAGCACCGCGATGGGCTGCCTGATGGCCGCCTTCATCGGCAATGATTTCTCGGTGCGCTACGTGGCGGAGAACTCCAACTCCGCGCTGCCGCTGTTCTACCGCATCGCCGGGGTCTGGGGCGCGCACTCCGGCTCGCTGCTGCTGTGGATCTTCCTGCTCGCCTGCTGGACGGTCGCGGCCGCCATCGGCACCGCGCGCCTGCCGCGCAACTTCGCCGCGCGGGTGCTCGGCGTGCTCGGCACCATCAGCATCGGCTTTCTCCTCTACACCCTCATCACCTCCAACCCCTTCGTGCGGCTCGATCCGCCCTGGGCCGACGGACTGGGCTTGAACCCCATCCTGCAGGACCCCGGACTCGCCGTGCACCCGCCGGTGCTCTACACCGGTTACGTCGGGCTCGCCGTCGCGTTTGCGTTCGCCGGGGCGGCGCTGCTCGAGGGGCGGCTCGATCGCGAGTGGGCCCGCTGGACGCGCCCGTGGGCGACGAGCGCCTGGGCGTTTCTCACCTGCGGCATCACGCTCGGCAGCTGGTGGGCGTACTACACGCTCGGCTGGGGCGGGTTCTGGTTCTGGGATCCGGTCGAGAACGCCTCGTTCATGCCCTGGCTGATGGGCACCGCGCTCATCCACTCCCTCGCGGTGACCGAGAAGCGCGGCCTGTTCAAGAGCTGGACGCTGCTGCTGGCGGTGCTCGGGTTCTCCTTGAGCCTGATCGGCACGTTCCTCGTGCGCTCCGGGGTGCTGATCTCGGTGCACTCGTTCGTGGCGAGCCCCGGCCGCGGGGAGTTCATCCTCACCTTCCTCGTGATCATGATCGGCGCGGCGCTCGCGCTCTATGCCTGGCGCGCCCCGCAGATGCAGTCCGAGGCGGGCTTCGAGCTGAGCGCGCGCGAGTCGTTCCTGCTCTTCAACAACATCCTGCTGGTGACCGCCTGCGGCACCGTCTTCGCCGGCGAGATGGCCCCGATCATCTCCCTCGCGCTGCATCTGGGCAAACTCTCGGTCGGCCCACCGTACTTCAACCCCACCTTCCTGGTCTCGATGTTGCCGCTGCTCGCGCTGTTGCCGCTCGGGATCCACGCGCGCTGGAAGCGCGGCGGACTCGGTGAGCGCGGCCGCACGCTGCTGATCACGCTCGCGGCCGCGGCGCTGATCGGCTGCGCGGTGGCCTTCGGGGTGTTCACCGGCGCCGGCATCCTCTCCCCGGTGAGCATGACGCTCGGGGCGTGGATCATTCTCGCCTCGCTGATCGATCCGATCGACCGGCTGCGCCGGCGAATCGCCGTGCCGCGCGCGGTGCTAGGGATGACCGTTGCGCACATCGGGCTCGGCGTGTTCGTGATTGCCATGACCGCAGTGCAGGGGTTCACGGCCGAACAGGATGTCGCGCTCACGCGCGGCATGAGTGCCCGCGATGGCGGTTACACCTTCCAGTTCGAGCGCATCAAGCCGGTGCACGGTCCGAACTACGGCGGGGCCGAGGCGAAGATCCTCGTCACCCGCAACGGTCACCCGGTGACCGTGATGTATCCGCAGAAGCGCACCTACTGGGTGCAGCACATGGTCACGACGCACTCGGCGATTGACCTCAACGGCGGCAGCAACATCCTGGTCGCCTTAGGCCAGGATCTCGGCGATGGGCGTTGGAGCTTCCGGCTGCAGGTCCGTCCGCTGGTGCTGTACATCTGGATCGGGGCGCTGATCATGGCCGCCGGCGGACTGCTCGCCATCACCGACCGACGCTACCGGCTCGCCGAGGCGCGCGAGGCGGCGCCGGACGGTCCGCTGCCGGCGGGGGGCTCGAGCCCATGATGCGCTACTTCGCACCCCTGGCGGTGTTCGCCGTCATCGTGGTGATCTTCGCATTCGGGCTGCACCAGGCGCCGCGCAAGGATCTCGTGCCCTCGCCGCTGATCGGCAAACCGGCGCCGAGCTTCACGCTGCCGAGTCTCGCCGATCCGCAGACCCCGGTGAGCAACGCCGCGCTGCGCGGGCACTGGTATCTGCTGAACGTGTGGGGCACCTGGTGCGTCTCCTGTCGCATCGAGTCGCCGGAACTGCTCGCCATCGCGCACACCGGCGTGGTGCCGGTGATCGGGCTCGACTGGAAGGACCGCCGCAGTGCGGCCATCCGCTACCTGCAGCAGCGCGGCAACCCGTATCAGCAAATCGCGTTCGATCCGGGCGGACTCGAAGCCATCCACTGGGGCGTGTACGGCGCGCCGGAGACCTTCATCGTCAATCCGCAGGGCATCATCGTGTACAAGTACATCGGCCCGATCACCCCCGGCGCGTGGGCGCGGGATTTCCTGCCGCGGCTGCGGGCCGGGCAGGCGGTGTCCGGCTCATGAGCCGCCGCGCGCCGCTCGGCGCTCTGCTGCTGACGGTGCTGACGCTGCTGGCCGCACCGTTTGCGCACGCCATCGCCCCGACCCGCATGCCCACTCCTGCGCTCGAGGCGCGTTACGAGCGGCTGATCCACAACTTCCGCTGCATGCAGTGTCAGGACGAGTCGCTGGCGAACTCCCCGGTGAGCCTCGCGGCCGACATGCGCCGGCAGATCCGCCAGATGCTGCTCGCCGGGGACACCGATGCACAGATCCGCCATTTCTTCGTCGCCCGCTACGGCTACTTCATCCTGTTCAAGCCACCGTTCGTGTTGAAAACCGCCTGGCTGTGGCTCACTCCGCTCGTGCTGCTGGTGATCGGCGCGGTGAGTGCGCTGTGGTTCATTCGCGGGCGCGCCGCGGCCGTCGATGGCGATGATGATGAGGATGAGAGGTTTGATGACGGCCTCACCGGGCCGCGGAAGCACACCTGATGATCGCATTCATTTTGCTCGCGACGCTGCTCACGGCGATGGCCGTCGGAGTGGTGTTGATCCCGCTGATCCGCCCGCTGCGCACCCAACAGGCACCGGCGCTCTGGGCGGCGCTCGGTTCGTGCCTGCTGCTCGCCGGCGGCGCGACGGCGCTGTATGTGCACTTCAGCACCTGGTCGTGGCGCCTTAATCCCGGCATCGACTCGCCCGAGAGCCCGATCGAGCAGCTGATCGGCCACCTCCATGCGCATCCGCGCGATCTCGATGCGTGGCTGAAGCTCGGTAAGTCCTACGTCGTGCTGCAGGAGTACCCGCTCGCGGTGCGCGCCTTCCGGCATGCCGATCGGGTCGCCGGCGGGCGCAGCGCGCCGGCGCTGATCGGGGAGGCCGAGGCGATGATCCTCATCCACGATGCGACGCTCGACGGGCCGGCGGGGCAGCTGATCGAGAGAGCACTGGTGCTCGAGCCGAATTCTCCCAAGGCGCTGTTCTTCGGGGCGGCCGAGGCGATGCGCCGCGGGGACCTGACGCTGGCGCGTTCGCGCTTCACTCAGCTGCTCGCCATGCAGCCGCCGCCGGACGTGCAGGTCGTGTTGAAACGGGAAATTGCTGCGATCGACGCCAAAATGGCGCCGAAAAAGCCGCAACCTGCACCGAAATTGGCGAAATCTTCCCGGGGCTGAACGGGTCTGCCTCCGCGGGCGTTACCGTTGCAGGAACTGAATCGACTTTGGGGTAGTCTTATGTTGAGCGGCGGCGGTGCCGCCGCGGGTTCTTCGGAACCGGTTTCTGAGTCCCCAGTGAAGGAGAGCGCTCATGATTCAGCCAGCTCATGAGGGATCGCAGGTCCAGAAGGGCACCAGTGGGCGTGGATTCGCGTCCATGAGTCAGGAACGGCAGCGGCAGATCGCCAGCATGGGCGGTAAAGCCGTGCCGGACGGGAAACGCAGCTTCTCCCAGAATCGCCGTCTTGCCGCCGAAGCCGGTCGCAAGGGCGGGCAGAGCGTTCCGGATGAGAAGCGCAGCTTCTCCCAGAACCGGCGCCTTGCCGCCGAGGCCGGCCGCAAGGGCGGGCAGAGCGTTCCGGATGAGAAGCGCAGCTTCTCGCAGAACCGCCAGCTCGCCGCCGAGGCCGGCCGCAAGGGCGGGCAGGCGAGCCACGCGGTGCATCGCGACTGACGGGCGGCGGCCCGACGCGGCCGCCGCAGGCGGTCCTCGAACAGCGTCCTCGGCCTGAGCTCGCCGAGGACGCGTGAGGCGTGCACCCGTGATCGCACGGAACACGCCGCGCACACGGTCCCGCTCGGTCCTGGAGGCCGGCCGAGCGATGAGAGGCGGGAGCGCGCCCGGGCCGCAGCGCCGGGCCGCGCTCCGATGCCCGACGGCGAGGCGCGACGGCTGTCACGCCACTGTCACATCGGCTCATTACCCTGCGGCGCGCTGTCGCAATACTGCAAAGATCGAGTGACTGATGCGTGCCCATCGCCCGTTCGCGCGGCTTGCCGCGCTCCTTGCCGTCCTGCCCCTGCTCGCGCCTCTGGCGCATGCGCAGACGTCCGTGGTGCCGATCCGGCACGTGCTGCTGATCAGCGTCGATGGGCTCCACCAGGAGGATCTCGCCCGCTGCATCGCCGCCGGGACCTGTCCGCACCTCGCGGCCCTGGCCCGTCACGGGGTCACCTACACCGACGCGATGACCACCCGACCGTCGGATTCCTTTCCGGGCATGATCGCCCAGGTGAGCGGCGGAACGCCGCGGGTCACGGGCGTCTACTACGACCATACCTTCGATCGGGCACTGTACCCGGCCGGCTCGCAGTGCCACGGTCCGCGCGGCGCGGTCGTGCGCCTCACCGGCAAGCTCGATCTCGAGGAGGCCCGCCTCGATGGGGGGAGCCCGCACGGGCTCGCCGGCAACAGCGCCGCGGCCATCGATCCGCAGCGCCTGCCCGAGCGGCTGCGGCACGGACACTGCGAGCCGCTCTGGCCGCACAATTACCTGCGCGTCAACACCGTGTTCGGTGTCCTGCATGCGCACGGCCTGCGCACCGCCTGGATCGACAAGCATCCGGCCTACGACATCTTGAACGGTCCGGGCCGCCCCGAGGAGGGTCCCGGGCGCAACATCGATGACTTCTACGCCCCCGAGGTGCATGCCATTCTCTCGCGCGCCAACCTCGCGCTCACCGGCCCGGGCGGCGCAGGACTGATCGATCCGCGGCACGCCTTTCAGGACTCGACCGCCGCGATCCAGCGCTACGACCGTCTGAAGGTGCGCGCACTGATCCATGAAATCGACGGCTTCGATCACACCGGCACCCGGCGCGTCGGCACCCCGGCGCTGTTCGGCATGGACTTCCAGGCCGTCAACGTGGCGCAGAAGCGCCCCTCGGGGGGCTATCTCGCCCCGGGTGCCGTGCCGAGCGCGAAGCTCACCGCCGCCCTCGCATTCGTCGATCGCTCGATCGGTCGGATGGTCGCGGCGCTGCGCCGTCGCGGGCTCGCCGCCTCGACCGTGCTCATCGTCAGTGCCAAGAGCGGCAACACGCCGCTCGAGCGCTCGGAGGTGAAGATCATCTCCGACCGCACGGTGCTCACGCCCGCGCTCGACACGCTCGGCGCGGCGAACCGCTTCCACGTCGCCGATGACGTGCTGCTCGAGTGGCTGACCCCGGCCTACCGCGGGCGCGTGCGGCAGGTGATCGCGAGCCTGATCGCCCAGCAGGCCGCCGGCACCGACCTCGGCATCGGCACGTTCTACAGCGGTCCTCAGCTCGATGCGCTCTTTGGCAATCCGCGCACCGACTCGCGCGCGCCAGACTTCATTCTCGAGCCGCGCGCGGGGGTCATCTACGCCAACCACGTCGGCAAGATCGCCGAGCACGGTGGGTTCCATCAGGACGACCGGCACGTCGCGCTGCTCGTGGCGAACCCGCAGCTGAAGCCCGGAACCTTCTTCGGCGCGGTGCGCACCGTGCAGATCGCGCCCACGATCCTGCGCCTGCTCGGGCTGCGCCCGCAGCTCCTGCAGGCCGTGCGGCGCGAGGGCACCCGAGCGCTGCCGGCGCTCACATTGCGCCGTTGACCGGTAGGCGGCACCGTACTATCGTCGCTCGCGTGACTAGGGGAGCCCCGGCAGGGGGCTGAGAGGCCGACGGCGCCTGCGGGCGCGGCGCGGCGACCCTTCGAACCTGATCCAGTTCATGCTGGCGTAGGAAAGTTCTGCTCGCGCGCTTTCTCTCGGTGGTGTGGCTGGGTTTCCTGCGGTTGATCCGCATCAAGGAGCCTGCCCGATGAATGCCGTTCCCAAAGTCGTCGCCGACGCGCTGCCCGCGTCCCGCAAGATCCACGTGCAGGGCCGCCTGCATCCGAATGTGCGCGTGCCGATGCGCCAGATCTCTCTGCATCCCTCGAGCGGTGAACCGCCGCTGACGGTGTACGACGCGTCCGGCCCTTACACCGACTCTGCGGTGCACATCGACATCGAGCGTGGTCTGGCCCGCCTGCGAGAGCCGTGGGTCACCGCGCGCGGGGACGTCGAGCGCTACGAGGGCCGACGCGTGCGCCCGGAGGACAATGGCACCCGTGAAGCCGGCGCCGACGTCTTTGCGGCCACCGTGCCGCCGCTGCGCGCCCGGGACGGCCGAGCCGTGACCCAGCTCGCCTATGCGCGCGCCGGGATCATCACCCCGGAGATGGAATTCATCGCGATCCGCGAGAACCTCGGACGCGAGCGCGCCCTCGCCGCGGCGCGCGACGGCGAGGACTGGGGCGCGAGCATCCCCGATTACGTCACCCCGGAGTTCGTGCGCGCCGAGGTGGCCGCCGGCAGAGCCATCATTCCGGCCAACATCAATCACCCGGAACTCGAGCCGATGATCATCGGGCGCAACTTCCTGGTGAAGATCAACGCCAACATCGGCAACTCCGCGGTCAGCTCCTCGATGGCCGAGGAGGTCGAGAAGCTCGTCTGGGCGATCCGCTGGGGCGCCGACACGGTGATGGACCTCTCCACCGGGCGCAACATCCACACCATCCGCGAGTGGATCCTGCGCAACGCGCCGGTGCCGATCGGCACGGTGCCGATCTACCAGGCGCTCGAGAAGGTCGGCGGGGTCGCCGAGGCGCTCACCTGGGAGGTGTTCCGCGACACGCTGATCGAGCAGGCCGAGCAGGGCGTCGATTACTTCACCATCCATGCCGGGGTGCGCCTGGCGCACGTGCCGCTCACCGCCCGACGCGTGACCGGCATCGTCTCGCGCGGCGGCTCGATCATGGCCAAGTGGTGCCTGGCGCATCACCGCGAGAGCTTCCTCTATGAGCACTTCGAGGAGATCTGCGCGATCTGCCGCGCCTATGACGTGAGTTTCTCCCTCGGCGACGGCCTGCGCCCCGGCTCGATCGCCGATGCCAACGATGCGGCCCAGTTCGCCGAGCTCGAAACGCTCGGAGAATTGACCCAGATCGCCTGGCGGCACGATTGCCAGGTCATGATCGAGGGCCCCGGCCACGTGCCGATGCACAAGATCAAGGCGAACATGGACAAACAGCTTCAGCACTGCGGTGAGGCGCCGTTCTACACGCTCGGGCCGCTGACCACCGACATCGCCCCGGGCTACGATCACATCACCTCGGCGATCGGTGCGGCCATGATTGGCTGGTACGGCACGGCGATGCTTTGCTACGTGACGCCGAAGGAGCATCTGGGCCTGCCGAATCGCGATGACGTCAAGACCGGCGTCATCACCTACAAGATCGCCGCGCACGCGGCGGATCTGGCCAAGGGACACCCCGGGGCACAAGAGCGCGATGACGCACTCTCTCGCGCGCGCTTCGATTTCCGCTGGGAGGATCAGTTCAACCTGTCGCTCGATCCGGATACGGCCTGCGCGTTCCACGATGAGACGATGCCGAAGGAGGCGCACAAGGTGGCGCACTTCTGCTCGATGTGCGGCCCGAAGTTCTGCTCCATGCGCATCTCCCAGGAGCTGCGCGCCGAGGCGCGCGAGCAGGGCATGCAGGAGATGGCCGAGAAATTCCGTGCCGGCGGCGCGGAACTCTACGTCCGGGCTCCCCAGGAGGGCTGAACCATGCACGCCACGATCATCGGTGCGGGGGTGGCGGGCCTCGCCTGCGCGGTGGAGCTCGCCGAGCGGGGCGCGAGCGTCGAGGTCCTCGAGCGCGCCGCGAGCCTCGAGCGGGCCGGCTGTTCCTGGTTCGCCGGCGGGATGCTCGCGCCCTGGTGCGAGCGCGTCAGTTCCCCGGCGCACATCGTAGCGCTCGGCGATGAGGGCTTTGCCTGGTGGGCCGAGCGCTACCCGGCCATGGTGCGTCGCGGCACGCTGGTGCTGGCGCATGCGCGCGACACGGCGGAGCTGAAGCAGTTCGCGCGGCGCACCGAGCATTACCAGTGGCTCGATGCGGCGGGCATCGCGGCCCTCGAGCCGGATCTGGAGGATCGGTTCGAGCACGGCCTGTTCTTCCCGGAAGAGGCGTACATCGATCCGCGTGCGGCGCTGGCGGCGCTCGCCGAGCGGCTCACCGGACTCGGCGGCACGGTCCGCTTCGGCGCCGAGACGCCGCCGGCAGAGGCTGAGGAAGGCCACTGCGTCATCGACTGCACCGGACTCGGGGCACGCGCGGTGCTCACCGACCTGCGTGGGGTCAAAGGCGAGATGCTGCACGTGCAGGCGCCGGACGTGACGTTGACACGCACCATCCGCGTGTTGCATCCGCGCACGCCGGTGTACATCGTGCCGCGCGGGGAGGGTCGTTACATGATCGGGGCGACCATGATCGAGAGCGATCAGGCGAGTCGCATCTCGGCGCGCGCCATGCTCGAGCTGCTGGGCGCCGCCTACGCGCTGCACCCGGCGTTCGGCGAGGCGGAGATCGTGGAGATCGGCACCGGCGTCCGCCCGGCCTTCCCCGACAACTTGCCGCGGCTGACGCGCCGCAACGGGACGCTGTACGTCAACGGTCTGTTCCGGCACGGGTTCCTGGCCGCCCCGGCGCTGGCGCGCCGGGCCGCGGAGTTCGTGCTCGAGGGACGCGAGGCCCCGGAGGTGATGCAGTGAACCTGCAGGTGAACGGCGAGTGGCGCGAGGTACGCGCCGGGGATCTCGCCGCGGCGCTCGCCGAGCTCGGGTTCGCCGACGCGGTGCTCGCCACGGCGGTGAACGGCCAGTTCGTGCCGGCACCCGAGCGCGGCGCGGCGGCGCTCGCCGAGGGCGATCGGCTCGAGATCCTCGCGCCCATGCAAGGAGGGTGAATGTTCACGCTCTATGACGTGCCGGTGCGCTCCCGGCTGTTGCTCGGGACCGCCCGCTACCCCTCGCCGGCGATTCTCACCGAGGCGGTGCAGGCGAGCGGCACCGAGGTGGTGACGGTCTCTTTGCGGCGCGAGGCCGCCGGGGAGCGGGCCGGGCAGGCGTTCTGGTCGTTGGTGCGTGAGCTCGGCGTGCGCGTGCTGCCCAACACCGCCGGCTGCCACACCGTGAAGGAAGCCGTCACCACCGCGCACATGGCGCGCGAGGTGTTCGGCACTCGCTGGGTGAAGCTCGAGGTGATCGGCGAGGAGGACACGCTGCAGCCGGATGTGTTCGGGCTCGTCGAGGCCGCGCGCATTCTGTGCGCGGAGGACTTCGAGGTGTTTCCGTACACCACCGAGGATCTCACCGTGGCCGAGCGGCTGCTCGCGGCCGGCTGCCGGGTGCTGATGCCCTGGGGCTCACCGATCGGCTCCGGTCACGGTTTGAACAACCTGTTCGGCTTGAAGGCGCTGCGCGCGCGCTTTGCCCAGGTGCCGCTCATCATCGATGCGGGCATCGGGGTGCCCTCGCATGCCGCGCAGGCGCTCGAGCTCGGCTTCGATGCGGTGTTGATCAATACCGCGGTCTCGCAGGCCGCCGATCCGGCCCGTATGGCCGGCGCGTTCGCGCAGGCGGTGATCGCCGGGCGCGAGGGGTTTCTCGCCGGCCCGATCGAGCCGCGCGACATGGCCGTGCCCTCGAGCCCGGTGGTGGGCACCGCGCTGCTGCGCTGATGCTCGCACGCGTCTATCCGGTCGTGGAGAGTGCGCAGTGGGTGGCGCGGCTCCTGCCCTGCGGGGTGCGGCTGATTCAGCTGCGCATCAAGGATCCGCACGCGCCGCTGCGCGAGCAGATCCGCTCGGCGCGCGCGCTCTGCGCGCGCGTCGGTGCGCAGCTCGTGGTCAACGACTACTGGCAGCTCGCCCTCGAGGAGGGCTGCGATTACGTGCATCTCGGTCAGGGCGATCTCGACGGTGCGGATGTCCCGGCGCTGCGCCGCGCCGGCGTGCGTCTTGGCATCAGCACGCACGATGAGCACGAGCTCGAGCGCGCACTCGCGCTCGAGCCGCAGTATGTGGCGCTGGGGCCGATCTATCCGACGCTGCTGAAGGTGATGCCATTCGCGCCGCAGGGCGTGAGCCGCATCGGGGAGTGGAAGCGGCGCATCGGATCGTGCCCGCTGGTGGCGATCGGCGGACTGACGCTCGAGCGGCTGGCCGGCGTGTTTGCCGCCGGGGCCGACTCGGCCGCGGTGGTGAACGACATCGTGCGCCACCCCGATCCCGAGGCACGCATGCGCGCGTGGGTGGCGGCGGGCGAGGGGGCCGCGTGAGCGAGCGCTATGCGCGCCAGAGCGTGCTGCCGCAGGTGGGGGCGGCCGGGCAGGCGCGCCTGGCGGCCGCCCGGGTGCTCGTCGCCGGTGCCGGCGGACTCGGCTGCGTCGTGTTGGAATACCTCTGCGCCGCGGGGGTCGGGCAGATCGAGGTCCTCGATCCGGATCAGGTGGAGCTGTCGAATCTGCACCGCCAGCCCCTCTACCGGATGAGCGATCTCGGCGCGCCGAAGGCGAGCGTCGCGGCCGCGAGCCTCACAGCGCTGAACCCCGAGGTGTCGATCCGCGGGGTCATCGAGCGGCTCACGCCCCGCAATGCGGCCGAATGGTGTGCCCGCGCCGACGTGGTGGTCGATGCAGCCGACAGCCTCGCGCTCACCTACATCCTCAGCGATGAGTGTCATCGCCGTGGCACGGCCCTGATCAGCGCCTCGGTGCTCGGTCTGGCCGGCTATGCGGGGGTGTTCTGCGGCGGCGCGCCGAGTTATCGCGCGGTGTTTCCGCACATGCCGCAGACCGCCGGCTCCTGCGCGGCGAACGGAGTGCTCGGCAGCGCGGTCGGGGTGCTCGGGGCCCTGCAAGCGCACCTGACGCTCGCGTATCTGCTGCAGCTCGCCCCCTCGGTACTCGGGCGGTTGGTCAGTGTCGATCTGGCCACGCTGCGCTTTGGCGGGTTCAGCTTTGCCCGTGCGAGTGAGCCGGCCGAGCCGCAGTTGCGCTTCATCGCCCCTGAAGAGGTGCGCCCGAGCGACCTGGTGATCGATCTGCGCAGTCTGGAGGAGACGCCGGTGTCGCCCCTTGCGCAGGCGCGACGCCTGTCGGTCGAGGCGCTCGGCGAGCAGCCGCTGCCCGACGCGGACCGGGTCGTGTTGTGTTGTCGCTCCGGGATCCGCGCCTGGCAGGCCGGCCGCAGGCTGCTGGCGCGCCGGAGCGGTGAGGTCGTCCTGGTCGCGTTCGGAGCGTAACGGCATGGGTCGACGTCCCGCGGTGCTGGTGATTGCCGGGTCGGACAGCAGCGGCGGGGCGGGTCTTGCCCGCGACGTGCGCACGCTCGAGCTCGTGGGCGCCGATGCACTCTGCGCGCTCACGGCGGTGACGGCCCAGACTGATGCGCGGGTGCTCGGGGTGTACCCGGTGCCGCCGGCGCAGGTGCGCGCCCAGATCGAGGCGGCGTTCGCGACGCGACCCATCGGGGCGGTGAAGATCGGCATGCTGGTGGATCGCGCCACGCTCGAGGCGGTCGCCGATGCGCTGCAGCAGGCCCCGGCCGTCCCCCTCGTGCTCGATCCGGTGCTGCACGCCTCCTCGGGCGCCGCGCTGCTCGAGGATCCGGGTTTCGAGCGGCTGCGCGCACGACTGTTGCCACGGACCACCGTGCTGACGCCCAACATCCCAGAGGCGGCCGCGTTGTGCGCCGACGGGATCCTCGACGCAGCGCCTGACGCGGCGCGGTTGATCGACTGGGGCCGCAGACTGCTGGCGCAGGGGCCGCAGGCGGTGCTCATCAAGGGCGGACATGCCGAGGGGGCCGAGGCGGCGGATCTGCTCGTGCGCCCCGGGGCCGAGCCGGTGTGGCTGTCCGGGGCACGGTTCGCCGTCGGACGGCGCGGCACGGGCTGCGCGCTCGCCTCGGCACTGGCCGCAGCGCTCGCCGCGGGGGCGGATCTCGAGACGGCCTGTCGACGCGCACGCGCGCACGTGCGCTCGCTCCTGGAGGCGCGGCAGGGCGAGGTTCCGCCGGCCGCGGTCACCCACCCGGCTGCGGCGCACCCGTGAGCCACGCGGCGCGCCACCGCGCCTGGGGGCCTGAGCGGAGCGCGGCCGGCGGGGGGTGCCGCGATGAGCTGGGGCGTCATCCGGGGAGCGCAGAGCCCCGCCGTCTCGGCTCGGGCTCGGCCTGGCGATTCACGCCCCCCGCTCAATGCCCTCAGGGGGTGCGGTGCGCACGCCGGGCCCGAGCGGATTCGGCGGCGCTGCGGCCCGCGGAGGGCGGACCTTGTGCGCGCCCCGGGACGACCCCATATCCTCGCCGTGGCCTGCGGGCACCACAGGGTGTCGGTGGGTTGCGCTCCCCGGACCCTGTCGGTCCGCCATTGAGACGACGCAACATGATGTCAACGCGATTTCGACTGCCGCTCGGGGTATGCCTGGCGCTGATCTCGGGCGTGGCGCTCGCCGCCGAGCCCAGTGCGCACCAGATCTACCTCGCGGTCCGCTCCGGCAACATCGCCCAGGCCCAGCAGATGGTCGCCCAGGTGGTCAAGGATCATCCTACGAGCGCCAAGGCGCATTTCGTGGCGGCCGAGGTCCAGGCCCGGGCAGGGAATTTCGGCCTGGCCCGCAGCCAGCTCGCGCAGGCCCAGGCGCTCGCGCCGGGACTGCCGTTCGCCAATGCGCGGGCGGTCGCTGAGCTCCAGGGTGAGCTCGGCATCAGTCGTGGGCGGGCGCGCGCCACGCGCAGCGGACACTCGGCGCACCTCGGCTGGGCGCTGCTGCTGATCGGCGGGGTGCTGGTGGTCTGGATGATCGTGCGTCGACGCATGGCGGCGGCGGCCTATGGGAGTCCCTATGGCGGCGGGATGATGCCTGGCGGCATGGCCGCCCCACCGGGTGGGTATCCCCCCGGCGGGTATCCGCCGGGGAGCGTGCCTCCCGGGTACGGGCCCGGCTATGCGCCGGGGGGTTCCGGGCTGATGGGCAACGTGGCGTCGGGCCTCGCGATCGGCGCGGGGGTCGCGGCCGGTGAGGCGGTGGTCGGACATCTGCTCCAGGGCAACTCCGGTGGTGGCGGTGGGATCCTTCCGGACGCGGGTGCGGCACCGGCGTTCGACCCGCAGGCCAATGCGGATGCCGGCGGCAACAACTTCGGGCTGAACGATCCGGGTTCCTGGGATGACGGCAGCGGAGGCGGCGGTGGTGGCGGCTGGGACAGTGGTGGCGGCGGCGATGGCGGTTGGACCTGACCGAGCGGTGAGGGCGCCTCAGGCGCCCTCACGGTTCCAGCGCCGGACCAGTGGGCCGAGGGTGGTCGCCTGCACGAGGATGCTGAAGATCGCGATCCGGTAGGTTGCGGTCACGATCAGATTGCGGGCCGGCCCGACGGGCAGCGACAGCGCGAGTGCCACCGGCAGCGCACCGCGCAGTCCGGCCCAGGTCATGAGTTTCACGAAGTGTGGCTCGAACTTCAGGAACGGCCGTAGCAGTAGCGTCGGCAGGCCGACGCTCACGAAGCGCGCCGCGAGGACGAGCGGTAGGGCCAGCGCCGCCGGGAGCAGATAGGTCTGCACCGTGCCGGCGAGCGCGGTGAGCTCCAACCCGACCAGACCGAACAGCAGCAGATTGAGCAGGTCATCGGTGAGCTGCCAGAACTGCAGCAGCCGCTCACGCGTCGCCGCGGCAATGGCGAAGGCGCGCCCGTCGCCGCCGACGGCGAGCCCCATCACCACCGCGGCGATGGGCCCCGAGACCCCCAGAGCGAGCGCGGCGTCGTAGCCGGCTGTGGCGAGCGCCAGGGTGATGAGGATCTCCACCGCCGGGCTGTCCACGGTGCGCAGCAAGGCAACGCCCGCCCATCCCACCAGCGCCCCGAAGGCGAGACCGCCGATGACCTGGCGTGCAAAGAGCATCGCGACGTGCCCGACGCTCGGAGCCTGCATGCCGCTCAGCCCGAGCAGCACGATGAACAGCACCACGCCGGTGCCGTCGTTGAAGAGCGCCTCCCCGGTGATCTGGGTGAGCAGCGAGTGTGGGACCTGCGCCTTGCTGAGCAGCCCGAGCGCGGCGATCGGATCGGTCGGGGAGATCAGGGCGCCGAACAGCAGGCTCTCGCGCAGCGTCAGCGGCAGTGCGAGCAGGCGGGCGAGGCCGTAGAAGGCGCCGCCGACGAGCGCGGTGGAGATCAGCACGCCCACGGTGGCCAGCAGCAGCACCATCCCGCGCGCTCGGCGCAGGGCGAGCACATCGACGTGCAGACTGCCGGCAAAGAGCAGCAGCCCGAGCAGCCCGTGGAACACCAGGGCGGGGAAGTTCACCCCGCGGGCGACCTCACCGCCCCAGGCCGCCACCTGCGGCACGAACGGGCTGACGCCCACGGCACCCACCGACAGCAGCAGCGCCACCGCGGTGATGCCGATCGAATCGGGCAGGTGCACCAGCTTGTGATTGGCGTAGGCACTGAGGGCGACCACCGCGATCACCGCCGAGATCAGCGTGAAAATCGGCATCAGAGCCGCTCGCGGCCGAAGGGCGCGAGCCTCGAAGTCGAGACGGGGAGGGACGGGGGCTCAGGCACTCAGCCTCCTCGACGACGGCGAGAACGGAGGCTTCAAGTATGGCATGCCCGGACCGGCGGGCCGGTCCGGGCAGCCGCACGCCGCGGGGCTCAGAGGGCGCTGAACAGGCTGCCCACCAGGTCGCTCGCCAGCCCGAACCCGGCGCCCATGCCGAGCCCGGACATCACGTTGCCCATGAAGCCGCCGCCGGTGCCGGCGTAGGGCTGGGCGGCCCAGCCGCGGGTCTGGTAGGTCGGCTGCGGCTGCGTGTTCAGATGCGTCTCGAGGGCGTGGATGTACTCGGCCATCTGCTGGATGAGCATCAGCGCCGACTGGTTCTGCTTCTGCACGGCAAGCGCCATCTCGCGCAGATCGAGCATCAGGTCGCGACCCATCGCCGGGTCGGTGACTTTGCTCTGCAGCTTCTCCGCCAGGGCCTTGATGCCCTGGCCGACCTGATCGGCCTGGGTCTGCAGCTGCTGGGCCTGAGTTTCGGCGGTCTGATAATCCATGGTGCGCTCCGGTAATGAACGGTTCCGGGACGGCAAGTCCCGGCGATTCGACCCCCTGCGGGGCGGTCGGTTCCGCCTACGGTGGGGACGTCCACCCGGTCCGTCAAGCTGCGGACGCTCCGAAAGGCGTCAGGACTTGGTCAGCACTGGAGGGCTATCGTCGCAGGGCTCATTACCATCCGAACAGAGGGTCAGGTCTCATGCCGATGAAACGTGCTCTTGGGCCGCTCGTGGCGCTCGCCGCCGCGGTGGCCCTCCAGTGTCCGGCCGCGCGCGCCGCCGCCCCCCTGCCGCCGCTGAAGCACATCGCCACGCTGCGCGTCCCCGGGGCGCCGCTCGATGTGTTCGACATCAGCGAGGTCAATGCCGATGGCGTGTATGCGCTCTCGGATCGCTCCAATCACGGACTCGACTTCTTCAACGCCGCCACGGATGCGTTCATCGGCCGCGCCACGGGGTTCGCGGGGTTCAATCCGGCCCAGGGTTTCGATGCCGCCGGGCCGAACGGCGTGGTCGCGGTCGGGCGCCACGAGTTCTGGGCCGGTGACGGCGACAGCACCGTCAAGGTGGTCGACCTGCGCACCCGCAAGGTCATCGCGAGCATCTCCACCGGCGGACACCGACGCACCGACGAGATGACCTACGATCCGCGCGATCATCTCGTGGTCGCCGTGAACAACGCCGACGATCCGCCGTTCGTGACCTTCATCTCCACTCGCACGCGCAAGGTCGTCGGGCGGGTGGTGCTGCGCCAGGCGACGGATGGGGCGGAGCAACCGGTGTGGGATCCGGCCACGGGACTGATCTATCTGTCGATCCCCTCGCTCGATCACGACACCGCGCGCGGTGCGGTGGCGGTGATCAATCCGCGCACGCGCACGCTCCTGCGCTTCATGCCGGTTGCCCGCTGCATGCCGGCGGGTCTGGCGCTCGGTCCGCACCATCATCTGTTGCTCGGCTGCAGTGACGATGGGGTGGCGGCGGGATTTCCGGCCCGCTCGTTCGTCATGAGCACCCGCGGGCGGATCGTGGCGCGTCTGCCGCAGGTGGGCGGATCGGATGAGGTCTGGTCGGACCGGCGCGCGCACCGCTACTACCTCGCGGCCGTCGCGAACACCGGCGGACCGGTGCTCGGGGTGGTCGACTCGCAGACCGACCGCTGGCTGGGGAACATTCCGACCGGTCCGCATGCCCATTCGGTCGCGGCCGATGCGCGCAGCGGTCGCGTGTTCGTGCCGATCGCCGGGGGGCCGGGCAGCCCCTGCCCGCAGGGGTGCATCCAGGTCTTCGCGCCGCGCCGCTGAGCGGCACAGCGCGGGGTCGGCGCCGGAAGACCCGGCGCCGACCCCGCAGTCACTACCAGCAGGTCCCGGTCGGATTGGTGATGCCGCCGACGGCGGTCGAGGACTCGACGCCCGCGGAGTTGACCGAAAACGTCGCGCAGGTCGTATCTTCCTGCTGCTGCACTGTGCCCGGGACCGGCACGGCGGTGAGGACGTAGCCGGGCGGATTGGTGCTGAGCGTCGGTTGCTCCATCTCATAGAAACCGTCACTGCCGATCGTAATCGGCCAGCTGCCGGTATAGCCGAGCTGCCCCGCATTGGTGGTGTAGGCATTCATGGTGGCGTAGTAGCGCTCTTCCCGGGCGGCGAGCTCGAGCAGCGCCGATCGGGCCTCGGTGCGGCGCGACTGGACCACCTGGTGCTCGTAGATCGGATACGCGATCGCCGAGAGGATCGCGATCACGAGCAGCGTGATCATCAACTCGATCAGCGTGAAGCCGGCGGTCGGGCCGGAGGGCTGCAGGCGCGGTGTGGTCCGGTCACGGTACATCATGGCAGGTTCCTAGCGCAGCTCGATCCAGGTCTCGGGCAGCCCGATCGGGGTACCCTGAACGGTGATCTGCTGGATGTTGTGCTGACCGGTATTGGTCTGGTAGACCAGATAATACTGCACCGGGCTCGAGCCGGTGCCGCCGGTGGTCACCACCGAATCCGTACCACTCGCGTTCGACTGGTAGCCAATGGTGTGGGTATTGCCGTTGTTGATGAAGAAATTCGAGACCGGCCCGCCCGAGCGCGCGTCGATGGCGTACGTCCAGCCCGTGTCCGCGCCGGTGTTGCAGGCGAGCGGTGAGTCGATGCCCGGCAGCGTCGAGTTGAATACCACTGCGGTACCGACGATCTCCGGGTTATAGACGACCTGCTCGTAGGTGGTTTGATTGTATGCGGAATTGCTGCCCGGCAGGTTGATGTACCAACCGAACTGGCTGTTACCGGTGGTGCCGCAGGCGAGGGTGCCGGCCCAGCAGATCGGCGTCGTACTGGTGACGTTGCGATTCCCGGAGGAATCCACCGAGACGATCTGCTGCTGGAGATTGGCGATCCCGAGTGTGTCGGTGCTCGTCCCGGCGGTCGTCATCATGGCGCTCGAGCTGAGGCTCGTGAACTGGGTGAGGTTGTGCGAATTCCAGACAGACAGGTTCCAGTCCCACACGCCGTAGAAAGACTGCGTTCCGGTCTGGTAGCTGGTCGCGCTGCTGTTGGTCAGCGCGGTCTTCTCGCCGGTGCCGAAATAGAGCATCAGCTGGGTCTGGTTCGTCGTCGGATTGGTCACGAACGCCGGCGTCACCGATGAGGTGATCGGCTGCCCGTTCGGCGTGGTGAAGATCGGCGCGGCGCTGGCGTGCCAATTCGTCGGGTCGTTGCTGGTCAGATTGAACCGCCAGACGTTTCCGTTCGAATCCCCGGCATAGACGTAATCGACGATGTGGTCCCCGTCCATGTCGACCGGCGCGGCGTAGGCGATGCCATCGCTCTTGCCCGCCTGACCCGTGGACAGGTAGTACGTCGAGATCGCCTCCGAGGTCGGGTTGACGGTCATCACGTAGATGCCAGCATCACCGCTCGTGCTGCCGAGGCCGTTACCGAAGATGATGCCCCAGTCGCCGTTGTGCAGCAGGCGGATCACCGGGGTGCCATAGGTATTGCCGAGATTCGAGCCGCAGCTCGATACGTTCGTGCAGGTCAGCGTCGCAGGCGTCCAGTCGCCGACCACGAGACTCGAGGCGTTGCTCTCGCTGAATTGCGAGGGGTGCGTGACATCGAGCGCGAAGATCTCCGCGCCGCCGGCACCGAGGCCGCTCACCAGCCAGGTGTGCCACGCGCCGTTGTAGTACAGATCGCCGACGCCCGGGGAAGCGTCGACGTAAAAGTTGTGACCATACTGCGGGTTGGAATAATCGAGATTGGCGTTGGTGCTGTTGTGAATGTCCGCCACTACCGACTGCGGCATGTAGGCGAGCACTTCCTCGCCGGTATTGTTCGCGTTATTGAACGTGCTGCCATTCGAATTGAAGTTGCCGGCCGCGAAGGCATGCAGGAGGCCATCGTTGGCGCCGACGTACACCACGTTGAGGCGGCTCGCCTCGGCCGAGGTGTACTGCTGATAGCTTTGCCCGGAATTCTCCGGCATGACCGCCGTGGGGTAGAGCTTGTCCTGCCAGGTGACGGGCGTCTCGTAGGCGCTGTAGACCGTCTTCGCCGGCGGCCCGACCCAGGCCGGGCTGGAATCGACGATGTCCCCGAGCACGGAGTCACGATCGCGGAACAGACCGGTCGCCTGCGGGGTGATTTCGTTGGAGCGATCACCGCGCAGGTATTGGAGAAGATCCTGGCCCCAGGATGTGGTTTGACCGGCATCCAGAGCGTTTTGCTCCGACGTCGTCAGATCCGACCACTCGAAGGGGATGCCGGAAGTGCCGCTCCAGGTGAGGATGGCGCGGGTGGACGGGGACTCGGGACTGATCGAACCGGTCTGCCCGGTACTGCCGCAGGTGCTGCCGCTCGGCACCCCGGACAGGACGCACGATGCATCCCAATTGGCGGCCGTCGCGATCGAGAGGCCACCGGTGCTGGTGGCAACAAGGCTGTATGCCGTGAGGTCGCCGGTCCAGTTCGAGGGATCGTAGTAACTGAAGTACTCCTGCGTGCCGTTCTGCACACGCGAGGACTCCTGCTGGTTGACCGTCGAGGAGCTCTGGGCCTGGGTGGCAGGAGTGGCTTTGAAACACAGAAGTTCATGAATATTTGTGTCACCGCCACTCGAGCCAGCGAATCCGAAGCGAAGATTGCTGGGCAATGGACCGTTAGCTTCTTCTATATTTTGATTTTCGAGAACGCCAACCCATGATCCACCATTATAACTGTACCAAAGGCTGAGCAGACCGTTTTGTGTAATCTTGAGCCGGTATGTGATGGGGGTCGCGTCTTTCCGGGAATATCCGCCTTGGGAATATTCGACTGCAATTTTATTCGGGATTACCTCGTACGCATTTGGAATTGCGGGGTAGTCCATAACGCTTTGGCCAGTATTCTGCCCCAAGTACAGATATTCTGAATTGCTTTGGCCATTCGGATTCGGGACGGTGTGATTCTCCCATGACGCCCCTTGGGAGTAATTCCACAACATCCCGGTAGCACAAGTTGCCTGTACCGCGTCCTGTTGATAGTTTGGGTCGCTGGATCCGGGAGGTAGCGTTGATGGGTAATAATCTGGATACGTGTTGTGCAACCACCACCACGCGATGTTCCCGGCGCCACGGAGGCCAATGCGATTCGGCATGTAGAATCCGCCGCTCGCGGTGTTGTCGGGGCCATTGTGACTCGTGCCGCTTTCGTTCAGGGTGTTATTGACGCCATTCAGGAAATTTCCGTATTCATCGATGCCCAGCCCAAGGTACGCGCCAACCATTCCATGGTATCTATTGTTATTGTTTTGGTTTGTCATCGAGCATGAGTAACCCAAGCTTCCGCCATATGAGCCAATAGCATCTTGCGTTGAGCCATCGTGTTCCGGCGCCCATTCGTTGGCATCTATCAGAAAAAAACTCATTCCGTCGGCGCCATCGTCGTCTGCGCCCCCGGAGTCGCCTCGGTAACTTACGGTCTTGAACGTGATGTCAAGGCCTTGATTCGTCGAAAAGCTATCTGCGGATACGATTGCGCCAGCTTCGTTGTGACCGCCCGCGCTGCCGTTTTGGCAGCCCATCGACGCATAGACGCATCCGTTTGTGAGACGCAACGCGCCATTGCCAGGGGGATCGGGTAGGGTTTGAGCCGAGCCTGAAACCCCGTTGTAGCCGCCCACTAAAGGCTCTGGACCGCCGTTCAGGATCGATTGGTAGTAAGGGTCGGCGGTGCACCCCGGCGGTGAGCCCGGCCCGTATCCGGATCCGGATCCGGATACGGATGAATTGCCTGTGCTGCTCGCCGTGAGGCAGGCGCCGCCGAAGTAATACCAGTCATTCTCAGTGCTCGTGCCGGTGAAGTTCTCCGACACATTCACGGTGGCCTGTGCCGCGATGGTGTGCAGCGCGAGAACCGCGAACAATGCTGTGAACCAGGATTTGTGGCGCAACATGGAAATACCTCCGCGCGCTTACGGGCTCGTGGCGGATGCAACGGGACGGATGATCTGGTAGACGCTCTCGACGACCGCGACGGTCGACTGCGAGCCTCCGTAGGACCAGGCATCCACGATGTAATCGGTGGCATTGGCGATGGTGGCGTCCTCGCCGAGTTCGCCGATGTAGGCGACCGGTGCGCCATAGAAACTGTTCGCGCCGCCGGTGGCGCTGATGGTGAGCTGATTGTTCGGATTGTAGGTGAAGCCTACCGCCGTGCCGCTGACGTACCAGGGCGCGTTGGCCACCTGGCCGCCGCTGACCTGTTGGACCAGTGGCTCATTGCAGATCACCGGTGCGGCCGTCGCCGCCGGATCGGTCGAGCAGTCGATCGGCGCGACGCTCTCGATGTTGCTGATCAGCCACTGCTCGGCGTACTGCTGGGCACTATTGGCGCCCTGCAGTGCGCGCTGCTTGTCGAGGGTATTGCCGGCGATGCGGTTTTCCAGACCGACGCCGCGGAACATCGCGAGCGCCAGGATGGTGACCACGAGCAGCAGCAACAGCGTGGTGATCAGGACCATGCCGCGGGACCGGTGGAGTGGGTGCGCACGACGCATGCTCAATTGCCTCCCGCGCGGCCCATGACGTCTATGACCTTGGTGAAGGTCACGGTCTGCGGCTGTCCCGCCTCATTCTGCAAGGGGTTCACGAAGGTCACCGTGATGCGGACGGCGGTCACCTCGCTCCAGTCCGTAGGCTGCATGTCGCCGGCCGGGACGTAGACGTTCACCGCGTAATCACCCGGTGTGCTGATCGGCCCGGCGCTCACGTGCAGGCCGTAATCGATCTGCATGTACTCCACGTTCTTCACCAGTGGCACTCCGCTGTTGGCGGTCCAGGTAGTGCCGGCCTCGAGCGCGCAGTAGAGGAAGCTGTCCGGCGGTTTGCTCGGGTCCGGATCGGGCGCGGTCTGGATGTAGAAGTAGTTCGTGTAGTCGACGTTGCCGCCACTGGTATTCGACGTTCCATCGCAGAGCGGGATACCGTCGCCGCTGGCGGTCATGTAGCGCACGGCGAGCGTGTCGAGGCCGTAGGTTTGGCCGTTCGCGCTCTGCGTCGAGTGCAGCCCGTAGAGAGTCTGCCCGGTGGTGAAGGTGAGAGCATCGCTGGCGTTGTTCGGTGCCGTGGCGTTCTGCGCGGGGAAGGCGGTGACGACCGAGTTCGTGGCCGGATTCGGGTAGTAGCCGGCCGATTGCACGACTTCGGTGAGCAGCGTCATGGCGAATCGTTCTTCGTCATCGAGCTTCTGCAGCCCCGAACGGTCGGCATACGAGGTGTGCACGCTCTGCTCGATGATGATCACCCCGCCGATGAGGAACAGGGCGATGACGATGGCGACCAGCAGCTCGACGAGCGTGTAGCCGCGCTGGCGCGCCGGTGCGTTACGGGCGTGCATCCGCCGGCTCATGGCGAGACCACCAGCTGATAGGATTGGTTCTGCAGCGCCGCACTGCCTTGCTCCTGGACCGTTGCGTTCGCGAGGGTTTCGGTCCAGGTGATGGTGATCGTGCAGTAGACCTGCAGGTTTGCGTCCTGGCATAGGATCTGACTCGTGGCGCTCGGCAGCAACGTCTGCATGGCGAGGGACCACTGCGCCAGGTCATAGCCAGCCATGTTCGCCGGCGTGCAGTAGGTGACGGTGGTTGATTCGCAGGCCTGCGGATTGGCGATCGCAGCGCTGATGCCGCTGCTGAGGGTGGCGTCGCCGGAGGCGCTCACCGCCGGGGCATTCGCCGGGTTGATCGATACGCTCAGGCCGGCCGGGGCGCTCGCCCAGTAGTCTCGATTAGCGTGAATTGACGCGGCGAGACTCGAGGCCTCCAGTGCCACCAGTGCGCGCACCCGCGAAACGCCGCTGTCGGCGATGAGCAGCGCTTGCATCTTGGCGATGCCGAGCAGGCCCACCGAGACGACGATCAAGGCGACCAGAACCTCGACCAGACTGAAGCCGCGTGCGGCGGATGGTGTGCCGGTGCGTCTCATTGGCAATAGGAGTCGGTGGAGTGCATGGCGGTAGTCATCATGCCGGACTGGCTGATGTACAGGCAGCGCGTGTACTGCGCGTCGTTGGACTTGTCGTTCAGCGTGACGGTCATCTGGGCGACGCCGAGATTGGCGAAGCCATCACGATTGAAGCTGATGGCATTCACGCCAAGGGTGTCAGCGAAGGTGTCGCCGCTGGAGAAGGCGGTCTGCACGCGCAGCATCTGATCGCCGACGCTGCTGTCGTAATTCTTGGTGCCCCCGACATCGCTGAACACGAGCCAGCCCTGGTCCCAATTTTCCGCGCCGGTGGCGGCACAGGAGTAGGGACTGGTGGTCTGCGCCGCGATGCACACCGTGACTGCCTGTCCCTGACGCACCGCTTCGGAGCGGGCGTACTGCAGGTCCCCGAGCAGCGCATTGAGTTCGGCACTCATGCGGCTCGAGGTGGTCACGTATCGATAGGTTGGCACACCGATGCCGGTGAGGATGGCGATGATGAGCATCACGATCACGAGCTCGAACAGCGTGACGCCACGCTGGCGGTACGCACCTGCGCCGGGCGCAGAGCGGGGCTCGAAAATTGGAGGCTGCGGATACACGGTTGTTCTGATCATCGCTCCCCTAATGATGAGCACTGTACCGGCGCGCCGGGCGCGGCACGAGCGGTGCCGACCAGCGGCGCAAGAGCGCCGATGGACGGTGAGGGATGTGACTGTGATGTCGTTCACATTTCGCGGGCAGGGGGCCGGCGCTCGCCCGTCCTCCTCCGGGCGGCGGACCCGCGTGCTCGGGCGATGTTGTTCCAGGACGATTCACGCCCCCGCGGTGCGGAATGACCTGTCAGGTCCCCCCGGCGAGCGCCGTCCGTCGCGGCCTGCCGGTGGCCTCATCGCGCCTGTCGGTGCCTCAGGGGCAGGCGCCCGCGCGCAGACTGCCGCGCGGTTCAGTGCGCCGGAGGATGCCGTGGGTGCGCGGCGTCCCAGCGGCGCACCGCCTGCAACGTATTGGCAACATGCCGCCGCGGATCGAGGTTGGTGTAGGAATAGAACACCCGATCGCCCGGGGTGATGACATAAGACACCCGGTTGGCCAGCAGCGGGTTCGACGGCAGCACCGCGTCGTAGGCCTTCATGATCCGGCCGGTGGTATCGGCCGCGACCGGGAATTTCTTGCGGCAGGCACTCACCGAGAAGCGCTTCAATTTCGCGATCGAATCGTGCGAGACGCCGATGACGGTCGCGCCAAGGGCCTTGAACTTCGGCATCGCCTCGGCGAACAGGTGCGCCTCGAGCGTGCAGCCGGGGGTGAAGGCCGCCAGGTAGAAATACAGCACCACCGGACCTTTCTTCAGCGCCCGGGCGAGTGAGAACGGGTAGGTCTTACCGCCGAGCGTGGCGGTGGCCGTGAACAGCGGGGCACGGGCTCCGTCGGGCAGCGCCGCCCAGGCACTTTGGGATCCGACCAGCGCCAGCAGCAGCGCGATGGCAAGGGAACGTCGCATGACTCGCCTCCGGGGTTGAACGGCCCGGCGCATCATCGCGCAAAGGCCTTGCACCGTCACGCGCGGCGCGTACCCGGCCCCACGCGCGGGGCGTGCGCCGGGTCAGTCCTGGTAATCCTCGTTGCCGGGCGTCGGGATCGGCTTCAGGCGGGCAATGGCCGCCTGATTCTCGAACTTCAGGGTGTAGAAGCCGCCGTGACTCGAGGTCACCCACAGATAGAGCTGCCCATGCCGCCAGACAAAGCGGCTGTGCGCCTTCGACCAGGCGAAATTGATCGGCGGACTGACGCCCTGAAACACGTTCAGGAGCGAGCCGGGATCGATCTCATCGGGGTTCGCCGGCGCCGGTCCCTTGAAGTAGGCGATCTCGCGCGGCCGGTAGGGGTCGTGGATGTCGAAGACGCGCACGCCCGCTTGGTGGCTTGAGCAGGCGAGCAGCTTCGCATCGAGCGGGTTGTCGAACGTGCAGTCGTGCACGCTGTACCCATAACCGCCCATCGTGGCGGTGACGTCGTGTTCGGTGAGCGCACAGTTGTGCGGATCGTCGACGCCGAGCATCAATTGCGCGACGAGCTTCGGGTGAGCCAGGTTGCTGATGTCGATGAGTCGCTCCATGCCGTTCGGCGCCAGGCCGGCGCGGCAGGCGGCGATCGCGCCCTGCGGGTCGCTGCAGCCGCCGGATCCGCACTCATCCCCGACGCCGACAAATGGCGTCCCGTGGATGAAGGCCAGATCCGGCTCGATGGCGATGTCTCCGTCCGTCCAGTACAACGAGCCGAGCACGCGGATCTGCGGATGGGGCCGACGCTCCTGCACCTGACTCACGTCATAGATCACCAGACCGTTGCCGGAGGTGAAGTCCCCCGCATGCACCAGGTGCCCCACCACGCCGCAGAACAACAGCGTATCCGGCGGATGGCCGTCGACGGCGAACTGATTCAAGGAGATCCGGTGGCAGATCTGATGGGCACCGGCGCCGCCCGGCTGATGGTCCGGGAAGCTCCAGTCGATCAGTTCCCTCGGGTGGCGGGGGTTGGAGACGTCGATGGCGTACAGCCGGCGCTGGTTGAACGAGCCAATCCAATAGGTTCTGCCGTCGGCAGCGAAATTGCCCGCGTGCGCCTGCAGCTTCGCATCCGGGATCTGCACGCTCGCGAGCAGCCGCGGATGCGTGCATTGCTTGAGGCTGTAGAACGAGACGGCCGGCTGCGGACCGGCGCCCATCCAGCTCTCCGCGGAGCCGAGCAGAGCGCGGCGCGGATTGACCGAGCCGTCCTCCCAATCGTAGAGCGAGGCTGGGTCATCGAGATGGGTGACGTACCGCGGGTCGCGCTGATGAGCGACATCCAGGACTTGGATCCCGGGGTCCAGCAGCGGTGGGACGCCTTTCTGACCGGCTTCATAGCCTTCGGTGGTGACGTAGGCGCAGTGCCCGTACCACATCAGCTGATGCCCGGCGCCCTGGCCGGCGTACTCGCCGATGATCTTGAGGTTGCAGGCGTAGGGTTTCTTCGAGGCGCCACTGGCGCGTTCGGCCGCCGTGAGCTGACCGTCCACCCCGGTTTCGGTCCGATCCCCGGGCTGGCAGGTCGGGCGGGGAACGGGCCCCAGAAACGCCGCCTGGGCGGTGGCCTGCGGTGTCCGCGCGCCGAGCAGCAGGACGCCGGCGATGATCGACAGGCCGAAGGTCAGAGTGGTTCGAAACGCAGCATTCATGGCGAGCCTCGTCGGATCTTCAGATCTCTTGACGGCACACTCACAGGTCCCCCGCGCGGCCATTATCGCGCCTCGGCGCGCGGCGGTACAATCATTTGAGCGGGACACCCTCGCCGTTCGGCGCCACATCGGGCGCGTGAGAGGGCCCGCGGGAGGCGCGCGCTATACTGCCTCCGGCACCGAATGGCGGCCCGCGCCGCAGCCCTCGGTCGCGCTCGCCGGCCCCGGCCGTGCTGCGGCGCCGGGACGAAGTGCTGCGGGCGAGGCGATCCAGGCTGGCGGAGGGTACAGCATGCTTTTGAACGAGAATCTCTCGCGCCGCGCGGTCGTGCACACGGCCGGGGCGCCCTGGGTGGCCAGCCCGAGCGCGGGAATCGAGCGGCGGATGTTGTTTCGGATCGGCGCCGAGCAGGCCCGTGCGACCTCCATCGTCCGCTATGCACCGGGCAGCCGCTTCCCGCGGCACCTGCATCCGGGCGGCGAGGAGTTCCTGGTGCTGGACGGGGTGTTCCAGGACGAGCGCGGGGACTATCCGGCCGGCGCCTACGTGCGCAACCCGCCGGCGAGCGGACACGCACCCGGCAGCGACGCCGGCTGCATCATCTTCGTCAAACTGTGGCAGTTCCGCCGCGACGACGCGGCATCCGTGACCGTGCGTCCCGGCGAGGGACGCACGCGCTCCCCGGCGGAGGGTCAGAAAACCTCCCGCGTGCTCTTCGAGGACGATTACGAACAGGTTCGGCTCGACGAGTGGCCGGCAGACGCGCCGGTGCATCTGCCCAATCCGCGGGGTCTGGAAGGGTTGGTCGTGCAGGGCAGCTTCGCGCAGGACGAGGAACGGTTCGCACGCGGGTCGTGGTTGCGGCTGCCGGCGGGTGAGGATCTGCGCGCACACTGCGGCCCCGAAGGGGCGACGCTGTGGGTGAAATCCGCACCGCTGCTGCACGCGACGGTGTGTGCGTTCTGAGCATACCGCGCGCCGCACCGATCCGCCGATCGCCTCTGCGCCTTCGCTCATTCTCGCATTTCCAACACTTCGGCCACGCGTCGACCCGCCGAGGTCCGCGTGCTACCCTCGAATCATCAGATCCTCGCAACGGTTGAGTACTTCAGCGCGGAGGTGAGTATGGGATATCGCCGGAGAATGGTGTGGGCGGCCACGATGGTGCTGGTGGTGTGCGCTGCGGCACTGACGCCGGTGCGCGCTCTGGCCGACGCCGCGACACCGGCGAGGACGCAGGTGCGGATCGCGACGATCATGCGCCGGTTGCGCGATGTGCAGCGCTTCACCGCTGTCGCGCTCGCGCCGAACGATCGGACGATTGCCTGGGTGGTGACCGAACGAGACGGCACGGACCCGCGGCAGATTCTGCAGCTCGCCGCGCCGGACGGTTCTGAAGTGCGTACCGTGCGCATCCCCGATGGGGATCGTGTCTGCCACTACGGCAGTCTGCAGTGGTCGCCCGACAGCCGTACGCTCGCCTTTCTCTCCGACTGCAACGAGCCGGCGAAGCGGGCCAATCAGTTGGATATTTATGAAGTCCGCGCGCACGGCCGCAGAGCGTGGCAGATCTCGCACCTCGACGGGTTCGTGCACGAGCTCGCCTGGACGCCGGACGGCCGGGCCGTGAGTTTCCTCTACGTGCAGGGCGATCTGCACCCGATCGCGGCCGTCTCGCCCACCAAGCCGCAGATCGGCGTCATCGGTCGCGACGGGGTGGAGCATCAGCGTCTGGCGATGCTGCCGGCCGACGGTGGCACCGTCCGGCTGATCACTCCGGCATCCATTTTCGTGTACGAGTACGACTGGGCGCCCGCCGGTGCGCGCGTCGCCTACATCGGGGCGCCGCCGCCGGGGCGCGACAACTGGTGGACCGCGAAGCTCTACACGCAGCAGGTGGGCTCGCTGCCCGAGACGACGCTCGATCCGGCGACGGTGAGCGGATCGCTGCACGGCCTGCAGATCGCACTGCCGCGCTGGTCCCCGAACGGTGCGAAAATCGCCTTTATCGGCGGCTTGATGAGCGACCAGGGCGCCACCGGAGGGGACGTCTACCTCGTGGCCGCCCACGGCGGAGCGCCAGTGGATGTCACGCCGGGGATCGACATCAGCCCCTCCTGGCTCCAGTGGACGGGTCATGAGTCGTTGCTGGTGTCGTCCTTTGCCGGCGGTTCGACGCGGCTGTCGAGCTTTACGCTGCACGGACGGTCTGCGGCGACCCAAGAGACGCTGTTCACGGTGCCGGCGAACGTGGGCGACGGAACATTCGCCTCGGCGGTGTCCGTTTCCGCCTCGCATCAGCGTCTGTCGTTCATCGACAGTACCTTCGATTCACCGCCGCAGATCGACGCGGTACGGCTTCGCACCAACGCGGCTCACGCGCCGACCGCGGTGATCGGTGCGCCACACGCGATCACGCACGCGAATGCCGGCGTGCAGCCGATGTGGGGCCGGGCGGTCTCGGTGCACTGGCACAACGAGGGGTTTGCGGTGCAGGGCTGGCTGCTGTTCCCGCCGCACTACGATCCGCACCGTCACTACCCCATGATCGTCTACGTGCATGGCGGACCGAGCTGGGCGACGCGTCCGAGCTGGCCCTGGGACGGCTACGGACCCGTGCCGCTCGCGGCGATGGGCTACTTCGTGTTCATGCCCAATCCGCGCGGCAGCTTCGGGGAAGGCGAGCGCTTCGAGCAGGCGGTGCGGCGCGACATGGGGTATGGGGATCTGCGCGACATCCTCGCCGGTATCGATACGGTCGAGGCGCGTTACCCAATCGACGATCACCGGCTCGGGCTCACCGGCTGGAGTTACGGGGGCTTCATGTCGATGTTTGCCCCGACCCAGACCGATCGGTTCAAGGCCGCGGTGGTGGGCGCGGGCCTCTCGGACTGGAAGAGCTACTACGGGGAGAACTCGATCGATGAGTGGATGATCCCGTTCTTCGGGGCCTCGGTCTACCGGGACCCGAAGGTCTATGCGAAGAGCTCGGCGATCAATTTCATCGAACACGACAGGACTCCCTCGTTGATCGTCGTCGGACAATACGACGGGGAATGCCCGGCACCGCAGTCGTTCGAGTACTGGCATGCGCTGCGCGCGATGGGTGTGCCGGCGAAACTGGTGGTGTACGCCGGCGAGGGCCACGCCTTTTACAAGCCGGCCGACCGCAGAGACGTGCTGCTGCGCGCGCTGCGCTGGTTTGCGAAGTACCTCAGCCCCCCATCGGCGACCTGATGCGTCCGTCCCGGTGCGCTCCCGAGGTCAGTGGAGACTTCAGATGAATGCCGAGGAACTCAAAGCACTGCAGGGCGCGATCAAACAGGCCTACCGCAGCGCACCGGAGGCGGCACGGGTGACCTCGCGGGTCGAACTGAATCTCGATCCGCAGCGTCTCGGGGTCCGGCTGCGCACGGATCTACCGCCGATCGCCGGCTTGCATCCCGCGACCGGCGGCACGGGCACGATGGCCTGTTCGGCAGATCTGCTGCTTCAGTCGCTGGCCGCCTGCGCAGGCGTGACGCTGCTCGCGGTGGCCACGGCGACCGGCGTGCCGATCACCGGCGGGCGGATCATCGCCGAGGGCCTCTGGGATGCGCGCGGTACGCTCGGTGTCGACAAGACAGTGCCGGTGGGGATCCAGAACATTCGGCTGTCCTTCGAGCTCGAGGGGAGTGCGGATCTTGCCGCCTACGAGCGACTGGTGGGCACCGCGGAGCGCTACTGCGTCATTCTGGCGACGCTGCGCAGTTCCGTTCCCATCGAGATCCACGTCCGTCTCAGTGCAGCTTGACGTGCGGCTCGGTGCGGCGCGTGATCAGCCGCGCGATCGTATCGAGCGTCAATTTCGCCGGGCCGTGCAGGGCGAGTTCGTGCAGTTTGCGCAACCACGTGTACATCAGGCGCGCGAAGTAGCCCTCGAGCATCAGATGGCCACCGACCAGTGCACCCATGAGGTTGCCGACGGTGCTGTGGCGACCGAGTGACACCAGCGAGCCGAAGTCCCGATAGCGATACTCGCGCAGCGGCTTGCCCGCCAACCGCCGCTCGATCTGGCGCACCATGTGGGTGGCCTGCTGGTGTGCCGCCTGCGCGCGCGGTGGCACGATGGCGTCTCGGCCGAGCCACGGACAGGCCGCGCAGTCCCCGAGCGCAAAGACGTTCTCGTCGCGGGTGCATTGCAGGGTCGGCCGGACCACGAGCTGGTTCGAGTGGTTGGTTTCGAGCCCGTCCAGATCGCGCAGGAACTCCGGGGCCTTGACGCCGGCGGCCCACACGACGAGCTCGGCCGGGATGATCTGCCCGGAGGCGAGGCGAACGCCGTCCGGCAGGACCGCCGCGACCCGCGACCCGGTGCGGATCTGCACGCCGAGGGAGCCGAGCAGGTTCGCCGCCGCGCTCGAGAGACGCTCCGGCAGGGCGGGCAGAATCCGCTCGGAGGCCTCGATCAGGTGGATGCGGATGTCCGCATCGGGATCGATCCGATCCAGTCCATACGAGACCAGCGCACGCGTCGTGTTGTGCAGTTCCGCGGCGAGCTCCACGCCCGTGGCGCCCGCACCGATGATCGCGACCTGCAGCTGCTCGGGGCGCAGTGGCTCGCGCTGCCCATGGGCGCGGATCATCGAGTTGACCAGCCGGCGGTGGAAGCGCGCGGCGGCCGCCGGGGTCTCGAGCGCAATGGCGTATTCCTGTACGCCCGGGGTGCCGAAGTCATTGGTGAGGCTGCCGACGGCGATCACCAGCGTGTCATAGGTATAGAGACGCTCGGCGGTGATCTGAACACCGGCCTCATCGAGCACCGGTGCGACGCGCACTTCACGCCGGGTCCGGTCGAGGCCGGTCATCTCCCCGAGTCGGAATCGGAAATGATGCCAGTGCGACTGGGCCAGGTAGCTCAGTTCATGCACGCTGAGGTCCATGCTGCCGGCCGCCACCTCGTGCAAGAGAGGCTTCCACAGGTGGGTGCGAGTGCAGTCGATCAGTTCGATGCGTGCCCGGCGTGGCCGGTCCAGCCGGTCGCCGAGACGTGTGGCGAGCTCCAGTCCACCCGCACCACCCCCGACGATGAGGATCTTGTGGCGACGGGGGCGGTCCCGTTGACGCGGCCCCTGCAGGTCCGTGGCAGGCATCGGAATCGTGCTCCTCGATGAGGCACCGGACGCTCATTAGGGCATGGCCGGACGAGCGGCGCCATCCGTAGCGGTGCGGATCTTCGGGCCCACGGCGGCTGTGCCGTCCGCGGAACAGCGCCCCGGATCGGGCGCCCACGGGCACCGGCCGGCACCGAGTCAATGATCGTGCACCGAACCGCTCACCACCGAACGTGACGTCCCGCCGGGCGATGCCGGCGGTGAAGAGCGCCGTGCAGGGCGGTGACTGCGCCCGCCGGGCACGGTGATGTTCCTGAAGACTTCGGCGAGGGCCTACGCTTTGAAATGAGCGAGGATGGACGCCCCGGCGTCGCAGGGTGCGTCGAGGGGCGGGGTCCTCGGCAGCCTCGAAGGGATGGCGTACCGCGAGCGCGGGTCAATCGACAGGCACGAACCGATTCAAACACTCGACCTGACGAGCGTGGCACCACGGCTTGGCGCCGTCCTGTGTGCCGTATGGTTTTCATCCGGAATTCGCTCGCTTCGCTCGAGCGTACGAGCGCGCGACCGTGCCTCTCCTGCGGGGATACGGAATGCTGAGCGCGCCTTGCTGGATTGGAGTTGACCCACCTATGCAGAGATCCGCATAGGCGGGTCAACTCCACTCCGCTGGGCTGGCATCGGCTCCCCCGAGGTAAAAATCGGGCAGCTTAGCCAGCGGTGAGAGGTCCAGCGCAGACCCGGCGCGGATCATTCCGGGGGAACGTGACCGCCGATTCCGGGCACACGCCCAAAATCGGTCACCTTCCAGCGGAATGAACGGTCACGTTCGGCCGGAACGGCCGGTCACGTTCGTCCGGAATCAGCGGTCACATTGGTCCGAAAAACGCAGGCGGGGATCGCGAATCAGATCATTTTCCCAAACGGGATCACCCGAGGTGTCACCAATGTAGGGTTCGCAAAGATCCCTGGACCATGTTTTTTTACGGGGTAGGCCACCAAAAGCACCCGGCCGCTGCCCTCAACGCAGCGACTATACCTCCGGGCAAAGAGTTTCTGTACACAAGGGGGGTCGCGCGCGGCTTGGCGGAGTTTTTTATGAAATCGCGCTCCATGCGCAGCTGAGTATTCTCGGCTCGCAGCCGCGAAACTTCAGCTTCCAGATCGCTCACCGAACGGCGTTTGCCGTCCTTGACGACCCCTCCGTCACGCGCAAGACGGCTCCATTTGTCCAGCGTCTTGACCGAAATCCCCAGCTTACGAGCGGCCTTCGTCGCCCCGAGACTCTCAGCCAGTGACACGGCCTCCGCCTTGTATTCGGCCGTATATTGAGCACGAACCTGACGTTCCATAGTGACCTCCAAAGGGTAGGTTTAATCCATCCATTAGATGTCCGTCAACGGGGGACCACTTCACCCCCACCGTTGCATAGCTTGGCCGAACGGCAGAGAGAAATCCACGGGCCTCCGCCGCACGCTTAGTACGCCGGGATAAACCGGCAAGAAGGAGAGAATGAAAGAGTCTCACATCGAAGGAGTAGCGATCCACGATGACCCCGAGTCATGCGCGAGCAGTCGCGAGGCTGCACGTGAAGTGTTGACAGGGGCACACACAGGTTCGGTATTGAGCCGCGAAATCAGGTTCTCCAGGGTGCCGACGCTGTTAAGCGAAGCGGAAGGCAAAATGTCTCAGGGGCGCTATCGCAAGTCTCTGGGTGGCCCTGCGCGGTCGCAGACCCGATACATGTGTGGAACCTTCTTGCGCGAGAACCGGGAGATCCCATAGATGTCTGTTGCAGGTGGTGCAGCAGACCGCTCCGGAAAGGCTAATCGCCGCACCCCGGGGATGCACGTCGATGGGAAGTCGGACGGGTCCGTAATACCTGCGAAGCAGCCGAACAATATCGACGGACTGGTGGCGGAGGCTGTCGAGGGAAGGGACCCGATCAAGGGGAACACGGGCAAGCAAAACGCGTCCCGGACTCAGAGCCGGATCGATGCGCACAGTGCGCTTGAACGTGTACGCAAAGCTGCAAAGGCGGATAAGAAAAGACGGTTCACGGCGCTCCTGCACCACGTGAGCGTCGATCGGTTGCGTGAGGCGTACTTGGCTTCGAAGAAGCACGCCGCAGCGGGAGTCGATGGCGTCTCGTGGCAGTACTATGGCGAGCAGCTCGAAGAAAATCTTCGGGATCTACACGCCAGGGTGCATCGCGGAGCGTATCGGGCGAAGCCCTCGCGTAGAGTGTACATCCCGAAACCGGATGGCCGGCAACGGCCCCTGGGCATTGTGGCACTGGAGGACAAAATCCTGCAGCGAGCTGTGGTGTCGGTGATGAATGCAATCTATGAAAGCGATTTTCTCGGCTTCTCATACGGCTTTCGACCAGGACGTGGGGCACATGATGCGCTCGACGCGTTGGCGGTCGGAATCACCGGCAAGAAGGTGAACTGGGTGCTCGATGCCGATATCCGTGGTTTCTTCGATACCATCGACCACGGGTGGCTGATCAAGTTCATCGAGCATCGAATTGCGGATCGTAGGGTCCTGCGACTCATCCAGAAGTGGTTGAGAGCGGGAGTCATGGAACAGGGAAAACGTACGCCGACGGAGGTTGGCTCCCCGCAAGGGGCAACGGCGTCGCCGTTGCTGGCCAACATTTGTCTGCATTATGCGCTTGACCTGTGGGTGCAGCAATGGAGGCAGCGGTACGGGCGCGGTGATATCATCATCGTCCGCTACTGCGATGACTTCGTGCTCGGCTTCCAGCATGACTTCGATGCACAGCGGTTCCTTCGAGCCCTCCGCGAACGACTCGCGCGGTTCAATCTGGAGCTGCATCCCGAGAAGACCCGGCTCATTGCCTTCGGGAGGTTTGCTGCCTCCCGCCGCCAAGAGCAGGGACAATCAGGTGCACCGCAGCCCTTCAACTTCCTTGGGTTGACGCACTGTTGTGGTCGCTCGAGGACTGGGAAGTTCAGGTTACAGCGTCACACGATGACTGCGCGTTTGAGGGCGAAAGTACAAGAGATTGCTCTGGAGCTTCGCCGTCGTCGGCATGACTCGATCGCGTCGCAAGGTGAGTGGCTGGGAGCTGTCCTGCGCGGACACTACGCGTATTACGGCGTGCCGACCAACATCGCGGCGCTCGCTGTCTTCCGCCGGGAGATCACGCAGCGCTGGCGGCGGTCGCTCCTACGCCGCAGCCAGCGCCGGCGGCTCGACTGGGCGCGCATGAATCGCCTCGTTGATCGATGGCTTCCCACGGCCCGCATTATCCAACCCTGGCCGCAAGCGCGCTTTGCTGTTCGAACCCGAGATAAGAGCCCAGTGCGGTAGCTCCGCACGCTGGGATCTGTGCGGGGGGGGGCGGTTCGCGTCCGTATCGACGCGAATCGTCCCTACCGCGACCGCATCAGCATGGATGGCAAGGGCCGCTGGGTCGATAATGTCGGCTCTGTTGAAAAACGAGTGGGTTACGCCGCGACGTAAGGGTTGATGCGGGAGAAGTCGAGCTTGCCTGCGATCATGAAGATGACCATGCGGATGGTACGGAACCGGCCGTATCCGCGGGCCTTG
>JAJZDW010000014.1 GCA_021851405.1 Pseudomonadota bacterium
CTGAAGGAAGCGGCCGAGCGGGTTGCCAAGCGGGCCGCCGCCGGGTAATCATCCCGGCATCTCGCCGCTGTCACGTGGGGGATTTTGACCTGGCCACGGGTGGGGGAATTTGACGTGGCCGCCAGGGGCTCAGGCGCTAGTGGACATAAATACGCCCGATTTGCGGTTGAACAGGGCCGTGAGCAACACGGCCCGCACCAGGCAGCCCTTGTCGCTCGGCTGGGTCTTGATGACGTGGGCGACCATATCCATGCCGAGCGCTTCGATGCGGATGTTGCGCCCCGTCCGCACGGCCACCGCCGTATACAGGCTGACGCCGCTCGCCGAGAGATCGCGCAACACCGCCGAGACCGGGGTCTCATCGGGGGCGGCATGCACGGTGACGCGGCTGTTTTTCTCTACCCGAGGCGCCGAGCGCCTGCCGAACGGCTCGCGGGCCGTGGCCAGCTCCGCGGCCACGGGGGCGAGCGGGCTGGCGCAGCGGCGGCAGCGGGTCTCTGCCTCGATGCGCGCGGGGACGGGGGCGGCACAGAACGGGCAGGTACCCGCGGTGGCCGCTGCCGTACGGCGCACTTCGCCGTCGTTCGGGTGGGCCCGGGAGGACAGAGGGCGGCGGCTGTCGTCATACGCCTTGCGTTTCACCGGATCGCGCAACACCTGGTAGGCCTGGTTGATGCGTGCGGCCACCTCGGTATGGCCACCGAGATCCGGGTGGGCGCGCAGCTGGCTCATCAGGCAGCGGTACACGGCCGTGATCACCTCGGGCGGGGCATCGGGTTGAACGTAGAGGATCCGGTACAGATTGCGTCGTTCGTGCGTCATTCGGCATTAAATCGGCCGCGGCGCCCGGGACTTAAGGCCGGTGCCCGAACTTCCCCGGGGGGCAGCAGCTCCTGGGCCCCCGCCGGCCGGCCGCCACTACCGGAAATAACTATCGCACAGAATGGCCCGCTTGGGGGGCGTGTCCCGGACGTCCCAATCGCATATTCTTGCGGGACGGCCGACGGGGCGGGGTAGGGCTGCCTCGGGGAAGGAGGCCGGCCGCGCATCCAGAACGCAGACGGAGTGCACCATGACCGCGAGCGTCGCAGAACACTTCAACGACAAGGTCGTACTGATCACCGGGGCGTCTTCGGGCATCGGCGAGGAGATGGCGCTGCAGCTGTCTCGCGCAGGGGCACGCCTGGCACTCGCGGCGCGCCGCACCGATCGGCTGGAGCAACTGCGCGGGCAGATCCTGGCGGCCGGCGGCGTCGAACCGCTGATTGTCGCCTGTGACGTCACTCGCGATGAGGATCCGCCGCGCGCGCTAGCCCAGACCATCGCACGCTGGGGTCGGCTCGACATCGTCATCGCCAACGCCGGCTTCGGTGTCGTCGGTGCCTTCGCACAACTGTCGGTCGAGGACTATCGTCGGCAGTTCGAGACGAATGTGTTTGGCGTGTTGCGCACGTTGCTAGCTGCGCTGCCGGCCGTGCTCGAATCACAGGGTCAACTCGTTCTGCTCGGCAGCGTGGCGGGGTGGATCGCCTCACCGGGTACCTCGCCCTACGCCATGAGCAAGTTCGCCGTGCGTGCGCTCGCCAACGCCATCACCCCTGAATTGGCGCTGCAAGGCGTGCGCGTGACGCTGATCAGCCCCGGGTTCGTCGAAAGCGATATCCGTCGCGTCGACAACCAGGGCCGTCTGCATGCCGAGGCGGCCGAGCCCATTCCGAGCTGGTTGGTGATGGCACGCACGGACGCGGTGCGCACCATGCTGCGCGCGATCGCCCGCGGGCAGCGCGAAGTGATCATCACCGGGCACGGCAAGCTGTTCGTTTTTCTCGAGCGGTTCTTTCCCTGGCTGCTGCGTGCCGCGGCGCGCCGCATGGCCGCGACGCGCGGTGGGTACCGGACGGAGCCGAAGACCGAGTGAGCCGGACCGCGCGGCTGTTCGAGCTGCTCGATGCGCTGCGAGCACACCGGCGGCCGGTCACCGCAGCGAAGCTCGCCGAGGGGCTCTCGGTGTCCGTGCGCACCATCTACCGAGACGTGCAGACGCTCATCGGGCTCGGCGCACCGATCGACGGCGGGGCGGGTATCGGTTACGTGCTGCGCAGTGGGTTTTTTCTGCCCCCATTGATGTTCAACGAAGAGGAGCTCGAAGCGCTGGTGCTCGGGGCGCGCTGGGTGCGTGCGCAGGGAGACGCTGGACTTGCTCGCGCCGGGGACTCGGTGCTGGCGAAGATCGCCACGGCCTCCCCGCGCGACCTGCGCGAGCGGATGGCCGAGACCGGGCTGTGGGCGCCGCGCATCGGATCCGACGCCGGCGGGGAGGCGCTCCTGGGTGCGCTGCGCGAGGCGATTCGCCGTGAGCGCAAGCTGCGGTTCCGGTACGTGGATGCCGCCGGCGCAGCGAGCGAGCGGCAGGTCTGGCCGATTGCGCTTGCCTTCTTCGAAGGGGCGCGCGTGCTGGCCGCCTGGTGCGAGTTGCGCGCCGGCTTTCGCCACTTCCGTGCCGATCGGATCGGGCAGCTCGAATCTTTGAACGAACCTTACCCGCGACCGCGGCGCGAGCTGGTGAACGAGTGGCGCGGACAGCTCCGTCAGCGTGGCGCGGTGCCTGCGGAGGGCTGCTGACGGAATCTGTCACTGCCCGGGCGCATCTTCGGGTTCCGTTTCGCACACTCAACGAGTCCTCCCATGCGCCTCTATTACCACCCCCTCGCCTTCAATGCCCGCCGTGCCGTCATGACCGCCGTCGAACTCGGCGCGCCCGTCGAACTCATCGTCGTCGATCTGAAGAACGGTGAGCAGCGCCAGCCGCCGTTCCTGCGGCTCAATCCCAACCATCGCGTGCCGGTGCTGCAGGATGGGGAGTTCTTGCTGTGGGAATCCCATGCCATCATGCAGTACTTGGCGGAGCTCACGCCGGACCAACGCCTCTATCCGCCGCAGCCGCAACCGCGAGCCGACGTCAATCGCTGGCTCTTCTGGAGCGCCTACCATCTGTCCCCGGCGGTGCGCGACCTGAGTTTTGAGCGCGTGATCAAGCCCCTGCTGGGGCGTGGAGGACCTGACCCGGGCATCGTCGCGCGTGCCGATCTGCAGGTGCGCGAACTCGTCGCGGTGCTCGATGAACACCTTGCGCAGCGGCAGTGGCTCAGCGGGACGGCACTGACGCTGGCGGATCTGGCGATCGCAGCGCCATTGGGCGCAGGAGCCGAGGCTCAGCTGCCCCTCGGTGAGTGCGCGCATCTGCGGGCATGGTTAGAGCGCATGCAGACGCGCGAGTCCTGGCGCAGGAGCGCTGCCGCCTGAGTTCACCCGAGCAGGTGCACCGGCGCAGCGCGCCGGTGCACCTGCTCATACGTGCAGCGTGGTGTCGTCGAACGGCGCGGCGAGGAACTCAGGCTGCGCCTCCGCCCACCCCGACAGCGCGCGCAACCGCGGATGCGCGCCCGCCTCGAGCGCCTCCGGCACCTTCTCCTGAGTGAATCGCCAGCTCACCGCGGTGGCGATCGTCGCAGCGGTGAGTCTCGGCGCGGCATCCATCGCGGAGACTTCGGTCTCGAGCGCCCGGTAGGCCGCTTGCAGCTGCTCGGTCACCCGCTGCATCCAGGGTTCGTATTGCTTCTCGCTCGGACGCAGTTGGCGCTCGTACACGATTTGCACGGATTTTTCGCAGGCCGCGAGTGCCAGTCCCACGGTGCGCAGCGCCGTGGCGCGCGCGGCCGGTTCGGCCGGGAGGAGCGAGCGCGGACGCGCAAGCGTCTCGGCGTAATCCAGGATGAGCGTCGAGTCGAGCAGCATCGTGCCATCGTCGCACACGAAGGTCGGAGCCTTGACGACCGGATTGATGGCTTTGAACTGCTCGTAGGTACGGAACACCGACAGCGAGCGGTGCGTATAGGGCAGGCCGAGGGCCTGCAGCGAAACCGCCACGCGCCGCACGTAGGGTGAATCGAGCATGCCGATGAGCTGCATCAGGTCGCTCCGCGTGTATCTACTGGATGGGGACGACGCGCAGGCCGGAGATCTGGTGCGCGTGATTGAAGAACACGGCCAGGCCCACCGTCTGCTTCTTGAACATCGTGTGGACGATCACCATGGGGTGGCCCTTGAAGTTCATCTGGTCGCTGCCGATGGTCTTGGCGTACGGCCCGAAGTGCTTCTCCATGAACTGCCAGAGCTTCTGCAGCTTCGCCGGCGTGGCGTGCGTGCGCATGGTGGCGTTGAAATGCGTTTCCGCCTGGGTGAACTGGCCAGCGGCCAACTGTTGAATGAAGGCGGTGGCCTCGGCGCGTCTGCCGGCAGGCGAGGCGGCCCGGGCCGCCGTCAGTGCTAGCGGTGCGAGCAGAACGAGTGCACAGGCGCTGCGCAGGGCGTTCAGTTTTCCGGTCGTGCGATACATGGCGTGTCCTCTGTCGGCTGAGGGGTCAAACCCGCCGCTCGCGGCGGAAGCGTTGATAGGCATCGAGCACCGCGCGGTCGAGCTGCTCGGGCCGCTCGATGAGCGCAGCGGCCCCCAGCGCCCGCAGGGCCCGCACGTTGCCCGTCAGGGTACGATGGTACTCGGCGGCGGCCAGCGCGCGATAGGGCGCGAGCGCATCGGTGGGTGGCGCCGACGGCAGGGCCGTGATCGCCGGATTCTCCACGCCGCAGACCAGCGTGAAGTGCTTCGGACCGAGCAGCCGCACCGCCTCGCTCAGCTCCTCGATCGCCGTATCGAGCAGATCGGTCAGCAGCACCACCAGCAGGCGCCGCGGCGCAGCGGCGCGAATGCGGGCCGCGGCCAGCGCGGGATTGGCCTGACCGGTGTGGACGGTACATTCGGTGAGCATCCGGCGGATGCGAGTCACGGCGGCCGCACCACGCGCCGGTGCGAGCAGCGTCAGCGGCCGCTCGGCAAACAGCAGCAGCCCGACCGCATCATCGAGCTCCGCGGCGCGCTGGGCCAGCCGGGCCGCGACATTGACGTACAGTCCCAGCCGATCGATCGGGCCGGCCGCCAGGGCTGAACCACGGCCGATGTCCACCGCGAGCAGGATCTCCAGACGGAGCTCCTCGGCGAGCTCGCGGCTGACGAGCCGACCGCGTCGGGCGCTCGCCTTCCAGTCGATGGTGCGCAGGGAGTCGCCGTGGCGGTACTCGCGCAGCTGCACAATTTCCGTGTTGCCGCCACCGAAGCGTGTCGCCGTGCCCTCGCCCGTGGCATTGCCGCGGATGCGTTCCGGGCGGCTGATCAAATCGGGAATCACTGTCGCGGTGTACTCCGCGGAGGGGTGCGCCGGCCACCATGCCAGCTGCAGCGGCCCGGCCACGCGCAGGGCGGGCTCAGGCCAGCGGTACCGGCCGAGACGGCGCGGTTCGGCGCGCAGCTCAAGCGCGACGGGCTCTCCGCGCGCCAGCCGCAGCGGCGCAAGGCGGCTCTCGGCGGCGAACTCCGCGGGTGCCCGAAGCGCGGCCTGCGCCCGCAGTCGCGCCCGCCGGTCCTGGACGAAGAGAAACCGCACCGTGCGCTCGCGCCCGAGTGGCCAGCGTTCAGGCCCCAGCAGACGCAGCCCGACGGACTCCCGGCGCACCTGCAGGCTCTCGTAGATCAGCCCGAGCAGCACCAGCGCGGCCGGTAGGCTCCACAGCCGCCCGAACGCCGGGTCCCATTGCTGCAGGATGCCGAGCAGCCCCGTCAGCAGAATCAGCACCAGAGCGTTGCGCTGCAGACTCATGGGTGTTCGGGCCGCCTCAACGCGGCACCGGCACCCGCTCGAGCAATGTGCGCACCAGCTCGCGTCCGTTGCGGCCTTCGAGCAGCGCCTCCGGTGTCAGTGTGAGCCGGTGTGCCGTGACCCAAGGCGCGACCCGCTTGAGGTCATCGGGTGCGACGAAGTCGCCACCGCGCAGACCCGCCGCGACGCGGGCGGTGCGCAGCAGGGCGAGCGCGCCGCGGGTGGACAGACCGAGCGCGATCTGGGGATGCTCGCGCGATGCTTGCGCCAGTGCGAGGGCGTAATCGCGCAGTTCCGCGGAGACGTGCACGGCATCGGCGCATGCGCGCGCTGCGGCGAGGAGCGGGGCGTCGATTGCCGCGATGACGCCGGCCCCCGGCGCCGCGGCCGCGGCGGCCACGGTGCCGTATCGCTCGAGGACCGTGCGCTCATCGTCGGCACTGGGATAGGTGACGTCCACCCGCATCATGAACCGGTCGAGCTGGGACTCCGGCAGCGGGAAGGTGCCCTCGAACTCGTGCGGGTTCTGCGTGGCAATCACCACAAACTCCGGCGGCAGGCGGTAGGTCTGGCGGTCGATGCTCACCTGGCGCTCCTCCATGGCCTCGAGCAGCGCCGACTGCGTCTTCGGTCCGGTGCGGTTGATCTCATCGATCAGCAGCACTTCGGTGAATACCGGCCCGGGCCGCAGCGCGAACTTGCGGTTTGTCTCGTCGAATACGTGTACGCCGGTGATGTCCGCCGGCATCAGATCAGCGGTGCCCTGGATGCGGCTGAACCGGCCGGCGAGCGTGCGCGCGAGACTCTTGCCGAGCAGCGTCTTGCCGAGGCCGGGGGGGCCCTCGACCAGAATGTGTCCGCGAGCGACGACGCAGATCACCACCGCGGCGATGAGCTCCCGCAATCCGAACACCGTGCCGGCGAGGCGCTGCTCGATCTGTCCGGAGAATTCCTCAAGCGCATTCATGTCAGTTGCCTTCGAAGTCGAGCCAGAATGGATTGCAGTCGCAGCACGTTGACGCGCTTGCCCGCCCCGGTGCGTTCGCGCAGCTGCTCGAGTGCGCGCCAGTCGCGCGGCGCTGCGCCGCTGCCAGAGCGCAGCCACTGCCACGGGTCCTCGTTCGGTACGCGCGCCTGAATTTCCGCGGCGAAGCCCGCGATCAGCCGCTGCGCGATGTCCTCGGGCCGTACCACTGCCGCCAGATAGCGCGCGCTGCCGTCAATGTACGCCGTTTCGTCGATCGCCTGCCAGTGAGTCCGCATCGCGCGCAGCGGTTGTGTGCCAAACACGAAGACCAGCCAGAGAGCGAGGAGCCACAACAGAGTGTTGTGCAGCCTCGGGTCGGCGAAAAATGCGTCGGCATCGTAGAACGCCGTCAGACCCTGGTGTGCGTCATCGAAGATCACTGCGCCGCGAGGACGGCGCGACCAGGCGAGTACGTTCGCCAGAAATCGGGCATTGCCGCGCCGCACGAGTCCGGCGTTGGAGAATGGGCTCGCCACCGCCGACACGATGATCTGTCCGCCGCCGAGCCGCTCGAGCCATACCGCCGGGGCGCCGCGCTGCGAAATCGTGGCGAGCACGAGCGGTAGCCGATGGTTCGTTGCGTGTGCCACCCAGGGCCGCCCGATGAGAGCGCCGACCGGGTGCAGCGCGCTGATGCCGCGCATCAGGGGCTGCGCACCGCGGACCTGGAGTGCTTCAGGGCGCGGACCGAGGGCACTGGCAAGCGCTCGCAGCGTCGTGCTCCGAGGCGAGGGCTTGAACTGCAATCCGCTCAACCGCCGCAGGTTCTTCAGCTCCAGAGGATCGTACGCGCCGAGCGTCCAGGCCGGGCGGTCATCGAGCGCCGCGGCCACGAGCAGCGTGTTGCCGCGCGCCACCCATCGGCGCAGCGACGCCAGTTCCTCGGCCTGCATCGGCACACGCTGCGGCAGGGTCAGCAGCAAGACATTGCCGCGCGGACGCGGTGCGAGCTGCGCCAGCGCCGTGTAGCGCTCACGCAGACTCACCCGGGGCACGTGCGCTGCCCCGAGCCAGCGCCAGATACCGAGGTAGCCGGCGGGTCGGGCGCTGTCGGAAACCGGCACCCCGCTGGCGGGCGCCGTGCCCTGGGGTTTGGGGACCATCAGTGCGTAGAAGAGGAGCAGCGCCCCGGCCGCGAGCGCCGCGGTGATGAGCCGGTCCTTCACGATGGCGTTCCGCGGCCGACGGTGTGAGCCGTGCGGCACTGCGCGTAGAGCGCGGGGATTCTCTGCAGTACCGTCTCCGGCACGCGTGCGACGGCGGGCGGACCAAAGCGTTCCCGCTCGGCCAACAACGCCACCTGTGCGAACTCCTCGCGTTGTGCGCCGGTGTCGAACTGCGCCTGCGTCGTGAGCTCCCGGCAGGTCAGGTGTTGCTCGCGCTCCAGACGTCCGGCTTCAACCAGGGCCGCGACGAGCACTCGCAGGATGCGCGAGGGCTGAGTGCCGAGCGTGCTCCAGTCCGGGGAGGGCGGGGCAGCGACTGGGGTTCTGCCCGCCTGCCCCCGTGGAGGATCTGCGCGCTGATGCGTGCGGCGTTTGAACAGGCCGGTCCGCAGGCCGATGTATACCCCGACCAGTACCAGGGCGAGGAGCAGCGCCACGAGGCACCATAACACCGTGTGCAGCAGCTGCACGCGGGCGCGTCCGCGCAGCAGTGCGCCGAGGTGCTGGCGCAGGAAGCTCGTCACTGGCGCGCTCCAGTGCGACAGCCACGCGCGGATCCGGTCCCATTCGCTCGGCGCGGGCGTCGGGGCGGCGAGCGTCCGGGCGATGTCCTGCAGCACGGCGGGATTGGGTTGCGGCGACTGGGGCGCGCCGGCGTAATGGTGCGCCAGCGCCGCGAGCTCACCGAGGCTGGCCGACTGGAGTGTCGTGCGCCACTCGGGCGGCAGCAGCCCCTGCAGCCCGAGCTGCTGCAGTGCGCGGCCGAGTCCGGGGCATTGCGCGTGCAGTGCCGGCCATCCCTTGAGCACCGGGGTGTGGGCCGCGCAGTGCTCGAGCACGGCCTGGGGTGGCGGTACGGCGGCACGCAGCGGCGTCGCGACGCTCCAGAGCGCGGCGAGCGCCAGTGCCAAGAGCGGCCGGGCCGGCATCGCTCAGGGGGCGCCGAGCGCCTCAGCCCGCGCGGCCAGATCGGCGCCCTCCACCCGCAGCGTCAAGTCCCGAAAGATCACCAGCGAGATGGCGGAACTCAGCGGCAGCGTCAGCAGGTGCGTCGTCTGCGAGAGCATCTGCGCGACGCGCAGGTGGATCCCGAGCTGCGGTTGCGCTGCGGCGTGCAGCGAGAACAGCCCAAACGCGGCACTGAGGGCCCAGGGTACGACGTAGCCGAGGATGCCGATGACGATGTTCGCCACGAACAGAATGCCCGTCACGCGCCACCAGTGGCCCTTGACCAGGCGCCAGCTGCGCCCGAGCGCGGCGGAGGCCTTGGCATCTTCGACGAACACGGCGGCTTGCCACAGCAGCAGCCGCACCGACACGTAGATGAACACGCAGGCCGAGGCGATCCCCAAGACTGCAATGAGCACCCAGGGCAGCGGGTGCGTGAGGGTGGCGCGGTCGGAGTGGAAGAGCACGGCGACCACGATGCCGACGATGATCATGGGGATCGCGATCGCGAACATGATCAGGACTTGCAGCATCACGCCTGCGATCAGACGCAGCACGCGATGCAGCCCGACGTTCAGTGCGGCACCGGCGTCGAGCGATCCGCCTTGCATCGTGCGAATCTGCGTCGCGAACAGCGCGCCGGTGACCACCATGATGATCAGGACCAGTGCGAGGGACGCCAGCGCGTTCTGCGGTCCGTTCATCAATGACCACATGACCATCTCGTGTTGCCACGCCGAGGCGTTCAGCGGTGGCAGCGTCGGTGTCACGGCGAACACCGTGATTGCGCCGGCTGCGACGCTGATCACTGCCAGAAGCCAGCAACGGCTGAACGATGCGCTGAACAGCCGTAGCCAATCGTCGAGCACGCCGCCGATCGACTGAGGTGCGGAGGATGCTTGGTATGTCATGATCGCTCCGATGCAGTTGCGGGTCGACGGCCGCCGGACCGGCATCTTGCCGCCACCGCGCAGAATAGCTAAGCTGAACCTTGACCGGCAACCCTTTTCATCGTACGGGATGGCGATGGCCGACGCTGTACTCACCGTCAGGAGTCTCACCGGCGTCGAGATGACGCTCCCGGTCGCAGGGCCGGGAATGCGCAGCTACGCATTTCTCATCGACTGGCAGATCCGCCTGCTCGGCGCGCTCGCCGTCCTGCTCATCGTCGTGTTGCTGCGGCTCCTGCCGGGCCTGCCCAAGCCGCTCGGGGCGCACCTCTTGGTCGGCGGCGGCATCGTCGCTCTGTCGATTTATCTGCTGTATCAGCCGGTCGCGGAAATCGTGACGCGAGGCCGCACGCCGGGGCTGCGCACCGCGGGGGCACGGATCGTGACGCTGGAGGGGACTACGCCGGGCGTCGGATCGTTGCTGATCCGCAACGTATTTCGACTGATCGATGCGCTGCCGCTGTGTTATGTCGTTGGCCTGATCACCTGCATGCTGACCGAACGGCACGTCCGTCTCGGTGACATCGTGGCCGGCACGGTGATGGTGTGCGCCGCGGAGGCGGCGGGCGCGCCGCTCGAGCGGCTCGTGCTGCATGCCCAGCGCAGCGCGCTGACGCCCGACACGGCTGAGCTCGTGCATGACCTGCTCGAGCGCTTCAACACGCTGGCTCCGGCGCAGCGCACCGCGCTCGCGCTCGCGGTGCTGCGCAAGGTCGATCCGGACTTTGACGTCTCCGGGACAGCGCCCGAGGAGGGTGCGCTGCGGGCGAGGCTGGAGGCGCTGCTTGGGTCTGTCGAACGATCCTGAAGCGGCCGTTTGGGTGCGCCGGCACGCGGCGCAATGGCAGCAGCTGGCGGCCGAAACCGCGGCGTCCGCCCGCCGCACGCACCTGAGCGTCGAGCAAGCGCTGCAGACGCTCGGGGCCTATCGCACGCTCTCGCGTCATCTGGCGACGGTGCGCTCGCAGTTGCCGGGCAGTCTGCCAGCGGCCGCGTTGGAGCGAACCTGCGCTCAGTTGCACACCGTGGTGAACCGTCCGGCGCGCTTTGGCCGTGCCGAATGGGTCCGGATGGTGCGCGAGGACGTGCCGGCCGCGGCCGCGGCCGTGCGCGTCACAACTCTGTGGCTCGCGGCGCTGCTCGCGGTCAGCACGTGTGCCGGGTGGTGGCTGATCAGCCGGTACCCGGAGCTCGTCAGCCTGATCGCCAGCCCGCAGATGATCGATGGCGTCGAGCACGGGCACCTGTGGACCTATCAGATCCTCACGCTCGGGCCGCCCGCGCTGCTCTCGGCACGGATTTTCTCCAACAACGTCATGGTGACGCTCGGGGCGTTCTGCTTCGGCACACTGTTCGGTCTGGGCGCCTTCTACATGATTGCCTTCAATGGTCTGATGCTGGGCGGTCTGCTCGCCTTCACGCATCAGCACGGACTCGGGCTCGGCTTGCTCAAATTCACCCTGGCGCACGGCCCGGTGGAACTGTCGGTGATGTGCCTGGCGGCCGCAGCCGGCACCGCACTCGGCGAGGCGCTCATCCGGCCCGCGGAGTTCACTCGCCACGAGGCGCTGCGGCGTCGCGCCGCGCAGCTCGGCCCGCTGCTGCTCGCCTGTGCGCTGCTGCTGCTCGGGTCGGGGCTGATCGAAGGGTTCGTCTCGCCGCGACCGCAGATCTCAATCCTCGCACGCCTCGCGATCGGACTCGGTTACTGGACCCTGATGCTGCTGTGGCTCTCCGGGCGACTGTTCCGGCGCACCGGGCCGCGGGTCACCTCCTGACATGGCAGGCCGCGATGCGCCTGGGTGGCGGGGCGGTTCTGTCCTTCCGGGGGTGATGCGCGCGATGCGGCCCCACGCGGGTCGGGCAATCCTCTTCTGGGGACCCTTGAACGGGGTTGCTCAGGGCTGGGCTTGCGGTCACGGCGGACGACTCCTGCGACCTGCCCATACCGAGGAGCACTCACCAAGATGCAGCGGGTCAGCAGGGTTCCGACGATGGAGTACGCCGCGCCGGACCGTTGGCGCGCACGGCCCGCGCCCACCATGACCGAAATCATCACTCCCGCGACGATGTGCCGGTGAGCATCCAGGCACCGGCGGCCCGAGGGTCGCCGTGCGCCTCTACACCAGGACGCGCTCGATGCCGCCGCTGTTGGCGCGAGCCACATACTCGGCCATCCAGTTTTCCCCGAGGATGTACTTGGCAATCTCGACCACGATGTAGTCCGCGTCGAGATCGGCATCCTCATTGTAGCGCTTCAGTCCCTGCAGGCAGGACGGGCAGGACGTGAGGATCTTGATGCGCTCGGCACCGGCTGCGCGCAGTTGCTCGGCGCCGCTGCGCACCTCTTCTTCCTTGCGGAATCGTACCTGCGTCGACACGTCGGGACGGGTGATGGCGAGCGTTCCGGACTCCCCGCAGCAGCGGTCGTTCTTCTCGATATGCCCGTTGCGTGCTTCGTTGATCAGGGCGTTGACCACCTTCAGCGGGTCATGCTGCTTGATCGGCGAATGGCACGGATCGTGGTACATGTAGCGCGTACCGGTGACGCTCTCGAGCTGGACACCTTTTTCCATCAGATATTCGTGAATGTCGATGATGCGCGAGCCGGGGAAGATTTCCTCGAATTTATAGCTCTGCAGCTGGTCGTAGCAGGTTCCGCAGCTGACCACCACGGTGCGGATGTCCAGATAGTTGAGCGTGTTGGCCACGCGGTGGAATAGCACCCGGTTGTCCGTGGTGATCTTCTCCGCCTTGTCGAACTGGCCGGCGCCGCGTTGCGGGTAGCCGCAGCAGAGGTATCCTGGCGGCAGCACGGTCTGCACGCCGACGTGCCAGAGCATCGCCTGGGTGGCGAGTCCGACCTGGGAGAACAGCCGCTCAGAGCCGCAGCCGGGGAAATAGAACACCGCTTCGGTGTCGCTCGAGGTGCTCGCCGGGTTGCGAATCACCGGAACGTAGGCGGCATTCTCGATGTCGAGCAGCGCCCGGGCAGTCTTCTTCGGCAGCCCGCCCGGCATCTTCTTGTTGACGAAATGCACCACCTGTTCACGCATCGCCGGCCGGCCGGTGGTGGCCGGTGGGTGTTGGGTCTGGGCGCGCGCCAGACTCTTCAGCAGCCTGTTGCCGAGCCGCTGCGCCTTGTACCCCCAGTCGATCATTACCTTGCGGGTCAGGCGGATGGTCTCCGGCGAGGTGGCGTTGAGGAAGAACATCGAGGCCGCCGTGCCGGGGTTGAACCGCCGCTTGCCCATGCGCCGCAGCAGATCGCGCATGGCCATCGAGACATCGCCGAAATCGATGTCGACCGGGCAGGGCGTCACGCACTTGTGGCACACGGTGCAGTGGTCGCCGACGTCGGCGAATTCATCCCAATGGCGCAGGCTCACGCCGCGGCGGGTCTGCTCCTCGTAGAGGAAGGCCTCGATCAAGAGCGAGGTGGCGAGGATCTTGTTGCGCGGGCTGTAGAGCAAATTTGCACGCGGGACGTGCGTGGCGCACACCGGCTTGCACTTGCCACAGCGCAGACAGTCCTTGATCGAATCGGCGATCGTGCCGATTGCCGACTGCTGCATGATCAGCGACTCGTGCCCGAGCAAATTGAAGCTCGGAGTGTACGCATTGGACAGATCCGCGCCCGGCAGCAGCTTGCCGCGGTTGAAGCGGCCCTGCGGATCGATGCGCGCCTTGTAGTCGCGAAACTCCCGGGTCTCCTCCTCGTGCAGGAACTCGAGCTTGGTGATGCCGATGCCGTGTTCGCCGGAGATGACCCCGTCGAGTCGCCGCGCGATGCCCATGATGCGTGCAACGGCGGCGGTGGCCGAGTGCAGCATCTCATAATCGTCCGAATTGACCGGGATATTGGTGTGAACGTTGCCGTCCCCGGCATGCATGTGCAGGGCCACGAACACCCGTCCGCGCAGGATCCGCTTGTGCGTCTCCTCGCAGGCCTTGATGACCGGGGCGAACACGCTGCCGCCGAAGATCTGCCGCAGAGGGGCGCGCAGTTCGCGCTTCCACGAGATGCGGATCGTGCGGTCCTGCAGTGCCTCGAATACCCGCGCCCCCGGGGACCGCGCGGCGCAGGCGCGCAGCTGCTCGGGCGGCACGTCGGTGCCCAGGTGCACCAGCTCCTCGATCGCATCGGCGAGCGAGACGTCCATGTGCGTGAGCAGCCACTGCCAGCGCGTGCGCGTCAGCACCAGCAAACGGCGGGTCTGTTCGATGCGCTCGCCGATCGCCTCTTCGTACGGGAGATTGGCCACTTCTGGGTCATCGCTGCGCGCCAGCGGGAGCTTTGCCTCGAACAGCCGCTCGAGGGCCTCGGTCAGCGCCAGCTTGTTGGCGATCGAGAACTCGATGTTGATGCGTTCGATTTCATCGGTGTACTCACCCATCCGCTCGAGCGGCAGCACCACGTCCTCGTTGATCTTGAACGCGTTGGTGTGGCGGGCGATCGCCGCGGTGCGCGAGCGGTCGAGCCAGAACGTACGACGCGACTCGGCGCTGACGGCGATGAAGCCCTCGCCGGTGCGCGCATTGGCGATGCGAACCACCGCCGAGGCCGCCGCGGCCACCTCGGATTCCTCGTCGCCGACGATATCGCCGAACAGGGCCATTTTCGGGAACGCGCCGCGCTTGGACTTGGTCGTGTAGCCGACCGCGCGCAGGTAACGCTCATCGAGATGCTCGAGGCCGGCGAGCTGCACGCCGCGCGGCGCCAGGCTCGCCAGATACTGCTTGATCTCGACGATGGACGGAACGGCGTCGCGGGCCTGGCCGAAGAACTCCAGGCACACCGTGCGGGTGTAGGTGGGGCTGCGGTGCAGCACCCAGCGCGCGCACGTGATCAGTCCATCGCAGCCCTCCTTCTGCACGCCGGGCAGGCCGCCGAGAAACTTATCGGTGACGTCCTTGCCGAGACCCACCTTGCGGAACCGGCGTCCAGGAACGCGCAGCGCCTCGCGGCGCAGTTCCGGCGCGCTCTCCGGGGGGTGGCGGCCATCCTTCCACACCAACTCGAACTCGGCGGTCTCGACGTCGTGAATCTTGCCGCGATTGTGGGCGATACGGGTGACTTCGAGCCAATTCCCGTCGCAGTCGACCATGCGCCACCAGGCGAGATTGTCGACGGCGGTACCCCAGAGCACGGCCTTCTTGCCACCGGCATTCATCGCGATGTTGCCGCCGATGCAGGAGGCGTCCGCCGAGGTCGGGTCGACCGCGAACACCAGCCCGGCGGCCGACGCTGCGGTGGCGACGCGGCGCGTCACGACGCCCGCCTCGGTAAAGATGGTCGGTATGGGGTGCTCACAGCCCGGCAGCGCCCGTGACTCGACCGGGCCGAGGCGTTCGAGCTTCTCGGTGTTGATCACCGCCGAGAGCGGCGTCAGCGGCACGACGCCGCCGGTGTAACCGGTGCCGCCGCCGCGAGGAATGACGGTCAGTCCGAGTTCGACACAGTCGCGGACCAGCGCGGGAATCTGCCCTTCGGAATCCGGCGTGAGCACGACGAACGGGTATTCCACGCGCCAGTCGGTCGCGTCCGTGACGTGCGAGACGCGCGCGTAGGCGTCGAAGCGGATGTTGTCGGTGCGGGTATGGCGGCGTAGCGCTCGAAGTGTGCGCCGGCGCAGACCGCCCCATGACGTGAAGTCCTGCTCGAACGCCTGTACGGCGCTGCGGGCCGCGGCGAGCAGCTCTCCGACCAGCTCAAAGCGCTCGCCCTGCTCGGCGTCGCGCCGCCGGTCGATGGCCGTGAGCCGGTGATGCAGCGCCTGGATCAGCAGCCGGCGGCGGCGCGCATTCTCCAGCAGATCGTCCTGGAGGTAGGGATTGCGGCGCACCACCCAGATGTCCCCGAGCACCTCGTAGAGCATGCGTGCGGAGCGGCCGGTACGCCGCTCGCCGCGCAGCTCCTCGATGATGCGCCAGAAGCGCTCCCCGAGCAGGCGCACCACGATCTCGCGGTCGGAGAACGAGGTGTAGTTGTACGGAATCTCGCGCAGCCGCGCCGGCTCGCCCGCCCGTACTGGCGCAAGGCCCTCAACCGTGCTGATCGCTTCAGTGTTCATCGCGTGCGCAATCCTGCGATCGGTACGTCCTCAAGGCAAGTCGGTGCTGCCCATCAGGTAACGGTCGCATTCGCGCGCCGCACCCCGGCCCTCGTGGATCGCCCAGACCACCAGGCTCTGCCCGCGCCGGCAGTCGCCGGCGGCAAACACTCCCGGGACGCTGGTGGTGAACGCACCGTATTCGGCGGCCACGTTCGAACGTGGGTCGGTGGCGATCCCGAGTTCCGTCAGCAGGGACTGCTCCGGACCGAGAAATCCGAGCGCGAGCAGCACCAGGTCGGCGGGGACTTCCGCTTCACTGCCGGGGACCTCGACCGGACGCATCCGGCCTTCGCTGTCGCGCTGCCAGGTGATCTGCACGGTGGTCAGGGACTGCACGCCGCGCTCGGCGTCGCCGTTGAACTGCTTGACGGTCGTGACGTAGGCGCGCGGATCGGCGCCGAATACCGCCGCTGCCTCCTCCTGACCGTAGTCGAGCTTGTAGACCTTGGGCCACTCCGGCCAGGGATTGTCCGCAGCGCGCTCCAGCGGCGGCTGCGCCATGATTTCCAGCTGGCGCAGGCTCTTGCAGCCCTGGCGCATCGCCGTCGCGACGCAGTCGGTCCCCGTGTCGCCGCCGCCGATCACGATGACGTGCTTGCCGGCAGCGTGGACGGTGCTGCGCTCGGGCGTCGAGTCGAGCACCGCCTGGGTGCTGGCCGTGAGGTATTCCATCGCCAGGTGCACGCCCCGCAGCTTGCGGTTCGGTACGCCGAGATCTCGCGGCTGCGTAGCGCCGGTGCACACCACGATGGCATCGAAGTCCTTGCGCAGCAGCTGCGCCTCGACGTTCTCCCCGACGTGCGCATTGCACACGAATTTGACGCCCTCGCGCTCCATCAGCTGAATGCGCCGCAGCACGACGTCATTCTTGTCGAGCTTCATGTTCGGGATGCCGTACATGAGCAGTCCGCCCGGGCGGTTGTCGCGCTCGAGGACCGTGACACTGTGGCCGGCGGCATTGAGTTGCGCCGCGGCGGCGAGGCCGGCCGGGCCCGAACCGATGACCACGACCCGCTTGCCGGTGCGCTGAACTTCGGGGCGCGGGACAATCCAGCCCTGGTCCCAACCCTTATCGGCGAGCGTCGCTTCGATGGTCTTGATGGCCACCGGTGGCTCGTTGATGCCGAGCACGCACGAGCCCTCGCACGGCGCCGGGCAGACCCGCCCGGTGAATTCCGGGAAGTTGTTCGTCTTCAGCAGTCGTTCGAGCGCCTCGCGCCACAGACCGCGGTAGACCAGGTCGTTCCACTCCGGCACCAGGTTGTGCAACGGGCAGCCCGAGGCCATGCCCGAGACCAGCGTGCCGGTGTGGCAGAACGGTACGCCGCAATCCATGCAGCGGGCGGCCTGGTTGCGCAGGCGCTTCTCGTCCATGTGGTGATGAAACTCGCCCCAGTCACGCACGCGCTCGAGCGGCGCGCGGTCCACCGGGAGCTCACGCAGATATTCGATGAATCCAGTCGGCTTGCCCATCGGGTTCTCGGGTATGTCTGTCAGTTTCCGCCGACGCGCGCCAGATCGCGCGCGTTTTCCTCGAAGGCCACCATCACGGCCTCCTCGCCACTGAGCCCCTGGCTGTGCGCGCGCTGCAGTGAGGCGATGGCGCGCTTGTAGTCCTTGGGGACGACGGCGAGGAAGTGCGCGAGGAGCCGCGGCCAGTTCTCGAGTACGTAGCGCGCCCGGGCACTGCCGGTGTACTCGTGGTGACGCTCGATCATGCCGCGGACCCGCTCGATCTGCTCGGGATCCGCCAGCGGCTCGAGGCTCACCATCTGCTTGTTGAGGTGCGCGGGGAACTCGCCCGCCTCATCGAGCACGTAGGCAATGCCGCCGGACATCCCGGCGCCGAAGTTGCGGCCGGTCGGGCCGAGGACCACCACGTGGCCGCCCGTCATGTACTCGCAGCCGTGATCTCCGACCGCCTCGACGACCGCATCGGCGCCGCTGTTGCGCACCGCGAAGCGCTCACCGGCCATGCCGCAGACGTACACTTCGCCGGCGGTGGCGCCGTAGAGGCCGACATTGCCGATGATGATGTTCGATTCCGGTGCAAACGGAGAGCCGGTCGGCGGGAACACGATGATGCGTCCGCCGGACAGTCCCTTGCCGACGTGATCGTTGGCGTCGCCTTCGAGTACGAACGTCATCCCGCGCGGCATGAACGCCCCGAAGCTCTGCCCGGCCGTGCCCTTGAAGTGGATGCGGATCGTGTCCTCGGGCAAGCCCTGCGGGCCGTGGCGGCGCGTCACCTCGCTGCCGGTGATCGTGCCGACCACGCGGTTGACGTTGCGGATCGCGAGCTCGGCGCGCACCGGCTCGCCGCGCTCGATCGCCGGGACGCACAGGGGCAGCAACGTCGTCATGTCGAGCGACTTCTCGAGCCCGTGGTCCTGGGCGATCCGGCGGAAGCGGCCGACTTCCTCCCCGACATCGGGCTGATAGAGGATGTGGCTGAAGTCAAAGCCCTTGGTTTTCCAATGCTCGATCGCCTTCTTCGGTCGCAACCGATCGACCCGACCGATCATTTCATCGACGGTGCGAAAACCGAGCTCGGCCATGATCTCGCGCACGTCCTGGGCAATGAACTGCATGAAGTTGATCACGTGCTCGGGCGTTCCGGCGAACTTCTCGCGCAGGCGTGGATCCTGGGTGGCGACGCCCGCCGGGCAGGTGTTGAGGTGACAGACGCGCATCAGAATGCAGCCCATCGCCACCAACGGCGCGGTGGCAAAGCCGAATTCCTCGGCACCGAGCAGCGCCGCAATCACGACGTCACGTCCGGTCTTCAGCTGCCCGTCCGCCTCGATGGTGATGCGGCTGCGCAGGTTGTTCAGCACCAGCGTCTGGTGCGCCTCTGCGACGCCGAGTTCCCAGGGCAGGCCCGCGTGGGTAATCGAAGTCTGCGGCGAGGCGCCCGTGCCTCCGTCGTGGCCGCTGATCAGAACCACATCGGCATGCGCCTTGGCGACGCCGGCGGCGATCGTGCCGACACCAATCTCCGAGACCAGCTTCACGCTGATGCGCGCATGGTGGTTGGCGTTCTTCAGGTCATGGATCAGCTCGGCGAGGTCCTCGATCGAGTAGATGTCGTGGTGCGGGGGCGGGGAGATCAGTCCCACCCCGGCGGTGGTGTGGCGGGTCTTGGCGATCCACGGATAGATCTTGGTGCCGGGCAGCTGTCCGCCCTCACCGGGCTTGGCGCCCTGGGCCATCTTGATCTGCAACTCTTTGGCGTTCACCAGGTACTGGCTGGTCACGCCGAAGCGGCCCGAGGCGACCTGTTTGATGGCGCTCGCCTTGGAGTCGCCATTCGGCAGCGGAGTGTAACGGGCCGGATCCTCTCCGCCCTCCCCGGTGTTGCTCTTGCCGCCGATGCGGTTCATGGCGATCGCGAGCGTCTCGTGTGCTTCCTTGCTGATCGAGCCGTACGACATCGCGCCGGTCTTGAAGCGCCTCAGGATGCTCTGTACCGGCTCGACCTCCTCGATCGGTACTCGCTCGAACGGCAGGAACTCGAGCAGGCCGCGCAGCGTGGCCAGATGCTCGGTCTGGTCATCGATCAGACGCGCGTACGACTTGTAGGTCGCGTAGCTGCCGGTGCGTACTGCCTTTTGCAGACGGTGAATCGACTCGGGGTTGAACAGGTGATGTTCGCCGTCAGCGCGCCACTGGTACTGCCCGCCGGTGTCGAGCGTCTGGTCGCTCTTGTGCGCGGCGAAGGCGGCGCGGTGGCGCTGCAGCACTTCCTGCGCGATGGTCTCCATGCCGATGCCGCCGATGCGCGAGGCGGTCCAGGTGAAGTACTGGTCGATGACGTCCTGGCGCAGACCGACCGCCTCGAATACCTGAGCGCCGTGATAGCTCTGGATCGCCGAGATGCCCATCTTCGACATGATCTTGACCACGCCCTTGGTGGCCGCCTTGACGAAGTTCTTGCAGGCGAGCGTGGTGTCGACCTGGGTGATCAGGCCGTCGCGGATCAGCTGCTCGAGCGTCTCGAACGCGAGGTACGGGTTCACGGCCGAGCAGCCATAACCGATGAGCAGCGCGAAGTGATGCACCTCGCGTGCCTCACCGGTCTCCAGCACGATGCTCACCCGAGTGCGCAGGCCCTCGCGAATCAGGTAATGATGCAGCCCGCTCAGGGCGAGCAGCGCCGGTACCGCGGCGAAGTCGCGCGAGACTCCGCGGTCGCTGAGGATCAGGACGTTGACCTCCTCGTCCTCGATCATGCGCCGCGCCGCCAGGCACAGCTCCTCCATCGACTTGATCAGGCCCTTCTCCCCGCGAGTGGCGCGGAAGAGGATCGAGAGCGCACCGACCTTCAGTCCCGGTAGCGACATCCGCCGCACCCGCGCGAACTCCTCATTGGTGAGGATCGGTCCGGACAGCTCGAGCCGGCGGCAGTCGGCCGGCTGGGGCCTGAGCAGATTGCCCTCGGAGCCGAGCCAGACTTCCGAGGCGGTGATCAGCTCCTCGCGGATGCAGTCGATCGGCGGATTGGTCACCTGCGCGAACAGTTGCTTGAAGTAATCGTAGAGCAGCCGCGAGCGGCTCGAGAGGGCCGCGAGCGGCGTGTCGTTGCCCATCGAGCCGATCGCCTCGACGCCGTTCTTGGCCATCGGCGCGAGCAGCAGCCTCTGGTCCTCGAACGTGTAGCCGAAGGCGATCTGCCGCTGCAGCAGCGTCTCCGGGTCAGACGGCGGCATCTCCGCGGCCGGCGGCAGGTCCTTCAGGTACACCAAGTGCTGGTCGAGCCACTGGCGGTACGGGTGGCGCGAGACGACCGAGCGCTTGATCTCCGCGTCATCGATGATGCGGCCCTGCTCGGTGTCGACCAGGAACATCCGTCCGGGCTGCAGCCGTCCCTTCTGCACCACGTTCTCGGGCGGCACCTGGAGCACGCCGGCCTCGGAGGCCATGATGACCAGATCGTCGCGCGTGACGTAGTAGCGCGAGGGCCGCAGGCCGTTGCGGTCCAGGACCGCGCCAATCTGTTTGCCGTCGGTGAAGGCGATCGAGGCCGGGCCGTCCCACGGCTCCATCAGGCTCGAGTGGTACTGATAGAAGGCGCGCAGGTCCGGATCCATGGTCTCGTGGTTCGACCACGGCTCGGGGATCAGCATCATCATCGCGTGCGCCAGCGGGCGCCCCGAGAGGACCAGCAGCTCGAGCGTGTTGTCGAGCATGGCGGAGTCGCTGCCGTTGGGGTTGACCACCGGGAGGATCTTCGGCGTGTCGTCGCCGAACAGATCCGAATCGAACAACGCCTCGCGCGCCTTCATCCAGTTGAAGTTGCCGCGCAGGGTGTTGATCTCGCCGTTGTGCGCCAGATAGCGGTACGGATGGGCGCGGTCCCAGCTGGGGAACGTATTGGTGCTGAAGCGCGAGTGCACCAGCGCCAGCGCGGTCTCGACCGCGGGGTCGGTGAGATCGGGGTAGTACTGGGAGAGCTGCTCGGTGAGCAGCATGCCCTTGTAGACGATGGTCTTGTGCGAGAGGCTGCACAGGTACCAGTGCTCGGCCCCATCGATGGTCGAGGCGCGGATCTCGCTGTAGGCGCGCTTGCGAATGATGAACAGCTTGCGCTCGAACTCGACCGCATCGCGCACCTGCGGGCCGCGACCGATGAACACTTGGCGGATGAACGGCTCGCCGGACTTGGCGGTCTCGCCGAGCATCGAGTTGTTCACCGGCACGGTGCGCCAGCCGAGCATGATCTGGCCCTCGGACTGTACGATGTGCTCGAACAGCTCGACGATGCGCCGGCGCAACGTCGGGTTGCGCGGCAGGAAGATCAGGCCGCTGCCGTACTCATCGGGCCCGGGCAGGCTGATGTGGTGGCGTCGGGCGACCTCGCGCAGGAATGCATGCGGCATTTGGATGAGGACGCCGGCGCCATCGCCGGTGTTCGTCTCGCAGCCGCACGCCCCGCGATGCTCGAGATTGCGCAGCAGCTCGATGCCCTGCTCGAGGATGCGGTGGGATTTGCGGCCCTTGATGTCGACCACGAAACCCACGCCGCAGGCATCGTGCTCGAACCACGGATCGTACAGCCCCTGCTTGGCGGGGGCACCCTGGGGGCGGCGCGCGGCGCCCGGTGCGACCCGGGGCGTGCGCGCCACAGCGCTGCGGCGCTGATGTCGCATGATCGGCCTCATTGGTTGGTTGATCCGGTCAAAGCCGCCCGATGCGGCCTCTCGCCGGAGTGTCCAGCCCCCGCCGCGTAGGAACGGACGGTCTGCGCGGTCGGCACGGAGGCCGCCGCACCGGCCGCCCGCCGGCGTGGCGAGTTGCTGGGCAACGTTTGCGGGCGCGCGTTCCCTCGCACCGACGGCCACCCCTGCGGTCAGGGGCATGCGTATCGCCAGTGGCTCCCGCATGACTCAAGATGAATGAGGCGGATCGCGCCGCGCCCCGTCGCTCTCTTCAGTGAAAGAGCCGGGCAGCGGAACCGGTCTAAGCCGCCAATATGACCCGATCATATCCGTCTGTGTCTGCGGGTCAATGCCGCTGGAGCCGATTTCGGCGGTTTGAGGAAAATTTATTTCCTACCGCCCGCGCATCAGGCGCCGTCCGACGCGGACTCCGGGCGTGCCGCGGTGGCCCGCTCCATGATCAGCCGCTGTGTCGGGTAGGCGAACTCCACCCCCAGGCGCGTGAATTCCCGGTGCAGCTTCAGGTGGATCTCCTGCTGGATATCCATATGGCGCGTGTAGTCCGCCTTCAGCACGTAGTACACCGTCTCGAAGTCGAGCGACACGGCGCCATGCGCCGAGAAGTGGCTGCGATCGAAGCGGGTGTCGGGGATCGCCTCGATGATGGTGCGGATGATGCCGGGGATCTGCTCGATCGTCTCGAGCGGGGTCTCATAGGTGACCCCGACGGTGAACAGCACCCGCCGCTCGACCATGCGTCCGTAGTTGCGCAGCCGGCTCTTGAGCAGATCGGAATTGGAGATGACGATCTCCTCCCCGCTGACGCTGTGCAGGCGAGTGCTCTTGATGCCGATGTGCTCGACGGTGCCGGAGAAGGCATCCACCGCGACGGAGTCGCCGACGAAGAACGGCTGGTCGAACGTGATCGAGAGTGAGGCGAACAGGTCACCGAGAATGCTCTGCAACGCGAGCGCCACCGCCACGCCGCCGACGCCGAGGCCGGCGACCAGGGTGGTGATGTTCACCCCCAGGTTCTCCAGCGCCATCAGCACCACCATGACCCAGACCACCGCCTTGGCGATGAAGGCGACCACTGCGAGCGAACTGGTCGCGGCGCGGTCATCGCCGCGCCGTCCCCGGCGACTGCGCTCGAGCCACCAGCTCACCGTGACGCTGGCCCACACCCCTAGCTGCCAGAACGACACCACGGTGACGGTGGAGTCGATCAGCTCGCGGCCACGCGGGGGCAGGTGCAGGAACTGCAGGCCGGCGAAGATCGACACGACCACCAGGAAGGTCTTCTGGGTGCGGCTGACGAGTTCGAAGGCGAACTCCATCAGGTCGGTGCGCCCGGCGACATGCGCACGCTGGAAGTAATGCGCGGCGATGCGCCGCGCGAGCAAGGTCGCGCCGAGCAGGATCAGCGCGGTGGCCGCGCCCTGGAGCAGATCGGCCGGCGCGCTGCGCAGGATCGGCAGCAGGATCAGAATGTGCAGATGTTTCACGGCCGTAGAGTAACGCAAATGTCGATTCTGGCAACGCGGTCCGCTGAAGCGTTGTGTGTCGCGAGCCGCCGGGCTACCCTGGTGCCCGTGAGGCGCACACCGCGCCGCGCGAAGTTGGGTTGTTCGCTTGCCAGCACGTTCTTCCCGAAAAATCGCGCGCCGTGCGAGCGGCGCCGCCGCGCGCGCCGCCGTCAAGCTGCGCGTGCTGCAGGATCTGCGCACGGCGGTCGGCTCAGCCCGCCAGCATGATGCGCGCGTCCGGCGCGCCGCGGGGATCTCCGGCTCGCAGTTATGGGCGCTCGACGAAGTGGTGCACGCCGAGGGGATCACCGTCAATGAGCTCGCCGCGCGCCTGGCGCTGCATCAGGCCACCGCGAGCAACCTCGTCAATGCGCTCGTGGCGCGCCGACTGATCCGCCGCGCTCGCGATCGTGACGATCAGCGCATCGTGCATTTGCACGCGACTGCGGACGGCACGCGTCTGCTGGCGCGCGCACCGCAACCTTGCAGCGGTCTGCTGGTCGATGCGTTGCGCCGACTCGCCGCGCGCGATCTGGAGAAATTCTCGCGCAGTCTCGTGCGGCTGCTCGGCGCGATGCGCCGGGCCGCACCGGCCGCTGCGGGCGAGTTTTTCATCGCCGAGTAGATCCGCGGTGCCTGCGCAGCGACGCGGGTTTTGATCTTAATACATTCCGACCAATATATTAAGATGGATGATCTCACGCGGCCAGAGGGAACGGCCGACGTCTCATCCGACAGAGGATCGGCGCTGGCACCGCACGATCGATCGCGAAGGAGGACCGCATGCCGCAGTACGCCACGCTCAATGCCTCGAAGGCCAACTTCGACAACATCTACGATCAACCCGATCCGCGCGGGTATTTCTCGGTGCTCGGCGCGCTCGATTACATGATCCCGGATGTCGCCCAGCCCATCATCCGCCAGATCCTGCGCGCCCGGGAGCGCCGCTCGGGCGTGCCGCCCGCGGTGCTCGACATCGGGTGCTCGTACGGCATCAATGCGGCGGTGCACCGCTTTCCACTCACGTTTCGCCGGCTGCGCCAGCGCTACGCCAACTCGGACATGGCGGCCGTGGAGCCGGAGGATCTCGCCCGGCTCGACCGCAATTATTACGGCAGCTGGCCGCAGGTCGGTGGTGCGCGCTTCGTCGGGCTGGATGTGTCGGCGCCCGCCGTCCGGTATGCGGTCTCGGTCGGGCTGCTCGATGCCGGGGTCATTGCCAACTGCGAGAACGGCACTCCGGGGCCGAAGGATCGCGAGACACTGCGTGGCACGGACCTCGTGCTGTCCACCGGCTGCGTCGGTTACGTCACTGAGCGGACCTTTGCGGCCGTTCTGGCGGCCACCGAGCGGCCGCCGTGGATCGTCTCGTTCGTGTTGCGCATGTTTCCCTACGAGAAAATCGCCGCCACCCTCGGCGAGCACGGGTTGGTGACCGAGAAGCTTGCCGGTGCGACCTTCGTGCAGCGCCGTTTCCGCGACCTGAATGAATTCAGCAGCTGCCTGGCGACGCTCGAGGCGCTCGGTCTGGAGACCGGCGGGCTCGAGGCCGAGGGCTGCTTTCATGCCGAACTGTTCGTGTCGCGGCCGCGCGCGGACGTCGAGGCGTTGCCACTTGGCAGGATGGTGACGGTGGCGAGTGGCCGGTCGCGCACCGTGGGGACCCGCTACGTGCGGGTCGGGCGCGGCGCCGAGACGCATGTCCTGCGCGTCCCGTCGTGATCCGCTGCCTTCCGTCGGCGCCTGCCCGCTGCTTCAATCGAAGAGGTGAGCGGCCGGCTCACTCCTCGGCTGCGGCCCCGACGGCAATCCACGCCAGGTCACGGTGCGAGACGGATTCGAGCTTGAACCCGCGGGCGGCCGCAGTCATGCGGGTCAGCGCCTGGCCCATCGGCATCAGCGGCGCGGCGCCTGCGCTGCGCGGCTTCAGCCATCGCACGGGATTGATGCGGGCGACCACGTAGTTGCGCAGATACGGGGAGCGGAAGCCGCGCCCCTGCAGTCCGGCGACGATGCGCTTGACCTGCGCGTCGATGTCGAGCAGCCGAGCCGCGTAATCTTCCCGTTCCTGCAGACTGCGCGCGAGCGGCCGGTCGCTGAAACGCTCCACCTTGCGCAGGAAGGGGCTGTAGGCGCCCCCGGCGAATCGACCGGACGTCTCATACAGCACCCCGAGCGTGAGGAGCTCGGGCGCCTCGAACTGCTCGGCCCAGCGCTGCTCGCTGCCGCGATCGCGAGCGGTCGCGAGGCTGCGGGCCATGCGGATCACCTCCAGGCTGCGGTCGCGCAGGTTGTGTGCCTTCTCGGTGTTCAGCGCGAGGATGCGGTAGGCGAGAGCGGGGTCGGGCGAAATCAACACCGTGATCTGGCGCAGTCCGAGCAGTTTGGCGGCCGCGAGCCGGTGGCGGCCGTTCGGCGTCCAGAGCCGCCCGTCCTCGCCACGCACGACGATCAGCGGGTCGAGAAATGCGCCGGACTCCCCGATGCGCCGAGCGAGACGCTGGGTGTGTGTCGGGGAGAGGTCTCGCTGGAACGGAGTGGGCTGCAGGGCAGTGAGCGGCACGGTGGCGAGGAGCAGCGGCCGGCCGCTGAGCGGTTCGCGGTAGGCCCCGAGCGGGGCGCCCGAGAGTGCGCGGACCTGCGTGCTGAGCGCGGCGATCTCGGGGCTCTCGAGCGACAGGGGCGTGTCGGCGGCGGTCAGGCCGCGGGCCTGCTTGCCCGGCGCGAGCGTGCCGCGGCGACGCGTGGAGGAGCGTTTGGCGCGCGCCGCGCGGCGGCGCGGCGTCGGGGTTTTCTTGCGGGCCGCCATGCCGATACGGTGCACTGGCGGGCGCGCCGCGTAAAGAGCCGCATGCGAGAATGCCGGGCCCTTCTCGGAGCGTGCGCATGGATACTGGAGCTGACTTGCCGCGCGGCCCGCGGCCTCTGCCGGCGCAGCGCCGGGACCCCGACGGCCAAACGCACATCGACCTGTGGGCGGTGTGGGCGCTGGCCGTGCCGCTGATGGTCAACAGCGCCGTTCAGGTGGTCCTGAACCTCACTGACATGTGGTTCATCGGCCACATCTCCACCGCGGCGCTGGCGGCCGTCGGTGCGGTGCAATGGCTGATTCTCGGGGTGCTCCTGGTCCTCGGCGGCTCGAGCATGGCCGTGCAGACCCTGGCCTCGCACGCCCATGGGGCACGCCGTTTCCGCTGCGCCGCGCAGGCGACGTGGACCGCGTTGTGGCTGACGCTGTGGATCGCTCCGGTATGTGTGGCGCTCGGATTCGCGGGGCACTGGATGCTGCTGCCCTTCGGCTTCGCGCCCCGCATTGCCCGGCTCGCCGGACAGTTCTGGCTGCCGCGCATCGGTGGGGCCGGCGTTGCGGTGGCGGCCTGGGCGATGATGGGCTTTTTCAACGGCATCGGCCGGACTCGCATCAGTTTCGGGGTGGCGGTGGCGGCGGCGGTCGCCAACGGCGTGTTCAACGACCTGTTCATTTTCCATTTCGGCTGGGGCGTTGCCGGCTCGGCGTGGGCGAGCAATGCGGCGCAGGCCGTGGGCTTCCTGTTCGGGTTCGTGCTGTTCCTGCGTGCCCCGATCCGCAGTGCCTTTCGTTCCCACCTCACCTGGCGGCCTCGCTGGCGCAGCGTGCGCCGCCAGCTGCGCCTCGGGATCCCGCTCGGACTGATGCCGGCCGCCGACGTACTCGGCTTTGCCGTCTTTCAGATGATGCAGGTGCGCTACGGCATGGTGGCCGGCGCCGCCACTCAGATGGTCACCGTGCTCACGTCCATGGCGTACCTGCCCGGAATCGGGATCGCAACGGCCGGCACCACGCTCGTCGGGCAGTCGATCGGTGCCGGGGACCGGGTCTGGGCGTTTCGTCTCGGCACCCGGGTGATTCTGCTGGCGGCGGTGCTCATGGGCGGGATCGGCCTCGTGCTGGCGGCGGCAGGCCCCTGGCTGCTGCCTCTGTTCGCCGCGGCGCACGACCCGCACGCGGCGGCGGCGGTGCAGCTCGGAACGCGATTGCTGTGGCTGGCGGCCGCCTACCAGTTCTTCGACGGCCTGAACATCGGTAGCAGCATGTGTCTGCGTGGTGCGGGCGACGTCCGGGTGCCGGCGGCGCTGATCCTCCCGGTGTGCTGGCTGGTCTTTCTGCCGCTGGCACACGCCTTCACGTTCGCTCCGGGACAGGGGTGGGTCCGGTTTCTGCCGCAGTTCGGCTGGGGCGCGCCGGGAGGCTGGAGCGCCGTCATCATCTATGTGGTGCTGCTCGGGACCTCGCTGTACCTGCGGTGGCGCTCGCGCGCCTGGGAGCGCATCCGCGTCTGAGCGCTCGGGCGGGGGCCCGGCCGTGATCTGCATTGACAGCGCTGTCATGCCGTGTATCCTCCGTCCTCACGCCGCCCCAGAGGGCGGGATCGAGAGAGGGGGCGGCAGCACATGAATAGAACCGGATCGCAGTGGGGCGGTACTTTGCGCGCGCGCGGCACCTGGCTCGCCGTCGGCATGGGGTTCATGCTCGGCGCGGGTAGGATCGTGAGCGTCAGCGCTGCCGAGCCGGTGGTGCATCCCCAGCGCTGGCCGGTGTTGTATCCGGCGCAGAAGGACTCCGCGGCGCTCGAGCGCCGGGTCGATCAGATCCTGGCGCAAATGACGGTGCGCCAGAAGGTCGGCCAGCTGATCCAGGCCGACATCAGCGGCATCAAGCCTCGCGACCTGCTGCGCTGGCCGGTCGGGGCGATCCTGAACGGCGGCAATTCCAAGCCCAACGGGGCCATCACCGCCGCGCCGCAGGCGTGGCAGTCGCTGGCGAACCGGTTCTATCTCGATTCGATGCGCGTCCCGGGCGTGCAGCGCCCCATCCCGGTGATGTGGGGCATGGATGCCGTGCACGGGGCGAACGACATCTACGGCGCGACCGTCTTTCCGCAGAACGTCGCGTTGGGCGCGGCGAACGACCCGGCACTGGTGCGGCGCATCGGACAGGCCACGGCCGAGGAAGTGCGCGCGATCGGTCTCGATTGGACGTTTGGGCCGACCGTCGCGGTGGTGAGCGACATGCGCTGGGGTCGCACGTACGAGAGTTACTCGCAGGACCCGCGCCGGGTCGCCGCGCTGACCCGCGCCATGGTGCTCGGATTGCAGGGGGCGCCGAATACGGCCCACTTCCTCGATGCCGAGCATGTGCTCGCCACGCCGAAGCATTTCATCGGCGATGGCGGTACGGACGGTGTCGATCAGGGCGACAACCGTGAGAGCGAGACGCAGCTGATTCACCGCGATGCGGCCGGCTACGAGGCCGCGCTCGGTGCCGGCGTGCAGGTCATCATGGCGAGCTTCTCGAGCTGGCAGGGCGAGAAGATGCTCGCCAACCACGGACTGCTCACTTCGGTGCTGAAGCGCCGTTGGCATTTCGACGGGTTTGTGGTCGGCGACTGGAATGCCCAGGGCCAGGTGCCCGGCTGCACCGATGTCAGCTGCGCGCGCGCGGTGAACGCGGGTCTGGACATGTTCATGGCGCCCGATGACTGGAAGGCGTTGTTCAAGAACACCCTCGCCGAGGTGCGCTCCGGGCAGATCTCCCGCCGTCGACTCGATGCGGCCGTGCGGCGCATCCTGCGCGTGAAGCTGCGCGATCGGCTCTGGGCAGAAGGACCGCCGGCGCAGCGCCCGCTCGCCGGCCAGTTCGGTCTGCTCGGCGATGCGGCGCACCGCCAGATCGCGCGCCAAGCGGTGCGCGAGTCGCTGGTGTTGCTGAAGAACGATCATCATCTGCTGCCGCTTGCGCCCCGAGAGCGCGTGCTCGTCGCGGGCGACGGCGCAAACAACATCCCGATGCAGTGCGGCGGTTGGACGCTGACCTGGCAGGGCACCGGCACGACCAATGCGGACTTCCCCCATGGGGAATCGATCTGGCAGGGCATCCAGTCCGCCGTGCACGCGGCCGGCGGTACGGCGACGTTGAGCGTCGATGGCCACTACCAGCGCCGCCCCGACGTGGCGATCGTCGTCTACGGGGAGCATCCCTACGCGGAATTTGAAGGCGATGTACACGACCTTGCGTTCAGCGGGAGCGCCGCGGAGCGCGACTTGCGCCTGCTGCAGCGACTGCGCGCAGCGCACATCCCGGTCGTGTCCGTGTTCCTCTCCGGGCGCCCGCTCTGGGTCAACCCGCAGCTCGACGCCTCCACGGCCTTTGTCGCGGCCTGGCTGCCCGGGTCGGAAGGCGAGGGTGTCGCCGATGTCCTCTTCCGCAAGCCCAACGGGCAGATCCGCTACGATTTCCACGGCACACTTCCCTTTGCATGGCCGCGCACGCCGCTGCAGTTCGGCCTCGACGTGCCGGGCACGCCGCTGTTTCCGTTCGGCTACGGTCTGCGCGACGCCTCTGACGGAAACCTCGCGCATCTGCCGGTTCGCAGCATCGGTGCGCTCACCCCGTCAGTCAATGCGCGTCGGTTCTTCTCCGCCGGGCACAGCGGTGCCGGTTGGCACTGGGCCGTGGTGCGCACTGGGGCGAAAGAGCGCATCCCGCACGGCATCGGTGGGGCCGCCGGGACGGTCACCCTGAGCGCGTTGGACTGGCGGCGGCAGGAAGATGCGCGCCGGTTGAGTTGGACCGGGGGGGGCGCCGCCACCGTGGCCCTGGTCGGTGCGACGCCCATCAATCTTACGCGTCAGGCCAATGGACAGATGGTGCTCGGTCTGCACTACCGCCTCGACCGGCCTCCGTCCTCGGGCGTGACGCTGAGCATGGCGTGCGGTGCGCACTGCTCCGGTGCGGTGCCGCTCACCGCGCTCTTGCGGCACGCACCGCTGCGGCGATGGCAGTCGCTACGTATTCCGCTCGCCTGCTTTGCGCGCGCAGGGGCAAATATGAGTCGCATCGACACGCCATTCGCGATCCGCACGGCCGGCCGCCTCACGCTGGTCGTGGCCGACATCCGCGTGCAATCCGACATCTCCGGGGCGCTCGCCTGTCCGCACTGAGGCGCGCCGCACTTTGGCCGGTTTCCGCTGCCGGTGCCGCGATGACAGACCACACATCCCCCCCGATGTGACTGCCATCGCGGCGGCCGGCACTTGCGCCCGGCGCGCCGTTGAAGCGTCGGATGCGGCTCGCTATGCTGGTGAACCGGACGGTGGAACACGCCGGGGAGTTGACTGCATTGTCCATCGCCTCCTGCCCTCTGCGCCCGCCGCCCGCTGCGGCAGCATCCGCGAGCCTCCGTCGGTGACCTCGGCCGCCCGCGCCGAAGTCGAGCGCACTTACCCCGTGCTGCGCCGCTGGCTGGTGCAGGACGCGTATCCGCGCTGGATGGCCTCGGGATGGGATCACAGCAGTGGCGGATTCTACGAGCGGCTCGGCGTGCACGGACCGGTCGCGGCAGACGCCCGCCGTGCGCGCGTACAGTTCCGGCAGATTTTCGCTTTCGCGCGCGCCGCTGCGTTCGGGTGGCACGAGCACGTCCGCGAGCGGGTCATTGACGGGCTGGCGCATGTGTATGCGCGCTATCGGCGCGCCGACGGGCTGATGCGCACGCTGCTTGGCCCCGACGGTGCGGTGCGGGAGGAGCGCGCGCTGCTGTACGACCAGGCGTTTGCGTTGCTCGCACTCGCCGAGGCGCATCGACTGCTCGGCCCGGCGGCGGGGTGCGCTCAGCGGGCGGCCGAGCTGCTTGCGGCGCTGATGGGCCGGCTCGGCGGCGAGTACGGTTTGCGCACCGATACGGAATCCGACGCGCATGCGCCCTGCCTCGCCAACCCACACATGCATTTGCTCGAAGCGATGCTCGCCTGGCGCGCACTCGACCCCTCGCCGCAGTGGAGCGCGCTGGCCGAGCGCATCGTGGCCCTGGCGCTGGGGTGCTGGATCGATCCGGCGAGCGGGGCACTGCGTGAGGCCTTTGCGCAGGGGGCGGGCGGAACGCTGGTACGCACCGGTGAGATCGAGCCGGGACATCTGTTCGAATGGGCCGGCCTGCTGCTGCGCTTCGATGGGGCTCGTGCGCCGGTGCGCGCCGCCGCACAGCGTTTGGCGCAGATCGCCGAGCAGCACGGCGTGCGCGACGGCTACGCCGTGAACGCGCTCAACGCGGATCTCTCGGTGCGCGACCCTAATGCCCGATTGTGGCCGCAGACCGAGCGGATCAAGACGTTGGCGCGGCTGGCGAGTCTGGAGGAGCACGAGGACCGCTGGGCGTCTTTGCCCGAGGCGATCGGTGCGCTGCGCGCGTATTTCCTGCCGGTGCCGGGGTTGTGGCTCGATCGGCGCTCGCCGGACGGGGAGTTCCTCGAGGAGCCCTCACCGGCCAGCAGTTTCTATCACATCATCGAGGCGGTGAGCACGCTCGAGGAAGTGCTCCGCGCGCGCTGAGGCGGCGTGGCTTCAGGCCGCACCGACCGGCGCCGCGGCGATCGAGCCGCGCAGGATCACTTCCAGGTCGAGGTGTGGCCGCGGCATCGGTTGCGGCCAGCCCCGTCGGTGCGGCTTGTGTTGGATGATGAGGTCGGCGGCGGCCCGGCCCATCGAGCGCACCGGCTGGCGCACGGTGGAGAGCTGCGGCCAAATCATCGTCGCCACCGGCGCATCGTCGAACCCCACGATCGACAACTGCTGCGGCAGCGCGATCTCCATCTGGCGCGCCACACACACGGCGGCGGCACCCATGTCATCGTTGCTGGCGAAGATGGCCGTCGGCCGCTCGGGGCTCGAGAGGATGCGGCGGGCGCACTCGAGTCCCTCGGCGAACTCGAAGTTGCCCGTCTGCACGAGCTTCGGGTCGATGGCCAGTCCGTGCGCGTGCATTGCATCGGCGAAGCCGAGATATCGCTGCTCGGTGGCGCGGTGGCCGGCCCGACCGAGCATGAAACCGATCCGCCGGTGTCCGCGCTCGATCAGCTCATCGGTGAGCTGGCGCGCTGCGGCCCGATCATCGGTATCGACCGACGGTGAGTCGTCCTGGCGGTGCATCGGCGCGATGTGCACCGCCGGGATGCCCGCCTCGGCGAGTGTCGCGCGCACTTCGGGCAGATCACTCAGCGGCGGCAGCAGGATCACCCCTTCGAGGCGCAGCTGGCGGATCAGCGTGCTCACCGCGCGCGTCAGGTCCGGGTCGGCGGCAACGAGCGGCTCGACCATCAGGTGCAGATTCGACTCGCGGCAGCGCTGCACGGCGCCGGTCTGAAATTCGCTCAGGTAATCGCCCGGGTTGTCGTAGAACAGCCCGATCAGGAACGAACGCGCGCCGGCCAGGCCGCGCGCGGCCAGGTTGGGTTGATAGTCGAGCTTCTCGATTGCGGCCATCACCCGCGCGCGGGTTTCGGTACGCACGCCACGCTCGTTGTTGATGACGCGCGACACTGTCTTGGCCGAGACGCCGGCCTGCTCCGCGACGATCTCGATCGTCGCCGCTTCGCGTGTGGGGACGGGAGGTCGACGCATCGCGCTACAATAAATGAATTGTCAACGCTGTCAATCGGTGCGGCGAGGAGACTGCACGTGACGCGGCAGGGGCAGCCGGCCTCCGGCCGGGGCTCACACGACTTTTGAATAGCGCGGCGGCGCGGCGGCCTGCTCGGCCGCACGCAGATAGCGATCGAAACACATCGCGAGCAGGCGCAGCAGCAGTTGGCCGCGCTCGGTGGCCTCGATCGCCTGCGGGCCGATCTCGATCAGCCCGTCCGCCTCGAGCGCGCGCAGCTGCGCCTGCGCATCGGCGAAATAGCGGTTGAATTCGATGCCGTGACGCGCCTGCAGCGCTGCGATGTCGATGCGGCCCTGGCACATCACGCCCTGGATCACCTCGGCACGCAGCAGATCATCGGCCTCGAGCGCGAGTCCGCGCCACACCGGCAGGACGCCGGCATCGACGGCCGCCTCCCACCCCGGCAGGTCGCGGTGGTTCTGGCTGAAACTCGCGCCGATGTGACTGATCGCGCTGACGCCGAGTCCGAGCAGGTCACAGTGCGCGTGGGTGGTATAGCCCATGAAATTGCGCTGCAGGCCGCCCGCGGTGCGCGCGGTGCTCAGATCGTCCTGCGGCAGCGCGAAGTGATCCATGCCGATGTACTGATAGCCGGCAGCCGTCAGCTGCTCGATGGCCAGGCGCAGCAGTGCGATGCGCGTCGGCGGGTGCGGCAGGAATGTCGTGTCGAGGTGGCGCTGCGGTTTGAACAGCTCGGGCAGGTGGGCATATCCGTAGACCGCGAGCCGGTCCGGGCGCGCCGCGATCACGGTGTCGAGCGTGCGCGCGAACCCTTCGATCGTCTGCAGTGGCAGGCCGTAGATCAGGTCGACGTTGAGCGAGCGGAAGCCGTGCTCGCGACAGGCGTCGATCACCGCCAATGTCTGCTCCACGCTCTGCATCCGATTGACCGCGCGCTGCACCTGGGGATCGAAATCCTGCACCCCGAGGCTGGCGCGATTGAATCCCAGAGCGGCGAGTGCGGCGATGTCCGCGGGGCTCACGGTGCGCGGATCGAGTTCAATGGAGAAGTCCCGTTCGGGCCGCGCACTGAGCTGAAACTGCCCGGCCAGCGCCTCGAGGAGTCGTCCGATCTGCTCGGGCCGGAAGAAATTCGGCGTGCCCCCGCCGAGGTGCACCTGCAGCACCTCACGCTGTCGCGCGAACAGCGGCGCGATGAGTGCGACTTCGCCGAGCAGGCGGTCCAGATACCGCTCGGCGCGCCCCGCATCGCGCGTGATGACGCGGTTGCAGCCGCAGTAGAAGCAAGGGCTCGCGCAAAATGGCATGTGCGCGTAGATCGACAGCGCGTGCGCACTGGCGTTGCTGGCGCGGATCGAGGCGCGCAATTCGGCGGCGCCGAACTGCGGCGTGAACTGAGGCGCGGTCGGGTAGGAGGTGTAACGAGGTCCCGGGCGGTCGTAGCGGCGCAGCAGATCGGGATCGAAGTCGAGCGGGCGCGTCATGTCATGGGTCCGGCGGCCGCACGCGTCGGCCCTTGGGAAGCATGGCTCATGCCGATACCGCTGGCCATACGTAGAAGTGCTTCCCGCAGGTCCACTCCGGGGCACGTAGCGGTGCGAGGGCGGTGCCCGCGCCGGTGGGGGGGCGGCGGCGGGCCGCCCTGGCGCCCGGCCGCCGGGGCTGTGCGATGATGGGCGCATGGACGAGCTCAGCGCCCACTCTTCGGCGCTCGCGGCGGCGGAGGTTGGGAGCGAGCCGGAGGTCGAGGTCTACCGCGCCCGGCGACGACGGGACTGCGAAGAGCGGGCGTTCGTGCTCGCGGCGGTCGGGATCGCGGGCGAGGTCGTGGCATTTTCGCGCGGGTGCGTGCTCTACGTCGCGGCGCGCGACGTGGAGCGGGCCACGGCCCAGCTGAATCTCTACGAGCAGGAGAACTTCCCGCGCCGTCCCCTGTCCCGGTCGCCCCCGCGGCGGCTGTTCCGCCATGCGTGGGTCGGCTGCGTGGGCTATGCGCTGTGGCTGCTCGGGGTGGCCTATGTGCTCTCGAACGGGCTGGTGCGGCTCGATGCATTCAATCGGGGCGAGCTGTACGGCGCACCGGTGCGCGCGGGGCAGTGGTGGCGCGCCTGGACCTGCCTGACGCTGCACATGAGCGGACCGCACCTGGCCGGTAATCTGCTCGCGGGCCTCTGGTTCGGCTATCTCGCCGGCCAGCAGCTCGGTGTCGGGACGGCCTGGTTCCTGATCGTCGTCGGCGGCGGGCTGGCCAACCTCGTGGAGGGGCTGGTGGGACCGCCCTGGTACCGCTCCGTGGGGGCGTCGACCGCCGTGTTCACGGCGCTCGGCATGATGGCCGCACACACCTGGTGGACGGAGCGCAGTGCGCACCCGAGCTGGATGCGCCGCTGGGTACCGCTGGGGGCCGGTGTGGTGCTGCTCGGCTGGCTCGGCACGGCCGGCAAGCACACCGACGTCATGGCGCACCTGCTGGGGTTCTCGTTCGGGGTCCTGCTCGGCTGGGTGGCCGCCTGGCCATCGATCGATCGGCGGTTGGAGCGCGTGCCGCAATGGCTGCCGGGGGTCGCGGCCCTGCTGATCATGGCGATTGCCTGGGCGTTCGCCCTGGCATGAGCGCCAGTGACACGCGCCGCGCCCCAGGGTCATGTGCATGATAGTGATGACACAGTACGAAGAGGGACGCCCCTCGCCACGCCGCCCAGCGCTCCGGGCTCACCCCTTCAGGCATTCCCGGGGCGAGAGGATCTCGACTCCCCGGAACGGAGGGAGTCCCCGAAGATCCTGGTCGCCGGTCACGATCAGATCGGCCTCGCCATCAAGCGCCCCTTCGAGAAACGTGTCGTCCTTCGGGTCGCGGCAAGCCTTGACCGGAGCGGTGACGATGACCGGCTCGGTCATCCGATTGAGGACCCGGATGACCTCTTGCCGATCTTCCCGACTGACGTAGCGGTCGAATTTGGGGCACGACAGTACGTCCGCGAGTTCCTCGCGCGTCGCGTCCGAGACCAATCATGGTGCTTCAGTCACCGCCTTGCGCACGGCTGTGGCCCGCCCCGAACCCGGGAGCAGGAGCCGGCTGACCAGGCCGTGGGTGTCAGCGACGATCCGCTGGGGCTCGAGCGGCATCGTCGTCGGTGAGCAGCGCGGCGAACTTCTTCTCCGTCAGGTCCCGCGCCACGGCTTTACGGCCCACCCGGTCGCAGAATTCCTGAACCTCCGTGACATTGAGCCCGCGATTCCGCTCGTCCTCGGCGGTCCAGAGGAGCCCCGCGACAGCGCGTTCCTGCCGTCGAATGACGACGGGCTCGCACTGAGCCGCGTCGATCAGTGCGGCAAGCCGCGGCTTCGCGTCGGTGGCGGATAGGTGGCGCATGGCGACCTCCTCGCCATTCGGTCTAGGCAAAATGGACCCAACAGACAAATGAGTCCCGGAGCCCATGCTCACGTCCAGACTGCCCAGCGCTCAGGCGGAGGGGCCCCACGCAGAACCGCGCCCTCGCTCAACGGCCCGTCAGGGCCAAGACCGTTCGAGCGCCGTCAGGAACCGCGCGATGAACGGTCAGGGCGGGACTCTGACGTACAGCATTCACAGGCTCAGAGGTGTCCCGGCCTCAGTCGCTGGTCGGCAGCAGCGTCTGCGGCGGCCCGTGTGTCGTGCGCCGATAACGGCGCACTAGGCTCACGTCGACCCCCTGGCCGGACAGGTGCAGCGTCATGACCAGCTCGCCCCCCGGGGCGATCGCGAACTGCTCGCTCAGTTTCGGTCCGAGCAGGGGCTGCAGCTCGATGATGAAGGCGTGCCCGCGCCAGCCGCAGCTCTGGTTCGCCGTGTCGTGCGGCCCAAAGGCGATCACGGTCGGGATGCCGAGGCTACACTGCTGCACGCCGGCCGCGCTGGTCAGGGAGAACTCGCCTGGTGAGAGCGCGAGGCCGAGGATGCTGCCGACCGGGACGTGCCCGATGAGCTCTCGGACCCAGGCTGCACCGAACATCGGGGCACTCACTTCGACGCCGGGTTCCCGGACGGTGCGCTCGCCGCTGCGCAGCGGCGCGGACGATCCGTCCTGTTCGTGCGCCCGTCCTGGGTGCGGCGGGGGCGGCGTCTGCGCGCGCCCTTGGGCGCGCTTCATCGCCCGCAGCGCTTTGAGCATCCGCGTGTGCAGTTGCGCCTGCAGGAGCGTTACCGCTGCATCGATCGGTTCGCTGTGCGCGGCGTCGAGCCGCCAGTTGCCGCTCAGGTGCGGGGCGTGAGTCGGAGCGACGAGCCGCAGCGGCGCCGCCGAGCAGCCCGACAGGGCCGCGGCGAGCGCGGCCGCGCACAGCCGAAGCGCGCGGGACGGAGGGGTCGGCATGGTGAAATGGCCCGTGGTACTGGCCATTGGACTGCGTCTCAGGGACTCAAGTTCTGCTGGCGGCCGCCTTGGCGGCCAGCGCCTCGATCCGCGCCCAGTCGCGCCCGGCGAGGGCATCGACCGGGGAGAGCCACGATCCGCCGGCGCACAACACGTTGCTGAGCTGCAGGAAGGAGCCGACCGTCTCCTGCGTGATGCCACCGGTGGGGCAGAAGCGCGCCTGAGGAAACGGTCCCGCGAAGGACTTGAGCATGGCGGTGCCGCCGGCCGGCACGGCCGGGAAGAATTTGAAACAGTGGTAGCCGTGGGCGAGTCCGAGCATCAGCTCCGAGGCGCTCGCCACCGCGGGCAGATACGGGATCGGGGCGTGCGTGCCCGCCTCGAGCAGCGCCGGTGTCGCTCCGGGGGAGATCGCGAACGTGGCGCCCGCGTTGGCGGCGGCGCGCAGGTCCTCGACCGACAGGACGGTGCCGGCGCCGACGGCGATGTCCGGCACGGCGTGCGCGATCGCCTCGATGGCCGCGAGCGCCGCGGGCGTGCGCAGCGTCACTTCGATGACGCGCAGACCGCCGCGCACCAGGGCGCGCGCCAGATCCGGGGCGATGGCCGGTTCATCGATCACCACGACGGGCATGACCGGGGAGAGCTTCAGAATCCGTTCGATGTCGGCAATGGAGGGCATGGCTTCGGCTCGGTGAGTGGACGTCGAGACGGTATCCTGCAGCAATCGTACCGAATGCGATAGGGCGCGCCCGGCAGATCAGCCCGTCGCGCCGTGAAGAAATGTCAGCGTGCGGGCCGTGGCATCGAGCCGTACGCGCACCCCGAGCGGCACGGGCTCATTGTGCTCGCCGTGGCCGATCGGAAACCCGGCGGCGCACGGCAGCCCGGTCTCGACGGCCAAATCACGCAGCACTTGAGCACTCGTGTAGTCGGCATCGCGGGGCTCGCAGGCGGTGAAGGCGCCGAGCACGATGCCCCGAACCTGGCGGAACACCCCGGCCAGCGCCAGGTGAGTCCACATCCGATCCAAACGGTAGGGCTGCTCGCCGACATCCTCGAGCAGCAGGACGGCGCCTTCGAGGGAGGGCAGGTACGGGGTGCCGAGCAACCGCGAGAGGACCGCGAGCGTCCCGCCCAGCAGCGGACCTTCGGCCGCGCCGGGTCCGTACGTGTCGGTGGCCCGAAGCGGCGCGGCCGGCGCGCCGTCCTCCAACAGGGCAAACAGGCGCTCGTGCGTGTGCGTGTCGAGTTTGCCGAGCTGGGTGAGCACCGGTCCATGCACGCTGATCAGCCCGTTGCGCTGCAGCCAGGCGTGCAGCGCGGTGATGTCCGAGAAGCCCACCAGCGGCTTCGGCCCCGGGATGAGGGTCTCGAGTGCCGGCAGCAACCGCATCGCGCCGTACCCGCCGCGCGCACAGAACACCGCCTCAATCTCCGGATCGGTCAGCGCCGCAGTCAGCTGCCCAAGCCGCTGCGCGTCGCTGCCGGCCAGGTAGCGCTGCCGGGCGAAGAGCTCCGGGGCGAGGTCTACCGAATAGCGTTGTTCGAGTACGGCGAGGCCCGCCTCGAGGGCCGTGCGCTCGAAGGGGCCGGCGGGCGCCACCACGGCCACGCGTGCGCCCGGGCGCAGTGGCTGAAAACCCTGATATCGGAGCCGATCGCTCATGGCGCAGCATTGTCCGTCAGGGTGTCGGCCGATACCAGCCGGTTTTTCTCACCGGCTGCTCACACCGTGCGCGCTACCGTGCGCCTCCTGGGGAGTGATCCTCGGATGGCGCAATGAGGAGTCGCGAACATGGCGGACCTGGAATTCATGCTGCTGCTCGCAGTGCTCTATGCACTGACCCACGCGATCATCTGGGCGATCGGGCGGCTGGGAGAGGCGCCATGAACGCGCTGTACCTGATCAGCGGCCTGCTCGCGCTCGCGCTCACCGGGTATCTGCTCTACGCGCTGTTCAAGCCGGAGAAATTCTGATGACTGCCCAGTCCTGGGGGCTGCTCGCCCTCTTACTCGCCGTGACGCTGCTCGCGGTCAAGCCGCTCGGTCTGTACATGGCGCGTGTGATGGAGGGGGAGCCCGTCCCTGGGCTTGGCCTCGGCGCCCGATTCGAGTCGTGGCTCTATCGGCTCTCTGGGGTCGATCCGGCCGCGCAGATGGGCTGGAAGCACTACGCGCTCGCGCTGTTAGTGTTCAACACCCTCGGGGTGCTGCTGCTCTACGCGCTGCAGCGGCTGCAGGGCTGGCTGCCGTTGAACCCGCAGCATTTCGGGCCGCCCTCGGCGGACTCTGCGTTCAACACCGCGGTGAGCTTCGTCACCAATACCAACTGGCAGAGCTACACGCCAGAGACCACCATGAGTTATCTGACCCAGATGACGGGACTGGCGGTGCAGAACTTCCTCTCTGCCGCGACCGGCATCGTGGTGGCCGTGGCGCTGATTCGCGGGCTGGCGCGCCACAGCGCCAAGACCATCGGTAACTTCTGGGTCGATGTGACGCGCGCGACACTCTACGTGCTGCTGCCGATTGCCACCGTCATCGCCCTCGCTCTGGTCAGCCAGGGCGTGATTCAGAACTTCAGCCACTACCAGCAGGTGACGCTGCTGCAGCCGGTGACCTACCCGCAGCCGAGTACGACGGCCGCGGGCGCCTCGCGGCTGCAGACCGTCACCACCCGCACCCAGACGCTGCCGATGGGACCGGTGGCCTCGCAGGAGTCAATCAAGGAGCTCGGCACGAACGGCGGCGGGTTCTTCAACGCGAATTCGGCCCATCCGTACGAGAACCCCAATGCGTGGAGCAATCTGCTCGAGATGTTCGCGATCGCGCTGATCCCGGCCGCACTGACCTACACCTTCGGCTTCATGGTCGGGGATACCCGCCAGGGCTGGGCGGTGCTGGCGGCCATGATGATCATGTTCGTCGGTCTCTACGCAGTGTGTAATCACAGCGAGCAGCGGGGCAATCCTGCGCTGAGCGCGCTTGGGGTGAGTCAACTGCCGAGTGCGCAGCAAAGCGGCGGCAACATGGAAGGCAAGGAGGTGCGCTTCGGCATTGCCGGCTCGACGCTGTTCAGCACGCTCTCCACCGTCACCTCCACCGGTGCGGTGAATTCGATGCACGACTCCTACATGCCGATCGGCGGCATGGTGCCGCTGCTCGACATGATGCTCGGCGAAGTCGTGTTGGGCGGCGTCGGCTCAGGACTCTATTCGATGCTCATCTTCGCCATCATCGGGGTGTTCATCGCCGGGCTGATGATTGGGCGAACGCCTGAGTATCTGGGCAAGAAGATCGAGGCGTTCGAGATGAAGATGAGCGCCATCGCGATTCTCGTCATGCCGTTCATCGTGCTCACGGGCACCGCGATCGCGGTCAGCGTCGCCGCCGGGCGGGTGGGCGTGGCCAATCCGGGTCCGCACGGGTTCTCCGAGATCCTCTACGCGTTCACCTCAGCCGGTAACAACAACGGCAGTGCTTTTGCCGGTATCAGTGCCGATACGCCGTTTTACAACACGGCGCTCGGCATCGTGGTGTGGCTCGGGCGCTTCTGGCCAATCGTGGCGGTGCTTGCGATCGCTGGCTCGCTCGCCGCCAAGAAGCGCATTCCGGTCTCCGCGGGCACCATGCCGACGCATGGACCGACCTTCATCGCGTTGCTGATCGGCACGGTTCTGCTGGTCGGTGCGCTCACGTTCGTGCCGGCGCTCGCACTCGGACCAATCGTCGAGCACCTGATGCTCTGGAGCCATTGACATGCGCCGCAAGCTCTCGATGTTCGATCGCTCGCTGCTCGGACCGGCCGTCCTTGACGCGCTGCGCAAGCTCGATCCGCGCGTGCAGTGGCGCAACCCCGTCATGTTCGTGGTCTACCTCGGCAGCCTGTTGACCACCGCACTGTGGGTGCGGGCGCTCGATGGGCAGGGTGAGGCACCCGCATGGTTCATCTTCAGCGTGGCGGTGTGGCTGTGGTTCACCGTGCTGTTCGCGAATTTCGCCGAAGCGCTCGCCGAGGGGCGCAGCAAGGCACAGGCGGCGAGTCTGAAGGGGTTGAAACAGGCCGTGCAAGCCAAACGCCTCGCCGACCCGGCTGACCGCGCGCAGGTGACGGGTGTGCGCGCCGATGCGCTGCGCAAAGGCGATGTCGTGCTGGTCGAGGCCGGTGATTTCATTCCGGGTGATGGCGAGGTCATCGAGGGCGCCGCCTCGGTCGATGAGAGCGCCATCACGGGGGAGTCCGCGCCGGTGATCCGCGAATCGGGCGGCGATTTCTCCTCGGTCACCGGGGGCACTCGCGTGCTGTCCGATTGGATCGTCGTGCGCATCTCGGTCAACCCCGGGGAAACCTTCATCGACCGCATGATCGCCATGGTCGAGAGCGCCAAGCGGCAAAAGACGCCCAACGAGATCGCGCTCACCATCCTGCTCGTGGCGCTGACTCTGGTGTTCCTGCTCGCCACCGCGACGCTGCTGCCATTCTCGCAGTACAGCGTCGAGGTGACCCGACTCGGCAGTCCCGTGACGATCACCGCGCTGATCGCGCTGCTGGTGTGCCTGATCCCGACCACGATCGGTGGACTGCTCTCGGCGATCGGCGTGGCCGGCATGAGCCGCATGATGCAGGCGAACGTGATCGCGACTTCCGGACGCGCCGTGGAGGCTGCCGGTGACGTCGACGTGCTGCTGCTCGACAAGACCGGCACGATCACCCTGGGCAATCGCCAGGCGGCGGCGTTCATCCCGGCCGCCGGCGTGAGCGAGGAGGAACTCGCCGGTGCCGCTCAGCTCGCCTCACTCGCCGACGAGACGCCCGAGGGGCGCAGTATCGTGGTGCTCGCCAAACAGCGCTTCCAGCTGCGCGAGCGCGATCTGACCGCGTTGCACGGCACGTTCGTACCGTTCTCGGCGCACACCCGCATGAGTGGGGTCGACATCGGGGATCGCCAGGTGCGCAAAGGCGCGGTCGATGCCATCCGCAAGCACGTCGAGTCCGCCGGCCAGAGCTTCCCCAAGACGCTGCTCAGCACGGTGCAGGAAGTGGCGCGCCGGGGCAGCACGCCGCTCTTGGTGAGCGACGGGCCGCGCGTGCTCGGGGTGATCGAGCTGAAGGACATCGTCAAGGGTGGCATCAAGGAGCGGTTCGGGGAGCTGCGCCGGATGGGCATCAAGACCATCATGATCACTGGCGACAATCCGCTCACCGCCGCTGCGATCGCCGCGGAGGCCGGTGTCGATGATTTTCTGGCCGAGGCGACTCCGGAGGCGAAGCTCAATCTCATCCGTGCTCACCAGACCGAGGGCCGCCTGGTGGCGATGACCGGCGATGGTACCAACGATGCGCCGGCGCTCGCCCAGGCGGATGTGGCCGTGGCGATGAACTCCGGTACCCAAGCGGCCAAGGAAGCCGGCAACATGGTGGATCTGGACTCGAACCCGACCAAACTCATCGAGGTCGTCGAGACCGGCAAGCAGATGCTGATGACGCGCGGCTCGCTGACGACCTTCAGCATTGCCAACGACATCGCCAAGTACTTCGCCATCATTCCGGCGGCCTTCGCCACCACCTATCCGCAGCTCAACGCGCTCAATGTCATGCATTTGACGAGCCCGTTCTCGGCGATTCTTTCGGCTGTGATCTTCAATGCGCTCATCATCGTGGTGCTCATCCCGCTCGCCCTGAAGGGCGTGCGCTACCGGCCGCTCGGGGCCGGCACGCTGCTGCGGCGCAATCTGCTCATCTACGGCCTCGGCGGGATCATCGTGCCGTTCATTGGTATCAAGCTGATCGACATGGGTTTGACGCTGCTGCATCTGACCTGAGAGAGACACCATGAAGACGATTCTTCGGCCCGCGCTCACACTGCTGCTGGTGATGACGTTGATCACCGGGGTGATCTACCCGCTGGTGGTGACGGGCGTGGCGCAGATCGCCTTTCCGGCGCAGGCCAACGGCAGTCTGATCCGCAAGAACGGTCGGCTGATCGGCTCGCGCCTGATCGGCCAACCGTTCGACTCGGCCGGCTATTTCTGGAGCCGACCGTCGGCGACCAGCCCGCAGCCGTACAACGGCCTCGCCTCCGGAGGCTCGAACCTCGGGCCGACCAACCCGGCGCTGATCGCCGCCGTCAAGGCGCGAATCGCCGCGCTCCACGCGGCCGATCCGGGCAATCGGGCCCCCATCCCGGTCGATCTGGTCACCGCCTCGGGCAGTGGACTCGACCCGGATATCAGCTTGGCGGCTGCGTACTACCAGGCCGGGCGGGTCGCGCGCGCTCGTGGCGTGAGCGTGCGCCAGGTGCGAGCCCTGATCGCAGCGCATGCTCGGGGTGGGGAACTCGGCGTGCTCGGCACTCCACGCATCAACGTGCTGGAGCTGAACCTGGCGCTCGACGCCATGAAATAATGTCGCCATGAACCCACCGGTGACGCCCGAGCCGCGGCCCGATCCCGAGGAACTGCTCGCGCGCGTGCAGGCCGAAGAGGCGCGCGCCGGGCGCGGCAAACTGCGGATCTTCTTTGGCGCTTCCGCCGGCGTCGGCAAGACGTACTCGATGCTGCAGGCGGCGCGCTCGGAGCAGGCGGCCGGCACCGACGTGGTCGTGGGCTACCTCGAGCCGCATGGGCGCATCGAGACTGAGAGGCTGGCCGAGGGACTCGAGCGACTCCCGACGCTCCCGGTCAGCTACCGCGGCATCGTGCGCCAGGAGTTCGATCTCGATGCGGCGCTCGGGCGTCACCCGCAGATCCTGCTGGTCGATGAGCTGGCGCACTCGAATCTCCTCGGTGGCGTGCCGCAACCACGTCATCCGAAGCGCTGGCAGGACATCGAGGAGCTGCTCGCCGCCGGCATCACCGTCTGGACGACGGTCAACGTCCAGCACCTGGAGAGTCTCAATGACCTGATCTACCAGACCACCGGCGTGCGCCAGGGCGAGACGCTGCCGGATCACGTATTTGACGATGCGGATGCCATCGAACTGATCGATCTGCCGGCCGACGATCTGCTCGCGCGGCTGCACGCCGGGAAAGTCTACGTCTCCGATGCCGTCGCGACGGCGGCCGAGCGGTTCTTCCGCCGCACCAATCTGATGGCCCTGCGCGAGATCGCATTGCGCCGGGTCGCGGAGCGGGTCGAGGCGGCGGCGCGCGAGCTGCAACCGCAGCACGGTCGCGGACGGATTGCCGGTGAGCGCATCCTCGTCGCCGTCGGCCCCGATGAGCAGGCCGAGCAGCTCGTACGCGCCGGCAAGCGCATGTCCGATGCGCTCGCCGCCGGCTGGAGCGTGGTGTACGTGGAGACTCCGGCGCTGCTGCACCTCTCCGATGCGGACCGCAATCGGCGCATCGCGGTGCTGCGCCTGGCGGAGTCGCTGGGCGCAGAGACCGTGACGCTCGACGGACCGTCGGCAGCCGCGGCGCTGTTGGAATATGCGCAAACCCGGCGTGCGACCCGGGTGCTGGTCGGGGCGCCGAAGCGCCGCGGCTGGCGGGGCTGGATGCGCGCGTCGACCTCGAACTTGCTGGTCACCCAGGCGCGCGGCTTCGACGTCATCGTGGTCGCACCGGCCGGTACCGGCGCGGCGCGGCCCGCGCCCTCGGCGCAGATGGCCGTCGAGGGCTCACCGAGCGGGGTCCCCTGGGACCGGTACGGGTGGGCCGGTGGGATCAGCGTGCTGTGCACCGCGCTGGCGTTCGCCATGTACCCGAACTTCGAGCTGTCCAATCTCGCCATGGTGTACCTGCTCGGGGTCACCGTGGCGGGGTTGCGCCTGGGGCGCGGCCCCTCGGCGCTCACGACCGTGCTCAACGTGGTGGCGTTCGACTATTTCTTCGTGCCGCCGCGTTTCACCATAGCGGTGTCCGATGCACAGTACTTCGTGACGTTCGGGGCGATGTTGACGATCGGGCTGGTCATCGCCACCCTGACCGCCAACGTGCGCCAGCAGAACCGAGTGGCGGGGGCTCGCGAGCGGCGCACGGCGGCGCTGTATGCGATGAGCCGGGAGCTGGCGGTCACGCGCGGGATCCACAACATGGCCGCTGTAGCGGTCCGCCACATCGCGGAGGTGTTCGACTGCCGGGCCGTGGTGCTGCTGCCCGATGCCGAGGGCAAGCTGCATCGTCCGCGGGAGGTGCCGAATCCGGAATCGCTGCGCGGTGCTGATCTGGCCGTCGCCCAGTGGGTGAACGATCACGGCCTGCGCGCCGGACTCGGCTCGGACACGCTGCCGGCGAGCCCCGCTCTGTACGTGCCGCTCGGCGATGAGCGGCGTGCGACCGGGGTGCTCGGCGTGCTGCCGGCCAATGCGCGGCGTGTGCTGCTGCCGGAGCAGAGTCAGCTGCTCGATACATTCGCCGGTCAGATCGGCCTCGCCCTGGAGCGGGCGCGCTTCGCGGACGCAGCGCAGGCCTCGACGCTCGCGGCGGAGCGCGAGAGTCTGCGCAACACGCTGCTCGCATCGATCTCGCACGACCTGCGCACCCCGCTGTCGGTGATGGTGGGCGCCGCCAGCACGCTCACCGAGCGCGGCGAGGCGCTCGATGCGCCGAAGCGCCGCCAGCTCGCCGCCTCGATCGAACTGAAGGCGCGCGAGATGTCCGAGCTGGTCTCGAACGTGCTTGATCTGATGCGCTTTCAGTCCGGCCAAGTGCCGTTGCGGCGCGACTGGCAGAGTGTGGAGGATCTGGCCGGCGCGGCGTTGCAGCGCCTCGCAGAGCGCATGCGTGATCACCCGGTGGAGCTGAATCTGCCGCCGGAGCTCGTCCCGGTCTACGTCGATGCGAGCCTCGTGGTGCAGGTCTTCGTCAATCTCTTCGACAACATCGCCAAATACACCCCGCCCGGGACGTCCGCCGCGGTGAGCGCGCTCAACGAGGGCGCGAGCGTACGCGTCATCGTCGAGGATGAAGGGGCGGGACTCCCGGCGGGCGATCCGCAGCAGCTGTTCGAGAAGTTTCAGCGCGGCAGCGGTGAGGGTGTCATCTCCGGGGCCGGTCTCGGGCTGGCGATCTGCCGGGCGATCGTGAACGCGCATGGCGGGGAGATTCTCGCGCGCCGCAGAGACGGCGGAGGGGCACGCTTGGAGTTCACACTGCCGGCGCGGGACGGCGAGCCATGACCGAGGCGATGCATCAGGTGCTCATCGTCGAGGACGAGCCGGCCATCCGCACCGTCCTCAAGGTGCTGCTCGAGGCCGAGCACTATCGCGTCATCGAGGCCGAGAACGCCATGCGCGCGGAAATTGAGAGCCGCAGTCACAAGCCCGATCTGCTGCTGCTCGACCTGGGACTGCCCGATGCGGACGGAATGGCCATCATCCGTCGGGTGCGCGCCTGGTCCCCGATGCCGATCGTCGTGCTCTCGGCACGCACCCAGGAGGAGCAGAAGATCGCCGCGCTCGACGCGGGCGCAGACGACTATGTGACCAAGCCGTTCAGCGCCGCGGAACTGCTCGCCCGAGTCCGGGCGGCTCTGCGGCGCAACGTGCGCGGCTCGCAACGCACCGGGCCACTCTCCCTCGGCGAGGTCCGCATCGACCTGGAGATGCGCACCGCGAACGGCGCGCACGGGCCGATCCACCTCACCCCGCTCGAATACCGGGTTCTCGAGGCCCTGGCGCGCAACCTGGGGGCCATCGTGACTCAGCAGCAGCTGATTCGCGAGGTGTGGGGGCCGGAGCGGCTCGGGGATACGCGCGGGTTGCGCGTGTGCATCATGAATCTGCGCGCCAAGGTCGAGACCGATCCGCGCAAGCCCCGGTACCTGCTCACCGAGGCGGGCCTTGGCTACCGGCTGCTCGCCGAGGAGAGTGCGTCGGCGTGAACCCGGCGATCAGGTGAGGGAGACCACCAACTTCGCCGAATGACTGCGCCAGTGGATGGGAATGACGAAGGCGCGCGCGCCCGCCGGCTGGCTGACCTGCGGCTTCTCCCCAGAGAATACGCTCGGCACGGAAATCACGAAGTCGTGCCCGAAATCGCGCCGCGCATTGCCGGAGATGGTGTTGGCGACCTCGCCGACCAGATCGCGCATGCTCTCGTGGCTGAAGTCGCTCTCCTGCATCTTCATCAGCAGCACCGTCAGCATGGCGCGTGGAGCGGTGAAATACACCACGCCCTCGCGCTTGCCGGAGACGTTGATCATCCCGGTGTAGTCGTGCATCGCCGGCTCACCCTCGAGCATGTACGGCGAGCCGATGCTCGCCGGCTGCTGCGCGGCCACCTCGAAGTATCGGGTGGTGCCGTCGACGAAGGTTTTCAGTTCCTCTTCCCGCAGCATGGGCGTGCTCTGTGTGCCGGTGGGTCCGTATCAGTACATCAATTCGGCGATCGCTTCGTTGAGCTGCCGGTCGGTGAACGGCTTGTTGAGAAAGCCGTTCGCCCCGCGCTCCATGGCCTCGACTGCGGTCGCCTTATCCGCCAGGGCCGAGATTACCAGGATCCGCACCTCGGGCTTCATTTGCACCAGCTGCGTGATGCACTCGATACCATCCATCTGCGGCATGGTCAGGTCCATGGTGACCAGATCCGGATCGGTCCGGCGGGCCAGCTCAAGTGCCTCCAGACCATTGGCCGCGGTACCCACGACCTGCAGATCATCGAACTGCTGCGAGCGCTCGATGCGCCGGCGAACGATGTTCGAATCATCGACGATCAGCAACTTGACCGTCCGCCGCGCGCCTGTGTCCTGTGCGGTGTCCATGGGCGATCTCTATCTCTATGCCACTGCGGTCTCGCCGAGCGCGGGCAGCGCGATCTTGAAGCGCGTGTAGCGTCCGGGATTGGTGCTGACGCCGATTCGCCCGCCGAGGCTGTACACAGCTTTGGCGACGACGTCCATGCCAGCGCCGCGCCCGGCGTCCATCGAGATCTCGTTGCGGGTGGAGAAGCCGGGCTTGAAGATCAGTGCCAGTGCGGCGCGGTTGTCCAACTGGGCGGCCTGCTCTTCGCTCAGCAGCTTCTTGCGCACGGCCGCTTCCTTCAGCGTCTCCGGTGAGAGGCCGGCACCGTCATCCTCGAACGTCAGCTCGAAGCCGGACTCGACCCGACGGAAATCCACGCGGACCTGGCCGCCGCCGCTCTTTGCCCCGGCGCGGCGGACTTCGTCCGCCTCGATCCCGTGCACCGCGGCATTGCGCAGCATCTGAATGAGGCAGTCCTTGAGCGTACCGAGATAGGCGGGCGGGCATTGCGCCAGGCCGTTCAGCGCCAGCTTGAAGTCCTTGCCGTGATCCTGCGCGAGCCTATGCGCCAGGGACTGCAAGGTCGAGGCGAGTTCGTCCGGGCCGGCCGTCGGGAGGCGCGGCGCAGGGGTGTTGAGAGTGCCGTCCGCGGCGCTCGGCTGCTCGCGCAGCGAGGAGAGCTTCAGCGTCATCTCGCGCACACCGCGCAGGTGCGCGAGCAGCTCATCGAGCTTCAGCACCAGCGGCAGGAAGTCGTTGCCGGTGAGCTCGTTGCGCGCCTTGAGCTCCGCAAGCATGTCCTCGAGGTGATGGACGCGCTGCGCGATGCTCATCAGGTTCAGCGCTGCCGCCTCACCCTTCATCGTGTGCAGCTCGCGCGACAGGCCGGCGAGCTTCTTGCTGAATTCCGCGTGCGTGCGCGCCGGCTCCTTCAGGATCGCGTTGATGTGCTTCAGGCCCGCCGAGGCGCTGTCGAGGAACGAGCCGAGCTGCAGCGGGTCCGAGTGCAGCATGCCGACCATCATGTCGAGCTGCGAATGAGCATTCTCCTGCGCTTCGTGCAGCTCGCGCGCCAGCAGCACGCTCGAGGTGATGTCCCCGACGGCGCACAGCACGTGCTTGACACCCTTCGGCCCCATGACGCGGTGGAAGTCGAACTGCAGGTAACGGGTCTCTTTGCCGCCGCGCCCGTTGTCCATGTTGACCTCGAGCTGCCCCAGCGGGTTGATGCTCTTCATGAGGTTCTCGTGCGCCCGCTCGCCCCAGAGCAGCTTGATGAACTTCATCGCGGTATTGAGCGTCTCGGGCGGCACCTTGTCGCGCAGCAGCTCCTCGAAGGTCAAGCCGGCGAAGGTGCTGCGACCGAACATGTTCGTCAGGGCCTGCGACCAGACCGCACCGATGCGATAATCGGCATCGAGGAGGAAAAATCCCTCCCGTACCGTGGCAAGGATGTCGCGAGTCTGATCCTGCGCATCACGCGCGGCACGCTCCCCGCGCCCGCGGGCGACCTGCAAGTAGGCCGCGGCGAGACCGAGCAGCAGTACGGCGAGTACGCCTCCGGAGAGCAGCCAGCGCAGGCGCGAGGCTGCCGCGGCTGTACGCGCCTGCAGCGAGCCGCTGACCACGGCGAGCTCACGGTGCAGAGCCGCAGCGTTGGCCTGAGCAAACAGTTCGGCCCGGCGCACGTGGGCATAAAACACCCGGCCGCTGCGCGAGAGTGAGCTGTTCGTGGCGGTGTCGGAGTAGGGCTCGCCGTGATACGAGAGCACCTTGGCGAGCACCGGGGTGTAGTTGGTCCACAGCGCCGTCGCCGCGTGCATCGCGGCCGGATCGAGGCCTTTCTGGCGCTCGAGGGCGCTGAAGTCGCGATTGAAGCCGCGCACGCTCGAGTCGAGTTCACCATGGACATGGCCGGTGTACTCGAGGGTATCGAGTCGCTGGCGCAGGGCGGTCAGCTGCTCGGATATCGCCGACGGATAGGCTTCCAGCTCGCTCGCCTGCTGCAGCGTGGCGACGTTGGCGCGAATCTGCGTGGCGAGCCTGAATCCTGCGATCAGCACCAGGCCCATCACCGCGGCGAGCACGATGCCGGCTGCGGCGGTGAGCAGCCGGCGGTTTCGATCAGCGCCTGACAATAACATGGGGGCTTCCTGATTAATTCGGCAGTTCGAAGCGGATCAGAGTACGCACCGGCACCGAGACCGGTCGCCCATGGAATGTCGGCGGCGCGTAGCGCCAGCGGCGGATCGCATCGAGCGCCGCGCGGTCGAAGACGGTCGCGGGCTTCGCTGCGACCACCTTGATGTGGCGCGTGCGCCCGGTGGGATCCACGACGTACTGCACGGTCACTTCCCCGGAAATGTGCCGGGTGAGTGCCCGGTCCGGATAGGACGGGGAGACATAATGCGTGCGGCGCAACCGCCGAGCGACATCGGCCAGCTGAGCCACCGTTGGCGGTTGCGGCGTGTCGACCATGGCGGTGGCGGCGTTCAGTGCGGCGCCGCTGGCACCCCACTGGCGCGCATCGGCGAGGTCGGTGACCGCCGTGGAGCGCTGTCCCGCACGCGCCGCAGCTTCGGCGCGCTGCAGGAGCGCATTGGCGAGCGCACGGTGCATCTGGTTCGCGGCCGCCGCGGTGGCCGGATCCGGATGATCTGCCGCCAACGCGTTCAGGTAGTACGCGGCGCTGTCGTGGGCCGGCTGGAGTAGTTCGCCGGTATCGAGCCGGGCATGGGCTTCGGCGAGCAGCCGCTGCAACCGGTTCTGCACCGCGCTGATGCGGGCCGATTGGATCTGGTGCTGGACGGCGACGATGGCTGCTGCGGAAGCACCGTTCGCCCGCGCCGCTGCGAGCGCCTGGCTCTCGATCGCACCTTGCCCGGTGAGACCGGCCTGACGCGCTTGGTTCAGCAGCGCGCCGATCACGGCCTGCGTGGCGTTGGCGGTGCTCGTGGATTGTGGGTCCAGGGTGCGCAGCTTGGCGAGGGTGCTCGCGGCGCTGGCCGCTCCGGTGAGGCGATGCGCGGCGATCCGCCGGGTGAGCTGATCAACCAACTTCTGCGTACGCTGGTGGTGCGTGAGGTGAGTCAGTTGGCTCTGCCAGGCCGCAATCTGTGCCGCGGGCACGCCGCGGCGCGCAGCCTGGGCGATGAGGGCCGCTGCGCTGCTGAGCTGACCGCCGGAGAGTGCCTGATTCACCACGGCACTCGATAATTCAATGCCGAACGGATGAACGTCACGGTTCGTGGGATCCGCCAGCTGCAGCGTCGCGAGCGCCAGCGCGGCGGCGTTGTAATGTCCCTGGCTGAGCGCGTCTTTGAACCGTGAAATCACGACGTTGCCGACGCGGCGCAGACCGTCTCGTGCCTCGCCATTGGTGGGATCGACGGCCAGCACTGAGCGATAGAACACCAGAGCGTTGTCGCCTTTCGGTGCCGTGAAGTGCCGAGCAAACATCGCGCGGCTCGCCTTGACGAGCAGATCCTCGACACGGCCCTGCACGATGGAGGTGTCGACGTCGGGTCGCGGCAGTGCTGCGAAGTGAGCCGCGTGCGCGGCGGCGGCAATCGGCCGCTGCAGCACCGGATGCGCTGCGACGACGTGGTGTTTCGGCAACAGAAACAGTCCGGCCGCGACCGCAGCCACGGCCACTCCGGCGCCGAGCGTCAGCCACAGGCGCTTGCGCCCGTCGCCGGACGGGGGCTCAGTGGACGCCGCAGCGGATTCGGCCGGCAGCGGCGTGCGCGCCGCCTCTGCGGCCTGATGCACGGAGCGCACCGGGGCGCTGCGTGGCGCGACTTTTTCAGCCGCATCCGCCAGGGCTGCATCGAGTACGGCAGACGTCTTACCGGGTTCGATCGGCAGTGGCAGCACCGTGAACACCCGGGTGCCTTTCACGGCCGCGGCAACGGACTTCTCCGCCCCGGCGGTCGTGAACACGAGAATGACGGCATGAGCGTTGTGCGCGCACGCCCGTTCGACATCCGCGCGCACATTCTCGGCCTCGCGTGCGTCGATCGCCAGAATCTGACCGCCGCGGGCCCCCTCGAGGTGTTCCAGTGCGACCTCGAGCGAGTCCGCCGGATGCACGCTGGCGCGCCCGCCGAGAACCTCGCCGAGTTCGAGCAGGAAATCATCGTGATGCGTGAGCGCGGCGAGATCCACCGGTGCGCGCGCTGCGGCGGACGCCGTGCCGCCAGCGGCATCGCCGGCCGAATCGCGAGACTCACTCGGAGCTGAATGGGCCACAACCCGTCTCCCTCGTTGTTATGAGCGCAAGCTCGGCGTTCCGCCGTCCTCGCCGGTCCGAACCCGGTGCTGAGTGGCGGGACGACCCCTCGGGCCCGGATGCACGACGTTCTGTCGCCATCAAACCCGCACCTGAGTTTGCGTGCAGTGTCGCCGTTCACACTATTGGCGCGATGGGCGCTGATGGACGCCGATCGGCGCCGGAAGCGGATGGGAGTGCCGCTGCCGGGCGGCGGATCGACGCCGGTGCGGTCCGCGTGGAACGCGCGGCTCGACAGTGCGCGTTCAGGAGCCGATGATGGATCGGCGCTACGGCATCGGAACAAAACTCGGATGCCGCCGTCTTAAGAGTCATCGGGCAGCGGGATCGCGAGTTCGGTAGCTTTCGCAGAGCGAGGCGCTCCAACCGGTCTGCACAGCGGGCTATCACAGCCGCCTCTCCCGGCCGCCACTGCCGTTCTGGAACGGGAGGTGATGGCGATGCGAGCACGAGCCAACCATCCGGATCAGGCGCCGCGGCGCGCCTGCATCGACCACGAAGGGTTCATCGAGTCGCTCAGTTCATTCAGCCGGACCCACCGCGCGCAGCGGTGGGAGGGCACGTTCGGGCAATTTCTCACCGACATCCTGGCGGGGAGTCCCGCCGCGCTGGCGCGCACCAGTCACGAGTACATCTGGGACATGCTCCGTTGGCATGGCCGCTGCGCGCAGCATTTGGCGGGCGAACAGGGTGCGCCCGATGGACGTGCCGCCGATCCGGCCGGTGAGCTGTTTCGCCGTGAATTGTTCGGGATCGATGGGCCGCTCGCGCGCGTGGCGGAGTATTTCAAGGCCGCCGCGGGCGGCTCCGACGTCGGGCGGCGGCTATTGTTGCTGCTCGGGCCGCCCTCCGGGGGCAAGTCGACGCTCGCGATCCTGCTGAAGCGCGGGCTGGAGGCATACAGTCGCACCGAGGAAGGTGCGCTGTATGCAGTGCGCGGCTCGCCGGTGCATGAAAATCCGTTGAACCTGATTCCGGCGAGCTTGCGCGCGGAATTTCGGGAGCGCTACGCCGTCAATATCCCAGGGGAACTCTCGCCCTGGGCGCGCGATTACCTCGAGCGCGAATTCGACGGAGAGTTCCTGCGCGTACCGGTCGAGCGCATATTTCTCTCCGAGTCCGCCCGGCTCGGCATTGGTACCTACGCCCCGCACGATCCCAGTACCGCCGACATCGCCGACCTGGTCGGATCGGTCGACCTTGCCAAGGTCGCACAGATCGGTGATGAGGGGGACTCGCGTGCCTGGTCGTGGTCCGGCGCGGTGTATTCGGCGAGCCGCGGGCTGCTCGAGATGATCGAGATCCTCAAGGTCAAGCGCGAGTTTCTCTACCTGCTGCTGACGCTGACTCAGGAGAAGAATGTGAAGGTGGCGCGCTTCCCGCTGATCCACCTCGATGAGACGGTGCTCGCGCATACCAACCTCGCGGAATTCCACCGCTTCCTGCAGGAGAAGGAGAACGAGGCGCTGCTCGACCGTATGGTGATCATCAAGGTGCCGTATGCGCTGTCGTATCAGGACGAGGCGCGCATCTACCGCAAGTTGGTGTGCGCCGCACCGGCCTTCCGCGACGTGCACCTCGATCCACACGTGCTGAATCTCGCCGCGGTGTTCGCGATCCTCACGCGCCTGGTGGCGCCGGAGCGTGAAGGGCTCGATCTGGGCAAGAAGCTGCGTCTCTACGCCGGCGAAGCCATCGAGGGCGTGCCGCAGAGCGAGGCGGCGCGGCTGCGCTCCGAGGCGCCCGACGAGGGGCTGGCCGGTGTCAGTCCACGCTTCATCATCAATGCGATCTCCACGGCGATCACCCGCGGCACCACGCGCAGTCTGACCAGCATGGATCTGCTGCTCGCGTTGAAAGATGCGATCGAGAGCGATGCGCGCATGGAACTGAAACACAAGAAAGTGTGGATCGACCACCTGGTCACGGCACGCAAGGAGTTCTACAACCGCTGGGTCAAGGAAGACGTACACCGGGCCATGTTCGCCTCGTTCGAGGAGGAGGCGCAGCAGTTGCTCGAGAAATATCTCGATGAGGTGGAGGCCTCGCTCGATCACCGTCAAGTCACCGATCCGATCACGGGGGAGAGCCGTCCGGCGGACGAGCGCTTCCTGCGTTCGGTGGAGGAGAAGATCAAGGTGTCAGACTCCGGCAAGCTCTCCTTCCGCCAGGAGGTGGTGCGCAAGGCCATGGTCGCGTTCAAGGCCGGGGAGAAATTCAAGCTCGCGAGCCACGCACGCATGCGCGAGGCGATCGAGCAGTATCTGTTCGAGGAGCGGCGCGATGTACTCAGGCTGGTGACCTCCAGCGCCCGACCGGACGAGGAGGCGCGCCAGAAGATCTCCGTGGTGCAGCAGCGGCTGATCAGCGAGTACGGGTACGACGAGCACAGTGCCAAGGAGGCGCTCAGTTACGTCACGACGCTGCTCGCACAGGAGTGAGGCGAACATGAACGCATCGGCCGGCGGAGAGTCTCCCTTCAGCGCAGCCAAGTGGTACGAGCTGTTCTCGCGCGGGGCGCGTGACTGGCTGCGTCACGATGCCAAAGTGCGCGATGCGGTGCGCCGCCACCTGCCGGAGCTCATCCGCAGTGGTGAGATCATCAGCGGTGGCGCGCGTACGGTGCGCGTGCCGGTGAAGCTGCTTGAGCACTACCGATTCCGGTTGCGCCGCGGCGCCGAGCAGCAGAGCGTGGGCCAGGGCGCAGCCAAGCCGGGCGACGTCTTCGTCGATCCGACGCACCGCGTCGCTCCACCCGGCAAGGGTCCGGGCGGTGAGGAGGAGGGTGAGGTGCAGCTGCTGCTTGAGCTGAAGGTCGAGGACATGGTCGAGTGGCTGTGGGAGGAGATGCGCCTGCCGAACCTCACGCCGCGCGCCGGACCCTCGCAGGACACCGAGTGGACCCGCGAGGGTTGGGACCGGCGCGGTGCGCGCTCCCGACTCGACCGCCGCCGGTCGTTCAAGGAGCTGGTCAAGCGTCGCGCCGCGCCGGGGGCGGTGCAGAGCTTTACGGATGATGATCTGCGCTTCCGTCAGCTCTCGCAGCGGCGACGTCCCGCGTTGCGGGCCGTGGTGTTCTTCCTGCTCGATGTCTCAGGCAGTATGTCCGAGCGCGATCGTCAGCTCGCCAAATCTTTCTTCTTCTGGACGGTGCAGGGGCTGCGCCGCCAGTACCGGATGCTCGAGACGGTATTCGTTGCACATACCACCGAGGCGTGGGAGTTCACCGAGTCGGAGTTCTTCCAGGTGAGCGGTACGGGCGGAACGGTGGCCTCGAAGGGCTTCGGTAAGGTGAGTGAACTCATCGCGGAGCGCTTCGCGACCCAGCAGTACAACGTGTACGTCTATTACGCCTCGGACGGCGACAACGCCGCGAGCGACACCGCCGCGGCACGCGCGGCGCTCGGGACACTCGTGCCCGAGACGTGCTTCTGCGGCTACGTCGAGGTCGCGGCGGGCATGTCGCGCCGTCAGGAAACCGAGACCGGTCGGCTGTTCGACGAACGGGCGCTGGCCGGAGGGGCCGTCGAGCGCTGCGTGCTCGGCGGCTTCGAGGACATCTGGGCGGCGCTGCGCACGTTCTTTGCCGCGCAGGAGCGCGCTGCGGAGGATGCGTGAGCCACGAGTGGCGCACCTTCGTGCCGCGTCTCGAGCAGCTGGCCCGCGATCTCGGGCTGGACTTTCATCCGGTGGAATTCGAGGCGGTGCCCGATTCGTTCATGATGGAGATCGCCGTGTACGGCCTGCCGGTGCGCATGCCGCACTGGTCGTTCGGGGTGCGCTACATCTACCAGCTCATCCAGCGACACATGGGACACTCGCGTCTGTTCGAAGTGGTGTTCCCCGGCAATCCGGGTCATGCCTATCTCTCCGCCGGCAATGGGCTGGCCGAGAACGTGCTGGTGAGCGCACACGTGCTCGGGCATGCGGATTTCTCACGCAACAACTTGCTGTTTCAGCGCTGTCAGGGACAGGTGAGCGAGCGGATCGTCGAGCATGCCGCGCAGCATGCGCGTCAGATCCAGCAAGCCATCGAGACGCATGGCATCGGGCGCGTGGAGGCCGCACTGGATGCGGCGCTCGCGCTCGAGCAGCACATCGACGTCGACCAGCCGCTGCGCCGCGCGCCCTATCCTCAGTACCTCGAGCCGGCCAAGGCGCTGGCGGACGACGCGTTCCGTCGGCGTTTCGCGGCGCTCGATCCGGCGAGCCCCGCGGCGGGTGCGCCCGCGCCTCTGCGTGCGCCCCTGCCGCCGCACCCGGAGCGGGACCTGCTCTGGTTCATGGCAGAGTATGCCCCGGAGATGGAGAGCTGGGAGCGGGATGTGTTTCTCGCGGTGCGCGAGGAGTCATTCTATTTTTATCCCGTATTCGCCACCCAGATCATGAACGAAGGGTGGGCGTCGTATTGGCATGCCCGGCTGCTGCGCGAGGCGGATTTCATTCCCCAGCAGGCCTATCTCGATGCCATCCGGTGTCACTCCGAAGTGGTCCGGCCGGTGGCGGCCGACGAGCAGGTGGCCCTCAGCGTCAATCCCTATCACCTGGGCTTTTCGCTCTGGGAGCACATCGTGGCGCGGCGTGGCCTCGATGCGGCCTTCGCGATCCGGACCGAGGATGATGACTTCGCCTTCATTCGCAACCACCTCACGCGTGATCTGGTCGAGGAGTTGGGTCTGTTCCGCTACCGCGCTCGCGACGGCCGGGCAACCGTGCTCGAGAGCGATCTCGACGCACTGCACGAGGCGATCCTCGCGCCGAAATATCACTTCGGCGCACCGGCGATGGTCGTGCGACGCACCCGCCCGGACGGCACGCTCGAGCTCGGGCACGATCATCGGCTCGCCGGGCGCGGTCTTGATCTGGACCGCAGCCGCAAGGTGCTGGAGTACGTGCAGCGCCTGTGGCGTCGGCCAGTGCGGCTCGTGACGGTCGATGAGCACGGCGCGGAGCTCGAGCTGTCGGTACCCTGAGCGTCGCCGGATCTTTGCGCCCCGCGCCCGGCCGGAGTACCCTCTGAAATCTGACTCCGTGCTCGGCGGGGCGTGCTGCGTGGACCCAACGTGCATTCGCAACATCGCGCTCACCGGCGCTGCGGGCGCCGGCAAGACGCTGCTCGCGGAAGCGCTCCTGTTTGCGGCTGGAGCGACCCGCGCCAAGGGCAGCATCGAGCGCGGCTCCACGGTCTCGGACTTCGATCCGCAGGAACGCGTGCTCGGCCACTCGCTTGAACCGGCCGTGCTGACGTTCGAGCACGCGGGCACACGGCTGCATCTGCTCGACACACCGGGCTACGCGGATTTTCTCCCGCGTACGTTCGCGGCGCTCGAGGCCGTCGATGCCGTCGCGGTCGTCGTGAGCGCAGTCACGGGTCCGGATGCGGTGACGCAACGGCTCATGAACTTCGCGCGCGAGCGGGGGCTGGCGCGGCTGCTGATCGTCAACAAGATCGACAGCCGAGAGGCGGATTGCGCGGGCGTTTGGGCGCGGCTGCGCGAGGGGTTCGGATCGGAGTGTCTGCCGATCAACCTGCCGGCCGCACAGGGCGCGGCGGTGCGCGATTGCTTTTTCGATCCGCAGGAGAGTCCCGTTCAGTTCTCCACGGTGGATGCGGCGCATACGGCCATCGTCGATCAGGTCGTGGAGCTCGACGAAGGGCTGATGGGGCTGTACCTGGAGCAGGGTGAGACGCTCTCGCCCGAGCAGCTGCACGCGCCGCTCGAACAGGCGCTGCGCGAGGGACATCTGGTGCCGGTGTGTTTCGTGTCCGCCGAGAGCGGGGCCGGCGTCGGAGCGCTGCTCGAGATCTTCGAGCGGCTGATGCCCAATCCCGCCGAGGGCAACCCGCCGATATTTCTCCTCGGCGAGGGCGATGCGGTCCGCCGCGTCGAAGTGCGGCCCGACCCCGAGCGGCACGTCATCGCGCACGTCTTTCGCGTGACGATCGATCCGTACGTTGGGAAACTGGCGAGCCTGCGGGTCCATCAGGGCACGATCCGCCCGGGTGCGCAGCTCTACGTGGGCGATGCACGCAAGTCGTTCAAAGTGACGCACCTGTATCGGCTGCTGGGCAAGGACACCACGGAGATCCCGCAGGCCATTCCCGGGGATCTGTGCGCGTTGGCCAAAGTCGAGGAGCTGCACCGCGATGCGGTCCTGCACGACACGCATGAGGAGGATCATTATCATCTCGCGCCCGTCGCGCTGCCGCCCTCGATGCTCGGGCTGGCGATCGAGCCGCAGCGGCGCGGGGATGAACAGCGGCTGGCCGATGCGCTGCACAAGCTCACCGCGGAGGACCCCGGAGTGCGCATCGAGCAACATGCCGCGGTGAACGAAACGGTGCTCTACGGCACCGGTGAGATGCACTTGCGGGTGCTGCTCGAGCGCATGCGCGAGCGCTACGGGGTCGAGGTGCGTACCCATCCGCCGAGCATTCCGTATCGCGAGACCATCACCCGCGCGGCCGAGGGACACAGCCGCCACAAGAAACAGACCGGTGGGGCCGGGCAGTTCGGCGAGGTGTACCTGCGCGTCGAGGCGCTCGAGCGCGGCGCGGGCTTCGAGTTCATCGATGCGGTCACGGGCGGGGCGATCCCGGGTCAATACATTCCCGCGGTGGAGAAGGGCGTGCGCCAGGTGCTCGTGGAGGGCGCACTCGCCGGCTTTCCGCTGCAGGATGTGCGCGTCACGGTGCTCGACGGCAAACACCATCCGGTCGATTCCAAGGAGGTGGCTTTCGTCTCGGCAGGTCGCAAGGCGTTCCTCGATGCGCTCGGTAAGGCCAGCCCGATCGTGCTCGAGCCGATCGTGCACCTGGAGGTGACCGGCCCGGCAAGCGCGATCGGGGACATCACCGGTGATCTGGCGACACGCCGGGCGCGCGTCAACGGCAACCAGGAGCTGCCTGGGCACCGAGCGAGCGTCTCGGCGCTGGTGCCGCTGGCGGAGATCGGCGAGTACCCCTCGCGCCTGAAGTCCCTCACCGGTGGGCAGGGCAGCTATGTCATGGCGCTCAGCCACTACGATCCGGTGCCGCCGCGGCGCCAACAGGAACTCATCGAGGCTTATCGTCCGCGCACCGAGGCCGACTGACCGCTGTGGACTCAGCCGTGGTGGAAGCGGCCGTGCGCCTGTGCGGGCCGCGCGGGCGGGTTTGCTTCCAGTGCCGCGATCACGCTGCGCAGGTCGGCGAGCAGGAGGTCGGCCATGTCCCGCGAGAAGCCTTCGCGGACCACGATTCGCAGCACCGCGATCGCTTCGGCGTCCTGGGGCATCGTGTAGGCGGGCACCTGCCAGCCATGGCTGCGCAGGCGCTCGGACACGTCGTACACCGAGTATCGCGTGGTCTCCTTGAGGCGAAACGCGAAGACCGGGATGGCTGATCCGTCGCTGAGCAGCGCGAAGGGACCGAGCGCTGCGATCTCGGCGGCGAGTTCGCGCGACACCGTGCACAGCGTGCGCATGATGCGCGTGTAGCCTTCGCGGCCGAGGCGCAGGAAATTGTAGTACTGGCCGACGATCGGGTTGCCGGGCCGTGAGAAGTTCAGAGTGAAGGTCGGCATGTCGCCGCCGAGATAATTGACGTGAAAGACCAGCTCCTCGGGCAGGTATGCCTTGCCGCGCCACAGCGCCCAGCCGACGCCCGGGTACACCAGGCCGTACTTGTGGCCCGAGGTGTTGATGGACACGACATTGGGCAGACGAAAGTCCCAGCGCAGTTGCGGATGAATGAACGGGGCGACGAAGCCGCCGCTCGCGGCATCCACGTGCAGCGGTACCTCGAGGCCGCGAGCCGCATTGTGCGCCACCAGCGCATCGTGGATTGCTTCAATCGGCTCGAACTCCCCGGTGAAGGTGGTGCCGAGAATCGCGACCGCACCGATGGTGTTCTGGTCGCAACGCGCCACCACCTCCTCGGGGGTGATGACGTAGCGCCCCGGGCGCATGGGGATGTAGCGCGGCTCGACTTCCCAGTAGCGGCAGAACTTCTCCCACACCACCTGCACGTTCGAACCCAGCACCAGGTTCGGTGCCGCGGCGCTTCGGCCGGCGGCGCTGCGCTGCGCTCTCCAGCGCCACTTCATCGCCATGCCGGCGAGCATCACCGCCTCGCTCGAGCCGACCGCCGACACCCCGACGGGCCCTTCATGCTCCGGGGCGTGGAACAGTCGCGCGATCATGTTCACGCAGCGGGTCTCGAGCTCCGCGGTGCGCGGGTACTCGTCCTTGTCGATCATGTTCTTATCGAAGGTCTCGGCCATCAGCCGCGCCGCCTCCGGCTCCATCCAGGTCGTGACGAATGTGGCGAGGTTCAGCCGGGCGTTACCGTCGAGCATCAGCTCGTCGTGGATGAGCTGATAGGCAGTGCGCGGACTCATCTCGTGCGGCGGCAGAGAGTACTTCGGCGCCGGTTCGGACATGGTGCGCGAGCCGTAGGTCGGGGCCAGATCGGCGTCGGGAACGAGGGGTTTGACCATGGGCGGCAGGCCTCCTGAGCGGATGCGCGTGAGCGCCCGTACCACTGGCCCGGGCGCACTCCGGCGGCGCGGCCTGCGCCGGCGGCGGATTACTTCAGGACGAACTGCCCGCGTTCGTCGAACGGCAGTTCGCGCAACAGACCGCGGGCCAGCTCGACCTTGCCCCGCAGCCGGTACGCTACCGGACGCGCGCCGCCCCGACCGAACAGCGTGAACAGCGCCCCGGCCATGTTCGCGGTGACCTCGGTGTTGAACTGCGCCGTGCCGTGCGGCGGCACCGTGAATCGTCGCGCGCTGCGGCCGTCGGCCACCCGGTGGCCGTTCAGCGACAGGGCGTACTGAAGCGATTCGATCGGCAGGCTGATGCTGTTGGGATTGCTGACCCGCAGGCGCACCTCGAGCTGCTGCTGCCAGAAGTCCGCGCGCAGCACCCGTACGCCGAGCACGGTCAGGTGCGGGGCGCGCAGATTCGGGGTGAGCCACGCGCACCCGCCGAGCACGGCGGCGAGCAGGAGCGGGGCGAGCTTCAGTGCGCGCCGCGTCATGAGTCGGTCAGCTGGCATAGGAGCGGCGCATCACCCCGCCGTGCTCAGGACTACCACCGCCGGTGGCGATCGGCTGAGCGAGCGTCGCGGGTGGCGTGCGCCCGATCTGTTCGTAGAGGCGGCTCAGCTGACGGCGGAACAGCGCATCGAACTGACTGACCGCCTCGGCGGGATTGTAGTCGCCGAACCACCAGAACCAGTCCGAGCTCTCGCACAGCGCCAACTGCCGCTGCGCGGCGCGCTGCGCGTGCGCATCCAGCGCGCCGCTGGCGATGACCTCATCGAAGGCGATCTTTGCCTCGCACAGCAGGTCCCACGCCCGGTTCTTCGCCGCATCACCCATCCAGGTGGTGAGCGTGCCATGCACCCAGCTGCCGGCCATCAGCTGCGGCAGCGTGATCGGCATCAGGCCGCGCGAGACGCAGGCCCCGAGCGTCGTCAGCTCGAGCTGCGGATGGGCCGCGAGCAGCGTGTACAGCGCGCGCAGGAAGTAATAGCCGTTGAACGGGTAGTGTTCCCAGGCGTTCTCACCGTCGAGCGCAATCAGCACCGCGTGTCCGGGGGTGCCGCTGTACTGGCGTGCCAACTGCGCCAGCGCGTCGACGAGGTTGTGCGCGGCATCATCGCCGTGCCACGTGGCGTACGTGAAGCCGATCAGGTCCGAGAGCGTGTCGTCGCGGAAGAACTGCATCAGGGAGCTGCCCGCGAGCCGGTACGGCCGGTTGAAGACCTGGGCATCGAGGCTCGGCGGGTGCGGTGCGAGCGCCGCGGTGCGTTGCAGCGATCCGTGCAGCACATTGGCACTGCTCGCGACCCACTTGAAGCCAAAGCGCTCGAGCATCTCGAGGGTGGGGCGGCTGACGGCGCCCTCGGACGGCCAGCAACCGACCGGACGAGTGCCAAAGGTCTGCGTGAACAGCCGCAGACCCTCACGCACGTGCCACTCGGCGCGCTCGGACCCGCCGGGATAACCCGGTAGCTTCGGCAGCGGCAGGTTCGGCATGGCATCGCGCGCGGCCTGGAAGTCAAACAGCAGCGGCATGATCGGGTGGCCGTACGGCGTGACCGACAGCTCGCACCGACCCTGCTCGCTCAGGCGCCGGTAGCGTGGCACGATCTGCCCGAGCAGCGAGCCGATCAGGGTCAGCAGCTCGCGTCGCTGCGCAGCGGTGAAATCGCGGCCTTGCTCGGTGAGTCGGGTGACCAGCGGATCGCTGCGGCGCACCGTCTCGCCCATCCACGCCAGGTGATACCACACGGCAAGATCCTGGATGAACTGGTCCGAGGCATAGCTGACGCGCTCGGGCGTGGCGAGCGTGTCGGCGATCGAGGCGAGCTCTAGATAGGGCCCGAAGCGCTCGATCATCTGCTTGCGCTGGGCGCGCAAGCAGGCATGCAGGCTCTCCAGCCGCTCGGCCGGCGCGCTCGGCACTGGATCGGGTCCGAGCAACGCGAGCACCGGGTCGGGCAGTGCGCTACCGGTGCGCAGATGCTCGGCGACGGCCGCGGCGAGTGCCTCGATCTGTTCGAGCAGCACCGGGGTGAAATTCACCACGGCACGCGCCTCTGGGATCGCCTCCAGGTGCGCGGCCATGTCGGTGTAGTCCTTGATGGCGTGCAGGTACGTCCAGGGCAGGACATAACGCCCGGTGAGCGCGTCGCGGTACTGCGGCTGGTGCATGTGCCACAACAGAACGACCGGCAGGCGCGGGGTGGACATGAGCGGCTCAGCCGGCGACGCGCCGCAGCATCTCTGCGGTCACCAGCACGACGCCTTTCTCGGTGACCAGGAAGCGCTCGGCATCGGCCTCGCGGTCGACACCGATGCTCATGCCGTCGGGGATCTCGCTGCCCTCATCGATGATGGCGCCGCGGATCACGCAGCTGGCACCGATGCGGGTGTTGGGCAGGATCACCGCCCGCTCGATGGTGCTGCGCTCCTCGACCCGCACGTTGGAGAAGAGCAACGATTCGCGCACATACGCACCTGAGATCACGCAGCCTGCCGAGACCATCGAGTTGATCGCCTGTCCGCGCCGGCCGTCCTCATCGAGGATGAACTTCGCCGGCGGTTGGTGCACCTGGTAGGTCCAGATCGGCCAGTCCTCGTCGTAGATATTCAGTTCCGGCTCGACGTGCACCAGCTCGAGGTTCGCCTCGTAGTAGGCATCGAGCGTGCCGACGTCGCGCCAATAGCTCTGCGCGCGAGTCTTGACGTCCTGGAACGGGTAGGCGAACACCTGCAGTGCGCCGGCGATGGCCTTCGGCAGGATGTCCTTGCCGAAATCGTGCGAGGAGGCCTCGTTGGTGGCATCTTCGCGCAGGAGCATCTCGAGCAGCCGGGTGTTGAACACGTAGATGCCCATCGAGGCGAGGATCGTATCCGGCCGGCCCGGCAGCGTGTCGGGCACCGGCGGCTTTTCGCTGAATTTCGTGACCCGGTTCCATTCCGTCGCGGTGAGCACGCCGAAGTGGCGTGACTCGCTCGCCGGCACCTCGACGACACCCATGGTGACATCGGCGCCCTTCTCCACGTGGTAGGCGATCATCGGGCCATAATCCATCTTGTAGATGTGATCGCCGGCGAGCACCAATACGTGCTTGGGTCGGTGCGAGAGGATCAGCTCGATGTTCTGGTACACCGCGTCCGCGGTGCCTTGATACCAGTTCGCGCCCATCTGCTGCTGGGCGGGCACGACCTCGATGAATTCACCGAATTCACCGCGCAGATAGCTCCAGCCGTGCTGCACGTGCGCAATCAGCGACTGCGCCTTGTACTGCGTCAGGATCCCAATCTGGCGGATGCCAGAATTGACGCAGTTCGACAGCACGAAATCCATGATGCGGAACTTGCCGCCGAAGGGCGTTGCGGGCTTGCAGCGGTTGGCGGTGAGATCCTTCAGCCGCTCCCCGCGGCCGCCGGCCATGATGATCGCGAGCGTGCTGCCGGTCAGCCGGCTTACGTAGCGTCCGGAGGCGCGCGCTGGTTGCTGCATCATGGGCCCGGGGCTCACTGGTGGGTCTGACGGAGTCTATCCTAGCAGTCTCGCGCACCGCTCAAAGCCATTTCATCAGACCCATGCCGAGCGGGTGGGCGAGCAGTTCGTGCCAGGGATAGATCCGCACCTCGGTCGCGAACTGGCCGCAGCCCGGCGGCTCGGCTTCGAGTGCGAAGACTGCCGCGCCCTCAGTCCACTCGCCGGTGTGCCGCAGCGGTGCGCTCCACACGCCGGGGCGTGGCGGCGTGCTGAAGGCGCACAGCGGTGGTGGCTCGGTGCTCGAGTGCGGCAGCAGCCGTCGGGCGTGGAACTCGATGCGCACATCGTCCGGCTGCAAGCCGGGCAGATGCGCCGCGATGCGCAGCCGGACCCGCTGTTCGCGGGTGATCTCGGCCGAGGCGTCCTCGATCAGCCGCAAATCGATGCGGTTCCAGGCGGCGCGGATGCGCTGCTGCCATTCGGCCAGCTGGCGAGCGCCCGCATAGTCGTGCGTGGCGAGCCGGCGATGCTGCTCGGCCGCCGGACGGTAGAGCTTCTCGGTGTAATCGCGCAGCATGCGATCCATGTTGAATCGCGGGATGACGCTCATCATGGCTTGCTTGGCGCGCCGGATCCACTCGGTGGAGCGACCGCGGACGTCGCGCTGGTAGTAGAGCGGGATCACCTCTTCCTGCAGCGTATGCAGGATCAGTTCCGACTCGATCGCATCGCGCCGGTCCCAGTCCTGCACGTCGGAGGGCGGGATGCCCCAGCCGTTGTCCGCCATGCACCCCTCGGCCCACCAGCCGTCGAGCACGCTCAGGTTCAGCCGGCCGTTGATGGCCGCCTTGATGCCCGACGTGCCGCTCGCCTCGAGCGGTGCGATCGGCGTGTTGAGCCAGACGTCGACGCCCGAGACCAGTGAGCGGGCGAGCTGCAGGTCGTAGTCCTCGAGGAAGATGATCCGGCCAATGAACTCCGGGGAGGTCATCAGCTGGCGGATCTCGCGCAGCACTTGCTTGCCCGGCTCGTCGGCCGGGTGCGCCTTGCCGGCGAACAGCAGGACCACCGGGCGGTCCGGATCATTGAGCAGGCGGGCGAGCCGCGCCCGGTCGCGCAGCAGCAGCGTGGCGCGCTTGTAGGTCGCGAAGCGGCGCGCGAAGCCGATGGTCAGCACCTCGGGACGGGCCGGATCGAGCAGCCGCGTGATGCGTGCCAGCTGCGCGAGGCTCATGCCCTTGCGCCGATACTCGCGCTCGAGCCGCTGGCGCACCGCATCGAGCATCTTGGACTTGACGGCCTGCGAGGTCTCCCAGAACCGCTCATCGGGCACCGCCTCGAGGCCGCCCCAGAACGCCACATCGTTCAGCCGCTCGCCCCAGTCGGGGCTGAGTTCGGCGTCGAAGAACCCGCCCCAGAGCTTGTGCAGGAAGGTCGGTACGTGCACGCCGTTGGTGACGAACCCGACCGGATTGTCCTCGGGGCGGATCTGCGGCCAGTGATCGGCGCACAGCTGCGCCGAGACGGTTCCGTGGATGCGGCTCACCCCATTGATGTGGCGCGCGCCATTCAACGCCAGGCGGGTCATATTGAACATACCCGGCACCGACGGGGCACTGCCGAGTTCGAGGAAGCGCTCGACGGGCAGGCCCAGATCGTTGATGAAATCCTGGAAGTGCTCGAGGATCAGGCCGTGCCCGAACGCGTCGTGACCCGCCGCGACCGGGGTGTGGGTGGTGAATACGCAGGCGGCCGCCGTCGCCTCGAGCGCCGCCTCGAAGGGCAGATCGCGGCTCATGTGCTCGCGCATCAGCTCCAGGATCAGAAACGCCGCGTGCCCCTCATTGAGGTGCCAGGCCGCCGGTGCGAGTCCGAGTGCACGCAGCGCACGCACCCCGCCGATGCCGAGGATCATCTCCTGGCGTACGCGCGTCGACTCGTCCCCGCCGTAGAGCCGCCGGGTGATGTCTCGGTCCGAGGGCGCATTCTCGGGCGTATTGGTGTCGAGCAGATACACCGGCACTCGGCCGGCCTGAGCCCGCCAGATCCGTGCGGTGACGTCGCGGCCGCCAATGCGCACCGCGATCGAGATCCACCGTCCGCCGGCGTCGCGCACGGGCTCGACCGGCAGGTCGCGCGGGTCGTGCGCCTTGTACTCGGCGTGCTGCACGCCGTCGTCATCGACCGTCTGGGTGAAGTAGCCTTGTTCGTAGAGCAAACCGATTGCCACGAAATGCGCGCCGGCATCGCTGGCGGCCTTGCAGTAGTCCCCGGCCAGCACACCGAGGCCCCCCGAGTAGATCGGAAAACTCTCGTGAAAGCCGTATTCGGCGCAGAAGTACGCCACCAGCGGCTCGTCTGCCGGAGGCTTGGCGGCGAGGTAGGTATCCAGCAGCTGCAGTGCGGCGTGATAACACCCCAGGTACTGCGGGTCGCCGGCGGCCGTGTCGAGTGCGGATTGGCGCACGCAGCGCAGCATCAGCCGCGGGTTGCCCCCGCATTGCTTCCACAGCTCAGGCTCCAGGTCCTCGAACAGGGCGCGGATCGGCCGATGCCAGCTGAAAAACAGGTTGCTGGCGAGTTCCGGCAGGCGCGCGAGCGCCTCGGGAATGACGGGGGTGATTTCGAGCAGAGTATTGCGCATGGCACCGGGATTGGAAACGATGATTGCCTCGAAAGTCTAGCCGCTTCGTACCGGTCTGCGCACATCGAGCTGTGCACTCTTATGGTGCGCCCCCCCGGACGGTGCGCATGTGCGAGAATCCTGAGCCGTCGCGCAAGCTGGAGCGTGTCATGCGAAACGGTCTGACTACTCGGGCGGGCATTGCGGCCGTGCTCACGGCTGCGCTGCTGATGGGCGGCGCACCGGCCGGCGCGCAATCCATGACGCTGGAGAATCTCGATCATTTTCCGCGCGCCACGCTCGTCATCCAGGCGCCGGGGCACGTGTACCGCTTCCGGGCCTGGATCGCCGATACCCCGGCGCGCCAGGCCCAGGGACTGATGTTCGTGCGCGACCTGCCGGCCGACCAGGGCATGATTTTTCCCATGCGCCCGCCGCAGGTGGCTAAGTTCTGGATGGCCAATACCTACATTCCGCTCGACATGCTGTTCGTTGCACCGGATGGGCGGATCGAGAAGATCACCGCCAACGCCAAGCCGTTCTCGCTAAAAACCATCAGCTCCGGCGCGCCCGTCGAGGCGGTGATCGAGATCGGAGGCGGGGAGGCGCGCGCCCTGGGCATTACGGTCGGCGCGCTGGTCCAATGGTCGCCTAATCCAATAGGAGACTTCCCAGCGTTGCCGGGGAGGCAGTAAAAGTTTGACAGTTTCTGGATTCCACCGGCGAAACTCTACAGCGTGAGCCGCCAAGCACACGCAGAGGAGTTTCACGGTGGACGAAGCAGGGAATCTAAGTCACACGAATTGGCAGTGCAAGTATCACACGGTGTTCACTCGAAATGCCGCAGAAAGACGCTGTACAGGCAGTTCAGGCGCTATTTGGGGGAGGTCGCAGGAGGAGAGCCGGATCGAGGGGGGGCATCTGATGCCGGAGCACGTGCACATGATGATCGAGATACCGCCGAACTATGCGGTGTCGCTGGTGGTGGGGTACATCTAAAAAGAGCGCGATTCACGGGGCGCGCAGCCGGAATTTGGTGGGGCGGCATTTCGGGGCACGGGGGTACCTTGTATCCACGGTGGGGCGCGAGGAGGAGGTGATCCGAGCGTACATCCGGCAGCAGGGGCGCGAAGGCGAACGAATGGAACGGATGAAGCTGTTGAGGTGATGGGCCACCTATTGGTGGCCCGCTCGGGTAGGGGTCGCGTTAGCGCCCCCGGGCTTTGCCCGGGGATGGTCACTGCCGCCAATTTGCAGCTTTTGGACGGGTCGAGGCCATCAAATTCCAAGGTAATCAGAGCTCGAAGCGCTGCGTCCGCTCACTTGGTTGTGCATGATTTTTCTTTCAGGCATTTGGTTCTCTTTTGTGGGTAATGTGCCAAATCTCACGCCTTCACTGTGCCATTTATGCAACCGAATGACGTCTTTACAGGCATAAGACGATTGCCCTATATTCGATTCCCTATGTTTGGCGTGCTGCTAGCAGCTGCCGTAACAAAAAAGACACAGGTCTCGTAAGAGCAACAAACGCTTAGAATGTGGCCTCGCCAGAGAGCCGGGAGATTTTAGATATGAGTGTCAATCGCAGTGTAAGACAGGCCGTACGGCACGTCCTTATGGTCGGCGCCCTTGCCGCTATTGGAGTGGCTGGCCATGTGGCGATCGCTGCTCAAGCGCAGCCCGAACAGGCGACAGTTGCTAAGCCGACGAAGTCGAGCAAGAAGCAACCGACCCAATTGCAGGAAGTCGTGGTCACAGGCTCGCTGATTAGGCAAAGCAGCTTGAATACTCCCAGTCCTGTTTCGGTGATTTCTGCGACGGATTTGACTGATTCGGGGTTCAGCAATGTATCGAGCGTGCTTCAAAGTCTCTCGTCCAATGGCGCCGGCTCCCTGAGTCAAGCGTTCCCGCAGGCGTTCGCGCTGGGCGGTTCGGGAATCGCGCTGCGTGGCCTCACGGTGGGCTCGACTCTGTCCCTCATCGATGGCGAACGCATGGTGCCGTATCCGCTTGCGGATGATGGCGAGCGCGATTTCGTCGACCTTTCCGCCATCCCGATGGATGTCGTGAGCCGAATCGAAATTCTCAAAGATGGCGGTTCAGCGGAGTACGGCTCCGATGCCGTCGCCGGCGTGGTAAACGTCATTTTGCGCAAAACGTACGTCGGTTTGAGCGGCGGCGCAGAAATCGGTTCAACGATTCATGCTGACGGCACTACCGAACATATACATGCAATAGCCGGTATCGGGCATCTTTCCACCGATGGCTACAACGCTTACGTGGCGGTTGAATTTCGGCATCAGGATCCAATCCGACTGCAAAATCGCAGTGGCCTCTGGGCCAATACGAACTGGGGCCCTTACGGCGGCAATGACCAGCGCCCCGGCGCAAACAATCCAGCTGTCGGTGCAGGCGCAACAAGTACGTCGCAGCTTCCGTACATCCCGGGAGGCTACGTTCTTAACCCTGCAACGAATCTATTTGATTCGACGAGCGTGTTTCTCAACCCGAATTCGTCATATCTGCCGAGTAACTGCTCTGGCTCGAACGCGACTTACACGAGCTGGTACAACAATCAGTGTGTGACTCCGACAAATCAGGAGATACAGCCTCAGTCCGTGACATTTGACATTCTGGGCCGTTTCACCAAAACACTGCCGCACAATTGGCTCTCAATCACCACCGCGTCATTGTTCCGTAGCGAGGCCGAGCAGGTTCTCGGTGGCGTGCTTTCGGCCAACAACGCAAATCCATTTGTCAATGTGGCCGGTGGAATCGGGATTCCGACGTCCATTGTGACGCAGAATAACGTTCTGCTTCCGGTCGGTGCGCCCAATAATCCCTTTAATCAGCCGGCGATTTTCTACTTCAACTTTCCGCAGTACATCCCTTCCGGTCAGGGAGTCACCAATACCTACCGCATCTTTGAGACATTGCGGGGTAAGGCGTTCGGCTGGCGCATCCACGGTTCGGCGGGATACATGTACGATGAGTTGACTCAGACGCTGTACGGTGCGGTCATGCCGTCGGTGTTGAATCAGGACATCACCAGTGGCGTTAACTTCACTAGTTTGACTAACCAGCAGATCAATGCGCTATTTCCGGCAGAAAAGGCCACCGACAGCAACAAGTTGACGGTCGTCGATGTGCACGGCTCGCGTAATCTCATGCAGCTGCCTGGTGGACCTTTGGCGTTTGCACTCGGTGCTGGCTATTACCATCTGAGCAAATACTCGCCTGCCCCGCTCACTGTTGCCGAGGGTCTGCAGGCAGGTAATAACGCGTACGTGGAGGGAATCCAGACAAACTACAATGCGTACGCCGAGCTTGAAGGTAAGCCCATCAAGAACCTGTCATTGGACGTTGCATACCGCTTCGACCACTTCAACACGTACGGGCACTCTTTCACGCCGAAGTACTCCGTCAAGTACACTCCGTTCAATTGGCTGACGCTTCGTGGAACTTACACTAAGGGCTTCCGGGCACCGAATCCTGCTGAGGCGGGAACCTCTGGTGCTCTGTTCTACGGTTATCCCGCCTACGACACCACTCTTTGCCCGGGTGGTAGCGGCAGCGCTCCTGGAGTCTTCCCGAGCCAGTGTGGTAGCGTAATTGGCCTTCAGGTTGCTAATCCGAAGCTGAAGCCCGTGACCTCGCACAGTTACGACTTTGGCTTCATTCTTCAGCCGACACATAATGTCTATTTCTCTGCGGATTACTGGGACATTACCGTCAGTCAAGACATCCAGTCCGGCACGAATCTACTGTTCCTCGGCGCCTTGACTCCGGCTCAGATCTCGGCGGATTACCCGCTGGTGCGTGGTCCCGTGGTAACGTTGGCCTGTAATCCCGGCACGAGTTCCACTGGCTTTGTTTGCCCGGCGAGTGGTCGTGCGGTTACGCCGGTTGGTCCTGTGGCCTATCAACCGATCGGCTACTACAACGCAACAACAACGTCGGTCAACGGGTTGGATCTAAGCTTCCGCACTAACATGGACCTTGGTCGTTACGGGTCTTTGGTTTTCAAACTGAACGAATCTCATACGTTCCACTACATCTTTGGTGCGGCTGGCAACAAATACGATTTGGCAGGAACGCACGGGCCGACCATCGTTTCGGGCGATACTGGAAACCCCAAGGATCGGGCCCGAGCTTCTCTGAAGTGGCGCTATCGCGGACTACGAGTGGCGCTCTCGGCGAATTTCACGGGTCATTTCAATTTGCTTGATCCCACGCTCGGCATCCCAACCTGCGCGGCTGGTCTGCCGAACAGCGGGCACTTCCCGTTCTCGCTCACCTCGGTGCCGAATGGATTGCAGGGATATTGCGAAGTCAGCCATTTCACCTACTACAACCTGTATGCTAAGTACTGGTTCAACAGCAGGCTGAATGCTCACATTTCGGTCGTGAACTTGTTGAATACTGCTCCATCGGTGGATTTGCAGACATACGGTGCGGGTTCTGCTGCGTATAGCACCTTGGAGCAGGTGGGTGCGGTCGGAACGATGGTCATGGTGGGCTTCCACTACGACTTCGAATAATGGCTGTTTGAAATAATCTGTCGAGAAGTGCCGGCGCGGCATGCAATGCCGCGCCGGTTTTTTTTGGTTCTTCACTCAATTCCGGGGAACGCAGCCCGGATTTTGAGGAAGAAGTACGCGTCATCACGGAAGCCGTAGGCCATCCGCTTGATGACTTTGATCTTGTTATTGATGCCCTCGAGCACGCTGGTGTGCAGCGGATAGCGGCAGTGAGCCAGCAGCCCCGGCAGGTAACCGCGCAGTTTTAGCGCAAAGGCCTTCAGCGGCTCGATGCGGCTACGAATTGCCCGACGGAACCAGGCGAGCCAGAAGCGCCGGGCATAGCCCTCGTGCCGGTAGCTCCAGAGCTCCTTCAGATCGTCTTTGAGCACGTAGGTGATCATCAGCGCGCGATTGGCGGCTAGCAGCTCCCTGAGTCGCACCTGATCGGCTTCGCGCGTCACGTTCTCCCGATTGCGCAGCAGCAGCCAGCGGCTGCCTTTGACCAGGCGCCGTGCATGCCGGTCGTCGCGCAGCCGATTGGCCTCATCGACGCGCACGCGGTCGATGACCTCCCGACCGTACTTGGCCACCACGTGGAAGAGGTCGTAGACGATCTGCGCCTGCGGGGCCTGGGCCCGCACTTCCTGTTCGAATGCCCCGTTCATGTCCATGACTACCGCCTTGAGCGCCGCACAGCCCTCAGGACCGAGCAACGTGAAGAATGGCCGTATCCCCTCTCGAGAGCGCTCGCGCCCGACCCACAGGACTCGTTTGCGAGCAGGCTCGATGACCACCGTGGCGTAGCGGCGCCCGCGCTGGATCGCGAACCCGTCCATCCCGATCACCGTGACCCCTTTGAGATCCACCGGTCCCAATCGCCGCTCGAGCGAGCGTCTATCGATGTTCTTGACCGTCTTCCAGTTCAGGCCGAAGTAATCGGCCACGTGCCGGATCGACATCACCGCGCACAACCGCGAGACGCTCTCGGCCAGACGCTTCGTCACCCGCGCGTACGGATCGAGCCACCCGAGCAGCTCGAGCTTCGGCCCGCAGTGCGGGCACGCCACTCGGACCCGTGGGATCTCAAGCTGCACGGCGTGCTCGAACATCGGCAAATCCCGCACGGTGCGCCACTCGGTGTCGTGCAACGCTGGCGCTTCGCGCCAGCACCCGCTGCAGTACGCCGGTCGGGTCCGATCCCGCCGCAGCCTCAGCACGCACCAGCTGCGCTCGCCACGGCGCTCCTGGCGCCACCCGCATCGTTCATACCCGTCCCACCTACCAAGGGCGGAAATACACTCCTGCCTTCTTGATGCCTGGTAACACCAAGTTAGCAGTGGATGCGACCGTTCGCCTCACCCCCCGCGTCCAGTCACCCCGGAAACGGAAGAAGAACCTTCTTTTACTGGGGCACAGTCCCGGTGCGCAACGGGCGTATAGTGATCTTCGGCGCTAGTGACTCGCAGGAACGCTATGAAGGCAATCGCCTCTATCCTGTGCTTGGCATCACTGTTGCCTCTCTCGGTGATAGCGGCGGCCGGTCTTCATCCGGTCGCCGCGGTCCATGGCCAGAGTTTGCTCTCCTCGGCGCCCGTGCAAGTCAATCCACCTGGTCAGATCGTCTTTCCCGTCAGGATCGACGGGCGCAGACGGTTCAGTCCTCGCGCCGCGACTGGTCAAGATGCTCCGGCTCGTTTCGCGTACGGGGCGCGTGGAGCGTGTCGAAGGGGTCACCGGGACACAGCCACTGCACTCGGTCAGCTTGGACAGCCTGCAGGTGGGTCGGATCGTGAGGCACGACGTGCACATGCCGATCTGCTCGACGCCGATCATGAAGCAAGTCGATGGCATTCTCGGAATGGCGGGGTTCGGACCGGTACGGATCGCCGTGGACTTCCGGCATCACCAAGTGGCGATTGATCGCTCGAGCCGCGGCTCCCTGCTGGGGTTTCTCGATATCCGCGCCGTGCGTACCCCCGGCGGGCTCCTCGTGATACCCGCGCGGGTCGGAGGTGTTGCAGTCGAGGCAGTGATCGACACCGGATCACCCGTTACGCTCGGTAACGCTGCGCTACGCAAGGCACTGCTGTCGCGTGCCGGTGGGGTTTCCAAGACGCCGATCTACGGGGTGACCAGGCAGATCTCAACGGGCGCGACCGCCGTGGCGCCGACACTGATTCTCGGGCCCGTGGCCATTGAACATCTGCCCATCGTCTATTCTGATGTTCCGATTTTCCGTGAATGGAATCTACAGCGAAAACCTGCGGTCCTCATTGGCACCGATGCACTGAGGGTCGCAGAGTCGCTAGTGCTCGACTATCCGCGCGCACGTGTCTATATTCTGCCGGCACCGCCGCCGACCTCGATGCTTGCGGCGCTCGATCTTCCGCTGGGCGGCTAAGCGGTAGGCGTCGCTCCTGCGGGGTGAACTCCGGGAATTGTCGCCCAGCAAGAGCTTCTCTGTCGGCCGAGAGTCTGCGCCAACAAGACTGCTGCTCGCCAGAAGTCTGTGTTGTGGGATGGGGATCTGGTATGGCGATCGCCTGGCCGGGCCATGTTTGCAGCACCCGGCCGGATACGCAGGAGACGACCCATATCGCGAACACGCCGGTCCGCGGACATCGTGGCGTTCAAGCGCAGGTTGCCCAAGTCGTGCGCGAGGAGCAACTCATCGCACTGCCGCCCGTCTGTGTGCAACATGAAACGCCTCCGGGGGATCTGCAGAGATGTTCCTGCAACCCACCAAACCGTCAGGCGAAGCACGTGTTGGCCCAAAATAGCGGCCGGCCGGCACCACTCGCTACGCCGACGTCCATGGAAAACCCTCTAAGCTCGATGGGATCCTGAAGCAACGCCATCACGCCCCTACAGCCCAGGGCTGACACCTCGTGACGGCTCGCCCCGCGCAACAGACCGACTGTCCTGGACAGTTTGGGTGTGCCTCAAATCTCCGTCGAACCAAATGCGTGGCGTCCGTGCAACAGTCGCCACTCTCATTTCGTTGAAGCAGGAGTTTTTCATAATAAACCAAGGACCTATGGTCGCCACGATAAGCACACCACGGACGCCCTTGTGTATCTTTACAGATACATTTATATGTGATCTCTGTTAACACAACGGAAAAAAGGATGGGGGTCGCTGGCGCACACAAGTTAGGACAAGCGTCATCGCCCCAGATGCGTATTCCACGCGATCGTGAACACGGTTTCCACGTGATGGTGAACAGCGATTCCACGGGAACGTGAACAGCGTTCCAGGCGATCGTGAACGTTTTCGTGCCCGGTGTGGCGCGGTGTTCACGATCGTGGAAAGGCGTTCACCATCGTGGCGAGGGGAGCCGGCGGCTGGAGATTGATCGGAAGGCCGAGCGCGTAGCCTTGGGACTTTTTGTCCTGGGGAGCGGGGTCGATGCCGAACGAGAGGATCTCCATGTCGAAGTTGAAGCAGCTGATCGCGCTGCAGACGAGCAACCTGAGCGTACGGGCCATGGGGCGTGCGCTGGGGCTGTCGGTCGGGGCGGTCTCGAAGTATTTGCGGGCGGTGCGCGCGGCGGGGATCTCGCCTGAGGAGGCGGAGACGCTGCCCGAGACGGAGCTCGAGCGGCGGGTGTTCGGGCCGACGCCACCGGGCAAGCCGCCGCGGCGGGTCGCGCCCGACTGCGCGTGGATCCACACCGAGCTCAAGCGCCACCGGCATGTGACGCTGCAGCTGCTGTGGGAGGAGTATGCCGAGCGCCATGGCGCGGCGGCCTACCGGCGCAGTGCGTTCTGCGAGCATTACCGGCGCTGGGAACGGCGGCTGAAGCGCTCGATGCGCCAGCGGCACTTTGCCGGCGAGAAGCTCTTCGTCGATTACGCCGGTCGCACGGTGCCGATCTACGGAGTGCACGGTGAGGAGTCCTTCCGGGCGCAGCTGTTCGTCAGCGCCCTCGGGGCGAGCGGCTATGCGTATGCGGAAGCGACCCGCACGCAGGCGCTTCCGGACTGGCTGGCGAGCCACGTGCGGGCGCTCGAGTTCTACGGGGCCGCGCCCACGATCCTGGTGCCGGACAACCCCAAGGTCGGTGTCACCCGCGCCGATCGGTACGAGCCCGATCTGCAGCGCTCCTACGAGGAACTCGCCGCCCATTACGGGACGGTGATCATCCCGGCGAGGCCCTATCGGCCCAAGGATAAAAGCCGAGTGGAGCTGTCGGTGTTGCTGGTGTGCCGGTGGATCCTGGCGCGGTTGCGTCACCAGCGCTTCTTCAGCCTCGATGAGCTCAACGGGGCGATCCGCCCGTTGCTGACCGAGATGAACGATCGGCCCTACCAGCGCCTGCCGGGCAGTCGGCGCAGTGTGTTCGAGGCGCTCGACCGCCCGGCGATGCGAGCACTCCCCGAGGCGCCGTACACCTTCGCCGAGTGGCGCGAGCGCACCGTGGCGTTCGACTACCATGTCGAGGTTGACCGGCACTATTACAGCGTCCCGCACGCGCTCGTCGGGCACTCGGTGTGGGCGCGCTTCTCGGCCGCCACGGTTGAGATCTTCTTCCGCAGCCAGCGCGTCGCCGCACATGTGCGCTCCTACCAGCGCGGCGCGCACACGACGCTGCCCGAGCACATGCCCAAGGCCCATCGGGCGCACGCCGAGTGGTCGCCCAGGCGGCTGATCCAGTGGGGCGAGTCGATCGGCGCGCACGCCGGCAGCGTCGTGGCGCACCTGCTGCACGCCAAGCCGCACCCCGAGCAAGGCTACCGGGCGTGCCTGGGGTTACTGGCGCTGGTGCGCCAGTACGGCGAGGAGCGCTTCGAGATCGCCTGCCGGCTCGCCGTGCACCTCGGCAGCCCGACCCGCAAGAGCGTCAAGTCCATCCTCGAGAGCGGGCGCGATCTGCGCCCGCAGGAGAGCGCCGAGCTCGCACTGCCCACGCACGGTAACGTGCGCGGGCCTGGCTATTACCACTGAAGCACAGGAGACGATACACATGTTGACGAACCCGACCATCGAGACCCTCAAGGCGCTCAAACTCTATGGCCTGCTCGAAGCGCTCGAAGAACAACAGTGCACCCCGAGCACCCAGAGCCTCTCGTTCGAGGAGCGCATCGGGCTGCTGATCGATCGCGAGCGGCTCTACCGCGACAACCAGCGCCGCACGCGGCTGCTGCGCGGGGCGCGACTGAAGTTCCCGCAGGCGAGCCTGGAGGACGTCAACTACAAGGCCGCCCGCGGGCTCGAGAAGCGCCAGATCGCCCAGCTCGCCACCGGGGAGTGGATCCACCGCGCCCAGAACCTGCTGATCACCGGAGCGACCGGCTCAGGCAAGACCTGGCTCGCCTGTGCACTCGCGCAGCAGAGCTGCCGCCAAGGACACTCGGTGCTCTACTGGCGGATGCCGCGCCTGATCGAGCAACTGCGCATCGCGCACGGCGATGGCAGCTACATCAAGTTCCTGAAAATGCTCTCGAAGGCCGAGCTCATCGTGCTCGATGACTGGGGACTGACCGCGCTCTCGGGCCAGGACCGCGCCGATCTGCTTGAGATCCTCGACGATCGTGTCGAGAGCGGCTCGACGCTCATCGCCAGCCAGCTGCCCGTTGACACCTGGCACACCTACCTCGGCGAACCGACGCTCGCCGATGCCATCCTCGATCGGCTCGTGCACCACAGCCACCGCATCGAACTGAAGGTGCCGGGCGAGTCGATGCGCAAGCTCCAGCCCTCAGCACAGGCGGGCGCTTCTCCCCGGCCAGAAGGCCGGTGAGACCGCGCTGCGGTCTTCACCGATGAACGAAGAGCAAAAGCCAAGAACCCCGTCAGCAACGCCGAAAAACGGCCTCAGCTTGACGGATCGTGAACACCTGACGTAGAAACACGTCCTCCAGTTGCCGGCTCCACGCACTGTTCACCATCGCGTGGATTTACTGTTCACGATCGCCGGAATACGCACCCAGAAAAATAGAAACCGAATGGGGAAGCTATGACGAACCTTCAGTCAGATTTGTCCCGAACTGGAAATGAAATTGCGATCGCCGTAGCGGCGATTCTGCCTCTATTGAATTTCGAGTGGACGATGCGGCCTGAGGTGGCACGGTTTCCCCGGTAGTCCACGGGCCGCAGCCGACCGACGGCCCGGCGCCTGCCAGCAGCCGGGCCAGGCGGTCGGGCGAGCGCAGCGAGCGCCGGTGGACCCACCGGGGAAACCTTCTCCAGGTGGCACTGAGCGCGCTTTGCTGCGGTACGATGTCGCCTCACAGTAGACGGTCTGGTTGCAATGGTCACAGAGAAGATCTTCGAGACGGCTTTGGGCATCAGCAGTCCCTGGTTCATCGCAGGGATGAACTTCGATCAGAGCCAGAGAAAGCTCAATATCCGCGTCGACTTCGAGGTCGGCAGCCGCTTCGCCGTGCCGGGGCAGGCCGGTGAGCACCCGGTGCATGACACGGTAACCAAGACCTACCGGCACCTGAACTTCTTCCAGTACGAGTGCGTGCTCGAGGTGCGCATCCCGCGGGTGAAGCTCCCGGACGGCTCGGTGCGCCAGGTCAGCCCGGAGTGGGCCGGCAAGCTCTCTGGGTTCACCCCTGCTGTTCGAGGCTTTCGTGCTGCTGCTGGCCCGAGAGACGACCTTCACTGGAGCGGCGCGCATCAGCGGGCTGTCGGTCCACCGAGTGATGAGTCTGTGCGAGCGCTACGTGGACGAGGCGGTCAGCACTGCGGACTTCAGCGAAGTGCGTCGGCTGGCGATCGATGAGACCTCCCGTGCCAAGGGCCACGATTACGTCAGTCTCTTTGCCGATGCCGACCCCGATCCCGAGCGCCGTCGAGTGCTGTTCGTCGCCGAGGGCCGAGAGGCCGATACGGTGGGCGCCTTTGCCGCCAACCTGCGCGCCCATGGCGGCAAGCCCACCGAGATCGCCTCGATCAGCATCGACATGTCCCCGGCGTTCATCAAGGGGGTCCAGGAACACTTTCCCAAGGCGCAGATCACCTTCGACAAGTTTCACGTGATCGCCCATGCCTCTGAGGCGATCGCCGCGATGCGCCGTGAGGAGCAGCAGCGCGATCCGAGCCTCAAGGGGCTGCGCTGGGTGCTGTTGAAAGACCGCAGCAAGCTCACCCACGCCCAGCGCGCCGAACTCGACGGCTTGCTCTCGCGCATGACCACCACCCGCACCGCTCGTGCCTGGCACTATCGTGAACAGCTGCGCGACATCCTCTCCCGCAAGCAGCCCACCGTCGTCGCCCGGCTCCTGAACGCCTGGTGCACCAACGTGCTGCGCTCCAAAGTCGAGCCGATGAAGAAGGTGGCCGAGATGATCCGCAGTCATTTCGACGGCATCCTCGCCTGGGTGCATTCTCGCCAGACCAACGGCTTCCTGGAAGCCATCAACGGGTTGTTCCAGGCTGCCAAGCGCAAGGCACGCGGATATGTCCGTTTCAAAACAATCCGCACCGTCATCTTCATGATCGCAGGCAAGCTCGACTTCTCCAGAATCAACCCCTACGTCGCGGCGTAGCCCACTCAAAATTCAACAGAGCCAGATATTTCCAGGGCCATCAATTCAATCGGACGAGGAATGGACGGCGGTTCTTCGTGAGCATGTCGGGCCTGTCTACCACATTGCCGGAACCTGCAGGATGGGTACAGACCGCACGGCAGTCGTCAATCCTCGACTCAGGGTCAATGGTGTGCAGTCCCTCAGGGTCATAGACGCGTCAATCATGCCCTCCATCACCAGCGGCAATACGCATGCGCCGACACTCATGATCGCGGCGAAGGGAGCCGATATGGTCTTGGCCGATTCCGCTAATGCGTGATGACGTCATCCCCGGGCCTTTCGCCACGAGTGGCATGAATTAGGAAATGGGTCGCGGCGTTGAATGCGCTCGCTCATCGTTCCGTGCGCAGCTTCCGCCGCCGCATAACGAACCCCAGACCCAGCAGACCAGCCGCGAGGAGGGCCAGGGAGCCGGGCTCGGGCACTGTGGGCGCCTGGACGTTCGTCGATATGCTCGGGTCCGTTACTGTTCCCCACGACCAGGTGTAGGTACCGGGCGCCAGGCCCAGACTCGCGATCGTGGCGTTATCCCAGGTTGAGGTGCCCGACAGAGGGTCGCCGGAAACATAGCCAGCTGGCACAAAGAGGGTGCTTTCGAGGTTGGCGCAAGAGTTAGAAGGGGAAGGGACACAGAAGCTGTTGTAGGCGAAGTCGAAAACGTCGCCGCTAGAGCTGCTGGAGTTAACAGTGCCGAAAACGCCGACGATAGAGCTGCTGAGGGTAACACTGTCAGGTCCAGGTCCTAAAGTCGCTGGCCCGCTGATGTTTCCGATGTAGGTGTCTGCAGGCGTCCAGTTATCGCAATAGGCGTATGGGGCGGTACCCGATAATGTCTCACCTGACGGGCATACGTCTCCGGGTCCGGGCGTGGTCGTATTGCAAGGGCCGTTTCCTCCGACGCCGAATTCCCCAGTTGACGGGGTTACATCTGCGCATGCGCCTCCGCCAGCGGCCGCCGCCTGGATAAGCGACAATCCGGTTAAGTCGATGGACCCAGTTGCGGTGGCGACCACATTGCTGCCCACCTGCGTGAACGTCACGGTGAAGGCGCCTGCATGAGCCTGCGGGCCGAACACCCCGGCAAGCGTCAGAGCCATTACGCCGCTTAAGATAATGTTCTTCATAGCCTCTCCCCTTAGAATTATTTATCCGCCTTCGCTCCACTCCGGATGGTCGGAACTCGCGGGATCGGTGCCCATAGAGCACATCTTGAACACAGCTCCGTGTTCACTGGTGTCACGCCCGCTATTCCGCCGGCTCACGGCGCCAACTGTTGTTTAGCATATTTTATGCCAGGTAACAAAATCAACATGTTGTACGGATAGTCACCTGAATATGTAAAGTTTTTCGACACGTAATCTGTCTCGAAGCATCGGCAAACTGGCTACTTGGATTACGCTTACGGTTATGAGCCCAGCGTCGGCTGTAAGCGCGTCGCGCGTGTTTTTCTCGCAGTTGTCGTACCCCTGTGATTTGTTGGATGGTCGTCCTCCGGTAAATACAACTGTTCATTTTTCAACGGGAGGCAAACATGAACTTCAAATCACTGGCCATTACGGCAATTCTACTTTTCTCACCGCTTGCGTTTGCAGGCACAAAGGTTTCTACACTAAAGCTCGTCAACACTGCGACGCTCACATTCCTCAATAATCCTGTTCTGGATGATTACGGTGCACAAGCGATTCTTCTGTGTGCGACAGTGGGTGCCGGTGAGGCACATGCCGCCGTGGTCAAGCCCATGCGGCCACAATCAACGCAGACACCGACACAGTCGACCGCGAAGCGCAAGAAAGCCAGTAAATCCTCAGCACGGGGCCTGCTGCTCCGCAGACCCAGGCTCCTCCTACGCAATTGAGCGAGGTAGTAGTCACTGGTTCGCGCATCGAGACTGAACATGCTCATTTAACGGCTTTTCCCGTCGATACCGTCGTCAACTCAGCCTACATGAGTGACCACGGGTACACGAATGTCGCCAACGCACTGAATTCGCTGCCGGATATGCAAGGTAGCATTACCCCGGCGGGCGCACAGAACAGCTTTGGCGTCGGCGTCAACTATGCAAACCTTTACGGCCTTGGCAGCAACCGCACGCTGGGTCTGGTCAACGGATTGCGATACGTCTCGGACAATCCGGCCAACATCTTTGCCAATAACGGCGGCACGCAGGTTGACTTGAACAACTTCCCGTCGTTCTTCCTGAAGCGCGTACAGATCGTCCCGGCGAGCGGCGCGGCGGTCTACGGTGCCGATGCCGTCGCGGGTGTCGTCAACATCGAGATGCTCCAGCACTACGTTGGCGAAGAATTCCAGGCAAGTGTCACCAATTCCGCGAAGTGGGATGCCGGTGAATATGATGCGGAAGTCGCACTCGGAAGGGATTTTTTCAATCACCAACTCAATCTTGCATTTGACGCACAGTATGACCAAACCACTCCGGTCAGTTACGCGCAGCGGCCATGGGGTGCGATCCAACAGCAGTTTGTGCCAAATCCAGCCTCTAGCGGTCCGGCGCAAATCGTTGCCAACAATGCGCGATTCTACGGCGTAACTAACGGTGGGTTGCCTATTGATCCGAACACCTTTGGATTGATTTATTTGCCGGGCACCAATACTCCGGCAATGTTCGCCAACAACGGCAACCTAGTTGCGTTCAATCCTGGCACCGTCTACGGTCCATCTGCCTACAATGGCCTAAACGGCGATCCGTTATATGATTCGCAGTCGAGTGATGGCGATTCACTCAATCTGGCGCCGCTCTCATCGCTTCAGGCACCTTTGAAACGGGCATTGTTCTACGGAATTGCAAGCTATGACTTCAGTCGCAATCTGCACTTTAGAACATCCGTATCTCTGAACTACGTCGGTGCGCGGCAGGCGTATAACCAGCCGAACTATTCGTATACTGGGTTCGGGACGTCGAACGCTGTTGATCAGCCCGGGCCGGGCACGGCTTGGCTGATCAATGCGACCAATCCGTTCCTGAACAGCTAGGCCCAATCGGTGCTTGCAGCCGATGGTATTAC
>JAJZDW010000015.1 GCA_021851405.1 Pseudomonadota bacterium
AAAATCATCCACGACCCGACGGTCCTGCTTGCTCAAGCTCAGTTCAGTCTGGTGCATGCCTGGTCACCTCGAACAGCTCAGGTATGCACATTGTACATGTTCCGCTATTTCCGTGTCCCAATACTAGGCCGGCCTGCACAGCGCTTGATACAGCTCGGCGAGGCGGGCGGCCATGCTGGCCGAAGACCAGCCGCGCGCGTACGTACCGGCCTGATCGCTCAGTGTGCGGCGCAGGTCCGCGTCGCGCAGCACCTGCACCACCGCGGCGGCGAAGGGCGGCTCGCGCTCCTCGGCGATCAGCGCACCGCACGCCGGCGCGAGAATCGACTTCGTGCCCAAGTGCGCCGTGGACACGACCGCACAGCCCTGGGCGAGTGCCTCGAGCAGAACCAGCCCCTGCGTCTCGGTGCGTGAGGCGAACACGAACACCGACGCGGCCGCGTAACAGTCGAGCAGTGCGGTGTTGCGGTCGAGATAACCGACGAACCGGACGTCCTCCGTCAGGCCGAGCTGCTCGACGAGCTTGCGCAACGCCTCGCGCGCCGGCCCCTCGCCGGCAATGATCAGCATGGCCTCGGGAACGGACTGGCGCACGCGGGCAAAGACGCGGACCAGAAAATCGATGTTCTTCTCATGCGCGACTCGACCGACGTAGGTCACGAGCGGTCGATGCGCCGGCAGCTGCGCGAGCGCTCGAAAGCGCGGCGCGTTGCCCGGTTGAAAGCGGTCCGCGGGCAACCCGGTCGGGATGACGTGCACGGGGGTCTCCACCCCATAGTCGCGCAGCACCTGACGCAGCGGCTGCGACGGGGCGACCAGCGCCTGCACGTCGGAGCATTGAGAGCGGGTGAAGGCGCGCGCCAGCGTGCGCCCCACGGTCCGCGGCAGCACCGGCACGTAGTGATGCAGGTACTCCTCGAAGAATGTGTGGTAGGTGGCCAGACACGGAACGCGGCGGCGGCGCGCGGTGCGCACTCCCGCGTAGTGGGCCACGAACGGGGTGTGCACATGGACCAGATCGAACGGTTCGCGCTCGAGTTCGGCGAGCGTGCGGCACAGCGCGCCCCAGCGCATCCGCCGATCCTCCGGGTCGCCGGGCACCTTGCTGCTGGCGACGCGGACCACCGCCTGCTCCGCGCTCGCAGCTTCGCCCGTATAGCGCGGCGCCACGAGAACCGTCTCGACGCCGAGACGTTCGAGGTCGGCGCGAAAAGTGGCGATGGAAGTCGACACGCCGTTGACGCGTGGGAAGAAGACGTCGGAGACGAACAGCACTCGCATCAGGCGAGCGACACGCCCACCAGGCCGAGCGCCAGCCCGATGACCGCACCGGCAAGGACGTCCGTCGGATAGTGCAGGCCGAGCACGGTCCGCGATCCGGCGATGAGCAGCGTCAGCGGGATCAGCACCCAGCCGAGGGCCGGGAAATGCACGGTCGCCTGCACCGTGAAGCACACGGCATACAGCGTGTGTCCCGAGGGAAAGCTGTATCGATCCAGTGGCGCCATGGCCAGATCGATGTTCGCGTGGGTCATGAAGGGCCGCTCGCGCACCAGCGTGTGCTTGAGCCCCTTGTAGAGCCCCAGGCCGGCGATGCCGGTCAGGGCCATCACCAGCGCCGGCGCGACGGCGGTCCGGCCGTAGAGCAGGGGCAGGGTCAGAATCACCACGTACCAGATCAGCCCGTCGCCGAGTCGGCTGGCGATCTGGAAGATGCGCCGGGGCAGCGCAAACGCCGCACCCCGGTTCAACCGGCGACACAACGCGTATTCGGCGGCATCCGCGCGCGCGATCCACTCGGAGAGGGCGGGTGCTTTCATTGCGGCATCCGGGCGTGCACTATGCAGGTGCGAAATGGCTCGCCCGTGCAGGATCTGCGGCCACGACGTCCGCATGATGACAGTTTCGTGAAGATTTCGTTGCAGAGGGCATGCTGGGCGCTCGGACCGCTGGCGGCCGCCCTGGCGGTGCCGGCACATGCCGTCGACCAGGTCACGCTCACCGTATCGAGGCTGCAGACACCGCAGGCGCAGGTGCGTGGGGCGCAGGTGGTGATGCGCCTGGGGTCGGGAGGCCTCTCGGGCAGTCTGCGGGCCGCCTCGGTGCAGCTGACCCGCCCGGGCGCCCCGCCGCTGCACGGTGCCGTACTGCACTGCGCCACGGTCAGCCTCAGCGGACCGTATGCGTGCCGCGGCGGCCAGTTTGCGCTCCGAGCCGGCGCGTTCGGCGCGGTGCACGGGGACCTCGCGACGAGCTACGACGCCCGGACGGGCGCACTCACCGTCAGCGCCGCCCGCGTCGGGCTCGCGCACGGCGAGCTGCGCCTCGTGGCCGCGCTGCGCCCGGGCCGGTGGCAGGTGCGGATGAGCGCCACGGGGGTACAGCTCGCCGAAGCCGTACGCCTGGCGCACCCGTGGTTCACTCTGCCGTCGGGCGATTCGCTCAGCGGGCCGGTGAGTCTGGCGCTGCGCGCGGCCAATCGTCCGGCCCTGCATGCGCGCATCCGCCTGCGCAGTGGGGATCTGAACTTCAGCAATGCCGCGGGCACGGTCGTCTCGCAGCACGTGGCGGCGGCCCTGCACGGCGCCGTCACGGAACGCGGCGGCGCGCTGAGCGGTACTCTCGTGCTCGCCGGCTCACGCGGAGAGGCGCTCGCCGGTCCGCTGTATCTGGATCTGGCGGCCCATCCGCTCGCGCTGCACGTCACGGCCGCCCGGCGCGGGGCCGGCGCGCTCGAGATTTCACGCCTCACGCTGCATGAGCGCGGCGTCATCGATGCGGACGCGACGGCGCAGCTGGCGCTCACCCCCCGGCCGACGCTGATTGACGCGCAGGTGCAGCTCGCCCGGCTCGCCTTCCCGGGCGCCTATGCCAGCTTCATGCAAATGACCCTGGCCTCCGGCCCGCTCGGCTCGCTACGCACCCGAGGCTGGGCGAGCGGATCACTGCGCCTGCGTGCCGGACACATCGAGCGCATCGACGCGCTGCTGCACGGCATCGGCTTCAGCGATCCCACCGCGAGCCTGTCGATGGCCGGCCTCAACGGCGCCATCCACTGGGCGTCCGCCTCCGGCGTGGCGGTGGCGCACTCGCAGCTCAGCTGGCAGCACATCGGCCTGTACGGCCTCGCCGGCGGCGCGACGCACCTGACCTTCCTCACCTGGAGTCGCAACTTCGCACTGCTCGGCGGCAACGTGCGCGTGCCGGTGTTCGATGGCGCGATCCTCATCCATACGCTGGTGGGACGCAATCTCGGCACGCCGCATGCGCAATTCGATTTCAATGCCGACCTGACCCCGATCAGCATGCCGGTCATGTGCAAGGCCTTTGGCTGGCCGATCATGAACGGGCATCTGTTCGCCCACATCCCCCTGGTGCAGTACCGCCATCACGTACTGAAGTTCAACGGCAACCTGGTCGCACATGTGTTCGACGGCGTGATCACCGGCAGCCACATCCGCCTCGACGATCCGCTCGGACAGTGGCCGCAGCTGTATGCCGATGTTGCGGCACGGGCGCTGGATCTGGGCATGGTGACCCATACGTTCGCGTTCGGCTCGATGACCGGACGGATCGATGCGGACATCACCGGACTGAAACTGTTCGACTGGTCGCCGGTGGCGTTCGATGCGCGCATCTACACCATGCCCGGCGACCACTCGAGCCACCTGATCAGCCAGAAGGCCGTCACGCGCATCGCCGGCCTCGGCGGCGGCGGGAGCGAGGTCGCCGCCGCGCTCGAATCCGGCGTCTTGCAGTTCTTCAAGACCTTCCACTACCGGCGCCTGGCCATCGGCTGCCGTCTGCGCAATGAGGTCTGCCACATGTCCGGGGTCGGCCCGGCGGACGACGGTGGATACTACCTGGTGCAGGGCAGTTGGATTCCGCGTCTGGACATCATCGGCAACGTCCAGCGGGTCAACTGGCCGCAGATGCTCGAGCAGATCACGCAGGGCATCAGCCACGGCGGCATGAAGATGAATTGAGCCCGTCCGGGCGGTAAAATGCGCACCACGCGGGGGTTTCCGCCGCGGCCGCTTGGCCCAGACCTTATGCAGCGTCACGTGCCAGAATATCCGCACGGTTCCATCGGAGAACGTCCATGCGATTAGCAACCCATCCCGCACCGCTCGAGCGCGCCTCGGCGCGCACCGCCCGCCTCGCTCTGATCCTCGCCGCGGCCGCGGCGCTCGCCAGCTGCGTCACGGTGAATGTGTATTTCCCGGCCGCCGCCGCCCAGAAGGCCGCCGATAAGATCATCCGCGCCGTCACCGGCAGCAACGGCAACGCAGCGCCACCGCCGGCCAGCCCGCAGAGCACCCCGTCGGCGGCGCCCCCGACCGCGGCCACCGTTCGTGCGCCGCACGGCGGATCGATCCTCGAGGCTCTGGCGGGCCGGCTGGTGATGGCGCTCGTGCCGGCGGCGCATGCGGCCGGACAGGCCGACCTCGACATCTCGACCCCGCAGATCCGCGCCATCGTCGCGGCCATGCATCAGCGCTTCGCGCAGCTCAAGCCGTACTTTCACGACGGCGTGATCGGCATCACCGCTGAAGGGGTCATCGCGATCCGCGACCAGAGCAGTGTCCCGCTGATGCAGCGGGCGCAGCTGGCGCACCTGGTGGCGCAGCAGAACCAGGATCTGTCGCAGCTGTACACGCAGATTGCCGATGCCAACGGCCATCCGGCCTGGGCCGGCAACATCCGCAGCACCTTCGCCAGCCGCTGGATCGCGCATGCCAAGCAGAACGGCTGGTACTACCGCGACAGCGGCGGCACCTGGGTCAAGGGCTGAGAGCGGTGCGGCGGCGGCTCCCGGCACGGGGACCGCCGCCGCACTGACTCATTCGCGGATTCCGGAACTGCGATCGAGCATCAGGACGGCGGTCGAGAACAGCGTCAGAATGGCGATGACCATGATCGTGAACGCGACCACGACCGGGACGTCAGATACCCCGAGGAATCCGAAGCGGAATGCGTTGACCATGTAGAGGATCGGGTCGACGAGCGAGAGGTGCTGCGCCCAGGCCGGCAGCTGAGCGATCGAGTAGAACACCCCGCCGAGGTAGATCAGCGGGGTCAGCACGAAGTTCGGGATGACGCTGATCTGATCGAAGTTCTTGGCGAACATCGCGTTGAGGAATCCACCGAGCGCGAAGGTCATCGAGGTCATCGCAGCGGCCGCCACCACGATCACCGGATGCGTGACCGGCAGGTGCGTGAAGAACAGCGTGACGATGCTGACCAGCAGACCGACCATGGCGCCGCGCAGCAATCCGCCGGCGACGTAACCCGAGACGATGATCCAGCTCGGCAGCGGCGAGACGAGCAGCTCCTCGATGTGCTTGCCGAATTTCGCGCCAAAGAACGACGAGACGACGTTGTTGTATGAATTGAGGATCACCGCCTGCATGATCAGCCCGGGCGCGATGTACGTCATGTAGCTGATGCCGTTCATCGGCCCGAGACGACTGCCGATCACGGCCCCGAAGATCAGGAAGTACAGCGTTGCAGTGACGCCCGAGGGCAGGATGGTTTGGCTCCAGATGCGCACGATCCGGTGGAATTCCCGGATGACGATCGTCTGAAAGCCGACCCGGCGGATCTGTGCCATGGACTGCGGCGGCGCCGCGGAATGCTCCACCATCGTACTCATGCCGCGGCTCCCCGCTCGACCAGGCGCATGAAGATTTCCTCCAGCCGGTTGACCTTGTTGCGCAGCGAGTGGACTTCGATGCCGAGCGCCGAGAGCCGCGCGAACAGATCGTTGAGGTTCTCCTGCTTGGACACTTCGACCTCGAGGGTCGTCTCATCGATCAGCTTGACCGAATAACCCTCGAGCGCCGGTGCCGCGGTGAGCGGCTGGCTCAGGCTGAGCACGAACGTCTCGCTGTGCAGCCGGCGCAGCAAGTTGCTCATCCGGTCGCGCTCGATGATGCGACCGCCGTCGATGATCGCGATGTTGCGGCAGAGCGTCTCGGCCTCTTCGAGGTAGTGGGTCGTGAGAATGATCGTCGTGCCGCGCTGGTTGATGCCGCGCAGGAAGTCCCACATCGAGCGGCGAATCTCGATGTCGACGCCCGCAGTGGGTTCATCGAGGATCAGCAGGCGCGGTTCGTGCATCAGCGCGCGCGCAATCATCAGGCGGCGCTTCATGCCGCCGGACAGCCCGCGCGAGGTGTGATTGCGTTTCTCCCAGAGCTGCAGCTGCTTGAGATACTTCTCGGCGCGCTGACGGGCGATCGCGCGTGGAATGCCGTAAAAACCCGCCTGGTTGACCACGATGGTCAGCGGCGTCTCGAACATGTTGAAATTGATTTCCTGCGGCACCACGCCGATGCAACTCTTGGCCTGCTCGAGCTGCCGGTCGATGTCATAACCGAAGATGCTGGCCTCGCCGCCGGTTTTGCGCACCAGCGAGGTCACGATGCCGATCAGCGTCGTCTTGCCGGCACCGTTCGGCCCGAGGAGCGCGAAGAAATCCCCTTCCTCGACGGCGAGATCGATGCCCTTCAGGGCCTGTACGCCGTTGCGGTAGGTTTTGGTCAAGCCCTGGACGGAAAGCGCGTTCATAGCGGGCTAGAATCCCTTACCGGCCGGCGCGACGCAATGGCCCGTGCGGGAGATTGACCCGATTTGCCCGCCACCGGTCCGCACTCAGGCCGCGAAGTAATGGGCAAGATATTCCTCGAACGTGCCGCGATCGGCCGCCTCGATCGTCCGCTGGCGCTCGAGCGACTCCTGCGCCTCGACGGCGAACTCCGCTAGGCGCGCCTGGTTCGGCGGGTACATCTCGAGGAAGTACGCCTTGTGCAGCTTCGACATCCGCAGCGCCAGCTGCGCGAACGACTCTCCGGTCGATGCGAGCTCCGCGAGCATGCGCGCCGAGGGGGTACGGGCGACGTCGGCGATCTTGGCGCTCTGCACCGCGAGCGCCTGGGAATATGGCCGGGCGGCATCGCCGCGATCGAGGATCTCGCACAATGGGCCCATTTCCTCGAGCAGCGTTCCGGCCCATTCGCGCATCGGCACCTCGCGCTCATCACGCCAGAGCGTCAGCCCCGGTTCGCGGCCGCGGTGCGCCACCAAGAGATGGTTGTGATCGACGGCATGCTGTTCATGATCGGCGATCGGCGGGCTGTCCTTCAGCAGGCACAGCGCGAGGAACGCCTCGAGGAAACGCATCTTGTTCTGGTTCACGCCGACCGGGTCGAAGGCACTGACGTCGAGCGCGCGCACCTCGACGTACTCGACGCCGGCGCGCGCGAGCGCCTGCGTCGGCCGCTCACCGGAGCGGGCCACCCGCTTCGGTCGGATGAAGCTGTAGTACTCGTTCTCGATTTGCAGCACGTTCGCGTTGAGCTGGCGATAATCTGCGCCGCTGCGCACGCCGAGCGCGGCATACGGCGCGTGCGGGGTGCTGATTGCCCGGCCGAGGTCGCGCACGTATTCGACGAGACTGTTGACCGAAACGGTCAGTTCCGCCTGGTTGCGGTTGCGGTAGCCGATGTCACTCATCCGCAGGCTGGTGGCGTACGGCTCGTAGGCGCTGTGCGCCGTAAGGTCGATGAGCGTGTGCTCACGACCCCGCAGGAATGACTTGCACACGACCGGGGACACGCCGAACAGGTACAGCACCAGCCAGCCGTGGCGGCGGTAGTTGCGCAGCAGGTCGAAATAGCGTGCCGAGATGAACGCCTGGGAGTCATCGCGCGACCCCAGCAGTTCGGCGTAGGCCGGCCAGAACGCGCTCGGAAACGAATAATTGAAGTGCACTCCGGAGATGGCCTGCATCATCCGGCCGTAGCGCACGCCGAGACCCTCGCGGTAGATGCTCTTCATCCGCCCGACGTGTGAGCGCCCGTAGCGGGCGATCGGGATGTCTTCGTCGCGATCGATCCGGCACGGCATGCTGGTCGCCCACAGCAGCTCATCATCGAGATGCCGGTAGACGAACTGGTGCAGGTCGAGCAGGTACTGCAGCAGCTCCCAGTTGGTATTGAACGTAGGGGTGACCAGCTCGATCAGCGCCTCGGAATAATCCGTGGTGATGTGCTCATTGGCCAATGCTGAGCCGAGCGCGGCCGGATGCGGCGTCTGCGCGAGCAGTCCGGTGGGCGTCACACGCAGTGACTCCTTTTCGACGCCACGGCGGCCGCCCTGCAGCAGCTCGGGCGCGCCGCTGTTGAGCAGCGCGGCCAGACGTTTTTCAAACACGATGTCGCGAGCGGTGCCGCTCATGAATGCCAGTGCCTCATCTCAGGGCGTCTGCATGCGGCGGAGAAACTGCCGGATGCGCGCCGCGTTGGTTCCAATGTCGCTCAGCCCGACTCGCGATTCGCTGCGCACGTCGACGCGCGAGCCGGTGCCGTCCGGCCGGATCCGCACCACGATGTCGTCCTTGAAATCGAAAAAGAACGTGTGGGCGGTCGCCTCGAGGCGGCCCTGCGTCGGCTCGACGGCATCGATGCGCCAACCGAGCGCCCCGGCCACCTGCCGTGCCCTTGCCAGCGTCTGCGCCGGCGGCAGGGCGAGAACCAGGGGCTTGATGTTCGGGTAGTACTCGCGCTGCAACCGCGGTACGTCGATCATTTTACCGCCAGGACCGGGTACTTCGCGACGGTATTGCGCCGGGACGGGGGCGTGCGCGCGGGCGCGCAACGCCAGTATGCGCTCGAATTGAGGCGGATCGCGCAGATCCGTGCTGATGTCGTTGATCGGCGGGCTGGTTCGCGCCCGCTCCACCCAGGAGAGCACATAGGCGATCACCGCCAAGCCGATGATGATGCCGACCACCGCGGCGGTGCCCGGCATGCGCGTGCCCTTCAACGTCGAGAACAGCACGCCGACGACGGTCGTCGCCGTGCCGAGCACCACGACGCCGAGGCCGATCACCAATGTCATCAGCGCCGGACCGACGCCGGTCAGCTCGAAGCGGTTGAGCGGGCCTGCCGCCAGTGTGATGAGCAGTCCAGCGGCGAGAATCCACAGACCGGCGCGGGTGATTCGCCCCGGCCAGCGCGGCGGCCGCAGCGAGGGAAATGGAGGGGTATTCATGGAGAGCTCCCCGTGAACAGGCGTCGATCTTGTTGCCCGGCGTCGTTTGAGGCATCTTGCAGCCTCGCGGCCACTGGCGCAACAGAGATTCCCATGATGATCGGCATTATCGGCGGTACCGGCCTTTACCGCATGGACGGCTTGAAGGTCAACGAAACGCGGCACGTGGATACGCCATTCGGCGCCCCCTCTGCGCCGGTGATGCTCGGCAGCCTCGATGGCAGACCGGTCGCCTTTCTGGCGCGGCACGGGCTTGAGCATCACCTGCTGCCGAGTGAGATCAATTTTCGCGCCAACATCTGGGCGCTGAAGGGTCTCGGAGTGCGCACGGTGATCGGCGTGTCGGCGGTCGGGAGCCTGCGCGAGGAGATCCGCCCGGGAGACCTGGCGCTGCCGGCGCAATACCTGGATTTCACCAAGGGCCTGCGGGCGGCGAGTTTCTTCGGTCAGGGCATGGTTGCGCACATTTCCACGGCACACCCGGCGTGCGCGGCCACGAGTGCACTGCTCGGTGAGGCCGCCGAGGCCATTGGGTTGCCGCTGCACCGCGAGAAGACATATGCCTGCGTCGAGGGTCCGCGGCTCGGCACGCGCGCGGAGAGTTTCTGGCTGCGCGGCGCCGGGGCCGACCTGGTCGGCATGACCAACGTACCGGAGGCATTTCTCGCACTCGAGGCGCAACTGGGCTACTGCACTGTGGCTGTCGCGACCGATTACGACTGCTGGCTCGATGATCCGACTCAACACGTGTCGCTCGAGCAGGTCATGAGTCAGTTTCGTGACAGCCTGACGCGCGTGCAGCGCCTGATCGCGCACGCGGTGGCGCGATATCGCGACGATGAATCGCGCCCCTGCCGGCACGCGCTGCGCTCGGCAGTCGTCACCCCGCGCGAGCAACTCACCGCGGCACAGCGTGCCATTCTCGACTTTCTCAGCAGCTGACCTACGCCCTCAGGTACGCCGCGGGGCGTCGGGGAGCTGCAGGCCGCACAGCAGCTCGCGCAGGCGCCGGCGCGCAGCCCGCCGATCGTCCACGAGTCGTTCGATCGCGAGGTGGCAATCGGCCGGTTCGTCGACGTCGTAGGAACTCTCCAGCCGCTCCACGGAGCGGCCCGAGTGACGGCAGAGGCGCTCGAGCGCCGCGCCGAGCGTCGCCTCGCTCCAGGGCAGTGCGGCCAGATCGGGCCACCCCGTCCGTGATCCCATCAGCGTCACGCCGCCATCGGCCGCCGGCATCAGCACGACGTCGGCGCGCTCGAGCGCAGCGGCCGCCGCCGTGAGCTGCACCGGGTGCAGCGACGGCGCATCGCTGCCGATGAACACCACGTGACGGTAGCCGCGACGGCGCACCCGTCCATCGACCGCCGCGATCCGCTCGCCGAGATTGCCGTCGGGCTGCGCGATGATCTGCGCCTCACGCTCCAACAGCCCGGCAGCCCAGGCGGCATCCGCGCTGCGTGCCGGGGAGAGCACCACCGGGCCCGGCCATGCCGCAACATCCTCCAGGGCGCACTGCAGCAGCGCTTGGGCAACGGCGAACGCCGGTTCGTCACCCAGTGCGCGCGCCAGACGGCGCTTGCCCTCACCGTGCGCCGGACGGCGGCAGAACAGGACCAGTGCGGCGCTGCGCCCACTCGGGAGGTCGGTCGTCACAGTCGTGCCGCTCGGCGACGGCGCGTGCCGGGCGGGCGATGTCTTGGCATCGATGCCGTCAGACCCCGTCGAGTGCCAGGGCGCGCTGAAAGGCCGGACGATTCACGACACGGTCGGCGTAGGCATCGATCACCGCGTTGCGCTCCATCAGCGGAGTGTCGCGGAACATCGCCAAAGTCGTTCCGTACAGCACGTCTGCGGCGCTGAAGCGCTCCCCGAGCAGGTACGGTCCGCGCGAGAGCAGCGTGATCAGGGTCGGCACCGTTTCGTCGACGTCCACCCAGCCCGCCGTCCCGCGCGGCACGGCGACCTTGAGAAACTTCGACACGAAGGCCGGTTCGAGCACGCCGCTGTAGTAGGCCAGCCAGGAGAGGTAGGGCGCACGATCCAACTCGCCGACCAGCGGTCCGAGCCCGCGATCGGCAAAGCGGTCCGTGAGATACAGCACGATGGCGGAGGACTCGAACACGACCGTGCCGTCATCGCTGATGGCGGGGACTTTGCCGTGCGGGTGCGGGTTGCGCGGATCGACGGCACCCGAGCCGTCGCGCTTGCGAACCTCGACGCGGCGGATCTCGTAGGGAACGCCGAACTCCTCGAGCAGGAAGATGAAGCGTGTGGAGCGCGTCTTGGGGTGGTGAAACAGCGTGATCATGACCTCACCGGAGCGGACTGCGAGATTGTATAAATATACAGTTCACAAGGCTCACCGGCAAGCTCACCCGTCCCCGGGGTGGACGCCCTCTAGCCCGAGGACGGCCCGGCGCTGCGCCACAGCGGAGAGTCATCCGGCAATTCATCGATGCGCCGCACGGTGTATTCATAGCCGGCCTGGACGGCCTGATCGAATGCCCGCCAGTTGAGCATGTCGATCGCGGCGAGCGGCGGGCGCAACAGCAGATCGGTCCGCTCACGTTGCGCGGCCGTCTGCGCCGAGCTGTTGACCATCCCGGTGCGCCAGAGAATCTGAAAGATGTTCGGCAACTGCCGGCGCGCCTTGATCCAGCGCATGATCTGCCAGGGCAGCGGCACGTCGATCTCACCGCCATGCGTCGCAAAGGCCCGGTCCGCCCCCGCATCGCAGCCGATGACCGGGCCGCGACCGAGCTCGAGCATGATGTCCACCGGCAGATTGTTCATCGCTCCGCCATCGACCAGCACCTCCCCGTCCTGTATCACGGGCGGCAGCACACCGGGCACCGACACCGAGGCGCGCAGCGCTCGCCACAGCTCCCCGCGCCGATGCACGTGCGGGTGCCCGGAGGTCAGGTTCGCCGAAACGCAGAAGTGCGCGAGCGGCAGATCCTCGATCGCCGTGTCGCCGAACGCTTCGAACAGCAGGCGACTGACCTTGTGGCCCGAGACCAGCGAGATGAACGGCAGCGTGTAATCGCGCAGCGGACGCGAGTCGACGAAGTAGTGGCGGATCCGCTCGGTGAGTTCCTGGAGGTTCCAGCGCGCCGCGACGCCGGCGGCCAGGATCGCGCCCATGCTCGTGCCACCCAGCAGATCGATCGGAATGCCCGCCTCGGAGAGGGCCCTGATGGCACCGATATGGGCAAATCCCCGCGCCCCGCCCCCCGAGAGCACCAGCCCGACCGCTCGCCCGGTGAGCATGCGCGCCAGGCGCGCATAGTCGGCCGCCGACTGCACGTGATGGTGGGGAATCTCCGGCAGGTTCGTCAGCCAGCGTGCCGCCGCCCCGGTCTCGATGCCACTGTCGTGGAGCAGCACCAGCTCCCAGCGCTGTGGGGTGAGACTCTGGTCGTGCGGCCAGCGCAGCGCGGCCCAACTGCCGGCCGGACTCTCCGCGCGCGCCAACAGCAGCAGCGCATCGGCCTGTCGCTCGCAGAGCTTGGTCCAGCGGTTCGGCGTCGGCTCGGCCACGTAGACGACGAAGTCGTTGGAGGATTCGATGTTGTTGAACCACTGACTGGTATGGGCCGCGCCGCGCGCATTCCAAACCAGCTCGGTGCGTCCGAACTGGCCGAGCGCCTTGACCAGCCCGGTGGAGAAGCCGGCGAAATCGACCTCCAGACTCTGCGGCAATACCGTGAACGTGCAGGCGCCACGCACGTGCGCGCGCGCCGGCGGGCCGTCCATGCGCTCCAGCCGGTTGACCATCAACTGCGCGATGCGCCACACGGCCTCCGGCTCGCGGCGCAGCACGTCGTTGAATGCTCGGGCGGAAATGCGCGCCAGCTCGGTGTTGCGCAGCGCCACGACGTTGGCGGTGCGCGGATGACCGGAGATCAGCCCCATCTCCCCGACCGTATCTCCGGCGGCGAGCCGGGCGAGAAAGCGCCCCTGGGCGCGCCCGCCGGCGGCCAGCACCGCGAGGCTGCCGCTGAGCACCACGTACAGCGCATCGGCCGGCTCCCCGGCGGAGAACAGCACCGCGCCGCCCGGCAGCGACAACCACTCGGCTGCCGCGGCGATGGCGCCGAGCACCGCCGGTGCGAGGCCGCTGAACAGCGGCATTTCCCCCAATAAGACCGCGAGTTCATCGCGCAGCGTCCTGCTGTCCTCGAAGATGCCAGGGCTCATTGCGCTCTCTCCGACAGCTGGCTCGGTGTATGACCGGTTTGAATCCTCCCGCGTGCCGGCCGCTCCGCCGGCTGCTCCTGCGCGGCAGCCGCCGCGCTCGCACAGCAGCACGGGCAGCATCGCCCGCGCTGCGCTCTTATCCTCCCCGCGTGCTGCCGCACGTCTGTGTGTGTATCTGCGGGCGCGCCTCCGGGCAGCGCACCCCCACCCGTTATTTCTGCACGATCGCCGCGACGCCCATCCCACCCGCGGTGCACACTGAGATCAGGCCGCGCCGGGCCGTCGGGTCGCCGGCCAGGAGCTTCGCGAGCGTCGCCAGGACGCGCGTGCCGGTGGCCGCGAACGGATGACCGATGGCGAGGCTGCCGCCTTTGACGTTCAGCCGCGTGCGCTCGATACCGCCGAGCGGCGCCTCGAGACCGAGAGTGTCGCGGCAGAACGCGGCCGATTCCCACGCGGCGAGCGTGCACAACACCTGGGCCGCGAATGCCTCGTGAATCTCGTAGTAATCGAAATCCTGCAAGGCCAAGCGCGCATCACGCAGCATGGCCGGGACCGCATAGGCCGGCGCCATGAGCAGCCCCTCGTGTCCGCTCGCGAAGTCCACGGCCCAGACCTTGCCGTACGAAAGGTAGGCGAGCACCGGCAGTTGGTGCCGCTCGGCCCACGCCTCGCAGGCGAGCAGCACGGCACTCGCACCATCGGTGAGCGGGGTACTGTTGCCGGCCGTGAGGGTGCCGTCGCGCACATCGAAGCTCGGTCGCAGCTTGGCGAGCTTCTCGGGTGACGTGTCCGAGCGCACGTTGTTGTCGGTCGCGAGCCCCAAGTAGGGCTCGACCAGATCGTCGTAGAAGCCCTCGCGCCACGCCGCGGCGGCAGCGCAGTGGCTCTGGTAGGCGAGCTGATCCTGCGCCTCGCGCCCGACGCGCCAGCGTTGCACCATCAGCTCGGTGCTCTCGCCCATCGACAGTCCGGTGCGCGGCTCGGCGACCGTGGGGAACACCGGCTTGAAATGCCGCGGTCGCAGCCGCAACCACGGCGCGAGGCGCTCACCGGCGCTTCTGCCGCGGTAACTGGCGAGCAGCAGTCTCTGGTAAGCGCGCGGATAGACCACGGGCGGATCGCTGATCGTGTCGACACCGGCGGCGATGCCCGAGTCGATCTGCCCGAGGGCGATCTTGTTGCCGATCGCGATCGCCGCCTCGAGGCTGGTGCCGCAGGCGCGCTGCAGATCGAGGCCCGGGGTCTGCGGGTCGAGTCCGCTCGACAGTACGCTCTCGCGCGTGAGGTTGAAGTCCTTGGAGTGTTTCAGGACGGCGCCGGCGACGACATCGCCGAGACGTTGGCCCTCGAGCCGGCAGCGCTGCACCAGGGCGCGCAGCACCGCGGTGAGCATGTCCGAGTTGCCCACGCTCGCGTACGCGCTATAGGCCCTGGCAAAAGGAATGCGCACGCCGCCGACGATCGCGACACGCCGCACGGCTGAGCCGACCAGCATGACCCCCTCCCTCGGGACGGGTCGCGTCCCGATCCGGCTCCTAGGCTATCATGGGCGGCGCGCACCGGGCCAAGCGCCCCCCGGCGGGCGGCTCGAGCCGCTTCCCCGGGCCGGGTCCGCGCGATATCCTGCGGCATCCCGCTGCCGCCTGAACGACGTGAAAGTTGAGCAGTTTATGGGCGATTTCACCACGCTGATGGCCCGCGACGGGCACCAGTTCCAGGCCTATCTGGCCGCCCCGCCGGGCTCCGCCCGCGGCGCCGTCGTCGTCATCCAGGAGATCTTCGGGGTCAACGCGCACATCCGTGCCGTGACCGACGGTTTTGCCACCGAGGGCTACACGGCGATTGCGCCGTGCATGTTCGATCGGATCCGGCGCGGGATCGAGCTCGGCTACAGTGCCGCGGAGATCGACGAGGGCCGCGGCTACATGCAGCAATTGCAGCCGGATCAGACCCTGAAGGATCTGGCCGCGGCGATTGCCGTCGTCAAACACGCCGGCCGCGTCGGCACGGTCGGGTACTGCTGGGGTGGTGCGCAGTCGTATCGCGCCGCCTGCCTGCTGCCCGTCGACTGCGCGGTGGTGTACTACGGCCGGGCCCAGGACGCCGGCAAGTCGCCGCATTGTCCGGTGCTGTATCACTTCGGCAGCGAGGACCGGAGCATTCCGCTCGCCGAGCTCGAGCCGATGCGCCAGCGCGATCCGGGGGGCGTCTTTTACGTCTACCCGGGGGCCGGCCACGGCTTCAATTGCGACCTGCGAGCGTCCTACGACGCTGCGGCCGCCGCCGTGGCCCGCCGGCGAACTCTGGAGTTCCTCGAGCAGCACCTGCGCAGCGAGGAGCGCCCGGCCGGGTGAGGCCGTGCCCCGGGGCGCCGTGCGCCGGGGGTAGGGGTTTGCCACAGCGGCACTGGTTGCCGGCCGTTTCACTGCGCTATCGTGCACACCATGCGCTATCACAGCTCTGCGGAGGTTCACCGCGACACGGCCGAGCGCATCGGCATTCTCGCGGTCAATTTCGGCACACCCGACTCCCCGGCGCCGCGCGACGTGCGGCGCTTCCTTGAGCGCATGCTCAGGGATCCGCGAGTCGTCGAACTGCCGCGGCCGCTGTGGCTGCCGATCCTCTACGGGTTCATCCTGCCGCTGCGGCCGCGGCGCATCGCACCGAAGTACCGCAAGATCTGGTCGGCCGAGGGCTCGCCGCTGCGTGAGTACTCCGAGCGGCTGCGCAGCGGGCTGGCGAGTCTGCTCGCACAGCGCATGATGGCGCCGTTTTCGCTCGAATTCGCCATGCTCTACGGCACCCCCAGCGTGGCCGATTCGCTGCAGCGGCTGCGCGCCGCCGGCGCGCGGCGCATCCTGGTGCTACCGCTGTTCCCGCAGTACTGCGGCGCCACCACCGGTGCGGTCTACGATCAAGTCAACGCCGAGCTGGCCGGGTGGCGGTGGTTGCCGGAGCTGCGCTTCATCAGCGAGTACCACGACCAGCCGCAGTACATCGAGGCGTTGCGCGAGAGTGTGGTGCAGCATTGGGACGCACGCGGGCGCACCGGCCATCTGGTGATTTCCTTTCACGGCATCCCCGAACATTACTTCCACCAGGGCGATCCGTATTTCTGCAAGTGTCAGAAGACCGCGCGGCTGCTCGCCGAGGAGCTGCTGCTGAAGGATGGCGAGTGGACGGTCACGTTCCAGTCGCGCTTCGGACCCAGCGAGTGGCTGCGTCCCTACACCATCGAGACCCTCGCCGCCCTGCCGGCGAGGGGGATCAAGGACGTGACCGTCATCTGCCCGGGATTTGCGGTCGACTGCCTGGAGACGCTCGAGGAAATCGACGTCGAGAACCGTGCTGCGTTCATGAACGCCGGCGGTGAGCGGTTCGACTACGTGCCGGCGTTGAACGCGCGACCCGCGCACGCCGCCCTGCTCGCCGCGCAGATCGCACGGCACTGCCAGGGTTGGACCCAGATCGAGCTCGGGCTGCACGCCGCAGCGCAGGCCCGGGACACATCGGTGTAACCACTCCCCAGAGAACGCCGGCTGCTCTAAGCTACCGGCGTGATGCTGCGAAACACTCGCGCCCGCTGGGGGGCGCCCGCCCAACTGCTGCACTGGCTGATTGCCGTCCTGATCGGGGTGCAGATCGCACTTGGCCTGATCGGAACTGCGCTGCCGCTCAGCATGACCAAGCTGGTCACGCTGGCGCGTCACAAGTCGCTCGGCATCACCATCCTGGCCCTGGTGCTGGTGCGCCTGGCGTGGCGTGCTCTGAACCCGTCGCCCGCACTTCCGGGCACTCTGAAGCCCTATGAGCGCGTGCTCGCGCGCCTTACCCACGCCGGGCTGTATGTTCTGATGATCGCTCTGCCGCTGACCGGCTGGATCATGTCCTCGGCACGAGGCTTTCCGGTCAGCTGGTTCAATCTGTTCCAGTTGCCGAACCTGGTGGGCCGCAGCACGGCGCTCTACCACGCGATGGTGCGCGTGCACGTGCTGCTCGCGATCGCTCTCGGCCTGATCCTCGTGCTGCACATCGCGGCGGCCATCAAACATCACGTCGTCCTGAAGGACGATACGCTGCGACGCATGCTGCCCGGCGCGGGCGCCGCACTCACCCGCAAGGAATAACGGATGCTGAACTCCCGCCTCACCCGGCTCACCCTGTCCTCGTTCGCCCTCCTCGCCGCCGGCGCGGCCCACGCCGCAGTCCCCGGCCCGGACTACGTCTTAAGCCCGGCACACAGCACGCTCACCTACACGTTCACTCAGGCCGGCGGCGCGAATCAGGGCGTATTCAACTCGTTCTCCGCGCAGTTCGACCCGCACGCCGGGGCGCTCACGGTCGTGATCGACATGCGTTCGTTCGATACGCGCGACGCCCAGCGCAACACGCTGCTCGGCGGTGCACAATTCTTTGACGTGGCGCGCTATCCGCAGGCGCGCTTCACGGCGACGCGCCTGAGCAAAACCCCGAGCGGCTTCATCGCCACCGGCCGGCTCACGCTGCGCGGGGTCAGCCACACCGTATCGGTTCCCTTCACCTGGCGAGCACTCGGCCGCGGCGCCCGAGAGCTGCAGGGCAAGACCGTGATTGACCGGCTCGCGTTCGGCATCGGTCAGGGGCAGTGGCATGCCACCGAGTGGCTGGGCAACTCGGTGACGGTGCGCTTCGCGCTGCGGATGGTACCGGCGGCGCACTGAGGTCTCAGGACGGCTTGCGGCGCAGCTTCGAGGTACACAGGTCATAGATGACCGCCGTGAGCACCCGCACCGCGTGACAGGTGCTCGCCTCGATGCCCGTCAGCGCCGCATCGCGCAGCGCGGCCGTGAGCATGGGCACATACTCTCCGGGCAGATCGTCCGGCACGGTCGCGGCCACGCGCACCGCCGGAATCCCCTCCACGATCCGCCGCACGGTCTGATACAGACACTCGGCCTTGGCGCGCATCAGCGCCTCGTCGTCCCCGAACAGCGCCCCGACCGCCGCCAGGCCCTCGGCCCATTGCAGGCGCGCCTGCTCCCAGTCCCGTTCAGGTTCAAAACCGACCCGGATGATCTCACCCATGAGCGTCACGCCTCCGTCCTGCCCCGACTCCCCGGCGCCGGCCGGCGAGCGCCCCCGGGCTGGGGGCGGCCCTCAGGTTAGGCGGGCGCAGACGGCGGCACTAGGGGTCATTTGTGCCGCGAATGTGCAATTTTGCGCGCCCCGCGCTCTGCGCGAACGCGGTGTTACCATGCCCCGGCGGGCACCAGCGCCCCGTCCAGGAGACAGCACGATGCTCATCGTCACCACCGAAAACGTGCCGGGTTACCGAGTCACGGCGGTCAAGGGTCAAGTGTTCGGCGTCGTGGTGCGCAGCCGCGGCCTGGCCGGCAATCTGATGGCCGGCCTGCGCTCGATCGCCGGCGGGGAGATCTCCGAGTACACCCAACTGCTCGAGGAAGCGCGCCGCCACGCCGTCGACCGCATGGTGAAGAACGCCACGCTGATGCAGGCCAATGCCGTGGTGATGATGCGATTCGATTCTTCCGAGATCGGCCAGACCATGAGCGAGATCGTCGCCTACGGCACCGCCGTGGTGATCGAGCCGGCCGCGTGAGACTGCGCGCGGCCTTCCTTGCACTCTCGGCGCTCGCCGTCGTGGCGGGCGCCATCGAGCTGCTCGCGGTGAAATCCGGGCACGGCCTGGCGCTGCTCGTACTCGGTGCCGTAGGTCTGCTCGCGACCATTTTCGAGCGCTGGCGCTATCGCAAGCCCGCCCCGCCCGCCGCCCGCTGGCAGGCGACCGGCGAGCGGTTCGAAGATCCCGCCACCGGTGAGCCGCTCGAGGTCCTGTACGACCCGGTCACGGGCGAGCGGCGCTACGAGCCGCTGAGCCGCCGCTCACCGTGACCTGAGGGCGTGCGCCTCAGCGCCGCCGCCCACTGGGGCGCGTCGAGCGACGCACCGGCGCACGCTTGCGCTTCGGCGCCGGCCGACGGCCGGCGAGCCGGCCTGACTTCACCGTCTTTTTCGCCACCGCCTTGCGGGCGCGGACCGGCACGCTCTTGGCGGCTCGGGTGGTCTTGGCCGGCGCTCGCTTGCGCTTCACGGCCTTGGCCCTCGGGCGTCGTGCGAGCGCTGGGGCCGCCGCGACCCGCCGCCGGGGCGACTTCACCGCGCGAGATTTCACCGCTGCGCGCCGAGCGCGCTTCACCACGGCCGCCTTGCGCGGGCGTGCTCGAGATCGGGCGGCCGTCGATCGTGCTTCTGCTCCGGCCGGCCGTGTGCGACGCACCGCCGGGACAGCCGCCTCGTCCGCGCCGCGCAGCTGATCGAGGATCGCCGGGTTCTCCAGCGTCGAGACATCCTGCGCAATGTCCTCGCCGCGCGCGAGGGCGCGCAGCAGCCGGCGCATGATCTTGCCCGAGCGGGTCTTCGGCAGGTTGTCCGCAAAGCGGATCTCATCCGGCTTGGCGATGGCGCCGAGCTGCTGACCCACCCAATCGCGCAGCACCTGCTCCAGGTGCGCCGCATCGCCCTTCGGTCGAGGACCCCGGCACACCACGTAGGCGAACACCGACTCGCCCTTGATCTCATGCGGCTTGCCGACCACGGCGGCCTCGGCGACGCGCGGATGGGCCACGAGCGCCGACTCGATCTCCATGGTGCCCAGGCGATGGCCGGCCACGTTCAGCACATCATCGATGCGCCCCATGATCCAGAAATACCCGTCCCGGTCGCGATGCGCACTGTCTCCGGCGACGTAGTAGCGGTTGTGGAACTTCTCCCAGTAGGCGGCCAGGTAGCGGTCGTTGTTGCGCCAGATGGTGCGCAGCATCGAGGGCCAGGGCTTCTTGATCACCAGATAGCCGCCGGCATCGGCCCCGGTCACCGGCGTGCCGTGATCGTCGACGATCTCCGCCTCGATTCCCGGCAGCGGCAGCGTGCACGAACCGGGCTTGGCCGGGGTGATCCCGGGAAGTGGCGAGAGCATAATCGCGCCGGTCTCGGTCTGCCACCAGGTGTCGACGATCGGACAGCGGCCGCCGCCGATGACCCGGTGGTACCACATCCAGGCTTCGGGATTGATCGGTTCCCCGACACTGCCGAGCAGGCGCAGGCGCGACAGATCGTAGCGGCTCGGCACCTCGTCGCCGAGCTTCATCAGCGCACGGATCGCCGTCGGGGCGGTATAGAACACGCTGACCCCGTGATCCTGGCAGATCTTCCAGAAGCGCCCGCCGTCCGGATAGGTCGGCCCGCCCTCGTACATCACGACGGTGGCGCCGGCGGCGAGTGGCCCGTAGGCGAGGTAACTGTGCCCGGTGACCCAGCCGGCATCCGCGGTGCACCAGAACACGTCGTCCTCGCGCAGATCGAACACCCACTCGGTGGTCAGTTTCGCCCCGAGCAGGTAACCGGCGCTCGAGTGCTGGATGCCCTTGGGCTTGCCCGTGGAGCCGGAGGTGTACAGCAGGTACAGCGGATGCTCTGCGTCGACCCACTCGGGCTCGCACACCGGAGAGTGCGCCGCGATCGCCTCGTGCCACCACAGGTCGCGACCCGGCTCCATCGCGATGGCATGGGCGGTCCGCCGCAACACCACGACATACTTGATGCTCGGGCAGCCGGCCGCGAGCGCCTTGTCTGCGGCCGCCTTCAGCTCGATAGCGTGTCCGCCACGCCAACCGCCATCGGCGGTGATGAGCACCTTCGCGCCGGTGTCCTCGATCCGCTCCTTCAGCGCCGGGGCCGAGAAGCCACCGAATACCACCGAGTGGATCGCGCCGATGCGGTTACACGCATGCATCGCCACAATGACCTCGGGCACGAGCGGCATGTAAATCGCCACACGGTCCCCGCGCTGCACGCCGAGCGATTTCAGCGTGTTGGCGAAGCGGCAGACCTCGCCGTGCAGTTCCTGGTAACTGATCCGTCGCACGTCGCCCGGCTCGCCCTCGAAGATAATGGCCGGCTTGTGCCCGCGGTCGGCGAGGTGCACATCGAGGCAGTTGAACGAGACATTGAGCTCGCCGTCGGAGAACCAGCGGAAATTGGGCGCGTTCTGCTCATCGAGCGTGACCGTGAACGGCTTGTGCCACACGAGGTGCTCGCGCGCCAGCTGCGCCCAGAAGCCGGTGTAGTCCGTCTGCGCATGGCGGCGCAAGGCCTCGAGATCCGCCGGCTTCAGCCGCGCGCGCGCACTGAATTGCGCAGGCGGCGGGAAAACGCGCTCCTCCTGCAGGACGGACACGATGTTCTTGGTCGCCATGGTAGCCCCCGCTGGTTCCTGTGACGTGAGCACCGAGCATAGCCGAAGCCCGCACGAATTCCTGCCAGACCAATGGCGCGCGCCGGCTCAGCCCCCTGGCGCGACGAGCGCCGCCAGCCGCTCGCCCTGGCGGCGCAACAGCGGCCCGAAGCCGAGCCGATCGTAGAGCGTGCCCAGTGCCTGCAGATCCGGGACTCGCGGACGCAGCTGCTCGCGGCTCGCCTCGAGCGGCATGTCGCACACGATGCGGGTCAGGCGGCGCGCCAGGTAGACCGCCTCGCGGTGCTCGTGCAGCCGCTCGCGCAACTCGCGCGCACCGCGCAAGCCGAGCGTGGCGACTCGCCCGAGGCCGGCATACAGCTCATCGATGGAGCCGAAGGCGCGCATCAGCGCCGCGGCGGTCTTCGGCCCGATCCCCGGGACGCCCGGAATGTTGTCCGAGGTGTCGCCCGTGAGCGCCAGATAGTCGGCGAACCGTTCCGGGGCGACCCCGAAATGCCGCTCGACGTCACGGTAACCAAGCTGCCCGCGCGCCCCGAAGTCCCAGTACAGATCCCCGTCGCGCACCAGTTGCGCCAGATCCTTGTCGCGGGTGATGAACGCCGATGAGATGCTCTGCGTGCGCATCTGCTGCGCCAGGGTGCCGATGACATCGTCGGCCTCATAGTGCGAATCGACGAATACCGCGAGGCCGAGCCGCGCGCACAGTTCTCGGCAGTACTCGAACTGCACGGCCAGATCCGGCGGCGCCGGCTCGCGGTTGGCCTTGTACGCCGGGTAGATCTCGTTGCGGTAGGAGGTGGCGAGGCGCCGATCGAAGGCGACCGCGACGAACTGCGGCCGCGTCCGCTCGAGCAGATCCCCGAGAAAGCGCGCGAAGCCGAAGACCGCGTGCACCGGGCGCCCTTCGGCATCGAGCATCTCGGGCAGTTGCGAATGGTAGGCGCGGAAGACGTAGACCGAGCCGTCGATGAGGTAGAGCAAAATCAGCGGCTCCGTCGGCGGCCTGCCCCGGGGTGAACCCCGGCGCGGCTCAGCTCAGCCAGCGTTGAATACGATCGTGCAGCGGGCTGGTCCGCGGGAAATGCGCCAGCAGATACTCCATCTGGTCGGCGAGCACGCGCCGACCCTTGAGAAAAATGTACTCCGCATAGGTCGGCGTGAACGGCACGGCGACCAGCTGCATTTTGGCCTGCTCCGGGGTGCGCGCGGCCTTCTGGTTGTTGCAGCGGCGGCATGCGGTCACCACGTTGTTCCAGACGTCGATGCCACCTTGACCGAACGGGCGGACGTGATCGCGGGACAGATCCCGGGTCCCGAATCGCTGGCCGCAGTACATGCAAATGTGCGCATCGCGCCGAAAGAGCGTCTGGTTGTTCAAGGGCGGCACGTAGTCGTGCCGGGTGCTGCCGGGATTGCCGGTATGTCCGACCGTGGCGACGATGGAATTGATTTCGAGCGTCGTGCGCCGTCCGGTCAGCGCGTTGATGCCGCCGAACAGCGTGAACAGAAGACTGCCGCAGGTATAGGCGACCTGCTCCTGGGTGTAGAGTCGGGCCGCTTCCCGGTAATCGATCCACTCCAGAGGCATGCCGGAAACGTCGGTTCGCAGCACGAGCTGAGAGAGCCCGCGCACCGGCCCCGTCGGGGTGATCCGCAGGTCATCGCTCGAGCCGAAATCGGCCCGCTCGAAGTCTATGCCTATCATGGCCGGTTATAAGATAAGGCAAGATTATGCTTGAGTTCAACGTCGCAACGTGTAGGGTAGAGTGCATGGCAGCTGGCCGCCGCGGTTCGCGGGGCTCGCCGATCGGAAGGGGCTTTTGATGCCAATGACAATCGGCGCGCTGCGCGAGAGAGCCGCCCGTGAGACGCGCGTCAGTCTCGTGCCCGAAGTGGCCGAGAAATTCATGCGCTTGGGCGCCGGCATTCTCCTCGAGCGCGGTGCCGGGGAGCGCGCTCAGTTTCCCGATGCGCTCTACCGCGGCGTCGAGTGGACTGACAGTGCCGGGGTGCTCGAACGGGCGCAGGTGCTGCTCACCGTCCAGCCGCTCGACATCGCCCAGATCGGTGCGCTGAAGCCCGGCACGGTCGTCGCCGGCTTCCTGCAACCCTACGCCCGCCACGCCGAGGTGCGGGCGCTCCAGGAGCGGGGCATCACCAGTTTCGCAATGGAGCTGGTCCCGCGCATCTCGCGCGCCCAGTCGATGGACGCGCTGTCCTCGCAGGCGGCCGTCTCCGGTTACAAGGCCGTGCTGATTGCGGCGAACCACCTGCAGAAGTTCCTGCCCATGCTGACCACGGCGGCCGGTACGATCCGGCCCGCCCAGGTGCTCGTCATCGGCGCCGGCGTCGCCGGCCTGCAGGCGATCGCGACCGCGCGCCGGCTTGGCGCGGTGGTCGAGGCCTACGACGTGCGCGGCGCGACCCGGGAGCAGATCCGCTCACTCGGCGCGAAATTCGTCGACACCGGCGTGAGCGCCGACGGCGCCGGCGGCTACGCGCGCGAGCTGACGGAGGAGGAGAAGCGCCGCCAGCAGGACATCCTCGATGCGCGCATCGCCGCGGCGGACGCGCTGATCAGCACCGCGGCCGTCCCTGGGCGGCCGGCACCGAAGATCATCACGCGCGCGGCGGCCGAGCGCATGCGGCCCGGGTCGGTGATCGTCGATCTGGCCGCCGAGCAGGGCGGCAACTGCGAGCTGACGCGTGCCGGGGAGACGGTGGTGCATCAGGGCGTGCAGATCATCGGCCCGGTGAATCTGCCGGCCGAGCTCGCCTACAACGCCAGCGAGATGTACGCGCGCAACCTGCTGAACATCCTCTCCCCGGCGATCAAGCAGGGGGAACTGGCCATCGACTGGGACGACGAGGTCTTCGCCAAGGCCTGTCTGACGCACGACGGGCAGATCCGTCACGAACCGACGCGTCAGGCGCTGTCGGGCTGAAGCCTCGCCGAGGGGACGACCATGACCGGAATCGTTGCGCTCTACATCTTCATGCTCGCGGCCTTCACCGGCTATGAGGTGATCTCGCGGGTGCCGGTGATTCTGCACACCCCGCTGATGTCCGGCTCGAACTTCGTGCACGGCATCGTGCTGGTCGGGGCGATGGTCGCCCTCGGCAACGCGCACTCTCCGCTGGAGAAGACCATCGGCTTCTTCGGCGTGCTGCTCGCCGCCGGCAACGCGGTCGGCGGCTACGTCGTGACCGAGCGGATGCTGGAGATGTTCAAATCGAGCAAGGCGCCCCGCTCGGCGCCCGGGGAGCGCTAGATGCCGGCCACGCCCGCGCCGTGGAGCGCCGGCTCGCTGATCCAGGCGAGCTATTTCGTCACGGCCGTCCTCTTCATCACCGGGCTGAAGCGCATGAGCTCCCCGGTGAGCGCCCGCAGCGGCATCATCTGGGCCGGCGCCGGGATGCTGGTGGCGACGCTCGTCACCTTCGCCTACCCGGGCATGAGCAATTACCCGCTGATCGGCGCGGCCCTCGTGCTCGGCGCGGCGCTCGCCTGGTGGAGCGGCAAACGGGTCGCCATGACCAACATGCCGCAGATGATCGCTCTGTACAACGGCATGGGGGGCGGCGCTGCGGCCTCGATCGCGGCCGTGGAGCTGTACCGCGGCGGCAGCGGCGGCGCCGTGGGGACCACCCTGGCGGTCGTCGGCGGGTTGATCGGCGCGGTGTCCTTCAGCGGCAGCGCGATCGCCTTCGCCAAGCTCCAGGGCCTGATCAAACGCAGCATCCGCTTCCCCGGCCAGCAGATCGTGAGCCTGCTGCTGCTCGCCGCGGCGCTGCTGCAGGGTGTGCTCGAGGTCGCGCATCCCGGCGGCTCGGGCGTGTACGTCACCGGTCTGCTGATCTTCGCGCTGCTGCTCGGCCTCGCCATGACGCTGCCGATCGGCGGGGCGGACATGCCGGTGGTGATCTCGCTGTACAACGCGCTCACCGGACTGGCGGTCGCCTTCGAGGGCTTCGCGCTGCACAACGCGGCGATGATCATCGCCGGCACCGTGGTCGGCTCGGCCGGCACGCTGCTGACGCAGCTGATGGCCAAGGCCATGAACCGCTCGCTCGGCAACGTGCTGTTCTCCGGGTTCGGCGAAGGCAGCGTCGCGGGCGGCGGGGAGGTCAGCGGCAGCCTCAAGACCATCGAGGCATCCGACGTCGGGGTGATGCTGGCGTTCGCGCAAAAGGTGATCGTCGTGCCGGGATACGGCATGGCGGTGGCGCAGGCGCAGCACAAGATCTGGGAGCTGTGTCAGCTGCTGATCGACCGGGGCGTCACCGTGCGCTTTGCGATTCATCCGGTGGCCGGGCGCATGCCCGGGCACATGAACGTGCTGCTCGCCGAGGCGGGCGTGCCCTATGACCTGATCGGCGATCTGGAAGAAATCAACGGCGAGTTCGACACCGCGGACGTGGCGCTCGTCATCGGCGCCAACGACGTCGTCAACCCGGTGGCGCGCACCGACAAGTCGAGTCCCATCTACGGCATGCCGATTCTCAATGCCGACCGGGCCCAGAACGTGATCGTGATCAAGCGCGGCCAGGGCGCGGGATTCTCCGGCATCGAGAACGCGCTGTTCTATCTCGACAACACGCGCATGCTGTACGGCGATGCGCAGAAAGTCGGCTCAGCGCTGATTGCCGCCATCAAGGCGCTCGGCTAGCGACCCTTCAGCGCCACGGTGGCCGACCGCCGCGGCGCAGCGGAGGCAGCGCGCCCCCGCCCATCCGACCCGCCCCGCCCAGTGCACCAGGCCCGCCCGGCAGGCCTCGCAGACGCAACTGCGGCGCACGACCCATCTGGCGCATCCGGCGAATCATCCGCTGGCGTCGCATCTGCCGCTGCGCGCGCCGGATCATCGCCTGACGCTGCGCGGGCGTGGCCGAGCGCCAGCGCTCGCGCAGCGCGCGGCGCCGCCACGCGGGCAGGCGCTGAAACGCGCGAAAGCTGCGCCGGATCGCCGCACGCTGTTCAGCCGGCAGCGCCTTGAACTGCTGCCACCGCTCGCGCAGCAGTGCGCGCTGTCGGGGCGCCATCCGCTGCCATTGAGCGAAACGATGCTGCGCCTGATGGCGCTGGGCCGGGGAGAGCTGCAGCCAGATCCGACTGCCGCGCACCAGCGCCCGCTGGCGCTGCGGCGGCAATGCCGCCCAACGGCCGCGCAGCGGACGCAGCAACTTCTGCTGGGCCGAGGACAGCGCCGACCACGGCAGCGCCGGGGCTGCGCCGCTCGGCGGCGCAGCCCACGCCGGCGCGGCCGTCAGCAGCAGTGCCACGAGCACGATGCGCAGCACGCCGAGCATCAGCTGCCCACCTTGCGGTTCGCGGCCACCGTGCCGGCCGGCGTTTTCGACTTCGGTGGCGGCTGGAGTTTCAGCTGCGAGAGATAGCCGAGCCAGGAGCCGCCCGCGGAGCGCTCGACCCGTGCGGTCGGATCGCGGCTGCCGAGGAACTGCAACAGCCCCACCGGGACCGGTTTCGCAGGGGCCGGCGGGGGTGCCGAGGCGCAGCCCGCCGGCAGGAGTGACGCGGCCAGCAGCACCGCCGCGGTGACACCCCTGCATCGTTCAGCCGCCATGCTCGCTGGGCCCATTCGCGGCGGCGCCGCTCGCCGCCGGGCCGCCTGCCTGCGCGGCCGCCCACTCGTAGAACTGACCCCCGCCGTCCTCGAGCATCGCCAGTCCGTCCCGATCGGTCAGCAGCCGCACGTCCTGCGCCGTCACCGCCGTGGCGCTCGCCGACTGCGGCGAGCGGACGGCCCGATGCGGCACCAGCAGCAGCACCCCGGCCACCACGGCTGCGAGCACCCCGGCGGGCACCCACAGGCGCCGACCCGCCAGCACCTCCCGCCACGCACCGCGGTGCTCACCGGCCTGCAGCAGTGCCGCGTGGCGGGCTCGCGTCAGATGCGAGCGAACGTGCCCGCTGGCCGCATTCGTCTGCCGTTCGAGCAGTTCGTGCAGCCGTCGTTCAAACTCGGGCGAAGAGTCCCAAGCGCTCATATCAGTTCACTCAGCTCGGCGCGCAGCGCGCGCAGCGCGCGAAAATAATGCGTCTTCACACTGCCCTGCGAGCAGCCCATGGCGTGAGCCGTCTGCTCGACGTCCAGGCCCTCGAGCGTGCGCAGCAGGAACACCTGCTGCTGCCGGCGCGGCAGTGCGCCCACCGCCCGCTCCAGCGCCGTGATCGCCTCATCGATCTCGAGGCGCCGCAGCGCCGGCAGCTCCGGACTCGGCGCCGCCGCGAGCGGGTCGGCCGTCTCGTCGTCGTCGGCCGCAAACGGCAGCCACGCCATGATCCGATCGCGCACGCTGCGCCGCCGCTGCAGGTCGCGGATGCGGTTCTCCAGAATGCGGTAGAAGAGCGGCTTCCACTGCTCGGCCGGCCGATCGGCATAGGCGCGGGCCAGCTGCAGCATCGCATCCTGCACGGCATCGAGCGCGTCCTGCTCGTGGCGCAGCGCCGCGTGAGCGATCCGGAATGCCTTCAGCTCGACGCTCGCCAGGAACCGGCCGAGCGCGTGCTGTGTGGTCTGGGAATTCGAAGCTGAACGATCCACGTCGCCGCGTAGGGCAGCCGGCATGCTATAAGGCGAGGCGAGCGTAACAGAGTCTGCCATAGCCCGTATAACGCGGCCCCCTCCTGTCGGTTGACGGCGACGGAGCGGGCAATGGGCCGGCGTCACCGCAGAAATTCCACACCCTTCGCATGCCCCGCGCCCCCGTTGTCCGTGTCGCGCTCGCCACGCCGCTGCGCCAGCTCTTTGATTACCACACCGGTGGGCTCGACGTTCAGCCCGGGATGCGGGTGCGGGTCCCCTTTGGCCGCCAGCAGCGGGTCGGGGTGGTCATGGCGACCGCCGAGGATTCGGACGTCGCTGCCGAGAAGCTCAAGGCCGTGCTCGAACGCCTGGATGACCGGCCGGTCTTCGACGCCGGTCTGCTCGAGCTGCTGCAGTGGGCCGCCGGCTACTACCACCATCCGATTGGCGAGGTGCTGACGGCGGCGATGCCGAAGGCGCTGCGGCTGGGGGCAGACCTCGCCGCCCAGGAAGAGCGCTGGCGGCTCACCGCCGACGGCCGCGGCGCCCACGCCGCGGGCGAGTCCCGGCGCGCACCGCGCCAGCAGGCGCTGCTCGCCGCGCTGCTCGCCGGTGAGCGCAGCGCCCCGCAGCTGCGCGAGCAGTGCGGGGCGTCCTGGCGCAGCGCGGCACGCACCCTGGCCGAGCGCGGCTGGATCGAGGCCTTCGCCACCGAGTGCGCGCCGACACCCGACGAGGCGGCGCCGACGGCCCGTCTCGCCGGTCCACCACTCAACGAGGAGCAGTGTCAGGCCACCGAGCGCATCCAGTCCTCGCTCGGACAGTTCGCCGCCTTCGTCCTGCAGGGCGTCACCGGCAGCGGCAAGACCGAGGTCTACCTGCGGGTGACGGAAGCGGCGCTCGCGCGCGGCACCGGTGCGCTGGTGCTGGTGCCGGAGATCGGCCTGACGCCTCAACTCGTCGGCCGCTTCCGGGCGCGCTTCGGTGTCCCGATGGCCGTGCTGCACTCCGGACTGACCGACCACGAGCGGCTGATCGCCTGGCGCGAGGCGTACTCCGGGCGGGCCCGCGTCGTGCTCGGCACGCGCTCGGCGGTGTTCGCGCCGCTGGCGAATCTAGGCGTGATCGTCGTCGACGAGGAGCATGATGCGTCCTACAAGCAGCAGGACGGGGGCTTTCGCTACTCGGCGCGCGATCTGGCCGTGATGCGCGCGCGCGGCGCCGCGGTACCGGTGGTGCTCGGTTCTGCCACCCCGGCGATCGAGACGCTGCACAATGTCGAGCAGGGCCGCTACGCGCGTCTGACGCTCACGCGCCGCGCCGTCCAGACCGGCGGACCGCGCCTGGCGCTGATCGACCTGCGCGCCCATGCGCACACCGCCGGTCTGTCCACGCCGGCCGTGCTGGCCATCGAGCGGCACCTGGGCGCCGGAGGGCAGGCACTGGTGTTCCTCAACCGGCGCGGATACGCCCCGACGCTGCTGTGCACGGCCTGCGGCTGGGTCGCCCCCTGCAGGGACTGCGATGCCCGCCTCACCGTTCATTTGAACTCGCAGGTGCTGCGCTGCCACCACTGCGGTGCCGAGGAACCGCTGCCGGAGCGCTGTCCGCAATGCGGCTTCGCCGTGAAACCGGTCGGCCAGGGAACCGAGCGGATCGAGGCGACCCTCGCGCAGCTGTTTCCGGGCGTGCCCTGCGTGCGTTTCGATCGCGACGTGGTCCGCCGCCGCGGCGACCTGGAAGCCGCCGTGCAGCGCATCACCTCGGGCGAGGGGCGCATCCTGGTCGGCACGCAGATGGTGACCAAGGGCCACGATTTCCCGAACCTCACGCTGGTGGTGGTCCTGAACGCCGATCAGGGCCTGTTCAGCACCGACTTTCGCGCCCCGGAGCGTCTGGCACAGACCATCGTGCAGGTCGCCGGCCGGGCGGGCCGCGGCACACGGCCCGGCGAAGTGCTCATTCAAACTGAATTCCCGGATCACCCCCTGCTCACGGGGCTGCTCGCCGAGGGCTACGAAGGGTTCGCGCGCACCGCGCTCGCGGAGCGGCACCAGGCCGCCTGGCCGCCCTTCAGCCGCCTCGCGGCAGTCCGCGACTCGGCGCCCACCGCCGAGGCCGCCCTGCAGTTTCTGACCGAGGCGCGCGCGCTGGCGGCCGAGGCGCGCGGCGTGCGCCTGCTCGGCCCGGTGCCGGCGGCGATGGCCCGACGCGCCGGCCGCTACCATGCGCAGTTGCTGATCGAGAGCGCCGAGCGCGGTGCGCTGCACCGCTTCCTCGAGACGTGGCTGGTGCAGCTCGCCGCGCTGCCGAGCGCGCGGCGCGTGCGCTGGGCGCTCGACGTCGATCCGATGGAGCTGTTTTAATCGGGTAGAATCCGCTGTTTCCTCCCGATGCGGATCCGATTTCCTTGAAGCAACAACTCGAGCAACTTCTCGCCAGCGCCCTCACCAGTCTCGGCGGCGCGCTCGCCGAGGCCACCACCGGCGGCGCCGTGACGGTGGAACGCAGCCGCGATGCCCGCCACGGGGATTTTGCGACCAACATCGCGCTGCGCCTGGCGAAGGCCGCCGGCAGCAACCCGCGCGCGCTCGCGCAGCGCATCATCGCGGCCCTGCCCCCGAGTCCAACGGTGCTGCGCGCGGAGATTGCCGGCGCCGGGTTCATCAATTTCTTCCTCTCCCCGGTAGCCTACGCCGAGGAGCTCGCGGCGATCCACGCGCGCGCCGAGCGCTACGGGCACAGCACGCTCGGCCGCGGCGAGCGCGTGCTGCTCGAGTTCGTGTCGGCCAATCCCACCGGGCCGCTGCACGTCGGACACGGACGGCAGGCAGCCTATGGCGCAACGCTGGCGAATATCCTCGCGGCGAGCGGCTTCGAGGTGGCGCGCGAGTATTACATCAACGACGCCGGACGCCAGGTGGACATCCTCGCCGTCAGCACGTGGGTGCGTTACCTCGAGGCCTGCGGCGAATCGCTGCCGTTTCCCGAGAACGGCTACCGTGGCGATTACGTGCGCGCGATCGCCGCGCAGTTGCGCTCGGCCGAGGGCGATGCGCTGCGCCACGGCGCGCCGAGCGTGCTCACCGGCCTGCCGGCGGATGCGCCCGAAGGGGACAAGGAGCTCTACATCGATGCGCTGATCGGACGGGCCCGCGAGCTGATCGGCGCGGAGGGCTTCGCGCGCGTGCTGGCGCTGTCGCTGCAGGGCATGCTGGCGGACATCCGCGAGGACCTGCGGCAGTTCGGCGTGCAGTTCGAGCGCTGGTATTCCGAGCGCGAACTGGAGCACAGTGGAGCCATCGATCGCGCGCTTGCGCGGCTCGAACGCGACGGTCGGCTGTATCTGGATCAGGGCGCGACCTGGTTCCGCGCGACGGAATTCGGCGACGAGAAAGACCGCGTGGTGGTGCGCGAGAATGGCCAGAAAACCTACTTTGCCTCCGACATCGCCTATCACCTGGAGAAGCGCGAGCGCGGCTTCGAGCGTCTGATCGACGTGTTGGGTGCTGATCACCACGGCTACGTGGCACGTGTGCGCGCCGGGCTCACCGCCATGGGCGAGCCCGGGGAGAGCCTCGAGGTCAATCTGATCCAGTTCGTCAGCCTGTTCCGGGGCGGGGAGAAAATCCCGATGGGCAAGCGCGAGGCGCAGTTCGTGACACTGCGCCAGTTGCGCGAGGAAGTCGGCAACGATGCCTGCCGGCTGTTCTACCTGATGCGCAGCCACGATCAACCGCTCGATTTCGATCTGGAGCTGGCCAAGTCGCGCAGCAACGAAAATCCGGTCTATTACATCCAGTACGCGCACGCGCGCGTCGCGAGCGTGCTGAAGCAGATGAGCGCGCGCAATCTGCAGTTCGACCGTGCCGAAGGCCTCGCCAACACCGCGCTGCTCGCGAGCGCGCACGAGCAGGCCGCGCTCGCGTGCGTCACGCGCTTCCCGGAGGCGCTCGAGCAGTCCGCGGTGAACCGCGCACCGCACGCGCTGGTGCATTACCTGCGCGAACTGGCCAACGCGCTGCACACCTACTACAACGCCGAGACGTTCCTGGTCGAGGACTCCAAGGTGCGCAATGCGCGGCTGGCGTTGGTGCTCGGCGTGCAGCAGGTCCTGCGCAACGGCCTCGGGCTCCTCGGCGTGAGCGCGCCCGAGAGCATGTGAACCGATGTCGCAGCTCACGACCCGTGACTACAAAGGCGCCGCTCGCCGCGAGGGCGGACCGAGCGGCGGGCTGAAGGAATTCCTGTTCGGTGCGCTGGCCGGTGCGCTGCTGGCGGGCATCGGCACCGTGCTCGTGATGCATCATGTGCACCGCTCGGGGCGCGCGTGCGCATCGGGCACCGCTGCGCCAGCCACCGCCACACCCGCAGCGACGGCCCCGCCCACCACCGCCGAGGTCCGCTCCGCACCACCGCCGGCGAGCCCGCCCAGGCACGCAACACCTTCGCCCCGCGCAGCCGTGGCGCCCGCGCGGGGCACCGCGCCGTCTGCGCTCGCGCAGGCCGCGGCGCACGGCACGAGCGTTCCGGCGCCACCGCAGTACGATTTCTACCAGATGCTGCCGAACCTCAAGGTGATCGTCCCGCGCCCGAGCGCGCCGGGCGCGCATGCCCCGGGGATGCGCGGAGCGGGCGCCTACGGCGGTTATGTGCTGCAGGTCGGTTCCTACAGCAACCCGGCGCAGGCCGAGCGCATCATTTCCGAACTCGACAGCGTCGGGATCATCGCGCACGTCGACACCGTGCAGAGCCGCGGCGTCACGCTGCACCGGGTGCGCATCGGCCCAATCACCGAGGCGTCCGAACTGGCGCGCATCCGCAGCACGCTGCACGCGATGCGCTTGCCGGCGATCGTCATACCGGGCGCCGTGCACTGAGGCGCCCGCCGACTCAGTCCTCGGCGATCGAGCGGAAATCCAGTCCCAGCGACCGCAGCTTGCGGTACAAGTGAGTGCGCTCCATGCCGACCCGCTTGGCGAGCTGCCCCACCTTGCCGTTGCAAAGCAGCAGCTGCTGCTGCAGGTAGGCTCGCTCGAACTGCTCGCGCGCCTCACGCAGCGGCAGCGCCAACAGGTCTTGCTTGACGAGCGGCTCGCCCGCGGGTGCCTGCACGGCGAGCTCGCGCTCGACCTCCTCCAGCCCAATTTCCTCGCCACCCCCCTGGATCAGCAGCCGGTGCACGAGGTTCTTCAGCTCCCGCACGTTGTCCGGCCACGGATAGTTGCGCAGTCGGTTCTGGGCGGCGACGCTGAAGTGGCGCAGCGCCAGCCCCTCGGAATCAACCAGCCGGTCGACGTGATACCGCAGCAGCTCCGGGACGTCCTCGGCGTAATCGCGCAGCGGCGGCACGCGCACGAGCAGCGTGTTCAAGTGACCGAGCAGATCGCGGCGCAACGCCTCACCGGCGCGGTTCTCCACGCCCGGCTGGGTCGAGGAGACGAGCCGCGCGCGCAGCTCGAGCGGCTCGCCGCCGCCGCCGGGGGTGAAACGGCCGGACTCGAGCGCGCCGACCATCAGCCGTTGGGCGGCCGCGGGCAGGTCCTCCAGCTCCTGGATGAACAACGTTCCATCGGCGGCCTGCTCGAGCAGCCCCGGGCGGCGCACGCCGGAGTCGATCGAACCGAACAGCCGGCTCTCGGCGTCCGCATCGCGCAGGCTGCTCGCCACCAGCGTCATGAACGGCGCACCGGCGCGCGGACTGCGGCTGTGCAGAAAGCGGGCGAACAGCTCGCGGCCCGAACCCGGCTCGCCGATCAGCAGCACCGGGGAGGTGTGCGTGGCGATCTGCTGCAGCTCGGCACGCAACTGCTGCATCAGCTTGCTCTTGCCGGCCGGCATCATCAGCGTCGGCACGAACAGCTTGCCCGCCTGTCGCTTGCGCCGGCCGGCGTCGAGCGCCCGCTCGACGGTGCGCAGCAGTTTCGCGAGCGAGAGCGGCTTCTCGACGAAATCGAAGGCACCGAGGCGGGTGGCTTCCACGGCGGTCTCGACCGTGCCGTGGCCCGACATCATCACGACGGGGCAGCCGTCGGTAGCCGACGTGGACCACTCTCGCAGCAGCGTGATGCCGTCCACGTCGGGCATCCAGATATCCAGCAGCACCAGGTCGGGCATCTGGCGCGCGCGCGCGGTCCGCGCCTGCGCCGCGTTGGCGGCGACCTCCACCGAGTAGCCTTCCTCGGAGAGGATCTCCTTCAGCAGACCGCGAATATCCGCCTCGTCATCGACCACCAGTATGTGTGCCGCACTCATGCTTGTTCGCTCCGCAGTGTCTGTCTTTTCTGCTGTACCCCGAGGCGCTTGCCGAACGCCACCGGGAGTGCGATCCGGATCCGCGCACCGCCCTCCGGCCGGTTATCCGCGTCGATCCGCCCCCCATGCTCCTCGACGATCTTCTTCACGATGGCCAACCCCAGACCGGTCCCCTTGGGCTTGCTGGTGACGTACGGATCGAAGATCCGCCCGAGCAGATCGGCCTGGAACCCAGGCCCATTGTCACACACGCTCATGACGGCGAAAGCAGCATCGCTGCCTTCCAGCCGGGTACTGATCTCGAGCCGCGGCGCCGGCTGTCCGGCCAGTGCCTCGAGCGCATTGATCAGCAGGTTGTTCAGGATCTGGCGCACCCGGCCGCGGTCGGCCTCGATGGCGCTGAGGCCCGCATCGAGGTCGAGCGCGATGTTCGCGCGCGGATCATGCGAGCGGTACAGGTCGGCCACCTCGGTGATCAGCTGGTTCAGGCTGAAGCGGCTGACGTGCATCTCCGGGGCCCGGGCGTATTCGCTGAACGCGTTGACCATCTGCAGCATGCTCTCGACCTGCTGCACGATGGTGTGAGTCGAGCGCTCGAGGAACTCCGCCTCGGGCGGCGCGAGGATCGGCAGCAGCCGACGTCGGACGCGCTCGGCGGACAGCTGGATCGGCGTGAGCGGATTTTTGATCTCGTGCGCCAGGCGCCGGGCCACCTCGCCCCAGGCCGCATCGCGCTGCGCCTCGAGCAGCGCGGTGATGTCATCGAACACGATGACATAGCCCATATCACCACTCTCCCCGGGCAGGGGCGTGCAGGCGCACATCAGGGTCATCATCCGCCCGGGCTTGCCGAGATCGATCTGTTCGCGCCACTCCTCCCGGCCGCGCGCAAAGCGTACCGCGAGGGCCGCGACGAACTGACCGAGCCGCTCGTTGCCGGCGGCCAGGTCCGGCAGCGCCCGACCGGTGGCGGCGGAGAAGTCGGTGCCGTGGATGCCGGCGGCGGCCCGGTTGGCCATGCGCACCACCAGGTTGCGGTCGACCGCGAGCACACCGGTCGAGAGCCGAGCCAGGATGATCGCCAGTCGCTCTCGCTCACGCTCGACCGCCTGCTGGCTGCGGGTCGCCTCATCGTGCGCGCGCCGCAGACGCTTGGTCATGTCGTTGAATGAGTGCACCAGATAGCCCATCTCGTCACGCGAGGGCAACGCGAGCCGGGTGGCGAAATCGCCCTTGCCCACCGCCCGGGTGCCGGCGATCAGATCCTGCACGGGGCGCGCGAGCCGCTCGGCGGAGATGATCGCGCCGTGAATCGCCGCGAGCATCGCGAGCAGCAGCACCAGCGTGAGCGTCAGAGTGAAGCTGTATTTCAGCGGCTCGCGCAGCGCCGAGAGGTTGCCGTAGCGCGAGTAGGACCGCTGCACCGCGTTCGAGAGCGCCGAGAGCTGCGCCGGCACCGGATAGACCGCCATGAGATAGCGCAGCCCGGCGGCGCCGGAGGATTCCGCGAGCGGCACGCCGATGCGGATCACGAACCGCCCGTTCGCCTGCGGCTCGAGCCTCACGTAGGTCTGCCGGTCGGTCACCGTGCGCACCAGCGAGGCCGGCGGGGCGAGCGGCACATCGGCGAGCGGATCGCGCAGACTCGCCGCGAGAATCCGCTCATTCGCCCCGTACAGCACAATCTCGCGCGCCGCGTCGGAGCGGCGAGCCTCATCGAGCTGTCTTTGCATGCGCAGCACCGAGTGGCCGATCAGCGAGCGGGCCAGCACGGTGGTGCGGCGCGCCTCGGCCTGCACGCGCAGGTCGAGCGCCGAGCGCGAGAGCACGAGTGCGTCCTTCAGGCCCTCGCGCACCTCCACCCGGAACCAACTATCGATGCCGCGGTTGAGAAACTGCAGCGAGGAGAAATACACGATCAGCAGCGGCGCGATCACCAGCGCCCCGAAGATCATCACCGTGCGCGCCGTCAGGCGCGAGCCCGGCACGTGGTTGCGGTAATCGCGCACCAGCTGCCAGATCCGCCGGGCGAGCAGCACGATCAGCGCCAGCACGCCGATGACGTTGAGCAGCACAATCCAGGGCCGCAGCCGGCCGAACTCCGAGGAGTTCTGTGCGCTCTTGGCGAGCAACATCAGCGCCGCCAGTCCGATCAGGCTCCACAGCGCGACGGCAGCGAGGGCGCGCGCGCGACCCCACCGCGACGGCGTATTCACACTGGCAGGGACCATGAGTACCAGGGACTCACGCGCTGCCAGTCGTCCGTCCAGAACAACAGCGCGCGCAACGACGCCGGCAGCGTGCCGCGGCGCACGCCGGCGCGCACGCTGATGATGTAGCGCCCGCCATGCAGCTGTGACTCGACCAGCACCGGCCAGTCATGCACCTGTTCCATGTAATGCAGCGCCTTGTCCACGGAGGCGAAACTGCGCTCCGCGCCGCTTTGGGCATCGCGCACCACGTACCGGCGGGTGACGACGTGGTAGGCGAGTTGGCGGCGCAGCATGACGTCGATGACGGTGGCATTGAACCAGTAGCGCCGTACCTCCTCGATGCGGGTCTCCACATCGAAACTCAGTGTGACCCCGTTCTGCAGCGCCTTGAGAATCGTGGGGTTCAGCGGATAGGTGACGTGCGCGTTCAGCTCGATGACGCCGTGGTCGAAGTTGACATACGCCGAGCGCACCACGAGCGCGCCGTCGAGCGCGCTGGCCAACGCCGAGGTGCGCAGCACCGCCCACGCCAGCAGCGCCAGCGCCGTCCACCGCCCCGCAGCCGGACCGCGCAAGCGGTGCGGCGCAATGCGTGGCATCAATGCAACGATCGAACGCGTAAATCCCCCGATGTCACTCGCCCGTCTCAGGTTTCTGACGTTGTCTTTTCGACACAAGCATAATAGAAGCCGTCGGTTTCCGCCGCTCCACCGCTCAGCAACTGGACGCCGTGGACCCCCACCACCGCGCCGAGCGGAAAGGCGTCCGGCGGCAGTAGTACCGGCTCAGCTGAAGGCTCGGCCGCCCGCAGACGCGCCATGACCGCCTCGTTCTCCGCCGGCAGCACCGAGCAGGTCGAATACAGCAGCCGCCCGCCCGGGGCGAGCAGGGCAAAGGCCGCCCGGAGAATCTCCAGCTGCGTCACCGCGAAGCGGGCGATGTCCTCGGGCCGGCGCAGCAGCTTGATGTCCGGGTGACGTCGAATCACCCCGGTCCCGGAGCACGGGGCGTCCACCAGGATGCGCTCGAAGGGGCGTCCCTCCCAGAACGCACCCGGATCGCGCACGTCGGCGGCCACCAGCCGCGCCTGCAGGCCCAGCCGCTGGAGCGTCTCGGCGATGCGCCCGAGCCGGGCCGGGTCGATGTCAACGGCAGTCACCTCGAGCGGTGCGGTACGCTCGAGCAGGTGCGCGGTCTTGCTGCCCGGCGCGGCGCAGGCGTCCAGCACCCGCATGCCCGGCGCCGCGGCGAGCAGCGGCGCGGCGAGCTGCGCCCCGGCGTCCTGGACCGAAACCCAGCCGTCGGCAAACCCCGGCAGGTCTGCCACCGGCACCGGCGGATCGATCCGCAGGGCGGTCGCCGCCGCCGCGCCACCGGCGGCATCGAGGCGCCGGCCGGTGAGCCCGGCCGCCGCGAGCCTCTCGAGGTAGTGCTCGGCACTGCAACGCTGCAGGTTGAGCCGCACAGTCAGCGGCGGATGCGCATTGTTCGCCTCGAGCAGCGTCGCGACCTGTTGCGGCCAGGCCGCCTGCAGCGCCTCGAACAGCCAGCGGGGATGGGCGCTGCGGCGAGCCGGATCCGCATCGACGCGGGTGAGGATCCGTTCACGCTCAGCCACCCAGCGGCGCAGCACGGCATTCACGAGGCCGGCGGCGGCACCCTCGCGCAGCAGCCGGACCGCATCCACCGCGCCGTTCACCGTCAGTTGCGGCGCATTGCGCGAGTACTCGATCTGGTGCGCCGCGCACAGCAGCAGCGCGAGCACCTCGCGCTCGAGCGCACTGGGACGCTTCAGCAGGCCCTCGAGGGCCGGCTTCAGGCGCCAGTACCAGCGCACCGTGCCGAGGGCGATGGCGCGCACCGCGGCGCGGCGCGGACTGTCATCGTAGGCCGCGAGCGCCACGTCGGCGGACTGGCCGCCGACCACCGCGGCGACCGCGCGAGCCGCATCGGCGAGCACACCGGAGGTCGAGTGCGGCGGCGTCACTGCGGCGGCCCGAGCCGCTGGCCGCTCTGCACCCGCCGGGAGCCGCGCGCGAAGATGGCGGCCTTCTGCGGCGCGCCGCCCGGCCGCTGCAGGACCAGCACCTCGAGGGTTCCCTCGCCACACTGCACCCGCAGGTACCCGGACTCGGGAGGGCCGGCGACCTCGAGCACGGTGCCGGGCGCGGCCGCGACCGCCAGCGGCGGCCCGAGCCGCGCGGCGTGCACCAACAGGCGCTCCACCGCGCCGCTGTGCGCATCGATGCTCTGCGTCTCGGCGAGCGCTCGCGGGCGCAGCGCGCGCACCTGACGCTCGATCTGCGTGGCACTGAGCCGCCAGTCGATTTGCGCCTCCTGCTTCAGGAGTTTGCGCGCATACGTGACGCCCTCGGCCGGCTGAGGCCGCGCACTCAGCGTGCCGGCCGCCCAGCCCTCCACCGCTGCGAGCAGCAACGGTCCGGAGCGCTCGGCGAGACGCTCGAGCAGGCTGGCGCCGGTGTCCTGCGGCCCGATCGCCACACGCTCCTGCAGCAGAATCGGTCCGGTATCCAGACCCGCCTCCATGCGCATCACCGTCAGACCCGTCTCTGGATCCCCGGCGAGCAGCGCCCGCTCGACCGGCGCTGCGCCGCGCCAGCGGGGCAGCAGCGAGGCGTGGACGTTGAGGCAGCCGAGCGGCGGCAGATCGAGCACCGCCTGCGGCAGGATCAGGCCGTAGGCAACCACCACCAGCAGGTCCGGGCGCCACTCGAGCAGCGCCGCCCAGTCCGAAGGCTGCTTCAGCGTCTCCGGCTGGCGCACCGGCACATGCGGGGCGGCGGCGAGTTTGACCGGCGAGGCGCTCAGCTGGCGCCCGCGGCCCTTGGGCCGGTCGGGCTGGGTCAACACGCCGACCAGCTGATGCCGCGAATGACGCAGCGCCTCCAGCACGGGCACGGCAAACTGCGGCGTCCCCGCAAACGCCACGCGCAATACGGTGTTCTCGGCCACTGGGTCGACCGGTCAGAGCGCCGGCGGGGCGGTGTCGACGCGCCGCTGCGTGCGCGCCTTGCGCTCCTTCTCGAGCTTCTTGCGGATACGCTCGCGCTTGAGGTTCGAGAGGTAGTCCACAAACAACTTTCCGTCGAGGTGATCCATCTCGTGCTGAATGCACACGGCGAGCAGTTCATCGCAGTCCCGCTCGAACACCTGGCCGGTACGGTCCTGCGCTCGCACCCGCACCTGCGCTGCGCGCGGGATCGCATCGAAGATCCCGGGCACGGACAGGCAGCCCTCCTCGCCGCTCGTTTCCCCCTCGCGCGTGATGATCTCGGGGTTGATCAGCACGAGCGGGTCGTTGTGCGCCTCCGAAACATCGATGACAATCACCCGCTGGTGCACGTCGACCTGAGTGGCTGCAAGGCCGATTCCCGGGGCGGCGTACATGGTCTCGAACAGGTCATCGACCAGACGGTGCAGCCCGGCGTCGAAGCGGGTGACCGGCTGGGCTCGCGTGCGCAGCCGCGGGTCGGGGAACTCGAGGATCGTTTTCAGGGCCATGGGAGATTTTGGAGTCGCGATGGGGAAAGTGGTTCCAGCGGCCCCGAATGGCCCGCCGGCCCGGAGGCGAGCGTGACCGGATGCACAGCTTGACACTAAACCGCCGTACACGGAGAGCCGTCATGCAATTATACGCGGCCATGGCCTCGAAACAGATTCGTGGTGCCCGCCCCCTTCTGGCGGGCGGGATGGCGGCCCTACTGGCGGCCTGCTCGACCTTGCACGGTGCGAGCCGACCGGTGGCGTCCGCGCCGCCGCCGGCCAGCGCCTCGCCACCGGCGATCACCCGTCCTGCGCCGGCGCCTGCTGCCGCAGCGTCCGAACCGATCATCCGGCGCAGCGCCCCGATGACCTATACGGTCAAGCGTGGCGACACGCTGTGGGGCATCGCCTCACGGTTCCTGCGCAACCCCTGGGACTGGCCAGAGGTCTGGTACCTCAACCCCCAGATCCACAACCCGCACCTGATCTATCCCGGCGATGTGCTGGCGCTGAGCTACGGCGCAAACGGACAGCCCTCGATCCGACTGCTGCGCGCCAGTCCGCTGCGCGGCACGGCGGGGGGCGAGCCGGTCGTGAAGCTGCGACCCCACCTGCGCAGCAGACCGATCACCGCGGCCATCCCGACCATCCCTTACTCGGCCATCGCCGCGTTCCTCGCCCGGCCGGTGCTGCTGAGCGCCAGCCAGATCGATCGCGCGCCGCACGTGATCGCCTTCCGGGGTCAACAGCAGGTCGCCGGCAACGGCGCCGTCGCCTACGTCAGCCGCCTGGGCCCTCATCCGCACGCCCGCTACAGCATCATTCACGTGGGCCACAAGCTTCGTCAGCCCGGTGACCTCGGCTTCGGGCACGTCTACGGCTACCTCGGCACCTACACCGCGACGGCCGTGATCACCGCCTCCGGTCACCCGGCCACGGCGGTGCTCACCGATTCGGCCCGCGAGACGGTCGCGGGCGATCGCCTGATCGCCTCGAATACCTCAGCGCCGCTGCGGATCGAGCCCCGAGCGCCGGCCGTTCGCGTGCACGGCAAGATCATCTGGGTCGTCGGCGGCACGGGCGGCGCCGATCTCGCCGGCCAGTACGACATCGTCGCACTCGATCGGGGCAGCCGCGCCGGGCTGGTGCCCGGGGACGTGCTCGCGGTCGATCACCACGGCTCGGTCGTCCACGATACGCACGGTTCGTTCCACTGGCTGTTCCACTCCCTGGGCTCCTCCGGACGCGCATTTGCGCCGCGGGTGAAGCTCCCGAATTACCGGGCCGGCACGCTGCTGGTGTTCAAGACCTACCGGCGGATGTCCTTCGCGCTCGTCGTGGCCGCATCGAACACCATCGCGGTCGGCGACCTCGTGCACAACCCTTAGACGGAGTCACCCGTCTGCGGCGGCGCGCCCGGTGAGCGCCGCCAGCACCGGCGCGGTGAGCGGGCGCACGCCACGCCACAGCCGGAACGACTCGGCCGCCTGCTCGACCAGCATCCCCCAGCCGGGGGTCGCCTCCCGACAGCCCAACTCGCGCGCCCAGCGCACGAAGGGCGTATCGCCTCGGCCGTAGGCCATGTCGTAACAGAAGGTGTGCGGCCCGAACAGCTCAGCCGGCACCCCGGGCAGCTCCCCGGTGAGACTCGCCGACGTGGCGTTGATGATGAGGTCGAAGGGCTGCGCCCCAAGTTCCCCGAAACCGTAGCCTTCGACGGCGCCGAGCGCGCTGAACGCCGCCGCAAGCGCCGCAGCGCGCTCGGCGGTGCGATTGGCGATCACGATCCGCTGCGGCTCCAGGGCCAACAGCGGCGCAATCACCCCGCGCGCCGCGCCGCCGGCGCCAATCAGCAGAATGCTGCGCCCCCGGATCGGTACGCGCAGGTTGGCCGTCAGGTCTTGCACCAGTCCGGCCCCGTCGGTGTTGTCCCCGAGCAGCGTGCCGTCGCGGCGCGCCGCCACAGTATTGAGTGCCCCGGCGAGGCGCGCCCGCTCGGTCAGCTCATGAGCGAGCGCCAGCGCCCGCGTCTTGTGCGGCAGCGTCACGTTCAAGCCGCGCCCGCCGCGGGCAAAGAACTCGTACACCTGCTCGGTGAAGCGCTCCGGCGGGATGTCCATCAACCGGTAGCTGAGCGACTGGCCGGTCTGGCGCGCGAACAACGAGTGAATGAAAGGCGAGAAACTATGGGCGACCGGGTGACCCACCACGGCGTACTGATCCACGCTCCCTTCCATGGGGTCGATTCTGCGCCCGCGCCGGCCACCCTGTCACGCTGCCGGCCGTGTCAGCCAGCGCACCGCGCCGGCCACGCCGGTCGGCGCCTGCAGGTGCGCATGCAGTTCGGCGAGCCACTCGCCCATCCGGACGTCGAGTTGATAAGGCGGATTGACGATCAGCATCCCCGAGCCGTTCAGTGCGACCCGCGAGTCGCAGGGAAACAGCCGCAGCTCGGCCGCCAGCATCGGACGGTCGACGACACGCGGAATCCCGGCAAGCCAGCGCTGCGTGTCGCGCGCGTCCTTCACCGGATACCAGACCGCGACGACGCCCGTCGGAAAGCGGTGGAGCGCCGCAGCGAGCTCGGTACGCACCCGATCGAAGTCCTCGCGCGTGTCCTCATAGGGCGGATCGACCAGCGTCAGCGCGCGCCGCTGCGGCGGCGGCAGCGCCGCCTGCCAGCGCGCGAAGCCCTCCCCGGTCTCGATGCGCAGCGCCGCCCCCGCGTCGTCTGCGCCGAGCGTGCGGCGCAGGGCCCGGGCCTCCTCGGCCAGCAGCTCGACGAACACCGCCCGGTCCTGGGGGCGCAGCGCGGTGGCCGCCAGCCAGGGCGAACCGGGGTAGAGGCGCGCCGCCCCCCGCGCCCGGCGCACCGCGGCCACGCGCTCGAGGTAGGCCTGCAGCTCCGGCGCGGCGCACCGCGCGGCCTGCAGCCGCTCGATGCCCCCGGCCGCCTCGCTCGCCGAATCGGCGAGGTCGTACACACCGCGGCCGGCATGGGTCTCGAAGTACAGGAAGCCCTTGTCCTTGCGCGCGAGGGCCGCGAGCAGCGCCAGGAGCGTCACGTGCTTGTGCACGTCGGCGAAGTTGCCCGCATGGTGAAGATGTCGGTATTTCATGCGCGCGCACAGTAGCAAACCGACGTCGCGCGCGGGCGGATGAACCGCGGGACGATGCGCCGGGAGCCCAGGCGTGGCCGTACCCGACGGCGCGACCGTCCCTCCAGACTCGATCGGAGCCCGAAATCAGTCATATGAATCATGAGGTTATGCAAAATCGGCCGGGCCGGACATTGGACAAGGAATATGAAATGCTGTTAGATGCGCTCGGCTTTGAGCCGGCGACCTTCGATTCCCTTGCGGCCGGCTCGGCAGGTGCGGCGCACCGATCGACCCGGCAGAGGGCCGATCCCGCCGCGGCAGGGGCGTTGCGCGCCGGACTGCGGCGGCCGCGTGGTGGCCGAATCGATTCGCACTGACTGCTGCTTGATCAATGACAACCGGCTGCGTTCTCGACGTTCTGATCTACGTTTACGACCATTACCTGATGGCGGACCCGGCGGACGTTCCGGCACGTCGGCAGATCCTCTCGGCGCTGGCGCACAAGGGGTTCACGGTCGGGGAGGTGGCCAATGCGATGGAATGGCTCTCGGTGCTGGCGGCCGGGTCGCAGCACGCCGCCGCGGCCGAGCGTACGCCCGCCCGGCGGGCGGTGCGGATTTTCGCCGACGGCGAACTGGGGCGGCTCTCGGACGACTGCCGAGAATTTCTCACCCGGCTCGATCGCGACGGGGTGCTCACGCCCGAACAGCGTGAACTGGTCATCGAGCGCACGCTGGCGCTCGATGTGGCCGAACCGACGCTCGAGCAGCTGCGGTGGGTGGTCCTGCTGGCGCTGTCCGTGCAGCCCGCCGAAGACGCCGCATTTGCGCGCTTCGAGGCGCTGATGGCGAGCGAGCGCAGGGTCGTGCGGCACTGAAACGGACACGGTAAAGACATGGCAGATAATCTGGTTGTCGTCGAGTCGCCGGCCAAGGCGAAGACGATCAAGAAATACCTGGGCAAGGACTTCGAGGTACTGGCCTCCTACGGCCACGTGCGCGATCTGGTGCCGAAGGAAGGCGCGGTCGACACCGAGCACGGCTATGCGATGCGCTACCAAGTGCTCGAGAAGAACGAGCGCCACGTCGAGAGCATCTCCCGCGGCCTGAAGAAGTCCAAGGCGCTGTACCTCGCGACCGACCCGGACCGCGAGGGCGAGGCGATCGCCTGGCACCTGAAGGAGATCCTCGCCGCCCGCGGCGAACTCGAGGGCAAGACGGTTCATCGCGTGGTGTTCTACGAGATCACGCGCAATGCGATCCGCGCGGCGGTGGAACGGCCGCGCGACCTCTCGCTCGACCTGGTCAATGCGCAGCAGGCGCGCCGCGCGCTCGATTACCTGGTCGGCTTTAATCTCTCCCCGCTGCTGTGGAAGAAGGTCCGCCGCGGCCTCTCGGCCGGACGCGTGCAAAGCCCGGCGCTGCGCATGATCTGCGAGCGCGAGGCGGAGATCGATGCATTCGTCGCCCGGGAATACTGGACGCTCGATGGCCAAGGCGCGAGCCGCGGCGCCCAAGCGCCCTTCCCGCTGAAGCTGCTCGAGTTCCGCGGCCGCAAGGTCGAGCAGTTTTCCTTTACGGACGAGACCGCGGCGCGCGAGGTCGAGCGCACGCTGCAGCACGCCAGCGGTGCGCTCGGGGAGGCAGCGCCGTTTCAGACCCCGGGGCAGCTCGAGGTGCTCGCGGTCGAGCGCAAGCAGCGCCGGCGCAGCCCGGCCCCCCCGTTCACCACCTCGACGCTGCAGCAGGAAGCGGCGCGCAAACTCGGCTACAACGCCCGGCGCACCATGCGCCTGGCGCAGCAGCTCTACGAAGGTGTCGACCTCGGCGAGGGCAACGTCGGGCTGATCACCTACATGCGTACCGACTCGGTGTCGCTCGCCCAGGAGGCCGTGCAGGAGATCCGCGCCGTGGCGGCCCGGCTGTACGGCCAGGACGAAGTGGCCGAAGAGCCGCGCGCCTTCAAGACCAAATCGAAGAACGCGCAGGAGGCACACGAAGCCATCCGCCCGACCTCCGCGGCCATCACGCCCGCGGAGGTCGAGGGCAAGATCGACAACGATCTGTACCGGTTGTACGCGCTCATCTGGAAGCGCGCGGTCGCCTCGCAGATGGCCTTGGCGGTATTCGACACGGTCGCAGCCGACATGTTGGCCGGCCCCGACGGACCGGAACGTCACGTCCTGCGCGCGACCGGCTCGACGCTGGTCAAGCCCGGCTACATTTCGGTCTACCAGGAAGGCACCGACGATGCCAAGAGCGAGGACGAGGACCACGCGCTGCCGCCGCTGCACGAAGGCGACCGCGTCGAGTTGATCGCCCTCACCGCAGCGCAGCACTTCACCGAGCCGCCCCCGCGCTTCAGCGAAGCCTCGCTCGTCAAAGCGCTCGAGGAGCACGGCATCGGTCGCCCTTCGACCTACGCGACCATCATCTCGACGCTGCAGGACCGCGAGTACGTCGAGATGGACAACCGGCGTTTCATCCCGACGGACATCGGCAAGATCGTCAACCGTTTCCTCACCGATCACTTCCATCGTTACGTCGAGTACGGTTTCACCGCCGCCATGGAGGACGAACTGGATGCCGTCTCGCGCGGGGAGGAAACCTGGACCGCGCCGCTGGAGAAGTTCTGGAAGCCGTTCATCCAGCAGGTCGAGCAGATCGAGAAGAACGTGACGCGCGAGCAGGTCGCGCAGGCGCGCGAGCTCGGCACCGACCCGACGAGCGGCAAGCCCGTCAGCGTGCGCATGGGCCGCTTCGGACCGTTCGTGCAGATCGGCACCAAGGACGATGAGGAGAAGCCGCGGTTCGCCGGGTTGCGGCCGGGCCAGAAGATGGACTCGGTGACGCTCGCCGAGGCGATGGAACTGTTCAAGTTGCCGCGCGCACTCGGGGACACCGCCGAGGGTGAGAGCGTCGTGGCGAACATCGGTCGCTTCGGTCCGTACGTCAAGTACGGCAGCAAGTACGTCTCGCTGAAGGAGGACGATCCGTATACCGTCTCCCTGGAGCGCGCGCTCGAGGTGATCCGGCTGAAACAGGAAGCCGACGCCAACCGCATCATCAACGACTTCGGCGTCGACAACATCCAGGTGCTCAACGGCCGCTACGGCCCGTACGTCACCGACGGCAGCAAGAACGCCAAGATTCCGAAGGACCGGGAGCCGAAGTCGCTCACCCTCGAGGAGTGCCGCACGCTGCTGGCGCAGGCCCCCGCGCGCGGGCGCGGCCGCTTCGGGCGCGGCGCGGGCAAGCGTGCCGGGGCTGCCAAGGCCCCTGCCGCAGCGCCGGCCGAGACGCCCCCGGCGGCGAAGAAGAAGAGCGCCGCGGCGCGACAGCGGGCGAAGACGGCGGGGAAAAAGGCCGCGACCGGTCCCCAGAGCCGCGCGCGCACGGGCGCCAAGCGCGCCGCGGGCGCCGCTAAGACCTCGCCCCGGACCGGCACGGCGAAGTAGTCCCTCGACTCGCATCCGGGACCTGCAATGACCCAGTGGGATCTGATCGTCATCGGCGGCGGCAGCGGCGGGCTCGCCGCCGCGCAGCGCGCCGCTGAGTACGGCGCCAAGGTGCTGCTCATCGAGTCGCATCGGCTCGGCGGTACCTGCGTGAACGTCGGCTGCGTGCCGAAGAAGGTCATGTGGTACGCGGCGGACCTGGCCGAGGGCCTGCACGATGCGGCCGGCTACGGCTTCTCACTCAGCGCGAACGGCCATGACTGGGGGGCGCTGAAGACCAAACGCGACGCCTACATCGAGCGTCTGAACGGCATCTATGCGGGCAATCTGGACAAGCGCGGCGTGACGCTGCGGCGCGGCCGGGCCGCATTCGCCGACCGCACGCATGTCACGGTCGGCTCCGAGCGCTTTCGCGCCCCGCACATCATCGTCGCCACCGGCGGCCATCCGGTGGTGCCACCGGTGCCGGGCGCGGAACTCGGCATCACCTCGGACGGCTTCTTCGACCTGACTTCGCGCCCCGCGCGCGTCGCGGTGGTCGGCAGCGGATACATCGCCGTGGAGTTCGCGGGGATCTTCGCCGCCCTCGGCGCCAGCGTCGATCTCATCCTGCGCACCAGCTCGGTTCTGAAGCAGTTCGATGCGATGCTCGGTGAGGCGACGCTGAAGCTCCTCGGCGCACAGGGTGTCGCGGTGCACTCCCACGCGATCCCCGAGGCACTCTCGGGCGAGGTCGGCAACATCACGCTCACGACGCGCGACGGCCGCCGGCTCGGTCCGTTCGAGCGTCTGGTGTGGGCCGTTGGGCGCGCCAGCGCCGTGGCGGGACTGAACCTCGAGGCCGCGGGCGTCGCCTGCGACGCCGACGGGTTCATTCAGACCGACCCGTACCAGGTGACCAGCACCGCCGGCATCTACGCCATCGGTGACGTCACCGGCCGGGCGCAGCTGACGCCGGTGGCCATCGCGGCCGGGCGCCGCCTGAGCGACCGGCTGTTCGGCGGTCAGGCCGACCGGCATCTCGACTACCACAACATCCCGACCGTGATCTTCGCGCACCCGCCGATCGGCACGGTGGGACTGAGCGAGCACGAGGCGCGCAACAACTACGGCGCCGAGAACGTCGCGGTGTTCAAGTCGAGTTTCGTGCCGATGTACCACGCCATGACCGAACACAAGCCGCGCTGCGATATGAAGCTGGTGACGGTCGGCCCCGAGCAACGCGTCGTCGGCGTGCACGTCATCGGACCGGGTGCCGACGAGATGATGCAGGGCTTCGCCGTGGCGGTGCGCATGGGCGCGACGAAGCGCGATTTCGACGATACGGTCGCGATCCATCCGACCAGCGCCGAAGAGTTGGTCACCATGCGTTGAGCGACCGATGCGCCAGTTGCGCTGCGGTGCCGCTCGGGCAGAATGTGGTCATGGACAATCCGCTGCTCAGCCCAGACCCGCTGCCGCCCTTCGGGCGCATCAGCGCCGCCGACGTCGAACCCGGCATCGACGCACTGCTCGGTGAGGCGCGGGCCGAGATCGAGACCATTGCGGCGCGCGAGCCGGCGACCTTCGCCACCGTGGTCGAGCCGCTCGAGGCGCTGCACCACCGCGTCGCGCGCGTCTGGTCGCCGGTCAGCCACCTGAACGCCGTGCTGAACTCCGAGCCGCTGCGCGCCGCCTACAACGCCTGCCTGGGACGGCTGTCGGAGTACCAGACCGATCTGGCGCAGAACGAAACGCTGTATCGGGCGTACCGCAGCATCGAGGCGCGCGAGGGCGCGGCGCTCGATCCGGTTCGCCGTCGTCTCATCGAGCACACGCTGCAGGACTTCACCCTGGCCGGGGTCGGGCTGCCGGCAGCGGCCAAGGCGCATTACAAGCAGGTGATGCTCGAGCTGACGCAGCTGCAGGCGAAGTTCGAGGAGAACGTGCTCGATGCGACCAACGCCTGGAGTCACCACGTCACCGACTCAGCGCAGCTGCGCGGGTTGAACGAGATGGTGCTCGAACAGGCGCGGCGCCGGGCGCAGGAGAAACAGCTCGAGGGCTGGCTGCTCACGCTCGATCAGCCGACCTACGTCGCGGTGGTCACCGACGCCGAGTCGGCGCAGCTGCGCCGCACGTTCTACTGCGCCTGGGCGACGCGAGCCTCGGACCAGGGGCCGCTCGCGGGCCGCTGGGACAACGCGCCGGTCATCGAGCAGATTCTCGCCAAGCGGCACGAGGCGGCCCGGGTGCTCGGCTTTGAGAGTTTCGCCGATTACGCACTCGCCAAGCGTATGGCGCGCAGCCGCGCCGAAGTGCTCGGGTTCCTCGAGGCGCTCGCGCGCGCGACCCGCCCGGCGGCCGAGCGGGAATTTGCCGAACTCGAAGCGTTCGCCGGCCAGCCGCTGCAGGCGTGGGACGTCGCTTTCTACTCCGAACGGCTCCAGCAGCAGCGCCACTGCGTGTCCCAGGAGGAGCTGCGACCGTACTTCCCGCTGCCGCGCGTGCTCGCCGGACTGTTCGAGGTCGCCGAGCGACTCTTCGGCGTGCACATCCGCGAGCGCACCGGGGTTGCGGTGTGGCATCCGGACGTGCGGTTCTTCGACCTTGAGCACCAAGGCCGCCCGATCGGCAGCTTCTACCTGGACGCCTACGCACGTCCGCACAAGCGCAGCGGCGCCTGGATGGACGAGTGCGTGGGTCGCAAGCACCTCGCGAGCGGCGTGGCACTGCCGGTCGCCTACCTGGTGCTGAACGTGCTGCCGCCCGGGCAGGACCGCCCGGCGCTGCTGACACACGATGACGTGCTGACGCTGTTCCACGAGTTCGGCCATGGCCTGCATCATCTGCTCACCCGCGTCGACTTCCCGAGCCTCGCCGGCATCAATGGCGTGGCCTGGGACGCGGTCGAGCTGCCGAGTCAGTTCATGGAGAACTACGCGTGGGACCGGCAGGTGCTGGGGCGGATCTCCGGGCACTTCCAAAGCGGTGCGCCGCTGCCAGAGGCGCTGCAGCAGCGCCTGTGCGCCACGCGCAGCTTTCAGGCCGGGCTGCAGATGGTGCGGCAGCTGGAATTCGCGCTGTTCGATTTCCGGCTGCACGCCGAGTACGACCCGGCGCGCCGCTGCGCGCCGCTCGATCTGCTGCGCCAGGTTCGAGCACAGGTCGGCGTGATCCCGGTGCCCGAATGGAATCGATCCCCGATGAGTTTCGGACATATTTTTGCCGGCGGCTATGCGGCCGGTTATTACAGCTACAAGTGGGCGGAGGTGCTGGCGGCGGACGTGTTTTCCGCGTTCGAAGAGCACGGAACGTTCGACCAGGCCACCGCTCAGCGCTACCTGGAGTGCATCCTCTCCCAGGGCGGCAGCCGCGATGCGCTCGAGGCCTTCATCGCCTTTCGCGGCCGTCCCCCTGAGGTCCATGCGCTGCTGAAGCAACACGGGATTAGCGCACCCGCGCCGGTAACGTGACCAGGGTCGCGGTTCGACGGACAGCCGCGGTGATTCTGAGCAGTGGCTCTCGGTATACGGACGGCGTTTGGCCCACAGTCGCGCCAACACCACGCAGGCCGGCGGCCCCCCGCGCCGGCCCCCCCAGCAGCAGAATGACCCGCGAGCGGCGCAGCGACTTCGACGTCACCGATACCGTACAGGTCAGCTCGCCGGCCGCCGTGCTCGCCGCTGCAGAGGCGCTGTTCGCGCCGACGTGGCCGAGCACGGCACTCGAGCCGCTGCGGCGCGCGTTCGAGCACTTCGAGCGTCTGTTCGCCGGAGAAGTCCCCGGCTTTCACGGCGTCGATACCGTCTATCACGACCGCCAGCACACCCTGGACATCACCCTCGCGCTCGCCCGACTGCTGGTCGGATTCGAGCGCCAGGCCGTTCCGGCGGCCCGCCTCGGCGGGGAGCGGGCCGTGGTTGCACTGATCACCGGTCTGTTCCATGACGTCGGCTATCTGCGCCGCACCGAGGAGTCCGAGTCGCGCAACGGCGCGGAGTTCACCCGCGTGCACGTCTCCCGCGGCGCGCGCTTTCTGCAGGAATACCTGCCGCGGATCGGGCTGGAGGCCTGGGTGCCGGTGGCCCGCGAGATCATCCATTTCACCGGCTACGAGTTCTCCCCGGCACAGATCGAGTCCCGCCTGCGTGACCGACGCGACGTGCTCGCCGGCCACCTGCTCGGCACCGCAGACATGATCGCGCAGATGGCCGACCGCTGTTACCTGGAGAAGTGCCGCGATCGGTTGTACCTGGAGTTCGTGCTCGGCGGAGTGGCGCTGCCGACGTCCGCGGACGGCCAGACCGAGGTCCGCTACGCCTCGGGCCTGGACCTGCTGCGCCAGACCCCGCAGTTCATCGAGGACGTGCGCAGCAAGCGGCTCGAGGGCGAGTTCGGCGGCGCATACCGCTACCTGGAAGTCCTCTACGGCGGCCGCAACCCGTACATGGAGTCGATCGAGCGCAACCTGCAGTTCCTGCGCCGGGTCCTGCGCGGGGAGAACTGGCGACTGCTGCGCCGCCGCCCCCCGATCTTCGCCGCCACCGACGATCCGATGACGACGATGCGCGGCCTGATGGTGAGCTACCTGAAGCGCGTCTGGTCGAACGCGCGCAGCTAGCGCCCCCGCGGCCCCGCTCCCGCCGGCGCCGGCCTTATGACGTAAAGCGTTGACGCCCGCCCGGGTGGACTCTATTCTCAGGGGTATGACCACCTATGCCTGGGTGCCTGGGCATGGAGAGCGGCTCGAGCCGCCTGGTACAGCTGACCCCCGCCCACCGGGGCACGCACCGCCGGCCGAGCGCATCGACCGGACCGCATGCCTACGAGGCCGTCTCTGCACAGCGGCTTTCCCGCGACTGCATACGCAACGGGCGATGATCCGAACTGGCCTTTGCCGAGCGAGTGATTTGCGGTGAGCCGCGCTTTGAAACACCTGGGTTCCGTGCTGTGGACGTTCGGCCTGACGCTGCTGGTCGCCCTCGCGAGCGGCGCGGCGGCGTTGTGGGGCCGCTGGCCCGGCACCACGGCGGCGACGGTGGCCGGTGTGGTGGCGCTCACCGGCAGCATGTTCGCAGCGGTGCGCGCTTGGCGCGCGGCCCGCACCGCCGACCAGGCGGCCGAGGCGCTCACGCGCAGCGCGCAACGGATCGCCCTGGGCGATTATGCCCGGCCCGTGGAGGTCCGCGGCCGCGGGGACCTCGAAGCACTCGAGCTCGCCATGGAGCGGATGCGCGCCCGGCTGCGCCAATCGACCGTCAACAAGGACTACCTGCGCAGCATCCTCGACAGCATGACCGATGCCGTCTTCCTCACCTCCCCGGACGGGGTGATCAAGACGGCCAATGCCGCAGCCTGCAAGATGCTCGGCTTCGCCGAGGAAGAACTGCTCGGGCGCAGCATCGTCTCGCTGCTCGATGAGAGTGTGCGCAGCGGCTTCGATCTGCTGCAGGCCGCGCAGGACACCCGCGAGAGCGTGGTGCGCACGCGCGACGGGCAGACCATCCCGGTGTCGCTCGCCGGCTCGCGCATCGAGACCGACGATCCGCAGTTTCAGGGCAACATCTTCGTGGCGCGCAACGTCACCGAGCGCAAGCGGGCCGAGCGGCGCATCCGCTACCTGGCGCGCTACGACACGCTGACCAAGGTCCCGAACCGCATGCAGTTCCAGCACCTGCTGCAGCAGACGCTGGCGCGCGAGCTGCGCAGCGGACGCTCGGTGGCACTGCTGTACCTCGACATGGACCGCTTCAAAGAGGTCAACGACACCTTCGGACACGACACGGGCGATCGGGTGCTCGAGGTGCTCGCCGAGCGGCTGATCCGCGCCGTGCCGCAGGGCGCGATTCTGGGCCGGCTGGCCGGGGATGAGTTCGCGCTGTGCGTGCACGGACTGCCTGCGGAGACCGACAACCGCGTGTCCATCGGGCAGCTCGCGCGCGCGATCCTGAACGAAGTGGCGCGCGCCTTCCAGCTGAACCAACAGGAGGTGTTCCTCACCGCGAGCATCGGTGTCGCCTTCTGTCCGCGTGATGCGGAAAACGTGATCGACGTGATCCGCAACGCCGACGCGGCCATGTATCACGCCAAACAGAACGGCGGCAACACGTTCACGTTCTACGCCCCGGAGATGAACGCCGCGGCGGTGGAACGGCTGATTCTCAAGAGCAAACTGCGTCGCGCGCTCGAGCGCGACGAACTGGTGATCCGTTACCAGCCGAAAGTCGAGCTCGCCACCGGACACATCGCCGGTGCCGAGGCGCTGCTGCGCTGGCGCCTGCCCGGCCACGGCGACATTCCGCCCTCGCGCTTCATCCCGCTCGCCGAGGAGACCAATCTCATCCTCGATATCGGCGAGTGGGTGCTCAACCGGGTGTGCATGGACTACCGCCAGCTGAAGACCTCCGGCGGGGAGCCGGGGCGCATCTCGCTGAACCTCTCGCTGCGCCAGCTCCGTCAGGCGAGCTTCATCCTACGCTGCCGCTCGGTGTTCCGCCGCCACGGCGTCTCGCCCACCGCGCTCGAACTCGAGATCACCGAGACGACGCTGATGGCCGACACCAAGAACACGCTGCGGCTGCTCGAGGAGCTCCATGCGATGGGGCTGCATCTGTCGATCGATGACTTCGGCACCGGCTATTCTTCGCTCTCGGCATTGCAGCAGTTTCCGATCGGGACGCTGAAGATCGATCAGTCGTTCGTGCGCGACGTGCAGCACAACGCCGGCAACGCCACGCTGGTCCGTACGATGATCGAAATGGGCCACAGCCTCGGGATGATGGTGGTCGCCGAAGGCGTCGAATCGGTCCAACAGCTGCAGTTCCTGCGCGAGAACGGCTGCGACCAGGCGCAGGGCCGCCTGTTCGGCGACCCGTGCGCGGCGGAGAGCCTGCTCGAGCTGCTGCGCCGGCAGGGTGTCTCCGGGGCGCCGTTCGGACACCTGCTGCGCCAGGCGGGCACCGCGAGCCTCCCCGCCTAGCGCCGTACGTCCGGCGCACTCAGCGCGGGGCGTGCAGGTGCGCCTCGAGGAACCACAGCTGCTGGTCAGCCTCGCGCGAAACCTCCGTAAACAGATCCGCGCTGTCGGCGTCGCCGAGCCGCGCCGCCGCGTCGATGTCGGCGCGCACGTTGCGCCCGAAGGCCGCGAGCGCCGTGGCCAGCGCCTCGAGGTGCGCCATACCCTCGACGATCTGCTCAGGGTAGCTCTTCAGGGTCGTGGCGCGCGACACGGCGGCCAGGGTTCCGCCCGCGGTCCCGCCGAGGGCGGTCACGCGCTCCGCGAGACCATCGACGTGCGCTTCGATCTGCTCGGCGATCTGGTCGAACAGCTCGTGCAATGCGATGAAATTCGGTCCCTTGACGTTCCAGTGCGCATGCTTGCTCTGCAGCGCCAGATCGATGGCGTCGGCGAGCCGTGCATTGAGCAGACGGATCACCTGGGTGCGGGTGTCGGCGGGAAGATCGTTGCGGGTCGCGAACATGGCGTGCTCCTCAGTCGCTGTGGGTCAGCGCCCCGGGGCGGCGGATCACGCGTCGGCTCCATTAGTATGACGGTTCGCCGCGCCGCGAAGCGGGTGAGGCTGTTGTAGCACCCGGGAATTGCCGCGCACCAATCGCTGGTTCGGATCAGGATGATAAAGCGCGTCTATCGGCGCTAGAATTGCAGGCTTTCCCCGTACGGATCACTCGCACCATGAAACCCGCAATGAACGTCGCGATCACCGGCGCTGCCGGCCAGATCGGCTATGCCCTCGCCTTTCGCGTGGCCTCCGGAGCGCTGCTCGGCCCGGATCAGCCCATCAACCTGCACCTGCTCGAGGTCACTCCGGCGCTGCAGGCGCTGAACGGCGTGGTCATGGAGCTCGCCGACTGCGCATTCCCCGGACTGAATAAGATCATCGCGACGGACGACGCCAAGGTCGCATTTCGCGACTGCCACGTGGCGCTGCTGGTGGGCGCGCGGCCGCGCGGACCGGGCATGGAGCGCAAGGACCTGTTGCTCGCCAATGCGCAGATCTTCTCCGCGCAGGGCAAGGCCCTGAACGAAGCCGCCGACCGCAACGTCAAGGTGCTGGTCGTGGGCAACCCGGCGAACACCAACGCGCTGATCGCGCGGGCCAATGCCAAGGATCTGAACCCGCGCAATTTCACGGCGATGACGCGCCTCGATCACAATCGCGCGCTCTCGCAGCTGGCCGAGAAGACCGGCACGCACGTGCTCGACATTCACCGCATGACGATCTGGGGCAATCACTCCGCGACGCAGTACCCGGACATCAGCCACGCGCTCGTCGGCGGCAAGGCGGCGCCGTCCCTGGTGGACGCATCCTGGGTCGAGCAGACGTTCATCCCGCAGGTCCAGCAACGCGGCGCGGCGATCATCAAGGCGCGCGGCGCCTCCTCGGCCGCCTCGGCCGCCTCGGCCGCGATCGACCACATCCACACCTGGGTGCACGGCACGGCCGAGGGCGACTGGGTGAGCATGGCGGTGCCCTCCGACGGCAGCTACGGCATCCCTGAGGGCGTGATCTATTCGTATCCCGTGACCACGCGCAACGGGGCGTACCAGATCGTTCAGGGCCTGGACATCAGCCCCGTCAGCCGCAAGCGCATGGACGCAACGCTCGCGGAACTGCACGAGGAACGCGACGGCGTGAAGTCACTCCTCGGCTGACCGCCCCACCCCTGCGCCCCCTCGCAGCGCAGACCGATGCGGGCCCGGACGTCGTTCGGGCCCGCCGCTGCGCCGCGGCGGCGGCCCGCCCCCCGTGGGGCCGGAAAACCGCTATAGTGCAGTGGCGCCGTTCCATAATTCTTCGACAACTCGGCACGAAGGAGCTTCCATGCTGGGTGCACTCCTTGCGCTCGTCGCCGCCGCCGCCATCGGCTATGCCGTGACCCAGGCCGGCGGCGTCATCACCTTGATCCTCATCGTCGCGGTGCTCTACCTGGCCTACCGCCGACTCTCGCTGCTCGCCTTCACCGCCACGTTCACCGTGCTGCTGGCGGCCTACAGCTACCTCGGAGCGCACAACGCCGCGGCGGCGACCTGGAAAGGGTTCCTCTGGCTGTCGCTCGCGACGCTGTGGCTGCTCAACCTGCGCTGGCTGCGCAAGGCGCTGATCACTCGGCCGTTCATGAAAGCCTACCGGCGGCTGCTGCCCTCGATGTCGCAGACCGAGCGCGAGGCACTCGAGGCCGGCACGGTGTGGTGGGACGGGGAGCTCTTCACCGGCGCGCCCCAGTGGTCGAAGCTGCTCAGCGCGCGGGCCCCGCAGCTCAGTGCCGAGGAGCAGGCGTTTCTCGACGGCCCGTGCGAAGAACTGTGCCGCATGCTCGATGACTGGAACATCACGCACGAACGCGGCGATCTGCCGCCGCACGTGTGGGAGTACATCAAGGCACGCGGCTTCTTCGCCATGATCATTCCGAAACGCTACGGCGGCCTGGAGTTCTCCGCCTTTGCGCACTCGTGCGTGTTGACCAAGATCGCCAGTCGCAGCGCCACGGCCTCCTCCACCATCGCGGTGCCGAACTCGCTCGGACCGGCCGAGCTGCTGAACCATTACGGCACCGAGGAGCAGAAGGAGCACTACCTGCCGCGGCTCGCGCGCGGGGAAGAGGTGCCGTGCTTCGCCCTGACCGGCCCACGCGCCGGCTCCGACGCCGCCTCCATTCCCGACACCGGCGTGGTCTGCCACGGACAATGGCAGGGCCGTGAAGTGCTCGGCATGCGACTGAATTTCTCCAAGCGATATATCACGCTCGCGCCGATCGCGACGGTCATCGGCCTGGCGTTTCGGCTGTTCGATCCGCAGCAGCTGCTCGGCGGGGAAACCGATCTCGGCATCACCTGTGCGCTGATCCCGCGCGAAACGTCCGGCATCAGCATCGGCCGGCGACACTTCCCCTCCAACATCCCATTTCAGAACGGGCCGGTGCACGGCCGCGACGTGTTCGTGCCGCTCGATTTCATCATCGGCGGTCCGAAGATGATCGGCGCGGGCTGGCGCATGCTGGTCGAGCAACTCTCGGTCGGACGGTGCATCTCACTGCCTTCCAATGCCACCGGGGGCGCCAAGGCGGGCGTGTGGGCGAGCGGCGCCTATGCGCGCATCCGCCGCCAGTTCAACATGCCGGTCGGCCGTTTCGAGGGCGTCGAGTCGGTGCTCGCGCGCATGGCGGGCCTCACCTACACCATGGATGCCGCACGCTCGGTCACGGCGGGCGCCATCGATGGCGGGGAGAAGCCGTCCGTGCCCTCGGCGATGCTGAAGTATCACGTCACCGAAATGGGCCGCCAGGTTGCCAATGACGCCATGGACGTGCACGGCGGCAAGGGGATCTGTCTCGGCCCGAAGAACTACCTCGGCCGCAGCTACCAGGCGGTACCGGTGACGATCACCGTCGAGGGCGCGAACATCCTCACGCGCAGCCTGATCATCTTCGGCCAGGGCGCGGTCCGCTGCCATCCGTTCGTGCTGCGCGAGATGAATGCTGCGCGTAATCCCGATCACGCCCGCGGCCTCGAGGAGTTCGACCGTGCGCTGTTCGGCCACATCGGCTTCACGATTTCCAATGCGGTACGCTCACTCATCATGGCGCTGACGCATGCGCGCTTCACGCGCTCGCCGGTGAGCGGACCGACGGCGCGCTACTACCAACACATCGTGCGCTTCAGCGCCTCGTTCGCCTTCACGGTCGACGTCGCGATGCTCACCCTCGGCGGTTATCTGAAGAAGAAGGAAAATCTCTCCGCCCGGCTCGGCGACGTGCTCTCGGCGATGTATCTGGCCTCGATGGTGCTGAAGCATCACGAGAATCAGGGTAGCCCGGAGGAGGACCTGCCGATCGTGGAGTGGGCTTGCCGCAACCTGCTCTATCATGCCCAGGAACAGCTGCACGGCTTTCTGCGCAACTTCCCCAATCGGATGCTCGCCGGGCTGATGCGCACGGTCGTCTTCCCGCGCGGACGGCACTACTCGGCACCCTCCGACCGGCTCGGCCGCCAGGTCGCCGAGCGGCTCACGCAGCCCTCGCAGAGCCGCCGACGCCTCGGTCAGTACATCTACACGACCGTGGAGCCCGGCAACCCGCTCGGGCTGCTCGAGGAGGCGCTCGAACTCGCCCTCGTCATGGAGCCGCTCGAGAAGCGCATCCGCGTCGAGGGGGTCAAGACCGGTCGGGTGAGCGCACTCGATCTGCCCGGGCAGATCGAGCAGGCGCTCGCCGCGGGCATCATCAGCGCGGCGGAAGCCGAAGCGCTGCGTGCCTTCGATGCCAAGGTGATGAACTTGGTGAACGTCGATGACTTCGCGCCACACGAGCTCGGCACGCAGGCGCAGCCGGACTACCCAGTGAGTGCGACCGCCACTGCGCTGGCATGAACACGGCGATCGAGTCCACCCCGCCCGTCGCCCACGACGGCGCGATCTGCGCACGCGGCGCGGGACTGACCTGCGAGAACTGCGCTGCGGCGCTGGTCGGACCGTACTGCAGCGCGTGCGGGCAGCGTCACCACGAACACCCGGTCCATTCCTTCTGGCATTTCCTGCAGGAGGCCACCGAGGACCTGACGCATGCGGACTCGCGGCTGTGGCTGACGCTGCGCGCGCTGCTGTTTCGGCCCGGATCGCTGACCCGGGAGTTTCTCGACGGGCGGCGCGCGCGCTACCTGCCGCCGGTGCGGCTGTACCTGGTGGTGAGCCTGCTGTTCTTTTTCGTCACGGGACTCGTCACCTCGCTCGGGCCGCGCACCGGCGTCACCGTGGTGCGCAACGGCAAGGACTTTCACATGGCGGTGGCGCCACTCGGCGCGGCGGGCGCGCGCCCGCTCGCCACTGCGCTCGCGCCCACGCCGAGCTCCATGTGCGCACCGGTGAGCGCGTATGGGGCACGAATCTCGCCGTGGCTCGCGGATCGAGTCGATCACAGCTGCCTCGCGGTGGCGGCCCGGGGCGGTGTCGGGCGATTCGTCGCGGCGCTCGAGCGCAACTACGAGCGCGCGATGTTCCTGCTGTTGCCGCTGCTCGCCCTCGCCATGGTGCCTCTGTTCCTGCAGCCGCGCCGTTACTACGTCGAGCATCTGCTGTTCCTGGTGCACAACCACGCGTTCCTGTTCGTGATGTTCGGCCTCCTGGAGCTGGTCAACCTGCTCAGTGCCCCTCAGGCCTTACTCGGCCTGGTGAATTTCATCGTCACACTCGCGATTCCCGTCTACTACTACCTGGCGATGCGACGCGTGTATGGACAGAGCCCGGCGTGGACGCTCGGGAAGATGACCGGACTCGCCACCGCGTACCTGTTCATCGGCCTGACGGTGCTTGCCGGCACCGTGGCCTATAGCTTTCTGTCACTCTGAGCCTCACCGACAGGCCCGTGCCGTCGTGATCCGCTCGATCCTCCATGTCGACATGGACGCGTTTTTCGCCTCGGTGGAGCAGCACGACCGGCCCGAGCTCGCCGGCCTGCCGGTGGTGGTCGGCCACGCCGGCGCACGCGGGGTGGTCGCTGCGGCGAGTTATGAAGTACGTCGCTTCGGGGTGCGCTCGGCGATGCCGATGGGCACCGCGCTCAGGTTGTGCCCCGATGCGATCTGTGTTCCGCCGCGCATGGCGCGCTACCGCGAGGTCTCTGCGCAGGTATTCGCGGTGTTCCGGGAATTCACCCCGTTGGTGCAGGGCCTGTCGGTGGACGAAGCATTCCTCGACGTCACCGGCAGCGTACAGCTGCTCGGCGAGCCGCCCGCCATCGCCCGGCGCATCAAAGAAGAAATCCGCGCACGCACCGGACTGAGCGCCTCGGTGGGCGTCGCGCCGAACAAGCTGGTCGCGAAGATCGCCTCGGACCTGGACAAGCCCGATGGGCTCACGGTCGTGCCGCTCGAGCGGGTGCGCGAGGTGCTCGATCCGCTGTCGGTGCGCCGCCTGCCCGGTCTCGGCCGCAAACTCGGCGAGAAGGTCGAGGCCGCCGGACTGCGGACGCTGCGCGAGCTGCGCACCGCGCCGGATGCGCGGCTGTGGCCCCTGTTCGGACCCGATACGCCGCGGATGCGCGCGCGGGCCGCCGGGATCGACGAGCGGCCCGTGGTGAGCGAGACCGAGGAGAAATCCCTCAGTGCCGAGGACACGTTCGAGCGCGATCTGGCGCAGCCGCGCGAACTCGAGGCCCACCTGGCCCGCTTGGCGGACAAGGCCTGCGAGCGGTTGCGCCGCAAGGGGTGGGTGAGCGGGCGCGTCGGGGTGAAGATCCGCAGCCACGATTTCTCGACGTTCACCCGCCAGCGTGCCCTCGCCCCACCCACCCAGGACGGACGTGCCATCCGTGAGGTGACGCGCGAGCTGCTGCGGCGCTGGCTCGCCGAGCATCGGGGTGCGAAACTGCGCCTGCTCGGCGTGACCCTCGCGGACCTGTCGCCGGCGACGCAAATGGGTTTGTTCGAACAGTCGGCGGCGGGCGGCGATGCCCGACTCGATGCGGCGCTCGACCAGGTCCGCGAGCGCTTCGGCAGCCGCGCGCTGCGCCGGGGAAACTTGCTGGATTAGTCGGTGCCCGATGTACCTGTCGTTCTTCGGTCTCAACGAGAAGCCTTTCTCGATCACTCCGGATCCGCGCTACCTCTTCCTGAGCGAGCGGCATGCCGAGGCCATGGCCCACCTGCTGTACGGGATCCGCGAGGCCGGGGGATTCATCCAGCTCACCGGCGAGGTGGGCACGGGCAAGACCACGATCGTGCGCTCGCTGCTGGCACAGACGCCGGAGAACACGGAGATCGCGCTGATCCTCAATCCGCGCATGACCGCTCCGGAGTTCCTGCTCACGCTCTGCGAGGAGCTCGGGATCGGTGTGCCGAATGAGGCCACAGGCAGCCTGAAGGACTTAGTGGACGTCCTCAATGCGTACCTGTTGCGCGCCCATGCCGCCGGCAAGCGCGTGGTGCTCGTGGTCGATGAGGCGCAGAACCTTGCCCCCGACGTGCTCGAGCAGGTGCGTCTGCTGACTAACCTCGAGACCAACACGCAGAAACTCCTGCAGATCATCCTGATCGGCCAGCCGGAACTGCGCGAACTGCTGGATCGACTCGAACTGCGCCAGCTGGCGCAGCGCATCACCGGCCGCTATCACCTCGACCCGCTCAGCACGCCGGAAACGGCCGCGTACGTGCGCCACCGCCTGCGCGTTGCGGGGGCCACCAGCGAGATCTTCAGCCGGCGGGCCCTGCAGAGGATCCATCGGCTCTCCGGCGGCGTGCCGCGCCTGATCAACATCCTCTGCGACCGCGCCCTGCTCGGCGGCTATTCGCTCGACCGCCACCAGGTCACCGGCGCGCTGGTGCGCCAAGCGGGCGTGGAGGTCTTCGGTCGCCGCGCCGCGCGGTCCTGGCCGCTCTGGGCCGGCATCGCGGCCGTGGCGACGCTGCTCGGTGCCGCGGGGGTCGCGTTCTGGCGCCTCGGTCCGGCCCTGCCGACGATCAGCACCGCACGCCCGCACCTGCAGCGCCGCCTGCCGCCGGCGCACCTGCCGGCCGTTCATCCGCACCCGCCCCGCGCTGCGCTGCGCGCCGCGCGGACGTCCGTTTCGCTCCAGGGACTGCTCACCCGCTTTGGCGGCCAGGCCAGCGCACCAGCGGCCTACGCCCGGCTGCTGAGCCTGTGGGGCCTGCAGGACCCCCCGGGCCCCCATCCCTGCCAGCAAGCTGCGCAGCACGGCCTGGTGTGCGTCAAGGGCCAGGGCTCCCTCGGCGAGCTGCGTCTGTACAACCGCCCCGCGATCCTGCTGCTGACCGATGCGGCCGGCCAGACCTACCACGTCGTCCTGCAGCACCTGGATCCGTCGCATGCGACCGTGGATCTCGGGCCGGCGCCCTCCCGGGTGCGGCGCACGGCGCTCTCGAGGGCATGGCTCGGACGCTACGTGCTCCTGTGGCGGCCGCCAGACGGTCGACTGCGCACCCTCTCGAGCGGCATGCGCGGCGCCGGGGTGCGCTGGCTGCGCAGCAGCCTGCTGCGCCTGGACGGGATGCCCTCGAGCAGCCCCCCGGGCACCGTGTACGATTCGGGCCTGGTGCGGCGGGTGCGCCGCTTCCAGCGCTCCCACGGCCTGGCGGTGGACGGCATCGCAGGGGTGCAGACTCAGATGGCGATCTCCGGCGCGCTCCCCGACCCGCATTCACCGCTGCTCGCGGCGCAGCACAACGGCGGCTGACATGTCATTCATCCTCGATGCTCTGAAAAAGTCCGAGCACGCGCGCCAGCGCCAGGCGGGACCGGCGCTGTTCGAGGTCAAAGTCGTTCAGCCGCGCCGAACGGTACCGATCTGGGCCGTGGTCATCGTCCTGCTGGTCCTGATCAACGTCATGACCCTCGGCTGGATCCTGCTCGGCCGCCGGCACGCCACGCCGCCGCGGCCCGCGGCCGCCGCGGTGGCGCTCACCCGAAGCGCGAGCCCCGGACCGGCCCCCGCGCCACCATCTGACGTCATCTCCCCACCGGGTTCTGCCGCGGCACCGGCCACCCTCTCCGCGACACCGGCGCCACCCGGCAGCGCCACGATCGGTGCCGCGACATCGGCATCCGCGGCGCCCAGCACTACGGCGGCCCCAAGCCCCGGCGCTGGAAGCCCGCCCGGCCCGGCGGATTTCGAGCCCGCGCTGCAGCCGGCGGCCAGCGCCCCCCCGAGCCGCGCCGCCCAGCCCTCGGGGTCCCTGCCCCTCTATGCGCAGATCGCGGCCGAACCGGGCAGCACCCTGCCGCGGCTGCATCTGGATCTGCACGTCTACAGTCCGCAGCCGCGCCAGCGCTTCGTCATGATCAACATGCAGAAACTGCGCCAGGGCGATGCGCTCGCCGATGGGGTCAGCGTGGTGCAAATCCGACCCGACGGGGTCGTGCTCTCCTACCAGGGGCGGCAGTTCCTGTTGCCGCGCTGAGCGGCGACGCGGTCGGTGCGCATCACATAACGCCGGGCGGCGAATGACGTAATTCACAGAATCGCGCCGCCGGGCGCGACAAACGGTCGGGCCTAGTCCAAGGTCCCAGACTGCGCATGAATTACGCAGCGATACGCATACTGATCGTCGATCGCGATGCGAAATATCGCGAGTGGGTACGGCTGCACCTCTCGATTCTGTATCCGCGGGCGAGCATTGGAACTCTCGAGCTGGCCGACGGCGACACGCTGAGGGCGCGCTCGAGCGGCTTGGACTGCGAGGTGCTGGTGCTGGCGTCCAACTTCGGCACCAGCGGCGAGGAGAACGAGCCGCCGGCACTCGCCGAGATACGCGCGCTGCGCGAAAGCGATACCGTCCCAGTACTGCTGGTGCTCGCCGAGCAGGGCGATGAGCTGCGTGCCGTGCAGGCCCTGCGGGCGGGCGCCACCGATTACTTGCCGAAGCGGCTGGTGACACCGGCTCGACTGAAGGCCGCACTCGACCCCGCACTGCAGACACTGCAAACGCCCGCAGCGACGCCTGAGACGGTCGCGGACGATGCGCCCGCAATGCCACCGCGTCCGGGACGCGCCACGCCGATCGTGACGGGCCACCCGGCGATCCGCGGCTACGACATCACCCGCAAGCTGAGCGAATCCGAAAAAGCCGTGGTGTACCTCGCCGAGAGCGCCGCACACGGTGCCGAGGTCGCGCTCAAGGTCAGCAAGATCCCCTGCGATGAGCGCGGCGCAGAAGCCCTCGCACGCGAGTACCAGGCGATCGTTGCGGTGCATGACCCGGGCGTCGTGCGCATCTTCGATCACGGCATCGAGGACGGCTACGAGTACCTCGCCATGGAGTATTTCCCGCGCGGGGACCTGAAGGCACGCATGCACGTGGGCGTGACGGAATCGGAGGCGCTGCGCTTCCTGGAGCGAATCGCGACAGCGCTCGCCGTGGTGCACCGTGCCGGCATGCTGCATCGCGACCTGAAGCCCCCCAACGTGATGCTGCGCGACAACGACCACATCGTGCTGATCGATTTCGGTCTCGCTCGCCAGCTCGATGGCAGCCATCACAGCACCTACACCGGGGTACTGCGCGGCTCGCCGTACTACATGAGCCCGGAGCAGGCGCTCGGTGAGAAGCTCGATCCCCGCTCCGATCTGTACAGCCTCGGGGTCATCTTTCACGAGATGCTGACCGGCCGCAAACCGTTCGTGGGCAACAGCGCGATGGAGGTGCTGCAGCAGCACGTCAACGCGGCCCCGCCGCGCCTGCCGAGCTCACTCGGCGGCTACGCACCGCTGCTCGAGCACCTGCTGGCGAAGCGGCGCGAGGAGCGCTTCGCGAGCGCCGAGGAACTGATTACCGCCTGCGCAGCGCTGCGCAGCGGATCGCGCCGGCAGACTCAGTCGGCCGCCTGAGGCCACCGTGCGCCGCCGTGCGGCGCCTTGACACACCCCGGCGCGGGGCGTGCAATCCCTCCTGGGGAACCGGGCCCCGAGGATCAGGATCGCCCCATGAACCCGCGCCGCCTCGTCGATACGACGCTGTTTTATTCACCGACGAGCGGCGGTGTGCGGCGCTACCTGAATGCCAAACACGCCTGGCTCGCCGCCCAGCCCGGCTGGCAGCACACGCTGCTCGTGCCGGGGCGCACCGAGCGGATCGCTCCGGGTGCAGTCTGTTCGGTTCCCGGCCTGCCCGTGCCCGGCTCGTTCAATTACCGCCTGCCGGTGAACCCGCGCCGCTGGCGGCGGCTGCTCGAGGCGCTCGAGCCGGATCTGATCGAGGCCGGCGATGCGTTTCACCCGGCCTGGGCGGCCCGCGCCGTCGCCCGGCGCCGCGCAGTGCCCTGCGCGGCGTTCTATCACTCCAACCTGCCGTGCATTCTCGCTCGGCGCATCGGCGGGCGCGCGGCGGAACGCTCCGCCGCCGCCTACGTCCGTTGGCTGTACGAGGACTTCGACGTCGTCTTCGCGCCGAGTCGTCTGATGATGCGCGCTCTTGCGGAGCTTGGAATTGCCCACACGGTGCATCAGCCGCTCGGCGTCGATGAGACGGTCTTTCACCCCGATCGTCGCGGTCGGTGGCTGCGCGCGCGGCTGAACGTCGCGCCGCAGTCGCGCGTGCTCGTGTATGCCGGGCGTTTCACGGATGAAAAGAATGTACCGATCCTGCTGCAGGCGTTCGCGCGGCTCGGCCGCCCCTACCACCTGCTGATGATCGGCGGCAGCCGCGCCGGACGACTCGCAGCCAACGTCACGCAGTTGCCCTACCGAGGCGACAGCGTGCAGCTGGCACAGTGGCTCGCCTCGGCCGATGCTCTGGTGCATGCCGGCAGTCGCGAGACGTTCGGGCTGATCATCCTCGAGGCCATGGCCTGCGGCCGTCCGGTGGTCGCGGTGCGCGCCGGCGCGGTGCCGGAGCTGCTCGATGAGCGCATCGGCCTGCTCGCCGATCCGAACAATGCGCTCAGCCTGGCCGATGCGATCGCCGCGCTGTATGCGTACGACCTCGATGCTCTGGGTCGCAGCGCACGCCAGCATGTCCTGCAGCACTACACCTGGCAGAGAGTCTTTCAGCACCAGCTGGCCGTCTACCGCGCGTTGCTGGTCGGCGGCCGGGCGGCCGCCGTACAGGAAGCCGTGGCGCCAGCCGGCTGCATCAGCGACCGCGCAACGCCCTGATCAGCCGCAGTCCGCTGCGATGCGCGGCAAGCCGCAGCAGCACCCGCCAGAACAGCCGTTGGCCGAGCGGAACGCGCCGCGGCGGTATCGCCTGAAAAAACGCCGTTTGCACGTCTCGGTGCAGGTGCAGCGCCCGCGCTCGGATCACCCAGTGTTCAGGCGGACTCTCGAGGCGGTAGGCCTGCCCGCCCACCGCCGTCACTCGCGCAGCCGCCAGGGTCGCGGGCATCTCGCCCGGCGTGACACCGAGGAAGGTGAGCACCAGGCGTTCCGCCGGAGCATCGCGCGCCGCGCCGCTCAGCGTGAGCGCCGCACCGCTGCTGCGCACACAGGTCACGGACCCGACGAATTCCGCGCGCACGTGTTGACTGTTGGGATCGGACATGGCGTAGTGCGGCGTTCAGCCGGCGGTCTCCATTTCCCACACGACAAGGGGTGCACCGCGACGCAACCAGAACCCCGCCCCCACCTCGCGGAAGTGCCGGCTGAGGCGCGCTCGGTACCAGTCCGCGGCCCGCAGATGGACCTCGGGGTCCGTGCGAGTACGATCGCAATTGATCTGCCAATCGCGACGCGTCAGCGCACTGAAATACAACACGCCGCGGCACGCTCGCGCCAGACTGGCCAGCGCACCGGCGGCCTCGCGTGCGCCCAGGTATTGCAGCACGTCGTAACACACCACCAGATCGAACGGCTCCGTGACGCGAAATTCCTGCAACGTGCCGTGCTGCCAGCCGTAGCGATCGCAGAGGTATTCGCTCGATTCGAGGCCGACGTATGCCGCCTTCGGCAGTGCGCGGCGCAGCGGGGCACGCAGCAGTCCGGTGCCGCAGCCGGCATCGAGCATACGGCGCACCGGCAAGCCGACGTGCGCGGTGAACGCGCCGATCAGCCTGGCGCGCGCGCGCATCTCGGCCCGACTCGTCACCGCGGTGCGCGGATCGAAGTAGAAGCGCTGGTAGTACGCTTGGTCGAAAGGCATCGCTCAGGCACGTCCGTCGGCGGTCAGCCCGACGAGCCGTTCGCTGAGCTCGGCCAGGCGTTGGCGGGCCGTCGGGTCGTAGGCCTGGGGATGGGCCGTGGCGAGCTCCAGACCGTTGAAAAAGCTCCCCGTGGTCTGCGCCAGCGCCTCATCGCAGGCCAGACGCACAACCGCAGCTTCACCGCTCGCAATCGAGTTGACCGGCGCGACCCCCATGTCGCGCACCATGGCGGTATCCATGTAGGTGGCCGGATGCAGGCAGTTGACCGTCACGCCACGCCCGCGCAACTGCTCGGCCAGATCGACGGTGAAGAGGATCTGCGCGAGTTTGCTCTGCGCATAGGCACGCATGCCGCTGTAGGCACGCTCGAGCATCAGGTTGTCGAAATCGAGCGGGTACTGCGCGCCGGAGGCGACGTTGATGATGCGGGCCGGGGCGCTGTGCTCGAGGAGCGGCAGCAGCAGCCGGGTGAGAAGAAAGCCGGAGAGATAATTCACGGCGAAACGCAGTTCGAGACCCTCTGCGCTCTGTTCGCGGCCGCTGACCCCGGGGGTGGCCGGACCGATGCCGGCATTGTTGATCAGCAGCTCAAGGCGCGGCTGCCCGCGCACCGCGGCGGCGAGCTGGCGCACCTCGGACACAGAGGCAAGGTCGGCGCGCACGAAGCGCGCCTCGCCGCCCTGCGCGGCGATTTCCTCGGCCAGCGCCCGACCGCGCTCCTCGTTGCGTCCGTGCAGCCAGAGGCGGTAGCCGCGCGTGGCGAGCGCTCGGGCCACGGCGCGGCCGAGCCCGTCCGTCGAGCCGGTCACCAGGGCTGTCTTTGCGGTGCTCATGGCCGGATAGTTTGCCGGATGGGCTGCGCGCCTGCACACTGTTGCGCGGCGGCGCTCGGCGCCTCAGTGGAGATGATGATGCGTGTGCGTGCGCGGCCCGAACCGGGCCGTTCCCCGGCTCTGCTGGCCGGATGGTTGGCGTGGCTGCTGATGACACATGTTGCGCTCGCCGTGCCGGCGCGGGCACCCAGGGCGACACGGTTCAGCCTCGAGAGCCCCGACCTCACCGCCGGCGGCTGGGTCCCCCGCAGTCGCATCTACGATCGCGGTTGCCACGGCCGCAATCAGTCACCCGCGCTCGCCTGGCATCATGAGCCGGCCGGCACGCGCAGCCTCGCCGTGTTGGTCTATGATTCGGACGCCCCGGGAGGCTGGTGGCACTGGCTGGTCATCGACATCCCGGCCACCGTACGCGCGCTGCGCGCGGGCGCGGGCACCCCGGGGGCAACCGGACTACCCTCGGGAGCCGTGCAGACCCGCAATGATTTCGGCTTCCGCGGCTACGGCGGACCCTGTCCGCCTCCGGGCCCGCCCCACCATTACCACTTCTACCTGTATGCCCTGCGCGTAGCGCGCGTCGCGGTCGGCGCCGGCGCCCCGCCGGGGGCGGTGGCCGCTGCGGTGCGGGCCGCCGCCATTGCCGAGGCTGAGATCACGGTCCGCTACGGCCGCCGGCGGCCGTCGGTTGCGCGGCGGCGCCCGCGCGGGTAGTCTGCGCGCCGCGCCAGAGCCTCTGCGCCCCCCCTGCGTCCCACTCAGACCACTGCCCAGATGAACCCACCCCACCGCCGGCCGGCGGCCGCACGCCGCAGCGCGAACATCGGATTCGTCAGCCTCGGTTGTCCGAAGGCGCTGGTCGACTCCGAGCGCATCCTCACCACGCTGCGCGCCGAGGGCTACGGCATCAGTCCGAGCTACGAGCAGGCCGACCTGGTCGTGGTCAACACCTGCGGCTTCATTGATGCGGCAATCGACGAGTCGCTGCAGACCATCGGGGAGGCGCTCGAACACAACGGTCGAGTCATCGTCACCGGCTGCCTCGGGGCACGCCCCGAGCGCATTCTCGAGCGCCACCCGCACGTACTCAAAGTGACCGGTCCGCACGACTACGCCGGGGTGCTCGAGGCCGTACACCAGCATCTGCCGCCACCGCACGATCCGTTCCTCGATCTGGTGCCGCCACAGGGCATCCGGCTGACGCCGCGCCACTACGCGTATCTGAAGATCTCCGAGGGCTGCAACAATTCCTGCAGCTTCTGCATCATCCCGGCGCTGCGCGGCCGGCTCGCGAGCCGCCGCATCGACGAGGTGCTCGCAGAAGCGCAGCGGCTGGTCGACGCCGGGGTGAAGGAGCTGCTCGTCATCTCGCAGGACACGAGCGCGTACGGTGCGGATATCCGCTACCGCGGCGCCACCTGGCGCGGGCGCGAGTACGAATCGCGCTTCATGGATCTGGCGCGCGCCCTGGGCACGCTCGGCAGCTGGGTACGGCTGCACTACGTCTATCCGTATCCCCACGTCGACGAAGTCATCGGATTGATGGCCGACGGACAGGTGCTGCCGTATCTGGACATTCCGTTCCAGCACGGCAGCCCGACCGTGCTGAAGCGGATGCGGCGGCCGGCGCATGCCGAAAACGTGCTTGAGCGCATCACGCAATGGCGGCGCGGGTGCCCGGAGTTGACGCTGCGCAGCACGTTCATCGTCGGATTCCCGGGCGAGACCGACGCGGAGTTCGAGGAACTGCTGCAGTGGCTCAAGGCCGCTCAGCTCGATCGCGTGGGCTGCTTCAAGTACTCGCCCGTGGAAGGCGCGAGCGCCAATGCGATCGAGGGACACGTGCCGCCGCAGGTCCAGCAGGAGCGCTACGAGCGTTTCATGGAGTGCGCCGCGGCGATCAGTACCGAGCGACTGCAGCGGCGCGTGGGCCAGCGGGTGCGGGTCCTGGTGGATGCCGTGGACGAACACGGTGCCCTCGCGCGCAGCGCCGCGGAGGCCCCGGAAATCGATGGAATCGTGCGCATCGAGGATGGCGCACAGCTCACGCCCGGCGAGTGGGCCGAGGTCGACATCTGCGCGGCGGACACTTACGACCTGCAGGCGCGCATCGCCGCGCCGTAGCCGCCTGACGGGCGCGACGCCGCGCTGTGCAAGCGTCGCGAACCCTGCCGACTTGCTACGATAGATGGCACGAGGGGGCGCACGGCCGGCCGTACTGGACGGGCGCCTCGCCCCCGCCATCAACCCACGACGAGGGCATTCATGTCCCGCTATCGCGCACTGCTCCTGACCGCTGCGCTGCTCGGCGCCGCTCCCGCGGCGCTCGCGCACGGCAAGCCGACTCCGGTCACCCCGGCCGCCAGCCCGAACCCCGAGACGTATTGGACGACGCCGCACACGGTGAGCACGTCTGGCCGCGTGAAGATCGGCGGCCACCTCATTCGCTACACCGCCAAGGCCGGAACGCTGATCCTGCGCGACAAGGCCGGCAAGCCGACCGGCGAGATGTTCTACGTCGCGTACTTCAAGGACGGCGCCCACCCGGACCGGCGGCCGATCGCCTTCCTCTACAACGGCGGTCCCGGCGGCAGCTCCGCGCCGCTGCACATCGGCGCCTTCGGGCCGGTGCGCGTGGTCACCCGCAGCCATGCGCATACCCCGCCGGCACCGTACCGGCTGGTCAGCAACCAGTACAGCCTGCTCGACGTCAGCGATCTGGTGTTCGTCGATGCCATGGGGACCGGCTTCAGCCGCATCATCGACAAAGCCGACGGTGGCGTCGGGACGCCGAAGATGTTCTACGGAGTCGATGCCGACGGACAGGCCTTCACGCAGTTCATCACCCGCTTCCTGTCGCAGTATGACCGCTGGAACTCGCCGAAATACCTGATTGGCGAGAGCTACGGCACCACCCGCTCGGCGGTGGTCGCGGGCATGCTGGAAAACAACGACAACATCGACCTCAATGGTGTCGTGTTGTTGTCGACGATTCTGAACTTCGACACCAGCATCGATCAGGCCAATCTGAATCCGGGCGTGAATCTGCCCTATGCGCTCGCCCTGCCGACCTACGCGGCAGTCGCCTGGTACCACAAACGCCTGGTGAATCCGCCCGCACGGTTGCACCCCTGGCTCGATCAGGTACAGCACTGGGCGATGGGACCGTACCTGGCGGCGCTGAACCGCGGCTCGGCGCTACCGGCGGCCGAGGAGCACGCGATCGCGGCGCAGATGGCCGAATACACCGGGCTCGGGCAGGATTACCTGCTCAAGGCGAACCTGCGGGTCACGGGCCCGGAATTCGAGCAGGAACTGCTCAGCGCCGAAGGCAAGACCACCGGCCGCCTCGATGCACGCTTCTCCGGCCCGACGCTCGATCCGCTCGCCGAGTACGCCGAGTACGATCCGCTGATCTCCGGCATCGGCTCGGCCTACGTGTCGGCGGCGAACGCCTACCTGCGCGACACGCTGCATTTCGGTGCCGGGCACCGCTACGTGTTTCTCTCCGCGAGCGTGGGCAACGACTGGAAGTGGTCGCACACGCCCCCGGGGGCGAGCTCGCCGGCACCGATCGCGCCGAATGTGTTGCCCGATCTGGCCACGACCATGACACTCGATCCGCGGCTGAAGGTACTGGTCAATGCGGGGTACTTCGACCTGGCGACGCCGTACTACGCCGCCATGTACCAGATGCGCCAGCTGCCGATGCAGCCTGATCTTCAGAAGAATGTCGAATTCCGGTTCTACCACACCGGCCACATGATCTATGTTCGCCCGCAGGGCCTGGCGCACCTGCACGCGAACATCGCTCAGTTCATCCGTCAGACCGAGTGATGCGAAGCGGCGGGGGCGGCTTTCCGTCCCCGCCCTTTTTTCGTGAGGAGGCCGGTGATCACGGGTGATTGCGCCATGGCCCAAGGGTGGCATGGCACCATGACATGGCGAGGATCTCGAGTTCAGAGGCGGGAAGTGGGCATTCTTTGCGCTACGGTGCAAGCGTACACGGGCGTTGATGGCAGCCTGCCCGAGTTCGCGGCGCGGTAATTCGATGGCGAGAGCGTCTCGCGGCGGTGCGCGGTGATGTCGATCCGGCACATGGCCGATTACTCGGGCCGAACCGCAAGACGGTCAAGAACATCGACAAACGCCCGCTCGAGCGGCGATGCCGCCCAGTCGAAGCTCTTCCAGACCCGGTACCCCTCGTGCCGGCCGAGGGACAGCAGCGCGAGCACGGCCTGATCGATCTTGTCGGTGTCGAGTTCCATGACGGACCTCACGAGGGATGCTCGGGGATGTCTCCATTGTCCCAGAACGTGCCTTCCCACCCGGCGATGCGTCCCTCGTCATGGCAGCGAGGACAGAACCAGAGCACATCGTTGTTGTCGATGTCGAAGAAGAGGGTGAGCAGGGTGCCGCAAGGCTTTCGGCCCGGCCGGCGCCGGCAGTGCAACGTCGTCGGATCGTCGTACTGGGTGGCCTGGGAGACGATCTCCGTCCAGAAGGCGAAGAGGCGCTGGGCGCGCGGCGGCAAGGACGCCACCGTGCCGTTCGGCAGCAGGAAGTGCTGCAGATTGACCACCCAGGACTTGATCATGCGCGTGTCAGCCCTTGGCCCCCAGGCACAGGCCGATGCGGTGACCCTGAGCCGAGATATGCACCGTTGCGGCAGGAATGGACACCGGTGCGCCCGTGATCCGCTGGTGCACGGTACCGGCAAAGCTGATCTGGCTGCCATCGTTGCCCGGCGTAATCACGAAATCCTCAGCCAAATGCGTCACCATGCCATTGGGCTCACTCGCCGTGCACGCCATCGTCACGTGATATCCCTGGGCGATGACCTGCAGCGCCGGCGCCGTGCAGTGGATATTGGGCGGCAGCTTCGCCATCAACGGCACCTTGGCCGGATTGGTATCTTTGATGCATTCCCGGGCAGTCTGGTGGATGGTCCGGGCCGCCCCGGCGAACATCTGCACGGTGGACGTGTAGTGAAACATCCACAGGCCAGGCTGCAGCTGGGTCGACGGTGGAGTTGCTTTGGCGATCGCCGGCAGCAGAGCCAACGCGAGCGCTGCGGAGGCGAGGTTCCGGTACTGGGATTTCATGTGGAGACCCTTCTGATCATCAGTAATGGACGGACTGAGCGGTATTTTTCGTTCTGCGCTGAGCACGCGACATTGCGATGCGGCTCAGTGAACCGTTTCGCCGCGGCTGTCCGAGCTTCCACAGCAGCGCTTGTACTTCTTGCCGCTGCCGCAGGGACACGGATCGTTGCGCCCGACCTTGGGATCGGCACGCTCGTAGGGCGCGCGCTGTGAGCGGCGCGCGGCCGCCTGCTGCGCGTACGTCGCCCGATCCTCCGTGAAATACCGGTACGCACGCGCCGCGCCGGCGAGCATGTCCGTCCACATGGCACGCGACTGTTCGTCCGTCAGCGGCTCCTTCGGCGCGGCGGGATCGACCTCCCCGGCCACGATCGGAATGCGGCGCACCAGCTCCTCACGTTCATCCTGGAGGATGCGGCTCCACCCCTGCGGGGCGAGACGGATGCCGTGCAGGTAGCCTCGCGCCCAAGCCCGGCCTGGAACACCGTCCTCGCCGGGTTCGCCCCGGTAGCCGATGTGGTACGTCTCGTGTTCGAAGTCCTGCGCGATGGCATTCCAGTAGCGCATCAAGAGCGCCATCATCTCCTGCACCGCCGCGAGATCACCGAGCAGCCTGCCGCCCTCGAGCGTCCCGCCCAGGATCACCGGCAGGTACTCGTGCGGCATGACGAGGGCGGGGCTCGCGATGAGCGCGCAGAAGAGGCCATCGACCGCCTCGAGCGAGAAGGCATCTGGATTGCGGTTCGCGGCGAGAAGCGCCGTCAGGCGCTCGATCTCGGCCTCGGAAAGCGATGGAGATACGGCGCCGCTCACTCGCCTTCCTCGCGCGCCAGAGCATCCATCGGCGGCCGCTCGCCGGCGACGAGCGCCGTGATGGCGCGGTCGAATTCATCGGGCTGGCTGGCCGGGATATCCGCCTCGACAGGGACCTTCTTCCCGGAAGGGGGCAGGCGGGTCACGTTGCGCATGGAGTGCCGTCGTCCGAGGGAGAAAGCCGAAGCCAATTGTGAAACCGACTTATGAAACCTGCAAGCCTTTGATTCGAGCGGGACAGAACGGTGTTTCAGAACTTACCCATGACCAGCGGTTTGTAACCCAACCACGCTTTGGATATTATACTCCATGCCTGCGGTTCTGCGCTTCGGTCGTGTGCGGGTCATGATCAACACGAACGATCATCGACCGGCTCACGTGCATGCGTGGGAAGGACGAAAGACGAAAGCAGGCCGTGTTCAATCTGAACTGTCCGTGAGGGCCGGTCGCCTTGCGTGAGAACTACGGCGTCTCCCTGCGGCAGGTCAATCGCCTGGCTCAATCGCTCGAGCCGCACATCGCGACCCTGTGTGCGGCGTGGAGGGCAATCCATGGTCATCACTAAAGAGCAATTCAAAGCGGCCAACGTGCAGGCTGCGGCGACCCTCGCGCGCGGACCCGTTGCACGGGCGGCGCGCTTCGACGCCCGTCGGGGACTTATCGTGGTCGAGCTCGAGGGCGGCTGTGAATTCGCTTTCCCCGTGGCTCTCGCCGAAGGGCTGGCTGGCGCGCCTCGTTCGAAGGTGTCGAAAATCACGCTGAGCCCAAACGGGCTCGCACTGCATTGGCCGCTGCTCGATGCCGATCTCTATGTCCCCGGGCTCATCGAAGGTGCCTTCGGTTCACGGCGCTGGATGCAGCAGATCGGCAAGCTCGGGGGACAGCGGCGCAGTGCCGCCAAAGCGAAGGCCTCGCGCGAGAATGGCAAGCGGGGCGGTCGGCCGAGGGACCAGGCGGCAGCCTGAGAATGACCGCGGCCGCGTGACTCATCGGGCACTACGGGCAAGCGTGCGGTAGACGGTCGGTCGCGAGACGGAGAAGAGCTCCGCCAAGTCGCTGATCGAGTACTTCCCCGTCCCGTGCATCTTCTTGAGCTCCTGCTGCTGCTTCACCGAGAGCTTCGGCTGCTTGCCACGCAGCTTCCCCTTGGCCCGGGCGATCGCCATCCCTTCGCGCGTGCGCAGCCGGATCCCTGGCGGCCACGTCAAACTCCCCCGCCCGTGGCCAGGTCAAAATCCCCCACGTGACAGCGGCGAGATGCCGGGATGATTACCCGGCGGCGGCCCGCCTGGCAACCCGCTCGGCCGCTTCCTTCAGCCGCCAGCTCTTGCCCTCGAACTTCAGCAGATTGCCTCGGTGCATCAGGCGATCGAGCAGCGGCGCGACGACAACGACGTCCCCGAGCAGCTTCGACCAGTCCTCGATCGGCCGATTCGACGTCAAGATCGTGGAGAACTTCTCGTATCGACTCATCAACACGTCAGCGAGTTTCTCGCCCGCATTCAGCGGGAGCTCCCTCAGGAAGAGGTCATCGAGCACCATGAGCTCGGCGGCCATCATCTGGGGGCGATACTTTCTCAGCTCGCGCAGCTCGCTCGCCTCGTTGATCTCCTCGATCAGCGTGTGCGCCTCTCTATAAAACACCTTGTAGCCGCGCCGCCCGTCGAGTGGCTGACGAGCTCATCCTGCATTCGCTGCGCTTTCGCCATGAGGCTCCCGGTTGCGAGGCTCTTGCCCGGATACCTGCTCTAATAGCTGACCTTGAATGTTGGGGAATCCTCCGGCCGGCTCTTGCGCCGGTCGTAGAGGCGTGTGGTGGCGATGTTCGCGTGCCCGAGCCATTCCTGCACTTTGGCGATGTCGGCCTCGTGCTCGAGCGCATTGGTCGCGGCGGTCGCACGCAGGGCGTGCACACCGATCGCGACGCCGAGCTTGCTCGCGTAACCGCGGATCAGCTTGTAGATTCCGTCGCCGGAGAGTGTCCGGTCGAGCGCGCCCGTGCGGTTGTTGCGGGTCGGGCGAAAGAGAGCGGCTGATTTCTCGTGCGCATGGCCGGAGACCTCCAGGTAGTCGCTCAGCAGCTTCTGCGTGCCGGGGTGCAGCGGGATGTGGCGTATCTTCCCACCCTTGCCGTGCACCTTGAGGTGCGGTACGCCGCGGCGGGGATGGATGTCTTGCACGGTCAGGCGTGAGAGTTCCCCGCGCCGCAGGCCGTGGTAGAGCAGGAGGGAGAGTAAGGCGCGATCGCGCCGGCTCTTCAGGTCGTCGCCGGTTGGGAGCCTCAGGAGGTGCCGAGCCTGGGCGGCGCCAAGTGCAGGTGTTTTGCCCTCGTAACTCTGCACTTTTGGCCGCCGGATGCCTTTCACCGGATTGTGCGTCACGGCGTTCGCGTCGGAAAGGTATTCAAATAGCGAAGAAAGGGCGGCGAGTTTGCGGCGGATCGTGCCACCGGTGAGTTCGCGGCGCTCGAGATCGGTTCGCCAGGCGAGCACGTGCTCGCGGGCGACGAGCCGCAGCTCCTCGGGCGAGGCGATCCCGACGAAGGTCATGAACTCCTCGAGGTCGTTGCGGTAGGCGCGGCGGGTGTTCGGGTTGTCGAGGTTGGCGAACCACTCCGTGGCCGGTGGCACCTGGGCGAGCTGGTGGAATTCGGGGACGGTGAGCGTGCGAATCGACACCGCACTCTGCGCGGCAACGAGCGTCTGTGGTTTGCTGGGCGCCGGGCTCATCGCTTCGACGCCGGGGCACCCTTCGTGGCTTGCAGCAGAGTTTCGACCTGATCGAGCAATGGGGGGAGGTCCTGCTTGACCGTATCCCAGACGACGTCCCAGGCCACATCGAAGTAATCGTGGACGACTTTGTTGCGAATGCCGCGCATCTGGCTCCAGGGCAGCTCGGGATACTCGGCCACGAATTGCGGTGCTTCCTTGTGAATCCTCACCGCCGCCTCGCCGATCACCGTGAGCGTCCGCACAATGGCATCCTGGGCCTGCTCGTCCTGCTCCAGGGCCGCGAGATCCCGCAGGTTCCCGGTGTAGCGGATCGCTCGCTCGATCGCGTCGGCGATGTGCTCGAGGTAATCCTCGACTCGCTCCGGGTGGCTCACAGCGGCTGGGCCTGCTGCAACACCTGGTCCCGGAACTTGGGCGACAGGAATCCCGGCGTCAGCACGGAAACGCGCACCCCTGTCAGTTGCCGAGCCTCGTCCTCGAGACCCGCCAGGGTGAAGAGCGTCGTCCCGCGCACTGGCTCGACGAGCACATCGAGGTCGCTCTCATCGGTATCCGTCCGGGTCAACACCGAGCCGAACACGCGCGGCTGTCGGAAGCCGTAGCGGTTCAGGAGCTGCCGCAGAGCGACACGATGCAGGGTGAGCGCTTCGGAGGGTCTCATAAAAATGGGCAGCGGTAGCGAGGCTTGCGGAGCATTCTACCACGTCAATGATATTGATAAAATATGTTATCAATATGTACGGAGTCGCTGCCAAAGTGTCTGTGTTTCAGAACTTACCGTTGATGGGGCGGCCGGTAACCTAATCGTGCGTCAGTTATTAGGATCCATACTTACGATTGTGCGCTTCGGTCGTGTGCGGGGCATGATCTGCGGAGCATGACCGGCGATTGTGACCGGCTGTTCCGGCCGAACGTGAGCGGTGATTCCGCGGGGTCGGCGCTGCGGGGGCTTATTACTCCGATCGGTCACGTTCCGTCAACGGCAGCGTCGTTCTGGTCCGTCTCTTCGCTCCTCGTTTCACGGAAAAGCTGTAGGGGAGTCTGACCGCCCGAAGGGCGGGCAGAAGGACCTGCGCTGGCGTGTCGACGGGGAGCGACCTCGCCATCAACCTCAGCCCTTCGCAGTTTTCTTGCTGGCGCGCTCGCGCATCGACTCCTTGCCCTGCAGGTGGATCTTGTGCGAGCAGTGGATCAGGCGGTCCATGATCGCATCGGCGAGGGTGGGCTCGTTCAGGTACTCATGCCAGTGCTCGATCGGTAGCTGACTGGTCAAGATCGATGCCCGGGAGCCGACGCGATCATCGAGCAACTCGAGCAGGTCGTTGCGCTCGCGAGGGCCGATCGGACTGATCGCGAAGTCATCGATGATGACGACGCTGATCTTGGCGATGGCGGCGAGTCGCTTGCGGAACGTGCCGTCGGCGTGGCAGAGGCTGAACTCCTCGAACAGGCGCGGGGCGCGCACGTACCAGGCGGAGAGCCCGGCGCGATACGCCTGATGCGCCAAGGCGCACGCGAGATAGGCTTTGAAGTGGTCCCTACGCGGCGGACCTCTTAGACGGGGTTTGATCGACGTGTTGCATTCTGCGCACATACTCGTTCGGCGACAAGTATCCGAGTGATGAGTGGAGACGAACCGGGTTGTAGAGTCCGTGGATGTACTGTGCGAGCGCTCGGTGAGCTTCCTGCTTTGTGGCCTACGGCTGCGTCGCTTCCTCAGCCTGCAGTGTCGAGAAGAAGCTCTCCGAAACTGCATTGTCCGAGCAATTTCCCTTGCGACTCATGCGGGCCACCATGCCGAGCGCGCCGAGCGCCTCGCGGAAATCGTCGCGGGCGTACTGACTGCCGCGGTCGGAGTGAAACAGCGTGCCGAGCGGTGGTGGATCGAGATGGCAGGCAGGCATTGCGCAGCGCATTGAGCACCCGCTCATCGGGCATACGATCCGAGAGGCTGTAGCCCGAGCCCCTGGCGGGTCTGCAGGGCAAGGATGACCGCCAGATACCGCCAGCCCTCGCGAGTAGCGACGTAGGGGATGTCGCTCGCCCGGCTCGCACGGCTGTATCGACGCTCAAGCGCCTCTGCAGGACGTTTGGGGTGATGGAGCGCTGTGGGATGGGCGCGGTCGGTCGCGCGCGGCGCGAATCGCCCTTTGCGCACGCCTCGCAGGCCTTCCTCGCGCATCACTCGCCGTACGCGCTTGGCGTTGACGCACCAGCCCTGGGCATACAGTGCATGGGTGACATGCCGGCGGCCGTAGCGCCGCCGGCTCTCCTCGTGGACCTGCACGATCGTCTTCCGCGCCGTGCGCGCGTCTGTGCGCGATTCGGCCGCCTCGGCGGCATCGTGCCACAGCACCGAGCGCGCAAGGCCCCCACTGCCCTCTGCGGGGCTGCCGGCCACAGGCCCCGTCAGGGAGATCTCTGCGTGCGACACATCGCCTCGGTGCGTGTGGTCTTGCCTTCCCCGCCGCTATACTTTGCCCATGGGACGAGATCCGTCGGCGGCGCTGAGCGACTCGGCGCGGGGCATCAGCTACGCGCTGCTCGCGGCCGTCCTGTTCGGCGCCAGCACGCCGTTTGCCAAAATGCTGCTGCAGGACACCCCACCGCTCACGCTGGCGGGACTGCTGTACGGCGGCAGCGGCGTCGGACTGTCCGTGTGGATCGCGCTGCGCGCGGCGGTGCGGCCCGGCCAGCGCCGCACCCACCGCTGGCGCGCCGAAGAGTGGGTGTGGCTGGGCCTGGCGATCCTGGCCGGCGGAGTCATCGCGCCGGTACTGCTCATGAGTGGTTTGCGGCAGATCCCGGCCGCAAGCGCCTCTTTGCTGCTGAACCTCGAAGCGGTATTCACCGCACTGCTGGCGTGGTGCGTCTTTCGCGAGAATGTCGATCGGCGCGTCCTGCTCGGCATGATCGCGATCGTGCTCGGCGGGACGGTGCTCGCCTGGCCGGCACGTCTTCAGCTGAGCGGCGGCGCGATGTGGATCGCCGCGGCATGCGCGTGCTGGGCGATCGACAATAATCTGACGCGGAAGGTCTCGAGCGGCGACCCGCTGCACATTGCGGCACTGAAGGGCCTCAGTGCCGGCGCGGTCAATCTCAGCCTCGCCGCCCACCTGGGCCTCAGTTGGCCGGCCCCGACGCTGATCAGCGGCGCCGCGATACTCGGCTTCGCCGGCTACGGCGTGAGCCTGACGTTGTTCGTACTCGCGCTGCGCAGCCTCGGCACGGCACGCACGGGCGCATACTTCGCCACTGCGCCGTTCATCGGCGCCGTGCTCTCACTGCTTCTGTTTCGGCACATGCCGACGCCTGCGCTGCTGCTCGCCGCACTGCTGATGGGTATTGGCGTCTGGCTGCACCTGACCGAGCACCACGAACATGAGCACGCGCACCCTGGCGAGCGGCACATCCACAGTCACCGCCACGACGCGCACCATCAGCACGAGCACGACTTCCAGTGGGATGGGCAGGAGCCGCATGATCACGAGCACGTCCATGAGCCGGTGACGCACTCACATCCGCACTATCCTGATATTCATCACCGCCACGAGCACTGAGCGGTGCAGCGCGGGACGCGATCAGCTCTAGCGGGTGCGTGCCGCGGGGCGGCGGGTGCGCTCGATGCGATACACGAACGCCGGCGGAAGATTGGTCGCGACCCAGCCGATACGCTGCGCGCGCAGGCCGAGACGCTTCAAAATAGCCCCCGGTACCGGACAGCGCGGTCCATAGGTGAACTGGTAGAAAGCGCCACCGCTGCGCAGGCGGAGGAATGAGCCGCGCAGAATACGCATGATCTCGCTCCGCGGCATCGACAGCAGCGGCAAGCCGCTCACAACCGAGCCGGCCGTTCGCCCCTCGAACGGATCGATGCGACGCAGGTCGCCCGCTCCCATCACCAGCACGCGGGCTGCGGGGAACCGGTTCTGCAGCAGCCGGGCAAAATGCGGATGCGCCTCGACCAGGACCAGTTGGCGCTCCGGAACGCCACGATCGAGCAGTGCCCGGGTGAACACGCCCGTGCCGGCGCCGAGCTCGATCACCGGCCCGCTGGCCCCGCCGATTTCCGAAGTGATCAGACGAGCGAGCGCCCGCCCGGAGGGCGCCACCGCGCCGACGCGGCGCGGATCACACAGTCCGGCGCGCAGGAAAGTCAGCATATCCCCGGGAAGCTTCAGAGTCGGCACTCGAAACGCCCGTCCGGCACGGGTGCGGGGGGCTGGATCACGTGCGCGCCGCGGCGCCGTAGAATGCATACGCGCGAAATCCATTGCCTGCTCCGGATCAGTGTCGGTCGTGCGCGACGCAGCCGCGCCGCTCACCGTGCCATCCTGGTTGGACTGTAGCCAAGCTGGACAGTTCGATCAACCCTTGGATCACCCTCGCGCCTCACCGGACGGCGCTCGGCAGCTGCTTGTGCACCGCCCAGCCCTGCCCGGCCAGCAGCCCCGCGGAGATCCCGAGGAACGTCCCACCGATGATGTCGCTGACGAAGTGCCAATCGCCGACCACCAGCAGCACCGCGGCCAGGGTGAGTAGCGCCGCGAGCGGCCAGCGGCTCACGCGGTAGACGCGCATGAAAACTCCGGCCAACGAGCCGGCGAGGACCATGTGGCCGGAGGGAAAGCTGCTCATCGCGGAGCCCTTCCACCAGTGAAATGCATGGTGCGCGCCGTGCATCACCGCAGACGGGTTTGGAACCCCGAACAGCGGCTTCAGCACATGGCTGTTGACCGCGTAGGCGCAGATGGACGTCAGGCACGCCACCGCGACGGTTTCGGGGAGCAGTGACAGATGGCCGCGCACCAGGCGCGCCAGCACCAGAATCACGCTGATGGCCGCTTCGATCGCGAGGATCACCGGCGCACCGAGTGGCTTGTTGAGCGGATGCAGGAAGCGACCGAAGAGCCAGAAATACCGCGCCGTCGGCACATCAATGGTCCCAAACGACAGCAGCGCGAGCGCAGCGCAGATCAGCATCACCAGCAGCCAGATTTCAATCACGACGAAGAAACGTTTCACGTAGTCGATACCTCCGGCGCGACGGTAGCACCTCAAGCGTTGCGCTGCGAGCGCAGCGTGGGGTGCGCCATGCGAACGGGCACGGCGTCTGCGCCGCGGCAGTCCGTCGGCGTGCAAAAATCGCGTGCCGTTCAGCATCGCGGCGGGCCCACACGGGCATCGGTACTGAGCGGCGATCAAGGGTGGAGCGCGTGCGCACTCGGCTAGTGCAGGGGCATCAGGATGCGTGCGAGCGTCGCCGCCGCGGGCGCGGCATGAGGCGACTGCGGCGGGTCGCGCTTGCGGGCGCAGAGGCTGCGCGGCGAAATCATCGTCTGCCGCTGCAGACGGTTGGACATCGGAACTCGACCCACTCCTCGCTGCCGCCAGCCGCTGCGCGCTGGCGCGCCGGGCGCTCGACGGTATCGCGTGGCGGCGCACGGCGAGTTGCGCTGGACGGCCTCCGTCATTTCCTTCATGGAACCGGCAATCTCCTCCAGGCTCGCCGCCTGCTCCTCGACCGGCTGACTCAGACTGGCATTACCGTTGGTGCTGTCCCGTGCACTCACCGTCACTTCGCCTACTGCGTGCCGTATCCGTCCGACCAGCTCATCGAGCTGTTGCGTCAGACGCCTGCGCTCGGTGATGTCGGTGACACACTTCACCACCTTGAGGAGCCGCGGGTTGGCATCGAGGATCGGGGTGTAGGACACCTGCAGCCACACCCGCCGCGCGCCCTTGGCGAGCCGGCAGTATTCACCGGAGTCATGTTCGCCGCGCGCGCTCGCGCCCGCCTGGTCCAGACCTCCTCGGCCGTGCGTCGTCGTGACGTCCTAGTCCGATGGGGCAAGGACTCCCTGATGGAAAGTGACCTCTGGACGATTCATCGCTACCACCGAGAACACGAACCCGGTCGGGGCTAACCTGGAGTTATCCCTCGGCGCGCGAGAAAATCCGTTGCTGCTCAGGTAGTTGACGCATTGCAGGCTGTGGGCTGAGTGGCTACACGGTGATTTGCTGCAGCAGCTGCAGCGCGCGGTGTTGTGTGTC